>CAMBRK010000030.1 GCA_945870185.1 Aureispira sp. CCB-QB1 | reverse complement strand
TAAGCAAAAAATTGGTTAAGATACGTTAGTCTCAAGGAGTGTGATGAGCATTTTATTTAATCATCACACTCCCTGATAACAATCTCCACTCGTCGATTGGCTTTTTGTTCTTCTTCATTTTTGGGGTTTGGGTATTTCATTTGAGCATTTGTATCTAAGACGGCTTCATTAGAACCAAAATATATGTACGTATGACAAATGTCAATAACAGTATCTTTTGGGGCCTGAGCCAGTAAAATGGAGCCATAACAAAGTGAAAGAAACAGGATCAGAGATAAACGCATGGGATTGGATATTGATATAAAACGATATTTATAAAATATTTATTACCCATGTCAAAAACTCTTTATCAGCTTGGTCAAACTTCCTTTTGCGTGAAGGATAGAAGCGGACACGACCAGAACGGAGTGTCGGGAAGTAAAGTGGACTGTGTCAAAGTCTATCAAGCTATAAGTATGACTTTAGCATGATAGCCTGACCCATAGGGGCACGCCCAAAGTTGGCCATTTAAAATTTGAAGTTTCTTCATCATGCAACCTTGCGAGAGCATTCTAGTCTGGAATATTAAGGAATACTTCACCGCATAATTAGGAATAATCCATACATTTGTGTTACTAATTACTTTTTCCATGTACACAGCAGAAAAACAGCAGGTATTTACAGATTTAAGTAAAAAATTATTAAATCAGCCGGCACAAAAACAGGATATATCATCACTGAGGGATGTCCTCGTTTTTCATGAAAGAAAATACTATATCGAAGACAATCCATTGATATCTGATTTTGAGTATGATCAGCTTTATAAACAGTTGGTGGCTTTGGAAGCGTTGTATCCAGATCTCATTACACCAGATTCGCCCACACAGCGGGTCAGCAATGATTTGTCCGGAGACTTTCCACCTGTACAGCATACGGTTCCCATGCTTTCATTGGACAATTCTTACAATGAAGATGATCTTAATGATTTTGATACATCTATCAAAAAATTATGTAGTCTTGGTTCGGATACATCTATAGAATATACGGTAGAGCCCAAATATGACGGAGGTAGTATCGCATTGCTGTATGAAAATGACTTGCTTGTCAGAGCGGCCACGCGTGGCAATGGTACTTTTGGCGAAGAAATGACACCCAACGCAAAATCGATGTCGAGTATTCCCCTCAAAGCCTTGTTTTCTGCTCATGGTATTGCAAAAGCTGAACTCAGGGGAGAAGCACTGATCAGAAAAGATAATTTTGAACGTATCAATGCCGAAAGAGAAAAAGAAGGACTCACCCTTTTTGCTAATCCGCGCAATGCGGCCACCGGTGGACTCCGTACCAAAGATGCTAACGAAACCCGAAAACGTGGCTTAGAAGCTTTTGTTTACCAATTGGCCTATGCTGTAGATCAGGCTGGGAATGATGTTTTGCCTGCTTTGGAGAGTCATTTTGCTGGTATAGAGTTGTTGGGTTCGTTAGGTTTTAAAATACCAAAAGATGAAAAAAAATTATGTAAAAGCATCACGGAAGTACATCAGTTTATAAAGGAATGGGAAGCCAAAAGAGATGACTTCGCCTACGAAATCGACGGAATGGTGATCAAAGTAAATCGACTGGATTACCAAGAGAAATGTGGATTTACGGCTCATCATCCCAGATGGGCAGTTGCTTTTAAATTTAAGGCAAAACAAGCGACAAGTAAACTCATAGCGGTAGAATATCAGGTGGGTAAAGTAGGATCTATCACTCCTGTGGCTAAGATAGAACCCGTATATTTGGCAGGTGTAACAGTCTCATCTATCTCACTTCACAATGAGGAGTTTATTACTTCCAAAGACTTAAGACTTGGAGATACGGTTTTGGTAGAGCGCGCAGGCGATGTAATACCCTATATTGTGAAATCTTTTCCCGAGCTCAGAAAGGGAGATGAAAAAGTAATTTCCTTTCCAGAGTTTTGTCCTGTAAATCCCACAGAAAAGGATGTTGCGCTTATTAAGGAAGAAGGAGAATCGGCATGGCGATGTCCCAACTGTGTATGTGGTGCCCAAGACCTTCAAAAAATGATCTTCCATGTGTCTAAAGAAGCCATGGATATAGATGGATTTGGTAAGTCCAATGTAGAGCGATTTTATGAGTTAGGCTGGCTACGGGATATAAGCGATGTTTATTGTCTCGATTATGAAAGTATAGCATCATTGGATGGTTTTGGAAAGAGATCCGCTGACAAGATCAAAGCATCTGTAGAAAAAGCCAAACAAAATCCTATTCAAAAATTACTGCACTCTCTTAGCATTCATCATCTGGGTAAAAGAGCAAGTAAACTCATAGCTGAGCAAATAACACATGTCCATGATTTGCAAAACTGGGAAAAAGAAAGATTCCTTGAAATCAAAGATATCGGTCCTGTGGTAGCCGAGAATGTAAGCACTTGGTTTGCCAATGAAAAAAATATAACTATGCTCCAAAAAATGGAGTCTTATGGAGTCAATCTGTACCAAACAACAGAAGACAAGCCCCTACAAGTAGCACAAGATGCCGTTTTTTCTGGTAAAACAGTCTTATTTACTGGAACACTGCTCAAGATGGGTCGCAAAGAAGCCGAAGAAAAAGCAGCCAAAGCCGGTGCCAGAAATATTTCGGCTGTGAGTTCTAATCTCAACATACTCGTAGTAGGCGAAAAAGCTGGCTCTAAGTTGAAAAAGGCACAGGAATTGGGTACGGTTCAGATATTGACAGAAGATGAGTTTTTGGGGATGATTTAATTCACAAGCCTTATAGGTTTTCGAAACCTATAAGGTTTATAAGATAACAATATGAAATATCACGGACCTTTACTACCTGAGCACATTTTTCATGTATTTAATCATGCTGTAGGTTCAGAAAATCTCTTCAGAGAAGCGGACAACTATTCATATTTTCTTGAGCTTGCGATAAAACATATTATATCCGTTGCCGATTTTTATGCCTACAATTTACTTCCTAACCATTTTCATTTTTTAATCCGGATAAAATCTATAGAAGAATTATCTCATTACTACTTTTTGCAAAAAGAAAAAGAGCCGGAATCTAATATTGACTGGCCAAAATACGTAATGCAGCAGTTTAGTAATTTTTGTAATGCATACTCTAAAGCATATAATAAGAGATTTCAACGTCGAGGAGCTTTATTTTTGGATTATTTGAAAAGAAGTTTGATTGATAATGGTCCCTATTTCAAACATTGTGTACGCTATGTGCACTACAACGCCGTACATCATGGATAATGTAAAGAAATGGAAGATTGGTATTGGTCATCCTACCACACTTTTTTGAAAGTCCAGCCCAGTAAACTTCACAGAGAAGTGGTTTTAGAAAACTTTGAAGGAAAACAACAATTTATCAAATTTCATAAAGGTAAGCCAGAAATATCAGGAGATGATTTAGAATTTATATAGTTACCTACAAACCTTATAGGTTTCGAAAACCTATAAGGTTTGTAAGTTAATAACTTGGATCATACATAATATCCTTAATATGGGTACGCATATTTTTTGGTTTTTCAGCTTGCGCAAGACCAATTTCACATAGATGGTTTGCCACTGCAACCGCGATCTCAAATGAGATAGTACGAAGGTTAGTTAGCTTGGGATATAATGTTCCTTGATCTAAATCAGATTGATGGATTTGTCGAGCCAACTCGCTTGCAGCTATAAGAAATACACTATCTGGCAGGTATTTGGCTTCTACAGCTATAGCTCCCAAACCTATACCTGGAAAAATATAGACATTATTACCTTGCCCAGGAACAAAAGTTTTTTGGCCAATAGTAACCGGTTCGAAAGGACTTCCACTAGCAAAGATTATGTTTCCTTGACTCCAAGTATAGGCTTGCTCTGCAGTACACTCTGATTTGGATGTTGGATTTGATAAAGCAAACACCACTGGCATTGCATTGATTTCGCACATAGTCTCGATTACTTCCTGAGTAAAAGCACCAGCCGCACCGGAGGCACCAACCAAAATAGTAGGTTTTATCTCACGGATAGCTTCTAAAAAAGGCATATTTGGACACTCATGGGCGTATGGAAGGTTATGAGACATGAGATTAGGACTATCTTTAACCAATAAACCATTGATATCAATAAACCAAAGTTTTTTCAAACTTTCTTCTTCAGTAAGGCCATCAGTCATAAATGCTTTTACAAGCAAATCAGCAATACCTGTTGCAGCAGAGCCAGCACCTAAAAACATGATTTTTTGGTCTTTAAATGCTTCGTTTTTGATACGCAAAGATGTGTATATTCCTGCCAAAGCCACAGCTGCGGTACCTTGGATATCATCATTAAAGCAAAGTACTTTTTCCATATATTTTTCTAGTATTTTGTAGGCGTTTGGTGTGATGAAGTCTTCAAACTGTATGAGCGCTTTAGGGTATTTTTCTTGTACAGCCATAACAAATTCTTCTACAATTTCGTCATACTCATTACCTTGTAATCTCTTGTGTGGGTATCCCAAGTAAAAGATTTCATCGAGAAGCTTTTCATTATCAGTGCCCATATCTAACATAATAGGGAGGCAATATTCAGGCCTGATGCCACCACCTGCAGTGTACAATGATAATTTTCCAATAGGAATACCTATCCCATTACAACCTAAATCCCCCAACCCTAAAATTCTAGAGCCGTCGGTCACTACGATAACCCTGACATCTTTCTGTGGCCAATTGTCCAATAGTTCGGCAATATCACCTTTGTCTTCTGGTGTAATATAAAATCCTTTATCGATTCTATAAATGTGAGAAAATTGTTGACAAACTTCCCCTACAGTCGGTGTGTAAATGATTGGCAAAATCTCTTGGATATAATCTATTACAGTTCGGTAAAAAAGGCGTTCGTTTCTATCTTGTAAGGCAGATAAAAAGATATATTTCTCTATGTTGGAGTCTTTCCTTCTAATATTTTCTATAACCCTTAGTTTTTGTCTATCCTGAGATGAGATAGCATAGGGCAATAATCCTCTCAAACCCAAAGTCACTTTTTCTTCTTTTGTAAAAGCTGTAGACTTACTCAATCTACTATCTTTTAGTACTTCGATCCCTCTTTTATTCATGTGGCTCTATTTATGATGAAAATAAATTAGTTTGAAAAATCAATATTTTTAATTCATTGAAAATGCATCCGTTAAAAAGATTACGTTTTGCAATCCTATTTATTTTATGTATATTTTCGAAAGTAATTTATAAAAATAATCTGCAAAGGTCTTTCAATTTATCCGATTTCTAAGATAAATCTGGCAAAAAAGTTGTTAATGTGATCTTTTTAAACTTAAGGTTAAAAAAAATTTAACATTCTTTTTCATTAAAAGGTCTGTGGTATTTAGGTTTTAAATCATTGGAAATGTTATGGTTAACACAAAATAAGTAAAATTTATACTCTAAGAACAAAATCGTAGTTATCTTTGCACCATGTTTCCAAAGTATAATGTAATAGTAGTAGGTGCCGGTCATGCAGGATGTGAGGCCGCCGTAGCAGCAGCAAACATGGGTTCCAAAGTATTGTTGGTCACCATGAATATGAATACCATAGCACAGATGTCTTGCAACCCAGCCATGGGTGGTGTAGCCAAAGGGCAAATAGTACGGGAAGTAGATGCCTTAGGTGGATACTCAGGTATTGTGACTGACTATTCGATGGTGCAGTTTCGAATGCTCAATATGTCCAAAGGTCCGGCCATGTGGTCTCCACGAGCTCAAAATGATCGAATGATGTTTGCTGCCAAATGGCGCGAAATGTTGGAGTCTCATCCCAACATTGATTTTTGGCAAGAGTCCATACCTGGGCTTCTAGTAAAAAATGGTGTATGCAGAGGTATCCTTACGGGACTAGGCTTAGAGATAGAGTCAGATGCTGTTGTATTGACCAATGGTACCTTCCTTAACGGTTTGATACATATCGGCGAAAAACAATTTGGAGGTGGTAGAGCAGGAGAAAAGGCAGCTACAGGCATTACTGAACAGTTAATAGAGTTAGGATTTGAATCCGGTAGGATGAAAACAGGCACACCACCGCGTATAGATGGAAGGTCTCTGGATTACACTAAAATGGAAGTACAAGATGGTGACGAAAAAACAGGAAAATTTTCTTACACAGACACACCCACAATACCTAGGCAACTCCCTTGCCATGTCACCTATACCAGTGAGGAAGTACATGAGACTCTAAAGGAAGGATTTGACCGATCACCTATGTTTAATGGAAGGATACAAGGTTTGGGTCCCAGATATTGTCCGTCCATAGAAGATAAAATCAATAGGTTTGCAGATAAAGACAGGCATCAACTTTTTGTAGAGCCTGAAGGTTGGTCTACCTGCGAAATATATGTCAATGGTTTTTCTTCTTCTTTGCCAGAAGATGTGCAGTACAAAGCACTCAAAAAAGTACCCGGTTTTGAAAATATGAAAATGTTCAGACCTGGATATGCTATAGAATATGATTATTTTCCGCCTACTCAGCTCCATATGAACTTGGAAACAAAGTTCGTCAAAAATCTATTTTTTGCTGGGCAGATCAATGGTACTACGGGATACGAGGAAGCTGCTTGTCAAGGCCTTATGGCTGGAATCAATGCCCACTTAGCTATTCAAGACCAAGAACCATTCATCCTGAAAAGGTCAGAAGCTTATATTGGAGTACTCATTGATGACCTAGTCAATAAAGGCACCAACGAACCTTATCGAATGTTTACATCTAGAGCAGAATACAGGATATTGCTACGTCAGGATAATGCCGATATTCGTTTGACGCCACTTGCGCACAAGTTGGGTATGCAAGGCTTAGAAGATAGAATGGAAAGGGTCCATAAAAAAGTTTCTGATGCAGCATCTATCGAAAAGTTTTTTGAAGAAACCAGTGTAGATCCAGATTTGATCAATCCTTTACTTGAAAGTAAAGATTCTTCACCATTAAAACAAAAAATCAAAGCTAAATCTATCGTTACCAGACCTAATATTTCTGTTGACGAAATGCGAACCGTACTTCCTGATGTGGATCAATACTTAAATGGGTTTGATGAAGAAACCATCACTATAGCCGAGATAGGACTTAAGTACGAGGGTTATATTCGCAAAGAACAAGAAATGGTAGAAAAAATGGATCGACTTGAATCCGTACGACTTGCTGACCATTTTGACTATAAGTCACTAAAGTCTTTGTCATTCGAAGCTAGGGAAAAGTTGCATCAAATCCGACCAAGAACCATAGGTCAGGCCAGCAGAATCAGTGGTGTATCGCCATCAGATATATCTGTATTATTAGTACATGTAGGAAGATAGGTTATGAAGTATAGTCAATGTTGTCCCAAATGCCAAAGTAGCGAGATTGCAAAAATAGAAGGTGGTGCCTTCAAAGGAAATATATACAATACCGTATCTTTTGGATTGACAACCATTTATTTGACCAGATATACTTGTACCCATTGTGGCTTTACAGAAAATTATGTAGATGACCCCAAGGATTTGGCTAAGGTTAAAGATAAGTATTTTAAGCCAGGCACAGATACAGAGTTCGTTTGATAGCAGCTTACGAAATCCACCTTTTGACCAAGTTTTCAGCAAACTTCATATCTACGTGCATCAGCCTGTCTTCTTCAAGCATAGGCACATGTGCACGCAGTTCTGTAATCATAGCTTCTATTTCAGGAGATGATACTGATGGACGTCTAAACTCCATAGCCTGAGCTGCTGTCAAAAGTTCTATGGCCAAAAGAGAAATTAAGTTCTGAAGCACTTTATAACATTTAGTGGCAGCGTTGGCGGCCATGCTAACATGATCTTCTTGTCCTTTGCTGGAGACTATAGAATCTATGGAAGCTGGCGTACAATATTGTTTGTTTTGGCTAGCTATGGAAGCTGCTGTATACTGAGCAATCATAAATCCTGAATCCAAACCCGGATATTTGGTCAAGAATGCAGGCAATCCTCGATCTCCATTGATGAGTTGATATACTCTTCGCTCAGATATACTACCCAATTCAGAAAGCGCTATGGCCAGATAGTCCAGGATCAATGCCAATGGCTGAGCATGAAAGTTTCCACCACTAAGTACTTTGTCTACCTCATCAAAAACAATTGGGTTATCGGTCACGGAGTTGATTTCGGTATCGATGACATCTTTGGCATGTAGGATTGCAGTCAGAGAAGCACCATGTACTTGGGGCACACATCTGAAGGAGTAAGGATCTTGAACACTTTGTCTTTGTAAGTTGCGAATACCACTTGACTCCAAGTAGGAATAAATGGTTTGGGCTACCTTTCTTTGGCCTAAATGCGGTCTAACATCGTGCAATAAATGATCAAAGGGAGCAATGTCACACACATAAGCATCCATAGACATAGCGGCTATTTTGTTGGATAGGTCCAATAGTTTTTGACCTTTGGTAATAATTTCGGTGGCATAAGCTAGTGAAAATTGTGTACCATTGAGCAATGCTAAACCTTCTTTGGATTTTAAGTCAATTATATCTATTCCCTTTTCGATGAGTGCTTGGTTGGTGTCTGTGATTTTGCCATTCACATATACCTGACCTTTGCCCAAAAGCATCAAACTTAGATGTGCTAAAGGAGCTAAATCTCCCGATGCCCCTAGAGATCCTTGTTGAAAAATGACAGGTGTGATTCCCGCATTGTACAAATCAACCAATTTGTTTAACAATTCCGGTCTTATACCTGAGTAACCATGTGAAAGGTTGATGATTTTTAATAAATGTATGGTACGACAGATCTCTTCAGGCACCAACTCACCCATTCCACAAGCATGGGATAAAACCAAATTTTCTTGAAGTTTTCCGAGATTTTCATCAGATATACGTACATTACAAAGGGATCCAAAGCCGGTATTGATACCATATATGACTACATCTTGCTGACTCAGTTTTTGATCGAGAAAATCGCGATTCCTTTTGACTTTGTCCTTTAATGATGGGGATATTTCAATCTTATAATGATGATGAATAGCATCTGAAATCTGCTCAGCACTAAGCGTGTTATGGTCTAATAAAAGTTGGCTCATAAATAATGATCTGATATAAAATAGTTAACGACACAAAAACTAAGTGAAATGAAAGCGCTCATTTTAATAATCTATGACTTCAGCTACTTTTTAAAAATGGTTAGGTTTCAATCTGCAAATGTAGCTAAAATTTAGAAATTGGTAAACTCAGGCCTTTTCTTTCAGACCCCAAGAGAAAGTCTTTGTTTAAAATTAGGCACAAATTGAGGATAGCCTATCATTATTTGTCGTTTAGTCTAGACGATATTTCTATATCAAAACACCAAAAGTTAAAATTTGCACGTTAAACTATAGTTAAAGTTGTAGGGTGATTTTCAGTAGTAAATATCATAATGAACAGATAATGTGTTGGATATGTGTTGTTAAGATCGTACACAGAAGGACATGACAGTAACTTTTTTTAGCCATTTGTTGTCTTTGTTGTATGATTTGAATGTGATAATTTCCTTGAAAACCAATAAAATAATTATTCTTTTTCTTCGAATGATGTAGAGAAATCAATAAAATCGTAATTTTGGCAAATTTTTATAGAATCCATTAAAATTTTTAAAAATGAAAATCAAGAACATCTTATTCGTATTGGCTTTGATAGCAGGAATGACATCTGCGACAAATGCTCAGAAAATAGCACTCGTCGACATCAATGAAGTCCTGTCATCGATGCCTGATTATCAGAATGCTCAAAAGGAATTGGACCGGATAGCTGCGGAGTGGAGACAAGAAATCTCACAGGAGTTTGATAAGATTAAAAGTATGTACAACAAATTTCAAGCTGAGCAAGTGCTTTTGAGTTCGGACGATAAAGCAAAAAAAGAAGATGAAATCGTCAAAAAAGAAGCGGAAGTAAGAGAGTTGCAAAAAGCAAAATTTGGACCTGATGGCGCTTTATTTAAAAAGCGTCAAGAGATGGTAGCCCCTATCCAGGACAAAGTGTATGCCGCAATAGAAAACTTTGCAGCAGAAAGAGGTTTTGATATCATTTTTGATAAAGGTGGAGCTACAGGCCTTTTGTTTTCAAATCCTGATTATGATAAGACTGCAGATCTCAAGAAAAAATTGAACATCAAATAAAAACAAACCAATCATAATTTTTTAATAAAGCAAAACATGAACAAATTTTTTATTTTAGTTTTTATAACTATAGTTTCTACTTTTAGCCTTAATGCTCAGAAAGTGGGTTATATCAACTCTCAGGAAATTCTTACATCATTACCTGAAGTAAAACAAGCCAATTCGGATATAGACGTCATGAAAGGTATGTTTCAGAAAAAAGGAGAAGAAATGGTCAAAGATTTGCAAATGAAGTACCAGGACTTGCAGCAAAAACAAGCCGGAGGAACATTGGCACCTGTAGAGATTGAAAAACAAGCAGCCACCTTAAAAGCAGAAGAAGCTAAAGTAGGTGAGTTTGAGCAGTCCAGTCAACAAAAAATAATGGAAAAAAGTGAAGAACTTTTAAAGCCAATCCAGGACAGAGTCAATAAAGCCATAAAAGATGTAGCTACTGAAAATGGATTTTTATACATTTTTGACTCAGGAATGGGAGTGGTGCTGTATGCAGACCCTGCGGCTGATGCTACCAAGTTGGTAAAGACAAAGCTGGGTATCACACAGTAGAAAATAATAAATGAATTCCAATCCCGAACAACCGATAGGAATATTTGATAGTGGCATTGGTGGACTGACAGTCGCCAACGCCATTCATCATTTTATGCCTGAGGAACGATTGATTTACTTTGGGGATACAGCACACCTTCCTTATGGTGACAAATCGGCGGATGCAATCAGGTATTATTGCTTGCGTATAAGCAAATTTCTTTTGGAGCAGAATTGCAAAATGATCGTCATTGCTTGCAATTCGGCATCATCTGCGGCGTATGATATGCTTTTGGATTTTTTCGAAGGTAAAGCATTATTTGTAAATGTAGTAGATCCATTGGTCAATGCAGTGATCAAAAAAGACTACCGAAATGTAGGAGTCATCGCTACAAAAGCGACTATAAGTTCATCTATTTATCGCAATAAAATAAAAACACTCAATCAAAAAGTTAAAGTAAATCAGCTAGCTACACCATTGCTGGCGCCTATGATAGAGGAAGGGTTCTATAGTGGCAATATTTCAAAAAGTGTCATAGAAAACTACCTTAGCCATCCTGATTTGGACAATATTGACTCACTTTTACTAGCTTGTACTCATTATCCATTGATCAAAAATGAAATCAACGAGTATTATAAAGGAAAAGTAGATATTCTTGACTCAACCGATGTAGTCAAAGATGAGGTGTACAGAATTTTGTCTGAAGAAAACCTATTGGCGAAGAAAAGGCAAGGCGAAGACTCCTTTTATGTCTCGGATTTTACCACTTCATTTGAGCAAACAGCCAAAAACTTCTATGGAGAAGAACTCAAATTGGAAGCCATGCATATCTGGTAATTACTTTTTTTTGATCAACCAAAACGACATAAGCTTTCTTTTTTGAAATCCCAGCCTTTCGTACATCGATATTGCAGTATCATTTGTGGTTAGAACATGAAGAAAAGGAATTTTGCTTTCATTCAAGATGATTTGAGCACAATGAGCAGTAAGTGCAACAGCAAAACCTCTGCCACGGTATTCTGGATCTGTAACTATGCTACTCACCTCTGTATAATGGTTTAGATGAATCCTCATACCTGCGGCTGAAACTAATTTCTGTCCATCATAAATTCCAAAGTACTGACCCATCAATGGTGTTTTTGGTCTGAAGTATCCTGGCATCACCAGTTGTATTAAATTAAAAAGAGCTTCAAACTCATGATCTCCCAAAGGCTTAATGTTGTAATTATGGGGGAAAGGTTGCAAGTTTATCATCACCATTTGATAACACAGAATTTCCTTATCAATATACAGAAGATCAGGTACCTTAGGGCGGTCACCTACTACATAAAATGAATGTGTAAGCTGACTATAGTCAATCAGTCCTTTTTCTATATCGCTTCCTGATGTATATCCACCAAAAGAGTTGTATTCAGGATTATAAAACTTTATACTTCCATAATCAATAGATAACCAAAAGTGGGATTGTGAAAGAGCATTCCAAACAGGGTTGTCAAGATCGGTATATTGGGATAAATCCATGGTTTCACTTTGCAGGAATATGCTTTAATATTTCTAAAGTAAAATTCCAGAATTTCTGGACAGAAGCAATATTGACCCTTTCGTCAGGAGAGTGCGCTCCTTTGATGGTTGGGCCGTATGAAATCATATCCATTCCCGGATAATTCTGACCTAAAATACCACACTCCAATCCTGCATGACAAGCTACCACATGAGGTTTACTTTCATACATTTTTTCATACAATTCAGTCATTACTTTTAGGATGGGTGAATTTACATTGGGTGTCCAACCTGGATAAGCGCCAGAAAATGTGACTTCAAATACTCCAAGTTCAAAGCAAGACTTCAAGCTGTAAGCAACATCCATCTTTGTAGATTCTACAGATGATCGGGTTAAACATAAAATTTTAGCCGTTCCTTCTTTGATTTCTACTTTGGCTACATTATTGGAGGCTTCTACCAAATCAGCTATATCTGGACTCATACGGAAAACTCCATTATGTGCGGCATAGATTGCGTTCAATAGTGTGATTTGGTCTTGAAAATCTACTTTTGTATCAGGACATACTACTTCATCAATAGTGATAGATAGGTTGGGTTCTATGCTTTCAAATTCCTTTTTGATGTCAGCAATTCTGTTGTTTATGGTTGACAGGATACTTTCTTTTCCTTCTTTATGTATAACAATAGTTGCATGACTTTCTCTGGGTATAGCATTCCGAAGGCTACCACCTTCAAAAGAGCACAGACTTACTTTAGGCAAGCCATGAATAATTCTGTTTAAAATTTTATTGGCATTACCTCTACCAAGATGGATATCTATACCCGAATGCCCACCTTTCAATCCTTTGACCACAATCTCTAGACCTATATGATTGGTTTTATCAATAGTAACTGTATTGTAGGTTTTCGTTGCGGTCACATCCATGCCTCCTGCACATCCTATATCTATTTCGTCATCTTCTTCAGTATCTAGATTGAGCAATATCACACCATTCAGCAAACCACCTTGCAAACCCAATGCACCAGTCATACCTGTTTCTTCATCGATGGTAAATAGGGCTTCCAATGTTGGATGAGCAATATCCGTGGATGCCAATACCGCCATGATAGCTGCGACTCCAATGCCATTGTCTGCACCAAGTGTGGTGCCTTTGGCTTTTACCCAACCATCTTCCACATACATTGCTATACCTTGAGTGTCAAAATCAAAAACAGTATCATTGTTTTTTTGGTGCACCATATCTAAGTGAGACTGCATCACTATGGGTTTTCGGTCTTCCATGCCTGGTGTAGCTGGCTTTTTGATGATGACATTTCCTACGTGATCCACTACGGTTTCCAATCCTAAGGCTTTACCAAAATCGACTGCAAACTGTATGACTCGTTCTTCTTTTTTAGAAGCTCTAGGTACAGCATTAAGATCTGCAAAATGGTTCCACAGATTTTTAGGTTCCAGTTGTCTGATTATTTCTGACATATTTGATTAGGTTTTAATAAAGATATTTACTAATTAGCTTTACTATTAAATGAGTTGCGAAGTTAATAAAAAATATAGTATCTAATCTTTGATTGGCTTAAAATCAATTTTTATATCTACCTTTGTATCTTCAATCATTACAATCAGATGACAAACAATGGACTATATGCACAATTTCATGAGGCTAAACAAACGGGCCAAAAGAAGTTTGTAGTATTGATTGACCCTGATAAAGTAAGATTAGGAAAAATTAGCAAAGTTCTAGAGACCTCTGTGGAAGCTGGAGTGGATTTCTTTTTTATAGGCGGTAGTCTTGTAGTCAATGATATGCTTGATTATGTGCTCAAGTCTATGAAAGAGATGTGTAATATTCCAATGATTCTATTTCCTGGCAATTCATTTCAGCTGAGTTATAAGGCAGACGGTTTGTTGTTTTTATCATTAATATCAGGCAGAAATGCAGATTTATTGATAGGAAAACATGTGATAACAGCACCATTCCTTAAAATAAGCCCGCTTGAAATTATATCTACAGGTTATATGCTTATAGATGGAGGTATTATGACTAGTGTGCAATATATGAGCAATACCAGTCCAATACCAGCTAATAAAGATGATATTGCATTGTGTACAGCCATGGCAGGGGAACTTCTTGGTTTAAAACAAATCTACATGGATGCCGGCAGTGGTGCTAAAAACCCAATATCCGAATCCATGATTCAAACTGTGAGTAGTGGTATCAATATTCCTTTAATAGTAGGTGGTGGTATTTCTACACCAGAAAAAGCTGCTGCAAATGCAAAAGCAGGTGCGGACGTCATCGTAGTCGGTAACGCCATAGAAAAAGATCCTAGATTGATCAAAGAACTTGTTATAGCAGTCCATGAGCAATCTACACCACAAAAAACCAATATTCTCCAATGATCAAGGGCATTGTAATCAAGTCCACGGGAAGTTGGTACAATGTAAGACTTGAAGATGGCAGTATCATACAAAGCAGGATAGCAGGAAAGATAAAACTGGATGGTCTGAAACTGACCAATCCCATTGCCGTGGGTGATGAAGTATCATTGGAAATGGAAGATTCCGTTGAAATCCGTGGGGTGATAAAAGCTATCTCATTAAGAAAAAACTATGTTGTACGCCAATCGCCAAGGAAAAAACACCAACTACATTTTTTGGCTAGCAATGTGGACCAGGCATTATTAATCGTAACTATTAGAGAGCCTAATTTAAAGATTGGGTTTATAGACCGGTTTTTGATCATGACAGAACCATATTCTATCCCAGTTACGGTTGTCTTCAATAAGAGTGACATTTTTAATACCCATGATTTAGAAATTTATGATGAATTGCTAAGGATTTATAATAATATTGGCCATCGAGTTATCAAGACATCATCAGTTACCAGACAAGGACTTGAAGAGCTTCAGTCCATCCTAAAGGATAAAACAACCCTGGTTGCAGGGCAATCTGGTGTGGGCAAATCTACCCTCGTTAATGCTGTAGAGCCTACGCTCAAACTCCGTACAGAAGAGATTTCTGATTTTTCTGGCAAAGGACAACACACTACCACTTTTGCAGAAATGTATGATTTATCTTTTGGTGGCCATATCATAGATACTCCAGGCATCAAAACATTGGCTTTTTCACATCTTGAAGTAATGGATATTGCCCATAATTTCAGAGAGTTTTTTGCCTTGTCTGACCAATGTAAATTTGCCAATTGCACACACAGGAACGAACCTAAGTGTGCGGTAAAAGCAGCATTGGAAACTGGTGAAGTCAGTTTATTGAGATACCAAAACTATCTAGGGCTACTCGAAGAAGTAGAGGACCAAAACTATTGGGAGCGGCACAGTGATGTGTGATTGTGTTTTCTTTTTACACTAATGCAAACAAACCAATTTATTTTAGCAATTTTGGATAAACAATCAGTATCCGTGTAAAGATACCTTTGCTGATAAATTTTTAAAATGAAACATTTCAGCAATACTGGTCAATATCTTGAATGCGTAATGTCACGAATTTTGTGGACAACATCAGATTGTATTTTTTACAAAAGATGGTAATATAATTTCAAAAAGGATAGTTGTGCTGTAAGATATAAAATGTTAAAACTTTTGTATTTTTAAGTCTACGTGTAAATAGAAATCATACACTTGCAATTCAAGGTTTAGATCGATAAATCCTAATAAAGAAGCCATCAAACTAAATCAGTTTTGATGGCTTCTTCTTTAAAAGGGCTTATTTTTTAAAACCAAATGATGGATTATAACTTTATTATGATACCGTAAAAGATTATTAGATTATTTTTTCCAAGGCATTCTGTTTACGACTCTTCCTATTTCTGTACCGTATCTCATACCTTCTTCTGCGTCCATTCTGTAATGTACTCCCAAAGGAACCCTTGACCAAGCATTTTCTAGAGCCATTTCATAAAAACTGCTGAAAGTACGAGGATAACCTTCAAATTCTGTTCTGTTTCTATGACAATTGTCTGTCATCCCAAATGAATATCCAAACACACTTCCTAAAGCTTCGGCAGATGCAGCTCCAAAAGTAGCATGACCAGACGGGTATGCAGGGAAAGAAGGAGAAATACCATTCTCGCCGGTGAGCGGATTGTACAGGTTTGGTTCAAATGTAGGATCTATCACTCTTTTTATATACGATTCAGGCCTTTCCAGATTATAATGATATTTTGAGTTCCATGCTCCGATAGCAGCATCATGAAGTGCTAAACCAACTTTGGCATTGGCTACAAGTGCTTCTTCCAGACTGGCATCTTCCAATTTGTAAACTTGGGATGCAATAGCTAACCATCTAGATGGAGGACTAAATGTAAGTCCCAAAAGGTCATCACTCCAGAATTCGCCAATCCACTCTGTTTGATATGCTAATTCAGGGCTATTTTGCACCATTACTTCTATAGCTTGATTATATAATCCTTTACCAGCTGTTTCGGTAAAGTTGCCTACATATGATTTCCAATCTCTACAAACTTTCATGTCCTCACCTATAGCAAGGGTCTTACCTTTGCCCCAGTAAGGAAACATTCCTTCACCAGGTCCAGGAATCGTTGGTGTCCATGCCCCAGGGTTATTCATTAGGTCTCTCCAGTTGTTTTCTTTAAATGGATCTTTATAGCCATCAAAAGTAGCAACATCTTGCTTCATCCATTGCCAAACTGCCGATGCTACACTTTCTCCATAGTTTGCAGATCTTAAAAAAACTTCTTCTCCTACTTGGTCTCGGTATTGCTTTTCGTATCTTTCAGAAAGGGTTTTAATGTTATTTAAAAGTTTAGGATCAACATCTGCAAAAAGATCTTCAAATAATGTACTATTTACAGAATTTATAATAGTAGGATAATGATATTCCTGATTTTGGGTAATTTTTGGTAAAGAAAGACCAGGGTATCTGTAAGCTAAGGATTGATATTCAGGCATACCACTGACACAAGCTTCATAGTTTGCCAAACCTACATAGCCCAAGGCATTTGCCGTAGGACAAGGTCTATATCCTGCAGCGTGTCTTTCTATTTCTAAAAATAAGTCGTTCCACTCACTGATGATTTTGTGATCAAAGTCAGCAACTTGTTTAAATGTGGGTTCACTGCCATCATGGATATCAGTTTTGCATGAAACGACACTAATGGCTACTAATGCTAGAAGCATTGTTGTCCTAAAAAATTGAATTAAATTCATATTGAAAACGTTTAAATATTAATAATTGACGCAAATGTAAATGGGGTTTTTTAAAAAACAAAAGATTTTGATAATAAATATTTATAAACATATAAGAATTGCTTATAAATATGATTTAGATCATATTATCCTATATTTATTCAGGGATAACTAGCGCCGAAATTAAAAATTTAACTCTGAGTTAAATTTTTTGATTAATTATTTTGTAATTTCTAAATTTAGATATAATTTTATGGTGTTTTTAAAATTAAATTTAAATAAAGCCATAATCATATGACCAAAAGAATAAAAAAAGTAGCAGTATTGGGCTCAGGAGTGATGGGTTCAGGTATTGCATGTCATCTGGCCAATGTCGGACTTGAAGTCTTAATGCTGGATATAGTCCCTTTTGATCTGGACGAAAAGCAACAAAGCAATAAAGCTGTCAGAAATAGAATAGCTGATACATCATTGGCCAATGCCATAAAGTCAAAACCGGCGCCACTTTATGATGCTTCATTTTCATCAAGAATTAGCACGGGAAACTTTGATGATGATATGGATAAAATTGCTACTTGCGACTGGATCATCGAAGTAGTAGTAGAAAGATTAGATATAAAACAACAGGTATTTACCAAAGTAGATGCACTTAGAAAACCGGGTTCGTTAATTACTTCAAATACTTCGGGTATTCCTATTTCTCAATTGGCAGATGGTAGAAGCGAAGATTTTAAACGCAACTTTTGTGGCACACACTTTTTTAATCCTGCTCGTTATATGGCATTGTTTGAGGTCATTCCACATGCAGGTACCGACAAAGATGTTGTAGATTTCTGGATGCATTATGGTGAAGTTTTCTTAGGTAAAAAGTCTGTTTTATGTAAGGATACACCAGCTTTTATTGCCAATAGAATAGGTTTTTACAGTGGAAATAAAGTAGGAGAACTTACTGAAAAATATGGTTTAACCATAGAAGAAGTAGATAAAACTACTGGAGAGCCCATGGGTTGGCCCAATACAGGGTCATATCGTTTGTTGGATCTTGTAGGTTTGGACACATCAGTAAAAGTGACCAAAGGTGTTATTCAAAACTGCCCAAATGACGAATATGTAAAACTAATCAAAGATAAACCAACCCATAAAGCAACCCAATTCTTGCTGGATAATAATTATTTGGGTGACAAATCTGGACAAGGATTTTATAAAAAAACCGATCAAAGGGATGAAAAAGGTGGCAGAGTCATCCTAGCTTTGGATCTAAATACACTGGAATATAAACCTGCGCAAAAAGCAATGATACCTGTGGTAGGCATAGCCAAGAAGGTAGAAATCATGGATAAACGTATCCAAGAAATGATGGCCTCTGACGAAAACTCAGGTCATTTTGTTCGTGATCTTTTATGTGGTATCTTCGCATATGCGTCCAACAGGGTTCCTGAAATCAGTGACAACATTTACAGTATAGACAATGCCATGAAAGCGGGTTATGCTTGGTCTTATGGTCCATTTGAATATTGGGATATGGTCGGAATCTCCGAAGGTGCACAATTGGCAAAGTCATTGGGCGAATCCATACCACAATGGGTCGAAACCATGATAACGGATGAAGTCACTTCTTTTTACAAATCAGAAGATGGCAAAAGGAAGTATTACAACTTATCAACTAAGTCTTATCAAGTTATCCCGGGCACAGAACTCAATATACATCTCGACAATTTTAGAAGCAATACACCGGTATATAAAAATTCGGAGTGTACTATTCATGACATTGGAGATGGCGTTTTGTGTTTTGAGTTTACATCCAAATCAAATGCTATTGGAGAAGGCATCGGTCAGGGAGCCTTGGAAGCTTTACATATTGCTCAAAATGGTGATTGGGCAGGAATCGTTATCGGTAATAATGCAAAGAATTTTACAGTAGGCGCCAACCTGATGAATGTAGGTATGGCAGCCATGCAAAAGGACTTCAAAAAGCTTGATGAAATGGTGGATGCCTTCCAACAGATCAATATGGCTATGAGATATGCGACTGTTCCTGTAGTTACAGCCACTCAAGGGTATGTATTTGGAGGTGGATGCGAGATATTGATGCATACAGATGCTGCTGTTTGTCATGCAGAGTCATATATTGGACTTGTAGAAGTAGGTGTTGGTTTGATTCCAGGTGGTGGTGGTACCAAAGAGTTCGCCGTGAGAGCTTCAGATTCATTTTTTGAAGGAGATGTGCAAATACCCACACTAATCGAAAAACTTAAGGTGATTGCTACTGCCACAGTTTCAACATCAGCTTATGAAGGATTTAAACACGGATACTTGTTACCTAATCGTGACGAAGTCGAAGTCAACTTGGGCAAGGTATTGAGTACTGCCAAAGCAAAGGTGTTGGAGTTGGCCAAAAATTATACTGCTCCTGTTTCTAAAGAAGTTACAGTACTTGGTCGTGGTGGTTTAGGTACGCTTTACACGGCATTGAATGAGTTTTATCTCGGTAAGTATATGTCTGCCTATGATTTGGAGATTGCCAAAAAAGTAGCTTATGTGTTGTGTGGTGGAGATCTTACAGGTCAGCAAAAAGTTTCAGAGCAATACCTTCTAGATATAGAGAGAGAAGCATTTTTACAACTATTAGGCAATCAAAAGACCTTGGATAGAATCCAGTATTTATTGATGAATAATAAACCATTGAGAAATTAATATCAAGCTTTTCCTAAACCATTAATTTAAAAGTAAAATGAACGCATATATAATAAAAGGATTTAGATCGGCAGTGGGCAAAGCCAAAAAAGGAGGATTTCGCAATTACAGATCTGACGATTTGGCTGTGGATATTTTATCTTATCTAGTATCTCAGGTTCCCAATCTGGACCCAAAAGAAATTGATGATGTCATCGTAGGATGCGCCAATCCTGAAGGAGAACAAGGATTACAAGTAGGAAGACTCATAGCTGCTCGAGCGTTGGGCCAGGAAGTGCCAGGGATGACTATCAATAGATACTGCGCATCAGGTCTAGAAGCTATAGCCATAGCAGCATCCAAAATCAATGCAGGTATGGGTCATTGCTATGTAGCAGGTGGCGCAGAGTCTATGTCATTGCTTCCTATGACGGGATACAAATTGGTACCGAGTTACAACGCTTCATTGCAAAACGTAAACTTCCATGTGAGTATGGGACACACTGCAGAAGCTGTTGCTGACAAATATCAGGTGACCAGAGAAGAGGCAGATGCATTTTCAGTAAGATCTCACGCTCTTGCAGCGGCAGCCATCAGAGATGGTAAATACAAAGATGAAATAGTCCCAGTGACCGTCAAAGAAGTATACGTAGAAAACAATAAACGTGTAGAAAAAGAATTTGTAGTAGATACTGATGAAGGAGTGCGAGCAGATACTACCATCGAAGGATTGGCAAGACTAAAGCCAGCTTTCAAAGTAGGAGGAGTGGTTACGGCGGGTAACTCGTCTCAAACTTCAGACGGCGCAGCATTCGTTCTTGTAATGAGCGAGGAGATGGTCAATCGTCTTGGCTTGTCACCTATAGCTAGGTTGGCTTCATGCGCGGTAGGTGGTGTAGATCCGCTTTATATGGGAATTGGTCCTGTAGTAGCTATTCCAAAAGCATTAAAACAAGCAGGCATCACCCTAAACGACGTCAATCTAATAGAATTAAACGAAGCATTTGCGGTACAGGCGCTTGCTGTGATCAAAGAAGCTGGACTCAATCCTGATATCGTCAATGTCAATGGTGGAGCTATAGCATTGGGTCACCCACTGGGATGTACAGGAGCTAAATTAAGTATATCCATCATCAACGAATTGCGTAGACGAAATCAAAAGTACGGGATGGTCACTGCTTGTGTAGGTGGTGGACAAGGTATAGCAGGTATTATAGAGCGGTTGGATTGATGCAGGTTGGAATGATATAGTACAGATTATAAAATTAAAATAGCCATGTTGATTCAATGTGGCTATTTTTTTTACCTTTACAGAAAAATTTATTATGTCTGCAAAACAAAGGTTCGTACTTCTTTTTACACTGTTTTCTTTTTCTCTAAGTGCGCAGGATACTACGTGGGTTCAATCATTGACATTTAAATCAAAGACACGAGACACTATAGTTTTATTCCCCAATGGTGACCACAACCAATATGAAAAAATACTGATGTATTACACCATGAGATGTAAAGGTGGATTAATATCTACCAGTTCGGATAGAAATAGAGGATGTGGCGAATGGGATTATAGTTGTAATACAAACATCATAGATTCTACAGGAATAGATTCCACCAAAGCGGTACATCCCAACTATGTCATAGCCGGATTTAATGACAAATTTTTGCCTTTTGTATCATCACCTACGTACACTTATAATGAGTACATCCAAACTTTAGTAAACGTCCAAAATACTACCAATACCATTAAAGTACCACTTTTAGCTAATGCTGACTTGATCATCATCAATAAAGAAAATCTTGCAGGAAAGTTTTGGGTGTATTATTCAAAAGAAGAACTTAGCACATTTGGAAATGGTATCGTCAATGGTATAGTCCTTAAGCACAATGGTAGTGGCACTCTAGATCGAATGACCATTAAAGTTACGGAATACAGCGGGCCAAAGATTACATTAGACGAAGTTCAAAATCTCTCTTATGAGGAGGTTGTAAAGAGAAGCATTTCTTTCAGCAATAACGGAGAAACGATCATATACTTTCACAAAGGGTTTAATTACTCCAATACAGCTGATGGTTTATTATTCGAAATTTCATATCAGACTTCGGAAAACAATATCAACAATCTGGAAATAAAAGGAAGCCAAGCGCTCGAAGGAACATCCTTTGGTACACTAAAAAAAGATTATTATCTGGAGTCAGGAAGTCTAGGAGCGGGTTACGGAAAAAATGAGGCCTTTAAAAAAATCAATAAAGAAATTACAGTAGCATTTTGGTCCTTTGGAAATGAAGCCGTTTTGCCCAATAATAACTCCATTTTTCATGCTACAGGCACAAATGGTGAAAGACAATTGAATGTACATCTTCCGTGGTCAAATAGTAAAATATTTTGGGATTGTGGAGGTGATAACTCTGGCTTTGACAGAATAGAAAAAAATGCAAATACTTCTGATTTTGAAGGGAAATGGAATCACTGGGCTTTTACAAAAAATACGAATACAGGCTCTATGAAGATCTATTTAAATGGTAAATTGTGGCATAGTGGCTCAGCTAAAACTAAACCCATAAATATTGAAGCGTTTACTTTAGGTGGAAATGCAGAAAATAGTCTACCTTATTTTGGAAACATAGATAACTTTACCATATGGAATCGAGAGCTTACTCTGGCTGAAATTGTGGTTTTAATGACTCAAAATACGGAAAGTATTACAAACTCAAAAATCAACCTTATAGCTAATTACGATATGAATAGGGTGCAAAATGACGTACTTCCGGATTTATCTGACCATAAAATAGACTTAAAATTTGGAGATAAAATTTTTATAAAACCTTTTTTGACCAATACATATTTTAAGGATTTCAAAGATATTGCCTTAAGGCCAAACATGGATCTGATCAAAGGTCAAATATCCATACAAAAAACGGAAACAACATACAGGGACTCTACAGAAAATAGACCCGTGAAGATTACGCCTTATAGTGTTGAAAATAGAAAACTGATTAAAGGTACCCCATTTTACTATTGGGAAGCCAAGCCACAATTGGTGTTTAACGAAGATCAGATACTTGTAGAAGAGATTGAGGTAGTTTTTGAAGACATCCTGGAGATACAGGAGCTCACCTATTATAACTTTAGGCCTGCAAAATATGAAATCATGTCTTTCGTCACACCATATGGTATAGGGTTAAACCTTGGTGCCAAAGGCAAGACTTGGATATTCGATATGACAGATTATGGACCTGTATTAAAGGATAAAAAAAGATTGCTCTTGGATAAAGGTGGCGAATATCAGGAAGAAATGGACATAAAGTTTGCCTTTATCAAAGGAAAACCCACCAGAAACGTGTTAAGTATTCAACAAGTTTGGCCTGTAAATATGTATGGCTATACGGACATTTTGAGCAATAGGCATCTCGAGCCACGAGAGTTAAAAGTGGAAGCCGAAGTCAAAAGTATGAAAGTAAAAACAATGGCTACGGGACATGGTCAAGAAGGCGAATTTATATCAAGGACTCACCAGATCAATATAAATGGTGGCGCTGTGGATTTTTCATATCCTTTGTGGAAAGAATGTGCAGACAACCCTATTTATCCACAAGGTGGTACTTGGGTTTATGACAGAGCCGGATGGTGTCCTGGTGCTCCGACTGATTTGAGAGAGTTTGAAATTATGAACCTGGTACAAGGAAATAAATTTTCTATGGATTATGGTATCAATACCGCAACAGGTGACAGCAGGTATATAGTCAATACTCAGGTGGTCAAGTACGGACCTATGAATTATACTACTGATGCCGCTATCGTCGAAATACAGTCACCTTCAGATAGGGTGGAGTTTGGGAGAAGCAATCCGGCATGTGCAAACCCTGTAATTCTCATCCAAAATAATGGAAGTAGTATCATAAACAGCCTTGTTATCAGATATGGCACGGAGACTATTTCGAAAACATACGAATGGACAGGATCTTTATCCACGCTTAAAGACCAAAAAATTGTATTGCCGTCAATTCTTCCTGCAGAAATAAATAAAGCAGGGGTATTTTTTGCAGAAATCATTACAGTAAATGCATCTAGTGATGAAAACGTTCAAAATAATAAAATGACTTCAACTATCACTCCTGTGAGAGTTTTTGAAAAAGGTATCATTGTGTCTATCAAAACCAATGCAGCACCCAATGAAACCAAGTGGACACTAAAGGACAGTGATGGTAAAGTCATAAAATCTAGTAGACCCAATATGGACGCTTTTGCGATTTACAATGATACCATAGCCAATATTGAAGGTTGTTATCAATTGCAGTTTACGGATAGTGATCAGGATGGTATATCATGGTGGGCCAATGGTGACGGTGATGGTTACATCAGAGCAAAAGGTATTGGATCGAGTTGGTTGGAATTTGAACCCGATTTTGGTAGTGAATACACTGTAAATTTCATTGCGGGATCGGTAAATAACGTTTCATCTGAAAATAATGATCTCTATGTACAAATCCATCCAAATCCAACCCTAGGAAAAGCAGAAGTTATTTATTCAGGATTATCTGGAGATTTAAAGTTAGAAGTATTGGATAATCAAGGAAGGTTACTGTTTTCAGAACATACCTTTAATATCAATGATGGAGAGCAAAGGTCATTTATAGATTTGGATAACGTATCTCCAGGATTATATTTTGTGCGCTTGTCAGGAAATAAAATTTCAGGAACGTATAAATTGGTAAAAATTTAAACCGATCAGTTACAAGAAGTCAAATCAAGATACCACTTTGATATGATGACTTCAAGCCATTTTATCGGATAAAATTTGAACTGATGATTGTTGGTATTACAATTATTAATAATATATTTGTGCTTTAATACAAAACAGCCAGCAATTATATATGTCTAATCAAGCATTTAGAGTACAAGGAAACGCAAGTCTTTCTGGTTCTATACAACCTCAAGGAGCTAAAAACGAAGCATTACAAATTATCAGCGCAGTCTTGCTTACTGATAAGAAAGTAACCATCAAAAATATTCCAGATATTCTAGATGTGCGCAAGCAAATAGAATTGCTCAAAGGACTTGGAGTCAAAATTGAAAAAATCAGCAATAGTGAATATACTTTTCAGGCTGACGATATAGATACTGACAATCTGTCATCGGCAGATTATCAGGAAAATGCAAAAAAGATTAGGGGCTCCGTTATGCTTTTAGGACCCATGTTGGCCAGATTTAAAAAAGCATTTCTACCCAAACCAGGTGGAGATAAAATCGGCAGAAGAAGGCTCGATACACACTTTTTGGGTTTTGAGAAGTTAGGGGCACAATTTAATTACAATGAGGAAGGTGACCAATTTTATATCGGAGCAGATAAACTCCACGGTTCATTTATCCTGATGGATGAAATCTCAGTCACGGGTACTGCCAATGTCTTGATGGCCGCAGTACTAGCCGAAGGAATCACCCAAATATACAACGCTGCATGTGAGCCATATCTGCAACAACTCTGTAAAATGCTCAATAACATGGGTGCCAGAATTTCTGGAGTTGGGTCCAACCTATTGACTGTTCACGGAGTGGAAACACTAGGAGGTACAGAGCATACTATTTTGCCAGACATGATTGAGATAGGAAGTTTTATAGGTTTGGCGGCAATGACACAGTCTAGCTTGACGATCACCAATGTATCTGTACCTAATCTTGGAATTATACCCAATACATTTGAGAAGTTGGGCATCCAAATAGATGTTCAAGGGGACAATCTTTATATTCCAGCTCAAGATGTATACGAGATCCAAAGTTTTATAGACGGATCTATCATGACCATATACGATTCGCCATGGCCAGGATTTACTCCGGATTTATTGAGTATCATATTAGTAACTGCCATACAAGCGCGAGGCAGTATCCTCATACATCAAAAAATGTTTGAAAGCCGTCTTTTCTTTGTAGATAAACTCATAGATATGGGTGCTCAGATCATATTGTGTGATCCTCACAGAGCTACCGTGATCGGACTAGAGCGCAAATCCCAACTCAGAGGTATTCGCATGAGTTCGCCAGATATCCGAGCCGGAGTATCTTTACTCATAGCTGCACTGTCAGCAAAGAGCGAAAGTATCATTTCCAATATTTCTCAGATAGATCGTGGATACCAAAATATCGATGGACGTCTGAATGCACTTGGAGCACAGATCGAAAGGATTGAGGAGTAGATGAAGTAAAGGCACAAGTTGCATTTATCTGCCCAATTTCGGGCAGAAACTTGCGTTAGCATGGGTATTCTTTTCAATTTCTTAAGGATTTTTATATCGTTTTATTTGTTTTTACACAGATTTGTAAACTTAAATAGCACTTTCATGAAGCATATCTTAGTAATCATTGTATTTATTTCACTATTTATATTTAGTTGTACTCCTGCATCATTATTCTATTATGATTTTGCTATGTCAAATCCCTTCACAAATGATGATATGTCATATAGTGATGAAAAAATTGATGCAAAATTTTCTATTTCCCGGACTTCAATAAATTTTCAAATTAGAAATAAGACAAATGAAGTATTAAAGATAATTTGGGATGAAGGAGCAATAATACAGAATGGAAGGAGTAAAAGGATCACGCATTCAGGAGTAAATTATATAAATAGAGGTAACTATCAACCTCCAACAATAATTCCTGCAAACACAAGAATTGATGATTCGGCAATACCAACTGAAAATGTCTATTTTAGAGAAGCTTATGGAACATGGTTTGAAAAAGATTTATTTATAATTAAAAGTCGCCAATCAGAATCAACTAAAGCAATATTGAATCAAAAAGGACAAAAATTTTCCTTATATCTACCAATTTCTTATCAAGGAAATAACATAAATTACAATTTTGAATTCGTTATTAAAGATGTTGCGAAATTAAGTAACGAAGCATTTTCCATTGAATAGTTATATAATAAAATACAACATACTTTCAAATAGAAACCAATTTTTCCTTATAAAGCTATCAAAATCAAAGTCCTACTCTTCCACTTGCTAGCGCAAGTTTGTAACTTGTGCTACTCTATTCTACTTTCTCCTTACTCCCCAAAGCCATGATACTGTAAAGCGCCGGTATTACAAACAATGTAAGAAGTAATGAAAACAAGAGTCCGCCGATAATCGCGATTCCCATAGAAACGCGTGAGGTAGATGCCGCTCCAAGTGCCAATGCTATGGGTAGTGCCCCAAGTACGGTTGCTAAACTCGTCATCAAAATGGGTCTCAATCTGGAAACTGCAGCTTCCAACACGGCATTTACTCGATCCAATCCTTCTTCTCGTCTTTGATTCGCAAACTCTACGATCAATATTCCATTTTTGGTTACTATTCCTACTAAAACAATGATACCTATCTGACTAAAGATATTTAATGTAGACTCAGTCCACCATAGGGCTATAATAGCTCCGGAAAGTGCTAAAGGTACCGTAAACATGATGATCAAAGGGTCAATAAAACTTTCAAACTGTGCAGCCAAAATTAGATATACCAGGATCAATGCCAATATAAAAGCAAAAAGTAAAGTGGACGAACTTTCCGCAAACTCTTTGGATGGGCCAGACAAATCCGTGCTGTAATTATCATCCAAAACTTCTTTGGATATTTCGTTCATGGCTTCTATACCTTGGCCCAACGAAACTCCGGGTGCAGTACCTGCGGATATAGTTGCTGATACATAACGATTAAATCTATAAAGTTGTGGTGGATTACTTTGCTCAGACATAGTAATGAGATTGTCCAATTGGACCATGGTACCATTTTTGCTTCTCACATTAATATTTTTCAGGTCATTGGGCTCGTTTCTGTTTTCTCGATCAGCTATGCCAATAACCTGATATTGTTTACCATTTTTGATAAAGAAACCCAATCTTTGCTCTGCATAATACAACTGCAGTGTTTGTGCAATATCCATGACAGTAACACCCAAAGCTTGTGCCCTATTTCTATCAATATCGATTTTTAATTCTGGCTTATTAAATTTTAGGTTGATATCCACGGCCTGAAATTTGTCACTTGCTCTTGCTTTTTCTAAAAACGGAGGAATAGCTTTTTTGAGCATTTCAAAATTCGGTGCCATAATGACAAATTGTACAGGCAATCCACCACGTCTGTCACCAATGGTCTGTTCCTGATTGACAAAGACTCGGGCTTCAGAATATTTTTTAATGGTCTGTGAAAGTTCGTCTGCAATTTCCATTTGTGATTTGCTTCTATCTTCAGGTTCTTTGAGCGTGATCCTGACAAAACCTGTATTTGATGCTTGTGATGCGCCAAAACCAGGTGCTGTGACCGAAAGAATGGATTCTTTTTCAGGCAATGATTCTACATCCGCTATGACATTGGTCAGGAAATTGTTCATGTATTCAAAAGAAGTTCCTTCTGGAGCCGTAGCATTTACAGATAGCCGACTTTTATCTTCCATGGGAGCCAACTCTGATGGTAACGTTTTTCCTAGACTGTATATGAGCCAGGATGCCACGATCATGATTACCACGGATACCCACCTTACTTTGAAGAATAGCTTGAGCAACTTTTCATAAATATTATTCATACCTACAAAAAAACCTTCTGTCCACTTGTACAGACCTTTTTCATGGTCTCCCTCTCTTAGTAGTCTCGCACTCATCATAGGCGTGAGCGTCAACGAGACAAAAGCAGATACCAAAACCGCACCAGCTACCACCACACCAAACTCCCTGAATAATCTGCCCGTAAGTCCCTGTAAAAACATAATCGGGAGGAATACGGCCACCAAAGTTACTGTGGTAGAAACAATAGCAAAAAAGATTTCATCTGAGCCCTTAAATGCAGCTTCTCTGGGCGACATGCCTTGTTCTATTTTTTGATAAATATTTTCCAGTACCACTATCGCGTCATCTACTACCAATCCCGTAGCTAAAACGATGCCCAGTAGGGTAAGAATATTGATAGAAAATCCTGCCAGGTACATGATGAAAAACCCACTGATCAATGATATAGGAATGGCTACTACAGGTATCAAAGTAGATCTCCAATTCCGTAAAAAAAGAAAAATTACCAAGACCACGAGTCCAAAAGCAATAATTACCGTTTCTTCAACTTCAAGGATGGCTTTTTTGATACCTTTGGTCATATCTAATGCCATTCCCAGTTTTAGATCCTGTGGCAAATCTTTTTTTATGGTTTCCAGCCTCTTATAAAATTCGTCTGCAATAGCAATATAGTTGGCTCCGGGTTGTGGAGACACGGCTATCCCTATCATGGGTATGGCTCCGTTTCCTCTCAATAGGGATCTTTCGTTTTCTGGTCTTAACTCTGCCAGTCCAAAATCTTTAAATCTTATGATATTGCCATTAGATTCTTTGATGATCAGATTATTGAATTCTTCTTCAGTTTCTATTCTACCTACTGTTCTAATAGTAAGTTCTGTGTCATTTCCTTCGATCCTTCCTGAAGGCAACTCAACATTGGCAGCGCTTAATGCATTTCTGACATCTACAGGCGAGATACTTAAACCTGCCATTTTGGAAGGATCCATGATGAGCTTCATGCTGTACTTTTTTTCTCCCCATATACTAACTCCGCTCACTCCTGGTATAGTTTGGAATCTTTCTTTAAAGATATTGTTACCAAACTCAGTAAGTTCTAGCAAAGTACGCTCTTCGCTTTGTACTGTCAGTGACAATATGGGTTGGGCATTAGCGTCCGATTTGCTTACAATGGGCGGATTGGCATCTGGAGGCAGATTTCTTTGGGCTCTGGATACACGGTCTCTGACATCATTAGCAGCAGTTTCTAGGTCGACTTCCAAATCAAATTCAACAGTAATGTTACTTCTACCATCGCTAGAGGTAGATGTAATGACTTTTACACCATCTATACCATTGATAGACTCTTCCAGCGGTTCGGTGATTTGAGAAATGATCACATCAGAGTTGGCACCGGTATAGGTTGTACTTACCGTTATAGTAGGTGGGTCCACGCTAGGGTAATCGCGAACTCCGAGATAATTAAAGCCAATAACACCAAACAATACCAGAATAACTGACATTACGGTAGCTAAAACCGGTCTTTGAATACTTATTGCTGATAAACTCATGATGTGTATTATTCAGTAGGTGAGTTGATGATTACATTGACGGGTGATTTTGGTTTTAATTGCATCAACCCTGTAGTCAAAACAGTGTCACCTTCGGCAAGTCCTTCTAGTATTTCTATTTCTTTGGCTGTTCGTATTCCCGATTTTACAGGAACACTGGTTGCCATTCCATTTTTAGAAACAAATACTTTGGGACCATTTATATCAGGTATATAAGCTATAGATGGTATTTTAATAACTTTTTGCTTAGAACCTAATTGGAATTCTATTTCGGTAAATGAACCTGGCGTAAGGTTTCCATTAGAATTAGCAAACTTAGCTCTCATAATGACCGTTCTGGTTAAAGGATCTATTTTGGGGTCTTTGGCATATATTACTGCGGTATGGGTGTCATCATTTTGTGCTGTTTTGAAGCTGACGGATGCACCTACAGTCAGTAAATGATTATATTTTTCTGGTATAGAAAATTCTAATTTGAGCGGTTTAATACTTTGTATAGTTGTGATCCTATTGGCATTAGAAATAAAGGCTCCAGGACTTACATTTTTAAATCCAACAATGCCAGAAAATGGAGCTATAATTTTTGTCTTATTGATTTGAGTTTTTAATATTTCTGCATTAGCTTTCAGCAAATCGAGATTACCTAAAATGTTTTCATAATCCTCTTTGCTGATAGCCGATGCCGCAAGCAATGATTTTTGTCGATTTTCTTTATCTGCCGCAAGCTTTATTTCTATCTGAAGTTTTTTCATTTGCGCTTGGAGGTCATCGTCATTGAGTTTGACCATGAGTTGTCCTTTATTAATGTATTGTCCTTCTTTAAAGTATATTTGTGTTATTCTTCCCGAAACTTCACTTTGGATTTCGGCTTCTTCATCAGATATTAGTGTACCAGAAGTATTGATTTTACCTGTTGTATATTCGGATTTTACTACGATTCCATTGACTTTTGCTGGTTTTTGCGGGTCGGTTTTGTTTGTGGATACTTCTTTTTTGGATTCAGCTTTTTTGGATTCTGATTTACAGGAAAAGAAGATTACAGTCAAAAGAAATAAAAAGATCTGAATATAGCGCATACTTTGTTTGTTTATCATTATTAAAGTCATTAAAGTATGAAAAGGTTTTGGTCATAAATCAATTTTTTCGGTAAAGCTTATTATGAATTCAAAATATTAATATCTTGCATAAATTTTCAAAGTCAAAATGTATGAATAGTTCCGACATCCAACCCACAGAACCAGGTCAAGTTATTATAATAGAAAATAAAGAACTCAATATCTGGGAAGCAATATTACCAATTATCATACTGGTAGCCATGCTTGCATTTAATATCTATGTATATGGTGATAGTGCGCTGAGTGGAAGTAACCAGTTTGTTTTATTGCTTGGTGCTGCTGTCGCTGCAATCATAGGGTTTAGGAACAAAGTGACTTATGCTCAAATGATGGAAGAAGTAGCTGTAAATGTAAAGTCTACATCAGGGGCCATCCTGATTTTGCTAATGGTGGGAGCGCTATCGGGTACATGGCTGATCAGTGGGATTATACCTACGATGATTTATTATGGATTGCAGATATTGTCTCCAGATATTTTCCTTCCCGCATCTTTGATTATTTGTTCGGTGATTTCAGTAGCTACAGGTAGTTCTTGGTCCACATCTGCTACGGTAGGTATAGCGCTTATTGGTATTGGTAATAGTATGGGTATTCATCCAGGTATGACGGCAGGAGCAGTGATCTCAGGCGCATATTTTGGAGATAAACTATCACCACTTTCTGACACTACTAATCTTGCCGCAGCTATGGCAGGCGCTGAGCTTTTTGATCATATTAAATATATGCTAATCACTACGGTTCCATCTATACTCATTGCATTGGTTGTTTTTGTTTTTTTAGGTTTAAGTCAGGATGTAGTAGGAAGTACAGATGTAGCAGACAAATTGAGCGCAATAAGTATTACCTTTAATGTTAATCCTTGGTTGTTTTTAGTCCCTGCCTTGGTTATTTTTATGATTATACGCAAAACTCAACCTTTGATTGCATTATTAACAGGCGCATTGCTTGGCGGTGTAGCAGCCATCTTAGCACAACCCGAAATAGTGGTAAAAGTAGCTGAAGGCACAGCTTTGGATTTTAATACAGCATACAAGGGTGTCATGAATGCGCTGACCGTAAAAACTTCTGTCGCCACATCCAATGCAGAGCTGAATGATTTGTTTAAGGGCAAAGGTATGGAAGGTATGTTGGGAACCATTTGGTTGATTTTATGTGCTATGGTTTTTGGTGGTGTTATGGATGCGATAGGCGCACTTTCAACAATTAGCAAGGCTTTATTAAATATGTTTCATACCGTTTTTGGATTGTTTGCCAGCACTGTTTTATCATGTTTGGCTATCAATGTGACGGCTTCGGATCAGTACCTGGCTTTAGTCATTCCAGGCAAAATGTACAAAAAAGCTTTTGATTCCAAAGGCTTACATCCAGTAAATCTAAGTAGAACATTGGAAGATACGGGGACAGTGACATCTGTCTTGATACCGTGGAATACTTGTGGAGCTTATAATGCAGGGGTATTAGGTGTTCCCACCATAGATTATGCTATTTATGCCATTTTCAATTGGATTAGTCCATTCACGACTTTGGCAGTGGCGGCTATTGGTTATAAAATAAAGACATTAATACCAACATCAAAGTAGAAATTACTTAAGATTAATCGTGTAAGTATACACTACACCTTTTGGTTTAGGCTCTTCTGTAGTTTTGGACAAACTTACACTTGGAGTGATGTGATATTGAATTGGCGTGACTACAGGAAATTCTGGACTTGTGTTTTTTGTCTCCTGAATTCTAAAATGTATGGTGATGTTCTTGTGAAAAGTAATTTTTAGATGTCTTGGATTTTTAGGCACCACAAATTTTAATAACTTCACCACTCTGATGGCTTCATTGTTGCAAGCATCGTCCAATCCACCTATTACTTTAACATCGGTGACATTTCCTTGTATGTTGATATCGTATCTGAGATGCACATCGCCTTCAATTTTGTTTTGTTGCGAGATTTCAGGGTATTTCAGTTGGCTCGTAATAAAACTGTTTAAGGCAGCATTACCACCTTGATAAAAAGGCTGCTTGATAAAACTATCTTCTTTTCTTTCTTTTTTCATTATAATCGACAAATATTAAGTGTGTACAAAGTCAAAGATACAACAAATGGATTACTAAAACGTTCCAAAATTATATTTTATACAAGCCAAAGATTATTAGTATCAAATAAATTTAAGTAATACCATTTGATTATTGACAAAATAATATTTTGACACCAGTATGAAATTCCAAAATTTAGTCAAGTCTTTTCCTGCCTAATCAGCTATCAAAATCAAAATTTATATATTATCCAATATGAATGCAGGCTGCAAATAATTATTAAGGTAAAAATCTTGTTAAATAAAAGACTATCAATGATATTAGATAACATATTGTTTTACTACCTTTGCGGCAAATTTTTTTAAAACAGATAAATGCATCTGATGAAAAACAGAAATTTTCTTGGAATTTTATTCTTTTTTACCTATATGTGTCCTGCTTTAGCTTTCTATTTTGGAGCTGATACTCATGGAAATGCACCAAAATTTGATCCTGCAGCAACAGCAATACATCATATTAGCGATGCAAATATTTATACTTTATCAGATGGTGTAATTCCTTTTAGAATTCCACTTCCAACAATTTTGTATTCACCTGGTAAAGGGTGGGATTTTTTTAGCTCAGGAAAATTTCATGCTGGAGAGCATGAAGATGGACATTATGCGTACAATGGATATGTTTTACATCACGGAAGTGTACATAGAGTAGTAGATTCTGGATTTCCTATGGATCAATCTGTTGATATAGGTCATCATGCTTTTACTCATAAACAGGAAGATAGAAACGGAAAAAAGGTAGACGTAAATTATGTGACTTATCAAGGCAAAGAATATAGGTTAGATGCCAGGTCAACGTTGGATGGAGGCATTCTTGGAGGCGGGATTACTTCCTTTTATGATTTTTCAATTTCGAAAAATGTATTATCCATGATTCTGGTATCTCTCTTTTTATTTTGGATATTCAGAAAAACAGCAAAAGCTTACAAAGATCATCCTGACAAAGCTCCATCAGGAGTTCAGGGAATAGTTGAACCTATGTTTACTTTTATAAGAGACGAGGTGGCGATTCCTTTTATTGGGGCAAATAAATATATGAAATTTTTACCATTACTAATGAGTATTTTTTTCTTCGTTTTGGGTTTAAATCTTTTTGGCCAGATTCCTTTTTTAGGGGGAACAAACGTAACAGGAAATCTTACAGTTACTATGGTTATGGCTTTGATTGTATTTGTGATAGTAAACATAAATGGTAAGAAAGATTATTGGCAACATATTTTTTGGATGCCGGATGTCCCAGTATTTGTTAAGCCATTACTTGCTGCGGTAGAGATTATGGGGCTTTTTATTAAGCCATTGACATTGATGTTGCGATTGGCTGGAAACATATCTGCAGGACACATTGCAATCTTAAGTTTTATTGGTTTAATTTTTATTTTTGGACAATCAGGAGCTAATTTTGGAGGTGGAATTATTGGTACTGCAATGGCGATTCCATTGACATTATTTATGATGGCTATTGAGTTGATAGTTGCTTTTGTCCAAGCTTTTGTATTTACTATACTTACTGCGTCATATATAGGTGCAGCAATTGAAGAACATCATCATGCCGAAGAGCATCATCATTAATAAGAGACATAATTTTTTTTAATCCATATTAATACTTAAATCATGACTGGAACATTAGCAGCAGTAGGAGCCGGTTTGGCTGTAATCGGAGCTGGGATCGGTATCGGAATGGTAGGTGGAAAAGCAATGGAGGCAATAGCAAGACAACCTGAAGCATCTGGTGATATCAGATCGGGTATGATTCTTATGGCAGCATTCGTAGAAGGAGCTGCACTTATTGCCATCCTACTTTCTATCTTCATGGCTGGATAATACTGATGTACAATCGAAAAAATAGTTTGGCAGAGCGATTGGCCGAGCCAAACTACTTAAATAATTTAAAGCATTTTTCCTAAAATCATACTTAATTTATATGTTTTCTTTAATAAGTTTCACCCCTTTCCAACCGACGCCAGGTCTTGCACTATGGTCACTTATTATTTTCCTTCTTTTTTGGTTTATAATGAGTAAAGTAGCATTCAAGCCTATTGCTGAAGCTCTTTCAAAAAGAGAAAATGATATCCAGGATGCTATTGACACTGCTAAAAACACTAAGCTTGAAATGGCTAACATGAAAGCTGAAAATGAAAAACTTTTAGCAGAAGCAAGGGAAGAAAGATCAAAAATCATCCAAGAAGCTAAAGATATCAAAACTCAAATGATCACTGAAGCCAAAGATAAAGCAAGAGAAGAAGCCAATAAAATTGTTACTAATGCTTTGAGCGATATAGAAAATCAGAAGAAAGCTGCTATTGCAGAAGTAAAAAGTGAATTGGGAGCTATGGCATTGAGTATTGCTGAAAGAGTCATCAGGAAGGAACTCAAAGGTAATGCTGAGCAAGAAGCATTTGTTAATACATTGGTTAAAGAAGTCAACTTAAATTAATCCCTTTTAAGGATAAAAGTAATATAAAATGTCAATAAGCAGAATTTCGGCAAGATACGCAAAGTCATTACTCGATTTGGCTTCTGATCGTAACGAAATCGAATCAGTCAAAAAAGATGTGGACTATTTTTTAGCGGCACTGAAAAGCAGGGATCTGATTTTATTTCTAAAGTCCCCAATCATTCATTCCTCAAAAAAAATATCGGTTTTCAAAGCTCTTTTTGAAGGTAAAGTTGGTACTACTACTATGGCGTTCTTTGATATCATCATAAAAAAAGGAAGAGAAATGTACCTTCCTGAGATTGCTTCTGATTTTATTAAGCAATACAAATATCTTAATAAGATTTCGACTATTACGATTACTACTGCAAGCCAACTTTCTGACGCCGCCAAAAATGAAATCGCTGCAAAACTACTTTCAAGTAATATTACTATGGATAAACTTGATATTCATACCAAGGTAAATTCTGATATTATAGGTGGATTTATTATAGAAGTGGAGGACAGACTATACGATGCTAGTGTTGCTCACAAACTGGAGCAACTTAAAAAAGAGTTTAGTTCAAATCAATTTGTAAAATCATTTTAATAAAATTATAAATAAATATAGTTATGGTTGATGTAAAACCTGATGAAATTTCCGCAATACTGAAGCAACAGTTGTCAGGATTTAAAACGGAAGCAGAGCTGGAGGAAGTAGGTACAGTACTTCAGGTCGGAGACGGTATAGCAAGGGTATATGGACTATCTAAAGCACAAGCTGGAGAGTTGGTGGAGTTTGAAAATGGTGTACAAGCAATCGTTCTAAACCTTGAAGAAGACAACGTAGGAGTTGTATTATTAGGACCTGGTGATGGCATCAAAGAAGGCTCTACTACCAGAAGAACAAAGCGTATCGCATCTATTCAGGTGGGAGAAGGTATCGTAGGCAGAGTAGTGAATCCATTGGGTCAGCCGATAGACGGAAAAGGACCTATCCAAGGTACTACATATGAGATGCCTATAGAAAGAAAAGCACCTGGTGTTATCTACAGACAACCCGTGACTGAGCCACTGCAGACAGGTATCAAAGCTATCGACGCTATGATTCCAATCGGAAGGGGACAGAGAGAATTGATCATCGGAGATAGACAGACTGGTAAAACAGCCATAGCTATAGACACGATCATCAATCAAAAGGAATTTTATGACAGAGGTGAACCTGTATATTGTATATATGTAGCATCTGGTCAGAAAGCTTCTACTGTTGCACAAGTAATGAAGGCTCTTGAAGAAGGTGGTGCGATGGCTTATACTACAATAGTATCCGCTTCAGCATCTGATCCTGCGCCTATTCAATTCTATGCGCCATTTGCAGGAGCTGCAATTGGGGAGTTTTTCAGAGATACAGGAAGACCAGCTTTGATCATATATGATGATTTGTCAAAACAAGCGGTAGCTTATCGTGAAGTTTCACTATTGCTAAAGAGACCTCCGGGTCGTGAGGCATATCCAGGTGACGTTTTCTATCTTCACTCTAGATTGCTTGAGAGAGCAGCAAAAGTCATAAACAATGACGAGATCGCTAGAAGTATGAACGACTTACCAGATTCATTAAAGAATTCAGGTTTAGTAAAAGGTGGTGGATCGCTTACAGCACTTCCTATCATTGAGACCCAAGCGGGTGACGTTTCTGCTTATATTCCTACCAACGTGATTTCTATCACAGATGGTCAGATCTTCTTGGAGTCCAATCTTTTTAACGCAGGTATCAGACCAGCGATTAACGTAGGTATCTCTGTATCAAGAGTAGGGGGAAATGCTCAGATTAAGTCCATGAAAAAAGTAGCCGGTACACTGAAACTTGATCAGGCTCAGTACAGAGAATTGGAAGCTTTCGCTAAATTTGGTTCTGACCTTGATGCTGCTACTCAATCTGTTTTGGAAAAAGGTAAGAGAAATGTGGAGATTCTTAAGCAACCACAGTACTCCCCGGTATCTGTAGAAAAACAAGTAGCCATCATTTATCTCGGATCTCAGGGTCTATTGAGAAATGTACCTGTAAATAAAGTAAAAGCATTTGAGGAGACATTTCTTAATACCTTAGAAAGGACAGAGGCAGCAACATTGGAGTCTTTGAGAAAAGGAAACCTTTCTGACGAAGTGATTGCCACTATTAAGAGAGTAGGCGCAGAAGTTGCAAACCAATACAAATAATTTCCTTTTACTTTTAAAAGGGGAACCATTTAGTAATAGAATAATTTAAATAGGCATGTCCGGTAAATTAAAGGAAGTACGGGAAAGAATCAAATCGGTAGCATCTACACAACAAATCACTAAAGCCATGAAAATGGTTTCGGCATCAAAGTTGCGTAGAGCACAGCAGGCGATCACTGAGATGCGTCCATATGCCAATAGATTGGACAAAATGATGAAAAACATCGTTTCTAATCTGGAAGGTGACATCAATTCTCCTTATGTAAAATCTAGAGAAGCCAAAAAAGTAGCCATCGTCGTTATTACATCTAACAGAGGCTTGTGTGGCGCATTCAATACTAATATCATAAAAGCTGCTGCACTTAAAATCGAAGAAGAATATGCTGAACAAAGGGCAGCAGGTAATTTGACTTTGGTTTTTGTAGGCAAAAAAGGATTTGACGTATTGAAAAAGAGATATGCTGATTGTCATTTAGTAAAAGATTATGTAGATCTTTTTGCTGACTTGAGTTTTGAAAACGTGGCACGTGTTTCTCAAATGCTGATGGACAATTTTGCTAACGGTGAGTTTGATATAGTAGAAGTTTGTTATGGACAGTTCAGAAATGCAGCGGTTCAAGAACCTCAAGCTGTGGAGTTTTTGCCTGTTGGTAGAATATTGGATATCTCAGTAACCAAGGTAAAGGCAGATTATATTTTCGAGCCTAGCAAGGAAGCATTACTGGACGAATTGATTCCAAGTATTTTGCAGACGTCATTTCAAAAGTTTGTGCTGGATAATCATGCCTCAGAACATGGTGCCCGTATGACCGCTATGGATAATGCGACCACAAATGCTGAGGAATTGATGAAGGCACTTAAGATCAATTACAACAAAGCAAGACAAGAGGCCATCACCAAAGAACTTTCAGAAATCGTCGGTGGTGCAGCTGCACTTAATGGATAAGATAGCAATATCGAAATATAAAAAAGCCTGAAGTCATAACTTTGGGCTTTTTTGTTGAAATGTCTTATTTATTTTATAAATTTACTTTGTAAACTTATTGGGCAGCTTCTTCTGGTGTAAAACCTGTGGGATTGAATCCAATAGTATTTGATTTTTGAGGTTGGTCGTCATCAAAATCCTCCCATTCAGTGATATCTTTGAGAAATAACTCCATATGCCTGATGATAAAAGGTGCTTTTAGTTCATCAGGTCTTAAGATTTCAATGGTGGTTGGAGGTTTTGGTTGACCATATCCTTCTATATGTGGACTTATGATCATCACAATGATTTTGCCATTAAAGAGTTGCTGATAAATGAGCGAGCCATTTGATTTGATCATAGTCCTTTTGACACCTGAGTCATCTATACTTTCAGAAATACCGCTACTTGATCTTCCTAGGTCCAATACTATAGATTCTAAGTTATCAATATTGTCTCTAATGATTACACTTGCTTTGGGTAGTGAAGCTTGTAGTATGATTTCACCAAGTGTCTTTTCAAGCATTGGTTTAATATCAACATTCCATTCTTCTCTAAATTTATGAGTGTTTTCAAGTACTTGTTTATATTTATATACTTTAGTAATTAATGATCCAATATCCATAGAAAAAGATTTAAATTAAGTGATTGAAAAAATATTATAATTTGCTGGTCATCAGAAGTTCTAAACTTGTATATTTTATACCAAACCTTCGGCTCAAATATTCATTGGTAATGCACCCTTTATATGAGTAACATCCATGTCTTACACCAGCATTTTGGTATAAGATATTATCGAAGTGAAGCCCACTTCCCATTTTAAGAAGTAATGGAGTGATAATATTACTTACGGCGAGTGACGCAGTCCTGCTGACTTTAGATGCTATATTGGGTACGCAGTAATGTATGACACCATGCTTAATAAAACTTGGGTTTTCTATTGTTGTCATATGAGATGTCTCAATACAGCCACCCTGATCAATGCTAACATCTATGATTACAGCCCCATCTTTCATTTTAGAAACCATCTCTTCTGTGACTATTACAGGAGTTCTGCCACTTTTAGAATGTATAGCTCCTATCACAACATCGGCACTAGTCAATTGGTAGGCTAGATAAACAGGATTAATCGATGATGTATGTAAATGTCTTCCTACAGCGTTTTGGAGGCGCATCAGTTTAGTAATATCGTTGTCAAAAACCCTGATCGAAGCACCTAAGCCAATAGCTACTTTTATGGCTGATTCTGCTACAGCACCGGCTCCCAAAATCACAATTTTTGCTGGAGGTACGCCTGAGATACCTCCTAATAATAGACCTCTGCCACCTTCACGAGTATTATTAAGGTATTCTGCAGCAGTGAGTACAGCACAGCTACCTGCAATCTCGCTCATAATTTTCACAATAGGGTAGTTGCCATCTTCCGATTGGAGATATTCCATTGCTAAGGCTGTGATTCTTTTCTTCCTTATTTTTTCCAGATAGTCATCTTTAAGAACTGGTAGTTGCAATGGAGAAATTAAAATTTGATCTGGTTGCATCAAATCTATTTCTTCGGAAGTTGGAGGCGCTATTTTGACTAGGACCTGAGATTTAAAGACTTCTTCTTTTGTAAAGGCTATTTTGGCTCCAGCTTCAGAAAAGTGATGATCTTTAAAATTGGCCATCAATCCTGCGCCAGACTCAATGACGATGTGATGACCATACCCTGTTAATGTCCTTATTGAATGGGGAACAAGGGCAACTCTTCTTTCACTTAAAATAATTTCTTTTGGTACGCCAATGGTGAGACTCTTTGATTTGTCACTTATAGAAAGCGTTTCTACTTCTGTTTCATACTGTCCTTCCGTAAAAAAGTCAGAAAAAATTATAGGTTTATTCAGTTTACTCATATTTTGTTATTGTGATGATCTATAAATTTAAGATCGATTTCTCTGATTTTTGATATTGGATTGTAAAAAATATTAATGGCGTAGTGAGGCATGTCCAATAATTCTTCCGCTACTTTTGGCCACTCTATAAAATTATAATTTTCACTAAACAGGTAATCTTCAAAACCTATTTCAAATAATTCATTTTGGTCCTTTATACGGTATAAGTCCATATGGTATATGATTTGACTGCCCTCAGTGTATTCATTTATTATCGAAAAAGTAGGGCTTGTGATATCCTTTTTATAGCCTAAGACTGCACAAATCTTTTTAATTAAAGTTGTTTTACCAGCACCAAGATTTCCTGTAAGTGTAAATACTTTTGATTGAGCACAAGAACTTAAAATCTGTGAAGCAATTTGATCTAAATCATCCAAACGTTCTGACTGAAATTTCATTTATGATTATTAAGATTAGATCAAATTACCCTTGTCATCCCACTGAGCTATTTTTTGTTGATCTTCTATTTTTAGACATACATCCAATGTATTTTGATCATAACTCAAACCATATTTTTCTAATACATCTGTAGGTACTCCGTCCCATTGATTGGGCCTGTTACCTACATATCCTAAATCATCAAAACCTATTTTTGTGGTAAAGAATCCCGTACACGTCAGATTCCGGATGAGATTAAAAAATTTGACTCCATATTGCATTTCTGGAGTAGCAGTGTCAGGCCAAGCTATCTTATCTATGAGCTCTACATGGTGTTCAGAAGGTATATCAGAAAAAGGTTTGTCAAAAGTCTTTTTACTAAGGTTATCCAACCACATCAGACCTCCACGCATAGGAACTTGAAATTTGGGGTAATCCTTCATCATAAACTCTATAAAATCTGGTACTCCAGCATCGGTAGCGCTTCCTGATTTCTCATCTTTTGGTATGATTAAATTTGCAAGTATGGTGACCATTTTTTTCTCATTTTCTGAGAAAAACAATTCTGAATTTAATTTTTGATCAAGTAATATTTCGTCTGGAGTCCTGCCATATCCTTTGATTAAATTTTCTGATATTTTAGTTTCGTCAGGTCCACATCCTGTACTAAGTAAAAAGCCTGTTGCTACGGTTCCAGATAATAAAACCTTTAAATTTTCCCTTCTATCCATGTCTATAGATTTTGTTTATTGAGCTGGTCAATGATGTACTCTGAAGTCCTCCATGAAAGCGCCAAAATAGTCCAAGTTGGGTTTTTATCGGCTTGAGAAACAAAGGATCCGCCATCTACTACAAAAAGATTTTTGCATTCATGTCCCTGCGCATATTTATTTAAAACTGAAGTTTTTGCATCATCTCCCATACGAGCTGTTCCTACTTCATGTATGATTCTACCCGGTGCAGCAAGTCCATATTGAGTTTCTACCCCAGGTTTATTGCCCAGAATGATTGCACCCATACCCGTCAGTATTTTTTCAAAAGTATCGTGCATGTGTTTACTTTGTTTGACTTCATATTCAGTCCATTTGTAGTGAAATTTTAAGACAGGAATTCCGTATTTATCCACGGTATTAGGGTCTATTTCACAATAGTTATCATATTGAGGAACACTTTCGCCTCGGCCAGACATACCTACAGTTGCGCCATATATGCGTCTTACATCATTTTTTAATGAAGCGCCATAACCACCATTTGGCGTTGGTTTTCCAAATTGATCTGTGATATATTGTCTCATGGTATCCATGCCAAAACCAAAACCATATGACGGCATACCCATACCACCCCAATATTCGAGATGATACCCTCTGGGGAAGTCCAATTTTTTGTTGTCTAGCCACCACGGTGAATACACGTGTAATCCGCCAACGCCGTCTTCATTGTATCTAGGGCGATCTATCAAATCTGGCAAAACTGCCATTCTATCCGTTCCGGTACTGTCATGAAGATACCGGCCAAGTACTCCGGAGCTATTGGATAGTCCGTTAGGGTGTGTTTTGGATTTGGAATTGAGCATAATCCTTGCTGTCTCGCATGCAGAGGCTGCCAGGACTACTACTTTGGCTCCTATCCGATAGTCTTTTAAATCTTTTTTATCAATGTAAATAACTCCTGTTGCAAGACCTGAGTCATTTGTGATCACTTCTCTGACCATAGCATGGGTATACAGTTCCACTCTACCTTTTTGCATAGCAGGTTTTACCAGACAAGTTGAAGATGAGAAGTCTGCATAAACCTGGCAAGCACGGTTACATTGAGCACAAAAGAAACAAACACCCCGTTCGGCATTAATTTTCCTGGTTAGTATAGATAATCTGGAAGGTATTACGGGCACTTTGGCTTTTTGTGCTCCTTTTTTTACAAATAGTTCATGAAGTCTTGGTTTAGGAGGTGGAAGGAAAAATCCATCAGGCTCATTGTAAATACCTTCTTTGCTGCCGAAGACCCCTATAAGTTTGTCTACTTTATCATAATAAGGTTTTACATCATCATAGCCTATGGGCCAGTTATCCCCAAGTCCGTCCTGATCTTTTCTTTTGAAATCATTAGGCCCAAACCGTAACGAGATTCGACCCCAGTGGTTAGTCCTGCCACCTAACATTCTCGATCTGAACCAGTCAAATTGAGTTCCATCTGCTCTAGTGTATGGTTCACCATCTATTTCCCACCCACCCCAAGCAGCATCAAAATCACCAAAAGCACGCTGAGTATTCGCACCACGACGGGGAGATTCCCAAGGATATCTCAGTTGAGTACGATATTCTTCTTTTGCGGGATCAAAATCGCCACCTGCTTCAAGAACTGCAACAGATAAACCAGCTTCCGCTAGAATTTTGGCAGCCATACCACCACCAGCACCAGAACCTACAATACAGACGTCATACTTTTTGTCTTGTTCTTTTATTTGAAATCCCATTTTAAAGATTTAGGATGGTAAAAGTAATTTTTTGGCGTCATATTTTAATATACTTACTAAAGAAAATTTTAATCCTTAAAGAAAATTAATAGTTTTGTGCGTACTTTATGAAATAATAGCAAAATAGTTTATAAAAAATACAATTCATGACAATATCCTGTATAGTGGCAGTGGCACATCATAGAGTCATCGGAAGAGACAATGATATCCCATGGTATCTTCCTGCTGATTTGCAATATTTTAAAAAAGTGACTATGGGACATACCGTAGTGATGGGTAGAAATTGCTACAACTCCATAGGTAGGCCACTTCCCAAAAGAACCAATATCATCGTAACCCGTGACCCATACTATATTTCTAGTGTATGCCCTATAGCCAGGTCAATACCTGAAGCTCTGGAAATCGCAAATGAAAATGGCGAGACAGAAGTATTTATCATAGGAGGAGGACAAATATATGCCCAAACGGTGGATTTGTGGGATCGACTTTATCTTACTGAAGTGGATATCGAAGTAGATGGCGATGTTTTTTTTTCAGAGATGGATATGAAACAATGGAAAATAATCAGTGAAGAACCACATACCAAAGATGAAAAAAATGAATACGATTATGTGTTTAAAGTTTTTGAAAGGATATAAATATTTCTGACTATGGACCTATCACCTATAAAAGAAGATTTTCTACATTATCTTTGGAGATTAAAAAAGATAAATACACATGATTTGGTCACGACTGATGGCAAATTGATCAACATTGTTCACTTTGGAACTTATAACACTGATTCTGGTCCTGACTTCTTTAATGCAAAAATAGGGATAGATGGTACTGTTTGGGCAGGAAATATTGAAATGCATGTGTTTAGTTCGGATTGGGTAAGACATAGACATCAGCACGACAAAGCTTATGAAAATGTAATACTCCATGTGGTATATGAGCACGATTTGAAAGATCACAACAGTCTTGTACAAAATATCCCAACTATAGAACTCAAAGGCAAAATACCAAAATCATATTTGGATACCTATTTGCATTTAATGCAATCATCTGCCACAATTCCATGCAGTAATAATATCAGATACATTGACCACCAAAAGATAGAATTTTGGAAATACGCGCTCGTCATAGAAAGACTCCAAAGCAAATCTGAGCATATTCACACCATTTTTGATCAATGTGGTCAAGACTGGGAATCTACTCTTTATGTCATATTAGCTAGATATTTTGGGTCAAAAGTGAATACCGAACCCTTTGAAATGGTCGCTAAAAGCCTGCCACTATCGTATATTTTTAAAAACAAAAACAATAGAGAAACTATAGATGCTTTGGTTTTCGGGCAAGCAGGTATGTTAATGGCTGACTACAAAGATGATTATTTTATGGCATTAAAAAAAGAATACCAACACCAGCAAGCTAAGTATATGCTGTCTCCTATTAATCCTGTAGCATGGAAGTTTAGTAAAATGAGACCTATTAATTTTCCTACAGTAAGACTGGCTCAATTTTCAGCATTGTTGTATAAAGTTTCCTATTTATTTAGCCAAATCAAAGAATCAGAAAGCCCGGCTGACATTAAAGCTATTTTGACATCAAAACCTCATGAGTATTGGGACGACCATTATCGGTTTGGGATAGAGTCAATACATATAAATAAACGAATTAGCGATGATTTCATTGATTTGTTAATCATCAATGCTGTAGCACCTGTTTTATATTTTTACGGGAAAGTAAATAATGAGGAAAGGTTTATTGATAAATCCATACAACTTTTGGAAAGTGTAGGCAGTGAAGTAAACAACATTGTGGATGAATGGAAAGCTCTCGGGCTAAAATCTAAAACGGGGTTTGATAGCCAGGCAATGATACAGTTAAAAACTAAATACTGTAGTAATTTTAAGTGCTTGGATTGTAAAATAGGTCATGAGATCATGAATCTCGATCGAAACTAATCCAAAAATCAAAACAGTTTAACCTGGTTTATGTATAAGAAGTCGTAGTGAGAGGTTAAATTGTAATAAATCAGCAACTTAGATTCGAAAAGCATAGCACCGCTATGGTTACAGAAGATAAGTAGTCCGCCGCGGCGGATGCTGATTTGCAGCAAGTTAGCTTCGTAATAGATTTTATAATGCATAATCCAGGTTTAATATAAGGTAAGTACACAAAAATAAAAAGCCTGAATACAACTAGTGTATCCAGGCTTTTCGAATATTTTCCTGACTTGTACCTTTTAGTGCGGTGAAAATAACTTAGCTACCAATTCGGCCATTTTGGGTGTTTGCTCTGCTTTTACAGTGACGGTTTTATGGGTTATGTGATTTAGGATTTGACCATCTACTATTTTTTTGGATTCATCTATGA
>CAMBRK010000029.1 GCA_945870185.1 Aureispira sp. CCB-QB1 | reverse complement strand
TATATATATATTATTTAATATATTTATTACTGATATTCAAATTTTTAAAGGTAAATACGAGCAGAAAAAGAAAAGCCAACATCGGAATACACCTACTTTCCAAACCAATAATCCACCACCACTGTACCTGCGTACAATTTGTCATCTTTGACAGAAAACTTCATCTCTACAGGGATAAGAACCAGCACTGCAGATGATTGGCCAGAAATAGTAAATGATGTGGCTCCCTTAGCATTTTTACTTACAATTTTTTGTGTGTTCAGATCGTAAAGATGATACTTACTATTTCCAAGATCGATGTTCACTATCTTATTGGTATCGTACGGATTGAAATATAAGTAGGTATCATAACTTTTCTGACTGGCGAAAAAGTCAGCATTTGTACAGTTGATCTGAAGAATTTCTGGTACATTAGTGGAATTAATAATACCACCAAAAAAACCTACATGACCGCTGCCATAGACAGAAAACATGGTTTGCTGAGGCATATTGGGATACCAAAGGGGGCCGTCACCCTGCGCAAAAGGTGTGATGCCTTTGAACTCAGGATATATTGACTCCTTGATGATACCTTCATAAGCGATGACATCTTGGGTCACTGCCTTGTGCTGGGGTATAGCTTGCAAAGAATCAGGTATTTCATAAGGATAACAAAATCGGGCAGCATTTGAAGCATTGAGGGCCCATTTGCCTACAGCATTGCTGTACTTCTGATCGTAGCGCACCATAGCGGACAGAGGCAGCATAAGGTCAAAAGTATTCATCAGGAAGCCATAGCCGCCATTGTGTACCGTGCTGCCACCTAACCCACTTACATCATATCCTCCCCAATTGCCCACCAAAACACCCCAACCTTCGCGACCTACAGCACTACCGTCAAAGGTCCAGTTTAAGTATCTGCTGATGTCATAATCCATGCCGTGTTCTGCATTCATTCTAGCACCTATATGTGCCGCTATGGGCATCATCGCCTCATAATATCTATTTTCTTTTTGGTTGTACAATACATTGAGCGCGTTTTTGGCCGCTTTGAGATATTTGGGATTTTTGAATTTCACCCAAGCAGAATATAAAATGAAAGCGTAACCGCCCGCCACATCTTCTTGTGCGGGGATATGATTTTTGTAGCCCTTCATTTCTTTAAAATCAAAATAGGAATAACTATAATTATCTCCCATCACTGAATCTGATTTATAAAATTGTTCCGCAATATTCAGCAGTATATCTTCAAACTCCTTTTCGTCATTGTATTTATCTGCGACACAATAAAACAAAACATTGTTGTGCACTTCATACCAAAAATCATTGCCATATCCACCACCAATATGAGCACCTTTATTGGTAAAATTTTGAATGACATTCCAGCCATTGTCTTTAGCAAAATAATTACGTAACATACGTACATAATTGCGCCCACCCTGATTACTTTTATCTACACCTACCATTGTTGCACCCAAAACAGCGCCTAAAGCACCTAGAGCTTCGTGGTTTTCACCATTATTGACCGCGGCACCCATTCTGATATCGCCCAGTGCAGTGTATATACCAAAGGTAGTGTCCGGAAAATTTCTTTTCATGCCATCCAGCCAGATCAACGGAAGATCATCTCCTTTCTGGTTGAAATCAAACACATATTTATCAAAGTCGAGTGCTGTTTGTTTCCAGTCGCGATACTTGTAAGGTTTGGGATGGAAAGGCATTTTATCCACCCTTGGTATCATGCTCTGTATTACCGGATTTCCTGACGGCATAAACTTCGAAGAAGCGCATGAAGATAAAAGCAGTATAAAAAAATATAAAAAAATGTATCGTGACATAGTAAAATAGTGATTGATTAAGAATTACTTCTGGCTGAAATAGTGGCTAATTCAGCGATTTCCAGACTGCTGAGTCCTGATTCTAGATTGGCCATTAGTGTGTGGGATGAATCTGATACTTTTTGAAGAACATCCAATAATGATGACTTGACACAATCGGCATATACTTCCTGTTTTGAACGTCCTAACCTGAATCTTCCGGTGATCATTTCGTCTGCCTCATATTGGACACCTCCCGACCTTACAAAATGTTTATCTTTTGATGTGTTGATATCGGATAGACCCCAGCCAACAGGTCTTGATTCGTCAGTTGCGCTTGCTATAAGTTCAGCATGAAGGCATTCAAAAAACGGATTTGATAGTAGCTTTTCTTTGGATTGTTCGTTAACCAGTACTTTAACTTCAGCAGAAAGTGGAATCCAGCCATGAAGTTGTATATCGGCAATATCGTAAGATAATTTTATATCAGTAGATTCAAAAAAGCCGGGACGGGCAAAAGAATGGTAGTGTGTAGCTATTAATCCGCTTTCATAGAGCACATTTGCCATAACCTGATCTTCCTGTAATGCCTTTCGATTGTGTTTTAACCCATTGACGATCAAGTGTTTTGAAGGTGATAAAAAATGAACCAGGTCTATAAAGTGTACAGCATGTTCAATAAGTATCCCTCCTGACCGATCATGATGCCAAAACCAATGTTCTGGAGGCAACTGCTCATCTTGGGCATAGTTTTCTACATCCACTCTTCTCAGTTTTCCAAATACTCCTTGCTGTGTTAAAGATCTAATAGTTTGTAATAGTGGATTAAACCTCATGATAAAATCTATGGCTGCCACTACTCCTGACTGATCTCTTGTTTTAATAATGTCTTCAGCATCTGATGTGCTTATAGCCAAAGGCTTCTCTATCAATACGTGTTTTCCTGCCCGCATACAAGCATTGGCTATTACCTGATGGGTAGAAGGTTCAGTTACAATAGCTATCAGATCAATATTTTCTGAAAGAATCATTTCTTTCCAGTCAATAAAAAATTTAACGTTTTCTATTCCTGTTATTGCGGCGGCATTTATATCAGCAATCGCGGTAACCTGTACGTTGTCAAGTTGATTCCATGCGTTGAATAGAAATTTTCCGAATCCCCCGAATCCAATGATTCCTATATTGAAGACTTTCATTCATTTATGATTTTTAAGTCAGTTACTTTAAACTTTGATTCTAAACAGGTGCCTTTGCAATTTCAGTTACATCTCCCATTTCCTTTTCTCTCAATATAGATCTGGCCATAAACCAGCCCATGGCGTGCAATACCGCAATCACTAAAAGTGCATATCGTAAAGCGGCATACTCACTGACATATCTAGCCAAAACAATAAACAATCCACATCCTATAAGACGACCTAGATACAAGCCCAATTCATGATTAAAAATATATGAAAATTCATTTCTTTTTTCTTTTTCTGCTACATAGTCTATGACCTTCAACTGTATAGGGAAATATGCTATGTCCAGCAGTGGTCGTGCAAAAAGCAGGCACATCATAAACAATATCACTCCGAACGCCGAATATAACGCAGCATTAAACAATGCACCTGCTACAAAAAGCAAACAACCGATGCCATAAATTAATAACCGATGCTTCGGCTCCGTCACCCTTCCGAGTACATACAATAAAATGGCAGAGACTGCAGCAGCTATGCCCTGAATCAGCCCAAGTGAACCTTCTTTACCTACCAGACTTAATATCAACATAGTAGGTGCCGTTACTATATAACCTTGTGCCAGACCTTTGAGTGATGCCAATCCCAGCATCTTATTCCATATTCTGTCAAATTTAATAAAAAGAAAAGGAGCACGTTTAGGATTTTGAAATTCACCACGATGCACCAATACCGAAGCAAACATAGACATTACAAATACGATGGAGGTTAGAATATAATAAGCCGTATTGACATGACCGCCAAACCAACCATTTTTATCCGTTGCTCCTATAAAAGCTCCTGCCGCAAGGGGAACTACTATACCTGTCAATGTGTAGAAAAAAGTTTCTATACCGTAATAATAATTTCTTGTACCGTCTTTGGTCGTATTCAGGGCCAGAAAATCTCTGTTAGCCCAAAAAAATCCATAGGACAAACCCATTATCAGGCCAGCCATAAATACACCTACAGTATCCAGTTGCTGAAGGGTCATCATGGCAAACATTGATATCCCACTAAGCAACATTCCGAATGAATAAAGCCATGCGATTTTAACCCTGTTGAGTAAAAATCCATTGATCATAAAAGTCAGCGGAATTCCGGTATAGACAGCCAGTTGGAAAATTACTACAAGACTGATGTCTGAAGAGTTGCGCATAATATATGCTCCGATAAATAGCTCTATGATGGGACCTACCAGCCCATAAATCAGATTGGTAAGTAGCAGCACCCTCATCGGTTTTGGATGAGAATTAAAAAAGGTGAATTCGTTTTTCAATTTTGCAATCATGGAGTTACTTTTAATAAGGTGGTCAAAATTTGATTGATAGAAAAGGTAGCTCCGCAAATGACTTCATCAGATGCACCATAATACATATAAACAATATCTCCATCCACTTTGTGCCCATTAGTAAATACCACATTTCCAAAAAATCCTGTCAGCTCATAATCTGCTTCAGGTTGTAAGATAGGTTCTACTGACCGGGCTAGGACTATAGATGGATCATTCAAATCAAATAATACTGCACCCAGGCAATATTTGTGATTAAAATCCGCACCGTGATATATCTCCAGCCATCCTTCTTTTGTTTTTATAGGTGAAGCTCCCGCACCTATTCTGGCACAGTCCCACATACCTGGTCGGGTCTGCATCACACACTTATGCTGACCCCAATGGATCATATCGGGTGAAGAAGCCTGCCAAATAAAGTTTCCGCCCAAATCGATGCCTGATGGTCTATGCAGACAATAATATTTACCATTAATTTTTTCTTCAAAGAGCGCACAATCTTTATTATGCGGAGGTATGATCATACCTGGCCTATCAAAGTGTACCCAATCTGTGGTCGTCATCAAACCTACACCTACGCCAAATTCCGACACTTCTGTAAAAGTAAGTACATATTTGCCTTCGATCAGGGTGACCCTGCAGTCTTCTATACCATAAGTTTCCAAAGCTCCAAGACCAAAAATCCTGGTTGGAAATTGTTGCGGTTCATCAAACTTAATTCCATCTTCACTGCAAACCAGCATCAAATGTGACATAGTAGAAAGATACATTTTACCTTTATAAGTTACCATTCGGGCATCTGACATATCGAGATCTGGATCATCTGTGGCGTACTTTAAAATTTTGATATTGCCATCTTCGTCCAGAATAGGAAAAGATACGAAACCATCTTCTTGATGCGGTCTTTCTGCTACTCTCAGCAGCAACCAGCTTTTATTTTGAAATGTAAAAGCACCAGGATTAAGGACACATTCTACTTTCATACCTTCTACACTTGGCCTGATTTCACTAGTTAGAATGATTGGATTTTCTGCAAATCTTGTGCACAACATATTGGATATCTTTTAAAAAAAATTAGCTTTAGAACCATTAAACCTGAACGACCTCAACATATTCAGTTTGAAATGTAGTATGGATGTTTATAAGTAAGTAAGAATGTTGCCTTTGGGCAACATTCTCCTTACTTTATAAACATTAACTACTTTTTAGCAATAGGAAGAGTAATCAGATTTTGCTAAATTTTACTGATCCAATATTTTGTCCATCTACAATAAAATTCACAAAATATAAACCTGTAGGAAGGGCACTGGCATCAAAAGATATTTTTCCAGACTGGATGGCTCCCTTTGATGGTACAAAACCATCATATTGTCTTCCTACATTATCCAAAATTCTTACTATAACATCATTTTTATCCTTAAAAGAATGATCTATCATAAGTTGGTTGGAAACCGGATTTGGTGTGAGTCGCACATCTCCGTATTTTGCTATTGCAAAATCTTTAATATCTGTTGTACCCGAACTAAAAAGTTTGGCAATTTCTGCGGCAGTGAGTGCTTTATTGTAAATTTTCACATTATCCAGAGCTCCAGGAAAGTATTGACCACCATCCACATTATTGCTGCCGAAACAAAGTGATCTACTGGTAGCGTTCAGTTTTGTAGGTACTGGCTTCATGGCTACCAATTCACCATTGACATAAATGAGGTTTTTGGCTCCATCATGTACCATGGTCACATGCCACCAGAATCCTTTAACCATTTCATTACCATCTCCACTGTCCATGTCAGAAATAAAAGAAGGAAATTGAACATTATTTCCATTAGTTGTCCACACTATTTTAAGGTGCTGTGGCAATGATATTTTCCATCGTTCGCTCCAATGACCAAAGTCAATAACATAAGCTTCTCCATCTGCCGTATTTACATTGTCCACTCGTATCCAGAAACTTACCGTAGTAAAATCAGATATTAATTGCACCGCATTAGCCACCAATACTGAATCCATGTTACCATCAAATTTGATGTTTTGTTTGCCAGCTCCTAATGGATGTGTAGATGGTTCAAATACAGGATCTCCTCCTATAATTCCGTGATTATTATAAGGTGTGGCATCATTTGCATTCCCGTCAAAAGGATAGTGTGCAACCAATCCTGCTTCTCCTGTATCTAGAGGTTTAGTTGTACTTAATGTCAATTCTGCAATTTCCGAATTATTTCCGGCAAGGTCATAGGCATATACCTCAAAAGTATAAGCTGACTCAGTATCCAACCCTCCAATAAAAATGGAAGTAGCTGTCTCAGTCAGCGAATCAAAAAATAAACCGTCCACAAGAATGACATAGCCTGATAATTTTCTATCGTCAGTTGATTCGTCCCATGCCAATAAAACGGAATTGGATCCTGCATTTCCTCTCAAATTACCAGGTTTGGTTGGTGGTGTAGTATCCGGAGTTTCGTCTTGACCTGATGTAATCTTTAAGGTTGTAATCAAAGATTCATTTCCAGCTGCATCTAATGCGGAAACACCAAATACAAATTCTGTCAATGGTTTGAGATTAGAAATATAGGCTGATAGGGCTTCTACAGTGCCAATAAGAGCACCATCCTGGTATACATTATACGCGGTCACGCCTACATTATCTGTGCTCAATTCCCAAGACAATTCTACATTAGTAAAATTGACATCACCTGATAATGACAAAGGTGCACACGGGCTTTCAATATCATTTTCAACAGGTGCTGTATTCTGCAAATTATATAAATCAAGCACCTCTTGAGCAGTTAATGCTCGATTGTAAATCTGTACTTCGTCTAACGCTCCATCAAAATAATTTCCTTTATCAATAGGGTCATAACCTATTCCAAATGGATGTATGGTTTTATTCAATGCACCCGCATATGTTTTTTCATTTACCTGTATTCCATTCATGTATATCCTATCTTTAGCACCATCATGTGTCATGACGATATGTCTCCATTCGCCGATTTTGAGTTGGTTGCCGTCACCAGAATCCATATCATTACAGCATGAAGTCGCATGGGTAGTAAACACTGGTTTGCCATGAGAAGGCAGGGAAATTTTCCATCGTTCCTGCCAACCGCCATGAGATAACATGTAAACTTCACCTGAAGCAGGCAAAGAGTTAGCTTTTGCCCAAAAACTGATGGTTGTAAAATCTGAAGCCAGCTGTGGAGAATTTGCTGCCTCTACAAAGGTGGATTTACCATCAAAAACCATGGCCTTATTAGCTTTACCAAATCTGTCTTTTGTACTTAGTGCATTTCCGTAAGCTGTGTTATGGTAAGTAGATGCATCTAATTTATTATTATCAAAAGTATAATTAGCAACAAGGGTGGAGTTAACTACAGGTGTGGGTTTTTGTAAGTCGTATAAAGCAGCAATCTCCGCTGCACTCAATGCTTTATTATAAATCATTACATCATCTATACTTCCATCAAAAAAACTGCCTTTGTCTATCGGGTCGAAACCAATGCCCAGTGGAAATTTCGTTTTATTTAAAGCTCCTGCTGTAGCTTTTTGATTGGCTAAAGTACCATTTATAAAAATCTGATCTTGGGTACCGTCATGAACCATGGCTACATGCGTCCATTCACCTACCTTCAAAGCATTGCCATCACCTGAATCCATATCACTGCAACAAGCTGTAGCATGGGTAGTAAAAACCGGCTTACCATGCGATGGAAGAGATATTTTCCATCTTTCCTGCCATCCACCGTTAGACATCAGATATACTTCTCCTGAAGCAGGTAGAGATGTAGGATTTACCCAAAAACTGATGGTGGTATAGTCAGATTGCAAAGCTATAGAGTTGTCAGCGACAGCAGCACCATGTAAAGCATTGCCTGCCCATCCATGTCTATTTGCAGTTGCAGTTGCATCTATATCTATAGTGGCATCATTTCCAAATTGTGTATTATCTGTACCATCCCCATTAAGGGAATAAGTGGCCACTAAATCAGTAGATGTACCAGGAAATTGCGACTGCGCATTGAATAATGACAAAACAGCTTGGTCAGACATGGCAAAATTATATATTTCAACATCATCTAGCTGACCATCGAAGTAATTGCCTACATCAATGGGGTCATAGCCAATGCCTAAAGGATGTGTTGTCTGATTTAAACCACCTGCATATGATTTTTCATTGACTTTAACACCATTCATATACATTCTATCTACGGTACCGTCATGAATCATTACAACATGTCTCCATTCGCCCGGCTTCAATTCGTTACCACTTCCTGAATCCATATCATTACAACATGAAGCAGTGTGTGTTGTGAAAACTGGTTTTCCATGTGAAGGAAGCGATACTTTCCACCTTTCTTGCCACCCGCCATGTGACAGTAAATATACTTCTCCCTGTGCAGGCAAGCTTCTCACATTGACCCAAAAACTGACTGTTGTAAATGGTGAGTTTAAGTAGGCCGAATTACTTGCAGTAACTGCAGAAGAAATACCATCAAATGATACTGCACTATTACCATAACCAAATCTGTCTGCAGTATATGCTGCACCTTTAACAGACGCGTTGTTACCATAATCAGATAAATCCTTTCCGAATTCGTCAAAATGATATGATGCTACCTTGCCTTCAGGAATTGTTGGAGCAGTAGATTGATTGGTGTATAAAGCAGCAATTTGTGAATCGGACAGTGCCTCATCAAAGATCATCACGTCATCCAATTGTCCATCAAAATAATTACCCTTGTCAATCGGATCATACCCAATACCCAAAGGGCTAGAAGTTTGGTTTAGTGCTCCGGCATATGGTTTTTCATTTACCTTAACACCATTCATGTACATTTTATCTGCGATACCGTCATGTGTCATAACAACATGTCTCCATTCTCCAGGTTTCAATTCATTTCCAGCACCGGAGTCCATATCGTTACAGCAAGAAGTGGCATGAGTTGTAAATACAGGTTTTCCGTGAGCCGGAAGTGAAATTTTCCATCTGGACTGCCATCCGCCATGCGAAAGCAAATAAACTTCTCCTTGAGCTGGGAGATTTCTAACATTTACCCAAAAACTAATGGTTGTGGATGCAGATTGCATTTGCGTATTGTTGGGAGCAGTCAAACCTGCTTGTTTCCCATCAAAGGAGAAGGAACTATTGGCCCAACCAAACCGGTCTGAAGACAAACTAGCTCCATTGACAGCAGCATGGTTCTTAAATGCAGAACCATCTTTGGCACTACCTGAAAAAGTGTAGGACGCCACGGGAGTTTGTGCCTGTAATCCAAACAATACTCCAAAAATCAGTGGCAAAAAATGTACAAAACGTTTCATATACTGTGATTTAATGATGAATAAAAATTATGATTTAATAAATTGAATACTTTGAATGATGTCTTTCTTCAGATTTTTGACGTGAATAATATAGTTTCCGGCCTTCAATTCACTGACATCTATGCCAGATTTTAGTTTATTTTTAACCTCTATTTCTTTGATGTAAACACCCATCATATTTGTAATAGTCATAAAAGATATTTCTTCTTTCAGTAAAGATCCATCAGCAAATAAGGTATGATTTGTGGGATTTGGGTATATTTTCAAAGTTCCTACTTGGTTGATATTATCCACTTTTGATGTAATGCTTTGTTGATATAGTTTTTCAATTTCTAAAGGTTTCAGTGCAAAGTCGTATATCTTAACCTCATCTATAATTCCCTTAAAATTGTAATTGGCGTCAGAAGGCAACATCTGACCTATTAATAAAGGTAATGAAGATGTTCGGATTTTTCCAGTTAGAGTTTTGAAAGTATTCAGATGACCATTGACATAAAGCATCATGGTTTTACCATCATAGGATGCGCCGATGTGATAAATGCTATCAGTTTTCATTACAAAATCAGTGTCCAAGTCAACTATCCTTGATAATGTATTGATGGTCCACCTTAGGTTCCCAGCCGGAGTGATAGATAATTTCCACCTATTTTGCCAACTTCCATGAGAAATAATAAATTTTTCCTTGTCCGCTTCCAGGTTAGGTTTACACCAAACACTCAGTGTGATTCCATCCTGAAAATTGAGCATTGGCGCATTCTTTACTTCTATATGCTGAGCACCACCATTAAAATAATAAGAGCTCAAAGGCTTTCCATCAAAATCTGCTGTCAGTATAGCCCCTTTGGTTGTGCCATGGTGTTCGTTTCCACTTTTGTCATTCGCATTGCCATTGCATGGATACCAGGCAATCAATTGGCCTTCATCATCGAAATTTTTAACTAAAATTAAAATTTGACCTTTGTTTGATAGTCCTTTACCGTCATCTACAGAAACATCTAAGGTATAAATCCCTTCAGTAGCCGGGGCCATCCAAGAGATGTTACTTCCTGTTCCATTGATACTTCCATTAGTAGATGACCATTTATATGTTATAATGTCACCATTTTCATCGGCAGCATCGCAATTTATAAAAACAATTCCATTGCTACTAATATATCTACTATCTGCAGTAAGGCTTTTTATGATGGGTGCCTTGTTGATGATGTCAACCACTTCTATGGAAATGGTCATACTATCTGCCTGTCCTTCATTATCTTTAACGACCACTTTGATTTCCGATTTTCCAATGGTATTGGGTGCTGTCCATAATATATCTTCTTTTCCACCGTTAATCATTCCCAGGTTGGAATTCCAGAAATATTTTAATGTATCAGAATCTACATCAACTGCAGTACAAAAAACCCTGGTAGTCTTCCCTTTTTCTACCAGATAATTCTGAGATTCCAGTGCTTTGATTCGAGGTGCGATAGTATAAGGCATTTGAGTTTGGTCAAAATCTACAACTACACCGTTTACAAGCATCTTATTTTTGTCATATCTGATTTCACCACCTGTTGGAGTGACTACGACCATCACTGCTTCTTTAGCGGGAATAATGATGCTGACCTGACCGGTTTTGTTTTGAGAAATTATTTTTTCAGAAATTGATTCATAAATGTCATGCTGTCCGTTTCCGACATCCAGCAATACAGCTTTTGGCGTATCATAAGAATTGTAATACAGGTAAGAAGGATAAGAAGCATTGGAAAAAAAATCTGTAGCATTCAAATCCAGCTGTAAAATCTTGTCCACATTTGTTTTTTTGACAATAGCTCCAAGATATCCTACTGAAGAGCTGCCATAAATCGCCAGATTGGTAGAAGCCCAACCTCCACCCATTGCATCGCCTGTAGCATAAGGGGAAAGGTTTTGGAATTTTTGTTTCATGGCTTCGTGTGCTATCACCGCATTTGGATCATTGGACTGCGACCAGACCGCCCCATCCTGTTGAGCTACAGGCAAAAATCCTGGATAAAATAATCTGGAAGCATTGCTTATATTGACCATCCACTTTCCGATGGCTTTTGCAAATCTTTTGTCATACCTTACCATAGGAACCAATGCAGCTGCTTGTTGCATACCATTCATCAGAAATGCATAATCATTACCTCCATCATTGGCTTCACCCACAAGTCCTGATACATCCATACTGCCCCATTTACCTACAATAGTACCCCATCCTCTGAGCGGACCACGATTAAAACACCAATTGACCATCTTTTCAACATTATAATCTGTACCTATTTCTGCATTCATTTTGGCAGCAGCCAAAACACCATATGGAAGCTGCAGTTCGTAGGATGGATTAGTATTTAGACTATTCAAGAATTCCATAGACCATTCAGCCCCTTTTAGATATTCAGTTTGACGTGTTTTTTTATAGGCATGATAAAGCAACCAACCAAAGGCACCTGCTGCTTCCGGTTCTTTCACACCATTGGCATTTCCTTCCATGGTCTTAAAATTCCATGCCCTGTAGTTCATGCTTGCCTGAGACCACGGTGTTGCACTTCCTCCCATTTTTTGGGTAGCTGTCAGGAACTTATCGGCAACGGTTGTAAACTGAAAGGTAGCTTCTGCATTAAAATCCGGAAAAAGATCGTACAACTGATAAAAATACACATTGGGCATCACATCATACCACCAATCACCGCCACTTCCTGCCGAACTATTGTTCAGATATAGGTTTTCCCCATTGGCTTTATTGAAAAAATCCTGTGCCATCACCAATCTGTCCTGCGCATATGTGTTTCTGATATTCTGACCTACAAGTGCTGCACCCACCAAAGATGGCAATACATTGATACCCTCAGAATTTTGGGGAGATTTAGTACCCACATAAGTATGAAGTCTGATTTGCTTCTGATTCGGATAGTTGATACCATTTACAATATAATTTACTAAGGGTAAATATTGTCCTGTTTTGTTTTTATCATATATGAAAGAGTCATACTTGACAGCAACGCTCTTCCAGTCTCTCATATTGTATGGAGCAGGCTGATCTGGCATCGACGCTATGCGAGGTATATTGATTTGGCCATTTTGTGCGGCCATCCATTTGGCCAAAAACAGACAAGAAAGGAGCAATAAAATTTTGAATGATCTCCCCATTAATAGCCTAAGTTTTGAATGAGTGAAGAATTTAAATCTATTTCTGTCTGAGGCAATGGAAATACTTCATGTTTACCTTTCTGAAAACCTGATAAAAGATCTCCTGCAATACCCCATCTGACTAAATCAAAAAATCGATGTAATTCGAAACCAAGCTCCACCTGTCGTTCACGTCTTACGGCCTGCCTGACGGTATTTTGGTCTGTTGATACTACCATTGGTAAAACTGCAGGGTTAGTAGATTGAGCCCTAGCTCTGGCTCTCACTATTTCCAATGAGGCCAATGCTTCTTGAATCCTACCTAACTCTGTGTATGCCTCAGCTTCCCAAAGTAATACCTCTGCATATCTGATGGCTGGATAATTGATATCTCCATCTGCTTTTTGTGTTAGTTCAGCATCTGCTTGCAAAAATTTCCTGGGCGAAAAGGTCGTACTTGAAAATGAGTTTTTATAAATCAAACCAAAATAAGGGTCATTATTCATGGCTACCGTAAACTTCAATCTCGGATCACCTGTTTCAAATGACTGTACGAAAGAAGGCGTTGCTTCTGCAAATCCATATCCTAAAAATTTTCTGGACGCCCACCATTGGTTTAAAAAATTTCCCACTCCAAGTTCAAGATTAGTGTGCTGAATTTCCCACACAGATTCACTGTTGTTTTGGGTCAATTTCTGGAAATTACTTCTATAATCACTCATCAGTTTATATACATTTAGCGCTTTAATTTCTGCCACAAATGCAAGTACTTGATTATAATTCTTTTGATACAGACTGATCTTGGCAGCTAATGCCAATGCAGCACCTTTAGTGGCCCGTCCAACGTGGTTGGCGGTGTTAATTATAGGCAATAAAGTAGCGGCTTTTTCACAATCTTTTAATATTTGAGCATAGATTATATCCTTTGGACTTTTGGCAATCTTTAGTTGATCTGGTGGCGTTACTTTAAGATACATAGGTACATCTCCATATACCTGTGTCAGCAAAAAATAATAATAAGATCTCAAAAACAAGGCTTCACCTATGATTCTGTTTTTAGTGGACTCATTGAAGCTGATTTTTTCGATATTATCCAATACCAAATTACATTGGGTCACACCTTTGTACTGAAGTTTCCAGAAATCATTGAGCTCTTCTGTTCTCGGTGTGTAGGTGAATGCTTCCATCTCTACGATACCAGGCCTGGAACCGTCACCTCCTGGAATGGCTGCATCTCCGGTCACTTCCGCAAATGCCCAATAAAAATTGTTGTTTCCGTTATTAAAAAGAAGTGGACTGTATGCTGCATTTACTGCTTGGACAGCGTCCGCTTCTGTCTGAAAAAAAGATCCAGCATCCAAAATGGCGATGGGCTCCTTATCCAGGATGCCTTCACAGGCGATCAACTGAAAAATAAAAACAAAAAGTATAATTTTTAATGTGGGTTTCATAATGATTCATTTTAAAAAAGAACTACCACCTAGGTGACGTATACATCAGGATTCATCAGGTGAATCAATATCTTTTAATATCAAAACCTAAAAGTCAACTTTTATGCCGGCAACAAAAGTACGGGGAGCCGGAACTGTACCCCAGTCTATTCCAACGGCAAGATCTGAAGATAAACCCAGACCCCTGGTATCATTGGCATTGGCTTGAATCTCAGGATCTAAGCCAGGATATTTAGTAAATGTAAAAGCGTTCTGAACTGTAAAATATACCCTGCACGAAGTGATCTGCTCTACACCCAGCATGTTTTTTAGATTATACCCCAGGGATATATTTCTCACCCGCATGTATGAACCGTCATATAGGAATCTCGTGGAAGGTCGCCTGTTGCCATTTCTGTCATCCAGACTTACTTTGGGTATATTGGTATTGGTATTTTCAGGTGTCCATCTGTTCAGAATATCTGCATAGGAATTGAATCCTCTCGATTGCGTTTCGTAAGCAAAATTTCCGTATAAAAAATAAACGTCATTGCCTTGTACTCCCTGAAACATGACAGACAAGTCAAAATCTTTCCAGTTGACGCCACATTGCATCCCATAAGTAAAATCAGGAAATGGATTGCCCAAATGCGCCCTATCCTTATCATCTATGATATTGTCATTATTGATATCCTTAAACTTGACATCACCTGGACGGGTATCTTTGGATTGGAATGGGCTAGACGCAATTTCTTCCGCTGATTGAAATATACCTTCCATATCCCAAAGAAAAAATGACCCGATAGGTCTACCAGGTTCGGTTTTGGTCAATGGGCCATCAGACAGACCAAACCCACCCAAGATAGGCTCGCTACCTGCTATAGAGACCACTTCATTTTTTACAATCGAGATATTGGGGCTTATAAAATAATTAAAATCTTTGGCAGAAGATCGATAAGAAAGGGCAAACTCCATCCCATTATTGACAATGGATGCTGCATTGACAAAAGGTGCCCGCTGTGAACCACCAGATTGCGGAATTGGGACCCTGACCAAAACATCTTCGGATTTTTTACGATAAAAATCAGCAGCAAAAGTGAGCTTATCATTCCATAGTCCTAAGTCGATTCCAAGATTGGACTGGATACTGGATTCCCACCGAATATTACTGTTTCCTGTCTCTAGAATGGTAGCTCCTGTGACAATCTTATCTCCAAAAGCGTAGACACGCTCTCCTACACTAACCAAAGAACTGTAAGGATATACACCAATCTCTTGATTTCCTAATTTACCCCAACTGGCCCTGATCTTTAATTCAGATATGAGAACATTATCTTTTAAGAAGTCTTCGTTGGATACCAGCCAAGCTGCTGAAATAGAAGGAAATACGCCCCATCTGTTATCTTTTCCAAATCTAGACGAACCATCCTTTCTCAACGCACCGCTTAGCAAATATTTATTATCATAATTGTATGATGCAAGCCCGAAATATGAAACCAGACCCCATTCTGTAGCAATACCAGAAACACCCAGATTTTTAATATCTTCAGCTACAGAAGTACTCAAATACCGGAAAAGTGGATCTGTTCTTCTGAAATTATTGGCAGAAGCGCCGAGATAGTCGATATGATTTTGAATTGCTTCAGTACCTATGAGTAAAGATGCTTTATGTTTCCGAATCTTTTTTTCGTAGCTGGCAGTAGAGTTCCAGGTTAAAGTTTGATTAAAAATTCTTCCTTCATTCAATGATGTAGGATTATAAATAGCTTGGGACAAAAATTCTTTAAACAATTTTTCTTTCTCAAAACTAAAATCACCGCCCAGCGTTGTTCGAAGCTTTAGTCCCTTAAGCAGATTAAACTCTGCAAATACATTTCCAAACACCCTACTTCTGTCTATGTTCCAATCAGTGTGGTCTATCAGAACCAAGGGATTAGCATTTCCATCTCCATATAGTATAGGGTCTCCAAGTAATGATGTTTCATTTATACTAGAACCATCTTTATTTTTTCCTGAAAAAATAGGTGCGGCTATCAGCGCATATCTAACAGCACTTAATTCATTGCCTGGTCCAAAACCATCTCCCGATGAGCCTATCACTTTTCTAGATGTATGACCAAATGATAAATTATTACCTATTCTAAACCACTTATTACCCGTTTCGCCATTAATTCTAACCTGATATTTTTTAAAACTTTGACCCCGAAAAATGCCATCCTGATCCTGATAGTCACCGGAAACATACAGATTACCGGTTTCATTTCCGGTCATGGCAGAAATGGAGTATTGTCTGATCGGCGCATTGGAAAAAACTTGATCCAGCCATCTGACATCGGGCAAAGTATCTAAAATGGAAGGATTGTAGGTTGATAGTTGATTGGCCGGATTTCTTAGCGTATTGGCATTGGTAATGGCTTCATTTCTGATGGTGAGATAATCACGAGCATTGAGCAATTCAGGTAGCTTGATTGGAGTTTGAAGACCATTGGAAATATTGACAGAAAAAATCGGTTTGCCTGACTTGCCCCGCTTGGTGGTGATGAGTACCACACCATTGGATGCCCTGGATCCATAAATGGCGGCAGATGCTCCATCTTTAAGTACTTCAATGGATTGTATATCATTGACTGAAAACATATTGATATTTCCAGATGTAGGAATGCCATCTACAATAAACAAAGGGTTATTATTACCCAATGTACCAGCACCTCTGATCCTTACTGCCATATCATCGCCTGGAGAACCAGTCACTTGGGTCACAGATATGCCTGGTGCCTGTCCCTGCAATGCTTGCTCAACACCTGAGACTACCAATCGCTCAACATCTCTGGGTTTGATAGAAGATATAGCTGTAGAAACATCAGATCTTGTCTCCTTTCTGTAACCTGTGACTATGATATCGTCTAGAATTTTTGAATCCTGCTGCATTACTATATCTATGACCATACTATTTCCTACGATCACTTCCTGAGTGGCATACCCCAAATAATTATAAACTAAAATAGAGGCTGTAGCATTGACCTTCAAAGTGTAACTTCCGTCTATATCTGTTACAGTACCATTGGTGGTATTTTTTTCAGCAATAGTTACACCAATCATGGGAATATTTCCATTTTCTGTGACTATGCCTTTTACAGTAATTGCTTGGCCTACAGCAGCAGAATATAGTGCAACAAAAATGCCAACTACAAAAAGTTTAATTACATTTTGAATAGGTTCCAAACTAAAATATTTTATTCTTATCATTCCTAGAAATTAAATTAATATTCTAACGCAGCAAATATATTCCAATAATCAGCACTAAACTGATACTTTTATAACATTTGTTGATACTTTTATGATTAATATATTATTTTTGGTGTTTTATGGATTTAATACCTAACTTTTGTGCCTCAATTATCGTTGTTTTAAGTAATCATTAAACTTACGTAATTTTATTATGAACGTTTTTCGCGAAAATACCCCATTAAAAGAAAATGACATTTGTGTAGTCCTTGATTCTACCAATAATGGTTTTGACTATCCCATACACAATCATCCTGAGATCGAAATAAATCTAGTCATGGGAATGTCAGGCAAAAGAGTGGTAGGGGATTCTACAGAAAATTATGAAAATAATGACTTAGTAATACTTGGTCCTTATTTGAATCATAAATGGTATGGCGACGAAACATTGCTAAAAAACAAACAACCATATAGGGTCATTACCATACAATTTGATGCCAATCAGTTTTCTACAAATATGATGATGAAAGATAGTTTTTTTGCAATACGAAACTTACTCAAAGAATCTATTCAAGGCATTCAATACACAGGAAAAACCTTCGAAACAGCCAAAAATATTATGATAGAGATGACTGAAAATAAAGGCTTTGAGAACACAATATCATTTCTCAAACTATTGGATATACTGTCCAGAGGTACAGAGAGACGATTTTTATCCTTCTTAGAATTTGACACAAGCGGACCTAAAACCATTAATAATCGCATCCAAATTGCTTATGCTTACATTATGCAACATTATGCAGATCCTAATTTTAAAATAAGCGATATAGCTAATCAGGTGCAGATGACAGAAAATTCCTTTAGCCGTTTTTTCCAAAGACAATCTTTCAGAAGTTTTAGTGACTTCCTGATTGATCTCAGACTAGGCAAAGCATGCAAACTGATCTTAGAATCTGACAAAACCATCAGCGAAATATGCTACTCATCTGGATTTAACAATATCGCTAACTTCAATAGGCTATTTAAAAAATACCGTAAATATACTCCTAATGAGTTTCGTAAAAAATACCTTCAGGATGGAGATTTTGCCTGGGACAAACAGGTTACACCTTGGCAATTTGTGCCATCTGATGTCGAAAATAATAAAATTATCAAACCCATGAATTATTCTACCCGGATTTTGCATCTATAAGTTCTGAAAAGTCAACTGTTATAGCAAATCAAAGGATATATTTAAAATTATATTTACAGAAGATTCGTTTTGATTTTTCAAAAAAATATTACATCTAGTAAAATAACTAGTTAGGAAATACAATACATTTTTACATACACCTACTTTCTATCAACAACATCCTCCACCAGGTACACAGCTAGATCCTTTGGCTCCTTTTTCTGCATAAACTGTAATGCTTCTTATGGCTGTATCTATAGAAGTATATTGCTGTACTTCTTCTTGTGATAGATAGTTTACTAAAATATCTTCAGGAATGATGATCGGTTTATTCTTCTGAACCGTGATATTCTGAAAACCTGCTTCCTGGATGTAGCCTAAATATTCATCCATTTGGATAGCTCCCGTTACGCACCCTGCATACATTTCAGCTGCTGATTGAAATTTTTCAGGCAATTCGCCTGTCAATACGATATCAGAAATACTAAAATGACCACCGGGCTTTAAAACTCTAAATATCTCGGCAAAAACTGCCTTTTTATTGGGTACCAAATTGAGTACACAATTGCTAACAACTACATCTGCCATATTGCCACCAACCGGCATCTTCTCGATGTCTCCCTGACGAAACTCCACATTATTGTAGCCCATTTTGTCAGCGTTTTTTCTTGCTTTGTCGATCATAGCAAGTGTAAAGTCTACACCAATCACTTTACCTGATGGACCTGTTTCTGATCTTGCAATAAAACAATCATTTCCTGCACCACTGCCTAAATCTATGACCGTATCTCCTTCTTTGATATGGGCAAAAACGGTAGGTAGGCCACAACCCAAGCCTAAATCAGCATCCTTAGCATAACCTTCTAATTCGACATAATCCTCACTCATGATATTGTACACTTCTGTACTACAACCACCTGCACCACAACAGGATGCAGCATTGGTGTCTTTGTCTTGCAAGGCTATTTCGCTGTATTTTTGCCTTACCATTTCTTTGATTGCGTTTTCGGTTTGCATATTATTTTTGTTTAAGGTGGAAAGTTTTAGGCTTGTCAATGCCTGAATAAAATTAACCGTTTTCTGTTACAATGGGTTAATGGGACATGAGAATTACTCATTTACAAGATCATATTCCTTAATAAGTGTTTGAGCTGATATACCCAAATGTTTATTGAGTATTCTGATCATTGATATACTTAATTTCCTTTTTCCTTTTAAGATTTCGCTTGTTCTACTTCTGGAGCCGAGCAACTTACTCAAATCACTACGTGTCATACCAAGTTGATCTAATCGGAATAATATGGCTTCAATTGGATTTGGTGCTTCTATAGGAAAATTCTCTTTTTCGTAGGCTTCAATTAGAATACTAATCACTTCCAATTCGTCAGCTTCCTTTGAATTTGGTATTAATTCAATCTGCATAAGATCATATGCACGCGCAAGATAAGCATTAAGTTCTTCCTTACTCTTTATTGGTTTTAACATAAGTTATTGTTTTTGCATCAATTAAATCATATTCAAAATGAGAACCAAACCATACAACAAATACAATTTTCAACTGAAACTCTATATCTACCAGCAATCTATATTTATTACCATTAATATTAAAAACAACTCTTTTGCTCGAAAGAATAGATGCATTTCTATATTTCATCTTTAACGATTGGGGACTTTGCCAATCAGACAACTCAACTTCTTGAAGCCATGCCTTTAATAATTGCTCCGTTTTTGGATACTTTTCCCAATATTCTTTTAAAGTATTTGTTGCTATTACTCTCATAAACAATGTACAACTAAAAATTGTTCCCAATACGGTAACAAGCATTTATTTATTTATTTATGTTTGCTTATTTATTAATTATCTAGTTCTTGGCTCTAACTACCTTCTTCCAGGTTCCTTTTTTCCAAGCTCTATATTTCTTTCTACTGCAAGCTATATCTTACGCCCAAATAAAACTCCCTACCCTTTGTGGGTCCCCAATTGAAAGCGGGATCAAAAAATTGGCCGAAAGGCTGATCGTAACCCAATATCGGAAACTCTTGACGGAAATCAAAGATATTTTCTATACCACCGTATATCTGAAATACCTTCCATCTCCTAGTGATCTGAAAATCTATCTGCGAATAGGGTTGTGAAGTAGCAGGCAAGCGATATTGCTCAGGGTAATTTAATGTGGAAGGCAATCTCTTAGACCCAATCCAACGGTAGGTCATATCAAACTGCCACTGATCATTGGGCACAGAATAAGACGTATTCGCGCTCCATTTGTGTGTAGGTACGAAAGGTAAGTTCTCGCGAGCACCTTCATTGACCCGATACACTTCAAGGTAATTGTAAGCAACTTTCACATCAAATTGCTGAGAAAATACCCATTTGTTTTCCAATTGGTAACTATTGGAGATACTGCGACCAAAGAAGTTATTGACAATAGCTGTGTTGACACTTTTGTCGAAATCAGGAAAAATCTGGTTTTGGAAAAATGTCAGATATGCGTCTCCGGAAAAAGTGATAGAGATATCATTCCACTTGAAATTTTGAATAAAATTAAGCCCCGTATTGATCGCTTCTTCAGGTGCGAGATCTTTTGCTATAAGAAGGCTTCTGTTTCCAGCCAGCAGGCTACTGTTTTCTGCAAAAATATGGGCTATTCTGTATCCTTTTCCAATATTGAATCGGATATCTGTATTTTCAGAAAGCTGTGCTCTTACCAATAATCTAGGCGTAAGTTTCCAGCCAAAACTTCCAAAATGATCATATCTAAGTCCTGTTAAAATGGTAAATTTGGAAAATGTGATCTTATTTTCTGCAAACAAACCTGGTATATCATAATCGGTCTGATATCTGCCTTCATAATCCAAAAATGGCAATGGCTCCAGAAATCGCACGTCTTCTTGTAATCTGTTGTGCCGATGACTCAATCCTGCTTTGAGATTGTGATTTTGACTTCCGTAATAGTAGTCGGCATATAACGTAGATGTCAGATTAAACTGTTTTCCCAAATACTGTTTTACACCATAGTAACTTTCCTGATGCTGCAGAAAAGCACTATTCAGCATAATGATGGAAGTCTTGTCATTCAGAGTGTAGTTGGTTTTTGTGGTGATATCTCCGTGATTCATGTGTACATTCTGGCCATAAACCTGAGATGTACCTTTATGCATGTGCCGATCAAAAGTAGTCAATCCACCTTCTCTGTTTTCATTAAGATATCTGACTGCAAAGTAAGTGCGCCATTTGGGTTTTTCCGGATTGTCATACGCCCATCTATTGTAAAATGAAACCCTGTTGGTCCGAACGATATCTCTAAATCCATCCTGATCTCGATCTATATTGGTAGCAGGTGTAGTCAGGTGTGCGATAGAGAGATTGCTCCAGGTTGGTTTTTTGACCATATAGTTCACATTGTACTGCGTCTCACCGAAGGAATTGGCAAAAGCATTTAAAAATAATTTCGGAGCTGTCTCAGGTTGGTGAAACTCCATATTGATCTGACCACTGATACTTTCGAAGCCTTGCAAAACAGAATTAGCCCCTTTGGTCACAAATATCTTTTCGATCATCGTGCCGGGATAACTATTGGGTCCGTAAGGATATGCTAGTCCTTGTATCAAAGGCAAACCATCAACCAAAACCTGGTTATACACTCCTGAAAGTCCGAGTATGCGCAATTCCTTGGCGTCGGTCACTACATTGGTCACATTGGCTTCCACATTGCTATTGGTAGAAAAACAACCTGCCAAACTACAGCAGGCGGCCCGTTGTATTTCTCTGACCCCAAGGACTTCCACCTTGGCCACCTCATTGGCAAATCGGGTAGCTGAGCCTTTGGCTTCTACTTGTATTTCTGTCAGCGTAGCGTCTTCTATCAGTTGTACTTCCCAATGTTTTAAAGTCCCAACATTTATTTTTTCAGTGGTATAACCCACAAATGAGATATGCAAAACCCTGATACTGTCTGATATATCCGCTATACTAAAAATACCCTGCTCATTGGTCACGGTACCGCTAGTTTGGTTTTCCCAAATGATATGAGCACCAACGAGCGGTTTTCCCATGATATCAGTGACGATGCCTGTGATGGATTGAGCAAAAGCGGCACCATTTAAAAATAATAAAAACAAAAATATAGTAACGCGAACAAACATGTAATTCAAAGATTTATCATTAGAAATCAAAGGTATGGATTTTTTAGAATATAAAATCATTCGCAAATGTACGAATAATAATTTATTTCGCAATATTACGAACGAATTTTTTAAGCAACATTTAATATGATTTTAGTCATGACCTAGGTTATAGATTATATGATTCATCCTATATAACGTAAAAAGATCGATTGCCTATTAGCTTTGTATTTTTCTTTGTTGTTGACATTACATGAAGTTCGCTCAACATATTATATTAAATTACCTTAATAAAGGTACAATTTGGCAGTCCTTAGGCTGTTTTAGAAAGATTCAAGGTAGTTGTCGATAGGTTTCACCTGTGATTGAAAAATATTTAATTATTGTTTAACTCAATTCAAGGTATTACATGCTATTGCTTTCATATCTCTCCCTTCACATTGTCCAAGGTGCTAGATTTACAGCATTGACAAATTTAGTCCCGTCAAAAATGCAAAGGCCTTGCCAAGTGCCACACCATATTTGTCCTTTAAGATCTTCCAGGATACTTAGTACAACATTTGATGTTAAACCTTCTACAGTGGTGAATTGAGTAAAATTTGCTCCATCATATCGGTAAACACCATAACCTTCTGCGGTAAACCAAATATTCCCTTTGCTATCTTCATAAAAACTACCCGTTTCTTCTCCTTTTATGATGCCATCTTTTGTGAAGTTAGTGTACGTTTTGCCCTGCCCGACTTCGCTGTTCAGGCGGGCATCAAACTTACTAACACCACCATAAAAAGTTGAAATCCAAATATTCCCTTTTTTATCTTCCAAAATACCATTAGTATTATTGTCAGTAAGTCCATTTTTAGTGGTCAAATGAGTAAACTCCCCGTTCTTATATTTGAAAATTCCATTTCCATCCGTAACAAGCCAAATGGTTCCACTTTTGTCTGCTATAATTTTAAGAGCCAACTTATCAGATAGCATGCGCTGCCGATTTTCGACCTTTGAAGCTGGCAAAGCAAAAGGTGTAAACTTTTTGCCATCAAAATGACTCACTCCTCCGATCGATCCAACCCAAATGAGTCCGTTTTTATCAATGGTTAAACCCCAAATTTCAGGATCATCACCTGGTAATCCTTCTTTTTTTGAAAAGCATGTAAATTTTTTACCATCGTATTTTAAAAGTCCTTCACAGGTTCCAAACCATATATTTCCAGCTTTATCTTCTACAATGGTCATAACCCTCATCCTTGGATTGATTCCTTCGATGTTCATTTTTTCTAGCAATTTACCATCGTAGCGTATAATCCCATCTCCATTCGTTCCAAACCAATAATTCCCTTTTGTATCTTGATACATAGACCTTACAAACTCCCTTACCATACCATTGAGATTGGTGTGAATCTGTGGGAATGTTGTATTAATATTCTTTAATATCAATGGCTTATTATCCGCCACTATTTCTATAGGATCATTGGCAGATTTTTCTTTGGCTTGACCATGGCAGGAAGACCATTGAAATGATATCAATAAAAAAATTAGTATCCTATAACAGGTTATAACATTGCTTTGATGGTCAGGCATAATTTTGAATTTTATTTTATCGACTTTGAATGGTATCACAAATCATTAAGCATACTCCATTTTACATTTTTTTAAGAATAAATCCGAAACATCACAAAAGTCTATCGAAACCGCAAACTCCTTTCAACAACAAATATAATAAAGATTTTCAAACGAAATGGTAAATAAGGAGTCATTCAATAAAACATTCAAAATAAAGAAAATCATCTTAAGATCATCCAATCTTAAATATCACTCATTAGAGTGACGAACCACACTCGTCAAGCAGTGAAATTTGCAGTGTTAATTATTCGTCACTCCAAAATTCATCTTATGAGACTTTTTTATTTGTTCATTTTTTTTATTGCCACCATTGGAACTTCTTATGCACAAAACAATTGCTTGCCAAACGGTGTGAAGTTTAATAGGCAAAGACAGATAGATTCTTTCAGTATTTACTTCCCAACCTGTGTAAACATCCTGGGAGATGTATTAATTGAAGACTTCGAAAATAGCGAGATTACTGATTTATCAGGCCTCGCTCAAATAAAAAACATTGGTGGGAATTTGTCAATTTTAAATAATGATAGCCTTGCTAATTTATCTGGTTTTGAATCTCTACTTGATATAAAAGGAAGAGTTGAAATTAAAAATAACGCATCGCTCCTGAATATTTCTGCCCTGCTAAACCTGAAAAGAATTGATGGTGGTTTGGGTATTCAAAACAATCCAAAATTATCTTCGCTCAGTGGCCTACAAATTCTTGAATCGCTTGAAGATAGTCTGTTTATTTCTTCAAATGCAGGATTGGTTTCTCTGGATGGAATCAACAATTTGAAATCTGTAAAAGGTAAAGTCCGTATTCACAATAATGTAACGCTAGAATCAATCACTGGTTTGAGCAACCTGACTGAAGTCTTAGGATTGGCAATTGATAGCAATACCATATTAAAGACGTTAAATGGGCTGCAAGGTCTTAAAACTATAAAAAATGGCTTGAGAATTCGCAATAATAATGGTTTACAAAATACAAGCGCCATATCATCACTTGCTTCTATTGAAGGCGACATTGTTATCAGTTTTAATGATGCAATGACCACGCTCAATTTAGAATCTATTGGTAAAATCCAAGGAAATTTAGAAGTTAGAGATAATACAAACCTTGTCAACCTGATATTATCCGATTTGGTTGAGATATCAAATAATCTGACTATTTCAAAAAATGATGGTTTAGCATCACTTGCTGGTTTTGATAATTTAACATCGATAGGTGGAAATGTTAGAATTTTTAATAATCAACGTTTGGAGACATTGGCAGGATTACAAAAAGTATCCACTGTGGGAGGGAGCTTGGGTGTCGGTTCATGCAATAATCTTCAAAACTTGTCTGCGCTGACAAACATAATGTCTATAAGCGACACATTGGCAATATTTGGCAATGATAAATTGACTTCTCTGGCAGGTATAGAAAATATTGATGCGACTTCCATCACCGCTTTATTGATTTCTGGTAATCAAAACTTAGCCACTTGTGAGGTGAAAAGTATCTGTGACTATCTGAAAATACCGCAAAGTAAGGCCATCATCAGTAACAATGATACGAGATGTAACTCCAGAAATCAGATCGAAATGTCTTGTCAAACCAGTAACGTGGTTGATGGCACAGAAGATAAATTTAAGATCACACCAAACCCAAGCAACACCTTTATCAATGTATCTGGCCTGGAAGCAAACAAAGACTTTGTGCTCTTGGATGTCTTAGGAAAAGTAGTAATGTATGGCGTCCTTTCAGAAGGTGGTCAAATAGACATATCTGTTTTGGATAATGGCTTATACTTCATCAAAATTGGGTATAAAACGCTGTCTGTTGTAAAAATTTAAAATCACAACTTTAATATAATTATCATGAATTTTTTTAAATCAATGCTTTTTATCGGCATAATATTTCTCATGGTGTCTTGTTCAAAAGAAGAAAACACGACCAATGTTCCCTTCGTCCCTTCTCAAAATGCTTTAAAATGGGAAGTGGGATACAATACTTTTGACCAGGAAATGGGTGGACATTTACGCAATTTTGTAATCCACATTCCATCAAAATATGATGCGACCAAAGCGGTGCCACTGGTACTCATGCTGCATGGTTCGTCAGGAGATGGCGATCGATTTTATAATATCAGCGGATGGACCGAAAAAGCAGATCAGGAAGGATTTATTGTGGTATTTCCTACCGGTCTGGAATATCCGATTGCTGAAAATAATGGCAAGCCAGGCACCAAATGGAGTAGTGATGGCTTGATAAATGATATCGTCCCTGGTACAGTAATTATCGACGATGTGGTCTTCATCCGGGCATTGGTTGAAAAGTGTAAAGAATCATTCTTTATCAATGCGAAGCGTGTTTATATCTCAGGATTTTCTAATGGTGGTGCTTTTGTTAGGTCACGAATTATCACGGAGATGAATGATGTTTTTGCTGCTGCAAGTACAGGTGGTGGATTCGGATTGCCTGCAAAAAAGAGTGTAAAAGACAATGTTTTTATGCCACTTTATAGCATCGCCGGTACCAAAGACAACAAAATTATAGATGCTTCAGGAACCAATGATGATGTACCTTTTGAAGCAGAAGTTTTGATGTCTGACCCAATTTTTAGAAAACAAATAGATGGTGTATTACAAACCCTAAATCTTGGCAATGAATACAAAGAAGAAAGGGTCAATCCAAAATACAACATCATTACTTTTGACAATGATTTGAGCAAACAAGGAAATGAGCATATTCTAATGATTGTTAATGCCTTAGAGCATAATTATCCTACTACAAAAAACAATAAACACGAGGTCAATGCGGTAGATCATTTTTGGCCATGGTTCCAGAAGTTTAGTTTAAAATAATATTTTATGTTCAAGTACAAGCTATATTTTATGGTAGGTTTTTTGCTACTGACAAATCTTAAGGTCTTATCTCAGGATGTAAGTCAGTTTGGTCAAAAATCCAATTATCGCATTAGCGGAGGCCTACAATTAGGTTATCAGTTTTATCAGTCATTAGGAGAGAATAATAATATGCCACGTTTTGCACCTAATGGCTACAGCATCAATGGTCAGCTCAATTTTCAGCTTGGAGCTATCCAAATGCCGGTTAGTATAAGTTTTAATAATGTCCAGGGAAGTATCTCGAGTCCATTTAATCTCTATGGAGCAAGCCCTTACTACAAATGGGTAAAACTTCACCTGGGACATAGATCTTTATCATTTTCTCCTTTTGTATATGCAGGTAGAAATTTTAATGGTGTTGGTATTGAGCTCACTCCTGGAAAATTCAAACTTACTGCTTTTCAAGGAAATCTCCAAAATCTATTGGCTGTAAGGGATAGTACCGTATCAGGTGGACTTATATTGCCAAATTATAAGAGGAAAATTACCGGGGTGAAGGCTGGAATAGGCAAATCCCATAGTTATTTTGAATTGATGGGAATAAAAGTCAATGATGTATATGACAATGTTATCGAATCATTTGCCAGACCACAGGAGAATCTGGTCCTTGGTTTAAACGGTAGAATTAGATTTTTTAAAAAATTGACCCTGAATGTAAATGGTGCCACAAGCTTATTTACCAATGATCAAAATGCAAGAACTACAGAAGATCTTGCTGCGACAACAGAACCTTTCAGACAATTGCTTACTGTCAATGTGGCCAGTAGATTTAGTTTTGCAGGAGATGCTTCATTAGGGTTTCAACAAAAAAAATACAGCGTTGAGCTTAAATACCGCAGGATAGATCCCTTTTATTATTCTATGGCCACTAATTTTTTACAAAATGATATAGAAAATTATACCATAAGCACAAACTTCAGACTAATAAAAAACAAACTAAGGGTAAGAGGTTCTTATGGTATTCAGAGAGATAATCTTTCAAACTTCAAATCATACACAAGCAACAGAACTATAGGCTCACTCTCTGCCAATTATTTCTCAGGTGATAAGCTTCAGGCGACGGTCAATTATTCAAATTATCAGCATGAAAATTCTTCTGGCCTTGCTGTGGTAAATGATACATTAAGGATACTGACCTATACACACAATTTTATGGCCAATGTCAATTATAAATGGTATAATTCAAAATCTTGGAATGCTGGGATCAATATAAATCTATTTCGAAACAATGTGATTGATGATACCAATTTTAGAGAATTTCAAACCGGCTTTTCTGGCTTGGGCTTTAATGTGGGAATACCTTTAACACATGTTTCAAGTCGCATAACATTCACGCCAAACATCTCATTGAACCAATATGAATTTGCTACCTACAGCACAAGAAGACTGACAGGAGGAATCACCGCTACAAAAACAACTGAAAATAAAAAATGGAATCTGTCAGGGACAGCCATGTATGGAAGCAATGAATTTGACAATGAAGATAATGGATATATTTTTAATGCTTCATCAACGGTCAGATATCAGATTACCAAAGCCCATCAATTGGGAATTAGGTTATTTTACATAGACAATCAAAGTATTAATACAATTTCTTTTAGTGAAGTAAGAGGCCATGCTAATTATTCATTTACATTTAAATAATATAATCATGTTGCAAAAAAATAAATATAATTTCAATCGTAAAGATACGATTTTAAAGTTAACATCGAAGGCAATTATTTTATTTATTTTTCAGATAATGAATATACAATATTTGGTCAGTCAAGGAAATGTTGATGTTCTAATTCAAGTATCAGAACCATATCCAGTTGAGTTTGAATACTATCTGGAAAATGCAGATAATTTATATATTTCAGTATCAAATAATCACTCTTCTGATATAGATGTGTATTACCATGTCAGGTTGACAGGCGATAATGGATTGGAAGCGTTGACGAAGCCGGGAATAAAACCTACTATACCCATAAATATTCCTTCTTTTCGTACCTTATTTTATACAGGAAATGACTTGTCCGGGGATTTTCCATTTGATTATCCATCCCAAGTCGATCTCACAACTGCATCACCACAGCAAAGAGATTTTATTAATTTAAACAGGGCCTTGCCAGAAGGTAGTTATCAAATTTGTATCACTGTTTTTGATTTCAATACAGATGCGATTTTAAGTACAGAATGTTCTGATCCTTTCACAGTGAGTTATGGCGATGCTCCTTTTATCATCATGCCGTTCAATAATGAAATTGTACCTGAAAACCCTATGCACCATGTGACGATAGGCTGGGAGCCACCATTTACCAGCAGGCCAACCACTGGATCTTTTACCTACAACCTTAAAATCGTGGATATTACCGGGTATCCATTTGGGGATATTGAATTACTGATGAACAATCCCGGCACCTACCCAATCTTAGATGTCAGTGATCTCTCAGATCTTATATACAATTATGATTATCCGCCAGAAACTGAGCTTATTCCTGGCCATCAATACGCTGTCAGAGTTCAGGCTGTAAACAACACAGGTAGTTATCCACTACCCAACAACGGCTATAGTGAAATATCGACTTTTTGGTATGGTCATGATGATAGCTCAGAAGAAGAATCAACCAGTATCACTGCTACTTGCGAGGGTGGTGAATGCATACCTTATCCTGTAAATATTAATGGCAATGCTGTAGCTGATATTTCTGGATTTTCACAGTTGCAAATCGGACATTTTACCATTAAAGAACTTAATATTACGAATTCAAACGGAAATAATGCAAGCGGAACAGGAACGATTATAGTTCCATTTTTTGACGATGTAAAAATAAGTGTGGCATTCGATGGAGTCAAAGTAGATCCGACAAAAAGGATATTTGAAGGTGAAGTGGTTGCTGTCAATGATTATGCATACAATCCAGTGACAGCTTCCACGGATGACATATCAAATCTGGACAGATTGATAAGATCCGAAAGATTGATCAGTAAGTTTATTGGTGGACGTAACAGAACAATGACCATGCCGATGGGTATTGTGTGGAATGTAGGTGGAGAACATCTTATGCTCGGATTCAACACTATGGTTTTTTCACCAGATAGGGCGTCTTGCCAAGTCATGTACAATATGCATTATCCGCAATGGAATGACTATTGGCTTTCCTTATCAGCGTCCGATATATGTATGATGCCTGATGGTTTCGGACAGGAGTTTTATCTTCATCCTGTTGTGGATATCCCTTTGCCAAATATAGGAGATACTGAATATTATGTCAAGGGCACCACATCCAATGACCCAAACGAAATATTGACCCAGGCAGCGTTTGTCCAGATTGATTGTCATGGTATTGCCAATATGGGACAGAATATCGAAGTTCGCTATTCGAGATCCGTTATTGTTCCTGATGAAGATGATGGGAGTCAGGGTGATGGAAGAGTGAGCGGAAGGATCACACTTACTTTTCCAAGAACATCTCAAACGACCGAATTAGGCAACGAAAACAATTACAATGTAGGATTTTTAGGTCAATACAGTATGGACAGGTTTCAGATCAGGAGTCTACCTGGATTGGGATTCGAATTGAACGAAGGTTGGGTGGATTTTTCTGACACCCGTAATGCACCGGGCATGAAAGTCCCATCCAACTACCAAAGTCCGGATCTGAGCCAATCGAATGGCCAGAGTACATTGTCGCCACTTTGGGAAGGTTTTTATATGAAGTCACTTACAGCACGGTCGGCCGAAGGATGGTTATTTGATGAGGAAAGGCTCACATTTAGTGTTGAAGATATGATTTATGATGATTTGCTTACTGCAAAAATCAAAGTAAGTAATTTGATCACCAATGGAGATGTTAATGATTGGTTCGTTTCATTAGATACTTTTTCTTTAGATTTGGTACAATGGAGTGTTAATAATACAGGCCAATGGAATGCAGGCATAAACGGTAGAATCGGTATGCCTGTTACTGGCGAAAACGAGTTTTTTCAATATACAGGACTTTTACAACCGCAGGAGACAGGCACAAGTCCCAATATGGCGCTTATAGTAAATCCGCATAATGGTGGGATTACATTTCCTTTCATGAAAGCTGGTGTAGTCAATTTATGTCCCAATTCCTACATCAGATTGGTTCAGGAAAATGGAAGTTCTTACTTCGATTCTCAGCTTGCCGGCAATGTTGCTGTCACATTTACTGACCCGATCACGGTTACGATTCCATATATAGATTTTCAATTTGGATACCATTCGACCCAAGGTTTTACCAATCAGGCGTTTTCTATTTTGGGACAACGTGTTACTGGTGAAGTGGTGGATTGCAGCAATATTACAGCACCACCGGAACTTGCCATGGGAGACCATCAAGGAACAGGCTCGGGAACATCAGGAAGCGGTTCTTCTGGGTCTGGTGGTAGTTCAGGTTCAGGAGGTAGTCTTCCACCACCTATGCCAGCAGGTACACCGGTATCTGCCAATAATTTCCCAATGAGCATCGATGGCCTTGAAATAAATCAGATTAACTTAGGCAATGTCAACTTTAATATAATACCAAGGATAGAGTTAGGTGGAGGCGGCCAAAGTGGTTTTGGGGCTGATACAGATTTTGGAATTAAATCCGTACAAAGAAATAAAAAATTGAGTTTTGATGGAATTGATTTGAATAGTCTATCTATAGAAATAGAAGACGTTTTTGGTATCAATATTAATGGCAGCATTGAGTTTTATCAGGAAAATGCAGACAAAGGTGCAAGAGGTGAACTATTGATTGATTTGCCTTTAAATATATCAACAGAGCTAAAGGCTGACTTTGGAGTTAGAGCTATAAACACTTCCAGAATATTTGGGCAAACGGCTGATTACTTCGGATATTGGTATGTAGATGGAATGGTGGGCTTTCCTGGGATTCCTTTGGTGCCTGGTATCCATCTTCATGGATTAGGAGGAGGTGTTTATGTCAATATGAGCAGAAATGATGGTTATGCAAACGACGCCGCAGCTCAGGCTATAGTAGACGATGTATTGGGTCAATTGCCTTCCAATGTCAATACTTCTTTAGCTTCCACTCCGGACGAACTTAGGCCTTCACCTGCTTTTGGATTGTATGGATTAAAATTGGCAACAAGGTTGGCAACGGCAGTAGAAGCCGCCTTGAATATGGACGTAAGCATAGCCGGCACTTTTGCACAAGGTGAAGGTATCACTGACTTGCAGATTGATGGTGCAGCCTATATGATGTCGCCATTGGATAAAAGAGAAAGTAACACCAATGTTTGGGCGACAGCCGGTTTGAGCTGGGCAACCAGTAATGGTCATCATGTCGTCCAAGGAAATATAGATTTATATGCCAATATTGGAAATGGATTGCTTACAGGCACCGGAACCAAGGATAAAGTGGTCGATGTGGATTTTCTGGCAGAAACACAAAGCGGTAAGTGGTATTTTAAGGCTGGAAATCCTGATGACCGTGCTGGTTTGATGCTTGATTTGGCGATTATTAAACAAGAAGTGAATGGATACTTTATGTTGGGACATGACATACCTTCAGAACTACCCATGCCCGAAAAAGTCAGAAGTCTTTTAGGAAGGTCCAGCGGTAGCGGTTCAAATAAGCTCAACAATCCCAGTCCCGTCAATGGGACGATCAATAGAAGTGAAGGTGATGGGTATTATGGAGATGGTCAAGGCATCGCTTTTGGTGTAGAAACCAGTGTGGAATACAATCTTAGAGCCTGGGCTCTTTATGCTAATTTGAAAGCTTATTTGGGATTTGATATTAATATCACACAATCTGAAGGTGGCACTTGTTACATCCCGGGAGAAGGCCAAATAGCACCAGGTGTCAATGGGTGGTATGCAACTGGACAGATTTATGCTGGATTTGAGGGTGAAATGGGACTGAAGGGTAAGTTTCTGGGTAAAGAAAGAGAGTTTCAGCTGTTTTCTATGGCAGCAGCGATGCTAATCAAAGGTGGAGGACCAAACCCGACATGGGCCGAAGGGAGAGCTACTGCTTCTTACAGTGTCTTAAATGGATTAATCAAAGGAAGTGCAGGATTTGACCTGAGTATAGGGAATAAATGCGAACCCGCACCAGAGGTGACAGACTTTATTCCCGTGATCCACGAACTGACTCCGTCTGATGATCAAAAACAAGTAAGTATTTTTGAAGATATTCTAGCTACCTTCCTGGTGCCAATTGATGAAAGGATTGAAGTACCTATCATTTGGGAGCCAGTAGCTGGCGTAAGAAGATTAATCACTGCTGATATTGAAATATATATCGATGAGTTTTCTGTTAAAAATGATGCAACAAATTCAACAGTGTCCACTACGAAAAAGTACAACACAGACAGACAGGCAGTAACATTGGAAGGAGAAACTTTTGATTCTCAAACGGATTACACAGTTACACTCAGGGTAAAAGCAAAAGATTATACATTTGTAAGCAGCGGAGCACCTTTGAAGGAAGACGATAAAGATTGGATGGAAGAAAGGATACATAGCTTCAAAACAGGAAAAAGCCCATTCCCAATACCCGATGATCAAATCGTGAAGACTTTACCGATTCGCAATCAAAGATATTTTCTGCAGGATGAAATTAATGTATTGTATAAGCTACAGGCGCCGCTAATTTTATTTGCCAGTGACATGAGTAATAATGATTATTTTCCGGATGATGATGATGATAATACTTATGAATATTTCTTTAGATGGGCGAGCTATGATGGTGACGAACCTATCATAATTGACGCCAATGATCTAAAAGGTAAGAGCCCTGTACAGTTAATCATCAATAAACTTCCTGCTTTGAAAAACGATAGTTATTATTCATGTCAGTTGATTAAAAAAACAAACAAAAGATCGCTTATTGGCTCAGCAACAAATCAGGGAATAAAAATTTTAGAAAATATTATCTCTAGTAATACCACCTTGATCGGAAAAGAATTATTCAGACAAGATACCATCAGTATTGATATAGATATTGATCCATCTATATTTAAAAATAAAAATGAAGAAATCATTTATCAATTCGATTTTAAAACCAGTAAATACAATACGCTGGCTGCAAAATTGGCTAATCTAAATATAACTTCTAAGGGCATATCCAACAGTCTGAGTAATTATCCAAAACTTACTTTTGACATGGATGAAAACTTTGATGTTTTTGATATTGAAGGCGAATTTAATGAAATTCAGGGTGCCTATGTTTCTGTGCCAAGAGTGGAGTTTTCTTCAAATCTGGGTGCCACTCAAACCCATTATAACCAAAACGGGAGTTACGTAGATCATAACGGTATTGGAAAGTCTGACGGTTATGATCAAGATGATTATCAACATAATGAAGATCAAGGCATGAGTGGCTATCTGAGCTATCTCAATCAGAGTATAGTCAGTTTTACCAGTTTATACGATCAACTTGTTGCTGATAATCCCCATACTATAAAATTGACTGTCAATGGAGAAAGTAAAACTTTAACTGAAGATTTTTCTTCATTAATTTCTATTCTTGGATATTCCGAAGGTTATCTTAGAGGTGATTATTACAATAATAACATAACCTATTTCATTCGTGATAGAAAGGCCACCGGATATGATGGTCCTATCACACAGTCTGAACTGGACAAAACATGGAGTGCTGCTGTCAATACCCAAAATCTAAATAATGGACTGGTATCACAGTTGAGAAGTCGAGAAATAAGTGAGAGTTCTTTAAAAGACTTTGATTTTACGGTATCAACTAGTGCTTCAAGTAGTAGTTCATTTACACTGGATTATTACATACCCGTTTGGACTGCGGAAGACATTATCGATATTACCAATGCCGGAGCATGGCTGCTAAGTCAGACATATCTTTGGGACGCAAATATCAATACGGGAGGATTTGATAATGGCGGTACAGTCGGAGGCGGTAATGGTACTGAGTCCAACGGTAATATGGGTACTGATGGGATAGCCCAGGTTATTGGTGGAGGTGGCAGCACATCAGGTTCATCAGATATTGAAATAACCCGTTCATTTGGATCAACCAACAATTCGACCAATTATATTCCACCGGTCCGTGTTAATTACTATGAAGACTATTTGTCAGGACGATATAAAGCCCTACTGGTACAACTAGATATGATGAATGATGCATCTAAATATTATCAGTTGCAAAATCACAAAGGCGAATACAAGATCAGTATTCAAGCTGACAGAGCATACCTGGCAGAGCAAATAGTCCCGGGACCAAAGCAAACTAAAGACTTTCAGTACGGAAATACATTTGATATATCAGATTTTGTTTCGGATTCTCCCAATGATTTTGGAACGAAATTTAATGGCATAATTTTAAAGGTAAGATGATGAAAAAGATATTAAAGTATTTCACAATTTGGGTAATGATTTTATGTTGTGCGGAGATAGTTTACACACAATCCGATAGCACCGTATTTCAAAATTCTAATAGCGATTATCATTTGATCTTAAAGAAGAAGGACAAAAACGTTCAACTGCGGTGGGCACCTTCTACGCCGGGTATGTGGTTAAACAATCTGTCTGGTTTTATACAAGTAGAAAGGATTTCTTTTGATTCGTTCAAAGCATATAAATCAAATAAAACCGATATGCTTGTAGATAGATTAACACCATGGACATCGGAGAAGTTTGAACTTGAAATCAAAAAAAATCCGGAAAATACCTATTTGCCTATGGCTCAACAATTGATGTATGGCGAATGGGAAACATTAAAAAGCAAAAAAGAACTGGATATAGGCACTATCCTGGCAAGTAGAGAAGAATTGATTCATAAATATAGTGCAGCTATGTTCATCTCCGATATGGATCCATTGGCCGCAGAAGCACTTGGATTGTATTTTAAAGATACAGATGCACCACAAGGAAAGTACTTAATCTATAGGATCATTGCTGTCGCACCAAATAAGCCATCATACACTGCCCAAGTTCTCTACAATCCTAATTTTGACATCGAAGCTATACCTAATATTGGAAGTACAGACGCGGAAGAAGGTTATGTCAGAATCACTTGGGATAGAGCCAATCATGAAAAATACTTTACCGCCTACTATATTGAAAGATCAGAAGATGGCGTGAATTTTAGCCGGCTTAATGAGTTACCGTATATCAACGCTCTGGATCAGAAAGAATCATTTGGTATTCCCCCGATCACGTATATTTCACAAGCAGAAAACGGCAAAGATTATTATTACAGAATCATAGGAATTGATGCATTTGGCGAAATGAGTAAGCCAAGCAAAGCTATAAAAATTACAGCCAAAGACAAAACGCCACCAACGTCACCAGTACTTGTTAAAGCTGGTATTAAAGACGGAACTTACATGGAAATATCGTGGTCACAGGACAGTATATCTTCCGATTTTAAGGGTTATTATATTTTGAAAAGCAATACACCGGAAGGATTTTATACCCCTGTTTCAAAATTGCTCCTGGCACCTGTCACGATGTTCAAAGATGAAAATCCTGATTTTGTCAATAACTCATATTATAAGGTTTGTGCTGTTGACCATTCTGAAAATCAAGCATGCAGTTCGCCTGTTTATGGTTTTTTTAATGATAAGACGCCACCACCTGTTCCTATAGGTTTGAAAGGAAAAATTGATACATCAGGTGTTGTTCATCTGTCATGGCCTATAGGGTCTACGACTGATCTTTCGGGTTACAACGTGTATGTGGCTAATGGACCAGAAGAAATATTTATCAGGAAAAACAGCAATACTATCAGGGATTCAGTATGGACAGATACCATAGCCATACATACATTGACTGAAGAAATTTATTATAAAATAGCAGCAGTAGACGTCAGATCCAATGTGTCCGCTTTTTCTGATGCAATCAAGTTGAAAAAACCAGATAAGATTGCCCCTACTGCACCCGTTTTTAAAGATTTTAAAGCAGATTCTACAGGTATTAAATTGATTTGGATCAATAGCAACAGTAGAGATGTAGTTGCCCATGTCTTAAGAAGAAGAACAAATGGACAACCTTGGACAGACATTGCTAAAATCACAGATTTTGACACACAACACAATGACAGAAATGTGGAACCTAAAACACAATATGAATACAAGATAGTAGCAATGGATGATGATGGGAATGAATCTGCATCAGCTATATCTCTTAAAGCAATTACATTACCTTCGAAAGAAAATTTATCCCCATTAAAGATTACGATGGATGATAAAAATAAATTAACTTTGTCTTTAGAAGCAACGATTGCTAAAGAGGATGTTTCCCAAATTGTTATTTATAAATCAGTAAGTAAAGGTGATTTTCAGAGATGGAAAACTGTTTCTCCTGCTACCACGCTGCAAATTACAGATAGCATCATAAACACTGATAAATCATTGGCCTATAAATACAGAATATTCTATAAAGATGGACATAAATCTGATTATTCACCTGTATTTGTAGTTGAGAATAGATAATTAAAAATGACATTGTTATTATTATTTATGTTTGTATCCGATTAATTTTAATGCCAAAATATCATGATTAAAAAACATTTGACAAAAAGTTTCATCTCTGTACTGATATTGACATTTATTGGTATTAAAAGTTTGTTAGCACAAGATAACAATCAAAATGGGATTGATTCGGTTTTAATCCAGATAGACAAACTGTTTAGAAAAAACTCAAACAAGGCTTTGGAGATGTTGGATTCCATCAAAGTTATGGTTGATAAAACAGGAAAAGGTAAGCAAAAATTCAATTTTCATCTTCAATATTACAAAGTCGTTTATTACACCAAAGGGGAAAAAAACAAAGCATTATTCCACCTGCACCAAGCCAAAAAATATGCTAATGGATTTAAAGAAATAGCTTTGATTTATAATAAACTGGGACAATACCATCACAGAGGTAGCAGCATGCTTGATTCTTCTATGTATTATCAGATCAAAGCTATAGAAAATATCAAAAAACACTCTGACACTTACAGTCTTACACATTATTATCAGGATTTGGGCGATTTGTATATTACTTTGGGAGACTTACAGAAGGCGAAAGAATTAATGGATAAATCCTTAGATATAGCGCGAAAAGGAGGCAAACGCATCGACTATGGTTACAGCCTTCACAATGCGATTAATGTATATAAAGAACTCAAAGATTCTGTTAGAATAGCTGCATTAGAAGCGGAGTATATCGCCTTTAAAGAAGGAAAATCAACACAAACAGCAGTAGCTCATCAAAATACCACATTTATCGCTGATCCTGCGGATAAAAAGAAATACCTGGAAGAAAGCTTAGAGAAGCATGAGACCGACCAAAATTTGACCATGCTTCTCACCAATAGATTGCTCCTTTCTGATCAGCTCAGAGATGAAAAAAAATACGCACAGGCCATCAAGATATTAGAAAATGGACTGCCTCTATTAAACGACAGCATTCTATTGTTCAGACTTAATTATTATGTTAAACTCAAAAAATTGCATGAGTGGAGTGGCAATTACAAGTCCGCATTGATGTATGCCGATTCAGCTTTGGTGATGGAGCGTACATTACTAGACGAAAAAAGATTGGATGCCATAAGAGAAATGGAAGCCAAATACCATAAACTGGAACAAGACAATCAAATATTAATCCTTCAAAAACAACAAGACGCTACTAATCGAAATATGTATTTGGCATTGTTGGGAGCTGGTTTTATAGCTTCGCTGGCTCTGGGTATCTATTTACTCTACAGACAAAAATCAAAAACAAATAGTATCCTGGAGCAGAAGAATAAACAAATCACAGGAATGTTGCAAGAAAAGGATTTACTGCTTCGTGAAATTCATCATAGAGTCAAAAATAATCTGCAGGTAGTATCAAGTTTATTAAATCTTCAGTCCAATTATATCACAGACGAAATCGCTTTGGAAGCTATCAATGAAGGCAAAAACAGAGTACTGTCCATGGCACTTATCCATCAAAATTTGTATTCCGACGAACATTTGACTGCTATAGAAACCAAAGGATATTTTAATGATTTATTAGACCAACTTTTCGAATCTTACAATATCGACGAGCAATACATCACCTTGGAGAAGGACATCGATAATTTCCTGATAGATGTGGACACGATGATACCATTAGGATTGATTACCAATGAACTGATATCCAATGCATTAAAACATGCTTTTAAAGATAGGACCCAAGGTAAAATCTATTTTTCAGTCAAAGATATTGATGGCAATATCAGTATTACCATCAAAGACAACGGAATAGGTGTAGAACCTACATCATTTGCCGCATCTCGCAGCTTTGGCAATAAAATGATTCAAGCCTTTGTTCAAAAAATGAAAGCGAATCTCCAGGTTAGGAATGATAATGGTACAGAAATAATACTCTCTGTCTCAAGGGTTAGCGAACACGAAAAAAGAGCTTAGTAAATTGCCACAATTACAATATCACTCTTTTGAGTGACGAATGTGCCCTTTTTATCATCGTACATTTGTGTAAGTAAATAATCGCATCTGGAAGTATCCATTTTCTTATCATTAAGTTGATGGATATTTCTTTTGGAAGCACCGTCGAATTAAAAATTTCGACCGGTCCACCAAAATCACTTTAATGAGAGACACGAAGCGGTTTAATTATTCGCAATTTTATTTGAATATAATAAATTAGTTAAAATGAGAAGCCTGGTAATCCTTATCTTATTGACATTAATAACCATTCAACTGGATGCCCAAAATGTAGGTATAAATACGATAAGCCCCCAAGAGCAATTGCATATCCGCAGCGACTCCACAAAGATCGCCCTTCGATTAGATAACAAAAAAAATGCTCAAGGAGGTTTTGATTACAATACAACGATTGGTAGTCCATCACAAGTAACAAATGCTCCAGCACCAATTGGCCTTACACCTATTGTATGGACTGATTTAGCACATTCAAAAATAATTAATAGTGATAATAATAGAATGAATGGGCCGTTTATTAACATATATCCTGAATTCACATCGATTCGAATTAACTTTACAGTAGCCAATGCTATACCAGCAAATGCAATTATTACGGATATAGATATAAATGTGGAATGCCGACGAACAAGCATTCAAACTGGCACATCTCTTCTTCATTTATATTTAAATACCAACACAAATTCTAACGGCGTTTATTCCCAACATTACATTAGCAGCAACGTAGATCAATCATTCAGTTCAAGTTTGTACAATAATTCATCTCCGTTTACAATAACTCCAACAATTATCAATAATGGTCAATATCATTTACTGATAAATGGTTTTAATTTATCTAACCATCTGAGTAGAATCGAAATTGATAGAATATCTTTAGATATTGAATATAAGACTCCGACCACAAGTGTTCAAAATGTATCGTGGACTACAGGAACGAAAGATGGCGTCTTTAAGATTTCAAATTCGGAAGATCTAAACACAAAGGATTTTTTAACCATTGACGAAAGTGGTGTGACCAAACTTAATGCGTTACGGATACCCAAAAATGCAGGCCAAGGTAGAGTGTTGACTTCAAATGAAGAAGGGAGAGCATATTGGGCTGAAGTCCCCGAGCAAGATGTATTATGGATAAACAAAGAAGATACTGTATTTTATGCCAAAGGTCCGATCCAAGTTAATAATAATGTACCAAATGCTGCATTGATATTTAATAAAGGAGAATCTAGGTTAAATAACGGTGTGAATATGTTGGAGACAGACAATAGGCTCTTAAACATCATTATAGATGCCGACAATGATCAGACCAATGAACAATTTAATATCTACAAAGATAGTTCAGAAGCACTTGCTCAATATCCTGCAGTGCGATTTAATCTAGGTGGCAATGACAGTTGGATAAATACGGGTGGTAATCTAGGTATCGGTACAGAAACTGTCCATCCATCTGCACAATTAGAAATATCATCAGACAATAAAGGTTTGCTGATCCCAAGAATGACCACTGCACAGAAGTTGGCTATCAGCCCGAAAATCAATGGATTGATGGTTTTTGATACTGATGTGCAACGATTTAGTTACTGCAGCGATAATGATTGGATTCTTATTAGTGAAACCATCTGGACGCAAAATCAAGATACTGCATTCTACAACATTGGTCCCATTAAAATAGACAATACCGTGAATAGTCCGGCTTTGATATTTGATAAAGGAAACTCCAGACTCAACAACGGCATCAACATGTTAGAAACAGACAATCGTTTATTAAATGTCATATTAGATGCAGATAATGACCAGGTTAATGAACAGTTTAATATTTATAAAGATGATACTCAATTATTGGCTGAAAACCCTGCAGTCAGATTCCATCTTGACGGTGGTAACAGTTGGATTAATACTGGCGGCAGTTTTATAGTTGGATCAGATATTTTGCCACCAGCAACAGCTACATCAGATACATTGATGTTTTTTGATAGATCCAAAGCAGCATTTAGAGTGGGACGTTTGTCGGGTTCCAATAGTTGGGCACCAGATAACATAGGGATAGGTTCCTTTGCATCTGGAGTTGATACAAAAGCTTCTGGTGACTTTTCAACAGCCATGGGATATAATACAGTAGCTTCGGATGGCTATTCAACATCAATAGGAAATCAATCTATAGCATCTGGTTACAATTCAACCGCATTGGGTGTGGCAACAATAGCTTCAGGAACTCAATCCACTGCACTTGGGTCAGGAACTGAGGCATCAGGTACTTGGGCGACTGCAATAGGAAATGGGAGTGTGGCAAGTGGTCAAAACTCTACATCATTTGGGGTTGTCACTTTGGCAAATGGAGTTTCTTCAACAGCTATGGGTGCTTTTACGGAAGCTTCGGGGAATTCTTCAACAGCAATGGGAAGTCAAACTACAGCATCAGGCCATTCTTCAACTTCTATAGGAAACAATACTAAGGCTAAAGGATTTGCCTCCACCGTAATTGGAATATATAATGACAGTATTCTAACGGTTAATCAAATTGCAATTAGCCCGACCACACCACTTTTTATCGTAGGAAATGGTGATGATAACATTATCCGAACGAACGCAATGGTGATAAATAAAAACGGCAGAGTAGGCTTAGGTCTAAACCTCCCAGGACATCCTATCCACCATAGCAACGGTGCCCGCCTTACAGCAGCTGGAGACTGGACTAATGCCTCTGACCGAAGACTAAAATCACAAATCCAGCCCATTAATTATGGTCTCAAAGAACTTATGCAATTACAGCCTTCCACTTACACCGTAAATGCTACAGGCGAGAAGCATATTGGTTTTATAGCACAAGACCTGAAAAAAATCGTACCCGAAGTGGTAAGCGGAACTGAAGGAGATATGAAAAATGGTGAAACCCTTGGCGTGTCTTATGGCAATATGGTGGCACTGCTTACAAAGGCGATACAAGAACAGCAAGGAAAAATTGAGAATTACGAATTGCTAATCAAAAATAACGAATCTGAGATACTTGCTTTGAAAATACAGAATGCTGAAATCAAAAAACAATTAGATATGATTCTTCAAGAGCTAAAGAATGATTAATCAAGAATAAAATATGGCAAAAATCATTAAATTTGCAGAAGTAATCAAAAAGCAGCCAACAAAAGTACCTAAAATGCAAACATTATTAAGCAATTATGTGCGTTGCCTTTCTGATATGGACAAGATGATAGAAAACCATTTTAATAAAATGTCATGTCCATAAAAATACTCATCGTAGAAGATGAACCACTGATATGTGAAGACCTGGCAAGTATCTTGACCAAAGAAGGTTATCTAGTCATAGGTCAAGCGTATGATGGCATCACGGCATTGGATATGATACACAATAGAAAACCAGAGATTGTTTTACTCGATATATCGTTGGACCATCTGATGTCCGGACTTGACATAGCCAAAATTATCAATGAAAAATATGGCATCCCTTTTATATTTATAACGTCATATTCGGACAAACAAACACTGGACCAAGCCAAAAACCTTCTCCCAGAAGGTTACATCGTCAAACCTTTTAAGAAAAAAGATATCCTGGCTACCCTTGAGATCGTAGCCCACAGAGTAAAAATCCAAAAACAAAAATCTCCATACTACTCCTTAGACGAACTTAATCAAGATTTGGAAGATCACATTACACCCAAAGAATATGAAATAATGATGGACACCGCAGCCGGATGTAGCAATGAGAAAATAGGCGAAAAACACTTCATCTCGCTCAATACCGTAAAAACACACATTAAACGTATCTTCTCAAAACTTGAGATCGAAAGCAGAAGTCAGATTGCTGGAAAGATGTATAGGAAATAGATATTTTTTGCGAAAAACTTTATGGGTGGTTGTCTCCAAATGATATTAGTTACAGACAAAAACATAAATATAAACTCATTTTTGGCTGCAAAATTTAATATTTACAGCCAATAGTGTATATATTATTAAGATTTGGCTGCAAAACTTATTTTTTATTCATCATCCTTTACCATTCATCAAAGCTTGCTTTAGTAAATAATTGACCATAAACCCAATGAAAACACTTTTATGAATGGCAAAACCAAAGCTTTTCAGAACCAAAGTTTCAACTGGGCCTACTTGATAATGCAATAGAATACTATAATTTTCCATCTCCAGTATCTTAAGTCCGGACAATGTATTTGGATATCAATATACCAATGAGCCTACCATGGATGGACAATTCAAAAGACGTGCTATCGGACAACCAGCAGATCGATTTGTGTTAATAGGATTTCCATTGACAATCAGTGCCGATAAGCACAAAAATCAAATGAATAATTTGTAATATTTCTCCCATATAAGTGGATAAAATAAAGTGTCACAAAACTCACGATCTGTGAAAAACAGATGCAGCCACGTAGCGAAATCTAAGAAGTTTTCATTACATTTAGTAGAAAAATTATTATTTTGGTTGTGAGTGATGTTCTTAATTGGCAATTCGAACAGTGCTTAATTCAATTTTATACCTGTCCAAAAACATACCACATCTCTGCTGCGATCTGCAAGCTTCGTTCTGCATATTTTGCATCCATTTCATTTGTCCCATCAAATGCTTTGGGGTCGTCATATTTGACAGGTATTCTGACTTCAGCACCCAAGACGATTGGGCAGGCTACATCTGCAGCATTGCAAGTGACGATGGCGGCATAATTTCCTGTAGGATTAAAAGCGTGATTGTACGCTTTGGAGAAACATATGATAGCTTGTTCATTTAGGGCATATTTGACCGCATAAACTGGATTGGTTGAATCTGATAATTTGAGTACTTCAAAACCTTGGCTGTTTAAGATCTCCGCTACTTTGGGGAACATGGCTGTTGCCTCTGTACCGCCCGAATAACAACATACATCTTTAATACCAAAATAGTGAGACATTGTTTCTGCCCATATCTGTGATAAATGGCTACGTCGCGAGTTGTGTGTACATATAAAATTGAGTCTGATGGTCTCACCTTTGATATGCTTATTTCGGATATAATCTGTTAGAAGAGCTAACACTTCTTTGCGTTCCTCAGATATATTTTCAGCAGAAAACGTTTGTATGATGGATGTTAAAATTGGGTTCATGTTTTTATTATTTTTATTATTTCACCACTCTTTAGTGCAGCTTTGCTGTATAGAGCACAAAGGTGTCACTTAGATCAATCAGCTTATAGTTATGATTATTGGTTACTGTTGACGTATTAATATTTCCATTTATTGGCCAAAGCCACCAAGGACAACATGACAGGTACTTCTACCAATACGCCTACTACCGTCACCAAAGCAGCCGGTGATTGCAATCCAAAAAGCGCAATCGCAACAGCTACCGCTAATTCAAAAAAATTGCTGGCTCCTATCATAGCTGCAGGAGCACAAATGGGATGAGGCAGGTTTATCTTTTTACCAGCAAACCAGGTAATAAAAAATATAAAATAGGTTTGCAATATCAGTGGAATGGCTACCAATAGGATAATGAATGGATTACTGATGATATTCTGCCCTTGAAAAGCAAATAACAATATCAAAGTCGCCAAAAGTGCAATGATGGATACTGGTTTAAATATAGGCAAAAATGACTTTTCAAACCATTCTTGTCCCCTATTACTGACAACAATTTTTTGGGTCAACCAACCCGCCACTAATGGAATGACCACAAAAATGACCACACTACTGATCAGCGTATCATAAGGAATCGTTATATCGGTAATACCCAGCAAAAATCCTACAATAGGCACAAAAGCGACCAAAATGATCAAGTCGTTGACGGAGACCTGCACCAATGTATAATTGGGATCGCCATTTGTCAGATAAGACCAGACAAAGACCATCGCTGTACATGGTGCCGCCCCCAATATGATGGCTCCTGCTATGTACTCACCCGCAAGTGTTGGGTCGATCCACGCACTATACAATTTTGTAAAAAATATCCAGGCAAAAAATGCCATGGTAAACGGCTTAATGATCCAGTTGACGATAACAGTAAGTATGATTCCTTTTGGTTTTTTTCCGATATCTTTGATACTACTAAAATCTATCTGCAACATCATTGGATAAATCATCAACCAAATAAGTACCGCAATTGGAAGATTGACTTTATACAACTCCATTTTGCTTAATAGGTCCATACTACTTCCTGCAAAATGTCCTAATAAAATGCCTGCACCAATACATAAAGCTACCCAAATAGTCAGGTACTTTTCAAAAAAGCCTATGGTTTTTGTCTCTTGATTACTCATATTTTCAACACTTATACTTATTTTTTCTTTTTTTTATTCACATAAGACAACGCCATCTTTGGTAAATTCTGTGGCCAGGCTATCCTTAAAAAAGCTGGCAAATAACACAGATGCAACGGCATAATTTTGTCTGTTAATACAATACTTTGTCTTGGGTGGATTAATTTCACCTTGTATAAGACCTGCATCTTTCAGCACTTTGAGATGTTGGGAAAGCGTACTGTTGGCGATAGGCAATTCTTCAGATAAATCCCCGTGATAACAGCAGGATTGAGATGCGAGCAATTCCAATATGGCTACCCTTACAGGATGTCCCAATGCATTGGCAAAAGTCGCAATTTGTTCTTGTTTATCAGTATACTTTTTAGCTTGTGGTGACATGATCTATAAATTTATTCGCAAAAGTACGAATAGATTTTTATTGTTCGTCATATTGCGAAGAAAAAATTTAAAGCCACTCTCTTATTTTACTCCTTTTAACTGATAGTAAAGGATGTACCCTTTTTCTTGACGACGATAAATGAATAGTAGCAAGCTTACTCGTCAAGGCAAAGGACAGTGCCTGAAATATGTTGACCGCAAAAAAAGTTTAAAAAGTTTAAAATAAGTGGTAAATGTATGGCAACAATTGATCAATTTAAAATGAGTAAGAAGGAGAAACTTAATCGAAGATTCAGTGAAGACTTCAAGGTAAAAAAAGTTAGAGAAATAGAAAGAAAAACTAGCAGTGCGTCGCAAATTAGCAAGAGTTATGATGTGTCTCTTACCAGTGTGTATAAGTGGATCGACAAGTATGGCACCAGTAAAGAGAGTACAGAACGATTGATCATTGAGTCAAAGAGTGATACAGTATTAATAGCAAACTATCAAAGAAAGATTGCGGAATTAGAACGGCTTGTTGGTCAAAAACAAGTGATGATTGATTTTCAGAGCAAGATCATCGAGCTTGCAGAGCAAGAATATAGAATAGACATAAAAAAAAAGTATTCAGACAAACCATGACCTACTTTTGGGAACATAGATCCGAGCTAGAAGTGAGTCTCAATGAGTTTTACAAGAGCATTAATATTACAAAACAGGGCCTACACCAATATCTAAATAGACAAATGCATTATAACGAAGAGACGATATACGTTAAACAAATACTCGAGCAGATAAGACAGGATCACCCTACCTTGAGTTGCCGAGCTATTTATTATAAAGTAAACCCCGTATCAATAGGAAGAGACAAATTTGAGCGTATGTGCAAGGAGATGGGCTTTACCATAGAAAGACATATAAATCCTTGTCGAACAACAAATAGTAATGGTGTCATCAGATTTGATAACCTATTGATAGGAATAGAAATTACTTCAATAAATCAGGTTAAAAAGAGCGATTAAATTAACAGGCAAAGAAGTAGTTAAAAAAAGTAATATCATTCTCCATTCAGATGGAGGAGGCTAATACTATGATAAAAATTTCTTAGCCTTAACAAAAGAATATAATCTCAAAAACAGTATGTGTGAATATGCATATGAAAATGGTAAAGCAGAAAGGATAAATGTTATTATCAAAAATAACTATTTACGACACAAAGCAATAAACACCGTGGAAGAACTAATTAGGGCCTGCTGAAAAAGTCAAAATCTATCAATTTAAAGGCGGCTATTGGTCTGGGAAATCGTTCAAAAAACAAGCGATATGAACGTAGTGAAGTGCAAAGCACCAAAGGCAAAGCCTTTGACGAAGTGAACCCTGCCTTGCCGGCAGGCAGGCGTGAAACGGATGGGTAGAAAAGT
>CAMBRK010000028.1 GCA_945870185.1 Aureispira sp. CCB-QB1 | reverse complement strand
ACTTCTTTGTCAATTTCAGAAACGTCACTTAGATTTATCTTATGAGAACAAATACCGTTTGGTTTTTCGGCTTCCAATTTGCCTTTGGGTTCCACACCTTTTAGGTTGAATCCTATTTCAAATCTTGTTTTTGATGCAGGGTTTAAGACGATAAATTGTTTTTTCCTTTTCAGACTCACATAGGTTTTCTTTGGATCGATTTTGAAGTCGCCACAAAACTGATGAATTTCTTCAAGAAGTTTGTCATAAAAAGCTTTGAGATGCTCTTTACCTTTGTATTGACTCACTATAAAATCTTCAGCATTGCTTGCAGAATCTGCATCAGATCCCAAAACTTTTAATGCAATTTCAGAAGCATATCCGTGAGTTACTTGATGTGTATTCTTCAGATACTTTACGATTTCACCGTGTTTTGTTAGGTTTTGTTTCGTAGTTATTTCTTTCCACTCTTCTAAAGTATGACCCGTTTTTTCTTTCAGGTTTGCAATCATTGTTTCTACTGTCTTGTCCATAATATTATATTTTATTGATGATTAAATTATTTGTTTTCTACTGCTTTTTTTAGTAAATCCAAACCTGTTTGATTCATTTTTTCCATACCAGATTTGGCACCGAAAAGCCACATGAAAAATGCATCTGGAAGGGCAGATTCTACTTTGAAATCTTGTTTTACTTCTATTCCATTGGCAGTTTCTGTAAAATAATAGTCAAATGTAGGTTTAGCTACAAATGGTTTTTGAATATCACATTGCATGCCAATAAACTTTCCTTCCTGTATTTTTACGATTTCCTGAAAACCTAAGTCCTTACCTTTGTTTCCGTCCCAATGATATTGTGCTCCTACAGCTCCATCTTGTCCTTTTACTTCATATTTTTGGCCTGGATCTTCGGCGAGAAATGGTGACCATTTTGGAAAATTTTTCAGGTATTTTACCATATCAAAAACTTCTTGGTTACTACCTTTAATAGTGACGGTTTTTATGATTTGAATGTTTTTCAAACCGCTAGCTTTGTATAAGCCAAATGTGATGAATGCAACTAATGCGATTGCTAAGATTGTGATAATCATTTTTGTGTTCATTTTAAAATTGTTTAAAAAAAATTAATGCTATTTTGATAAATTTTGGCGTTAGCCGTTCCTTGTAATTAAAGCAATTACATGGGCTGTATCTCTCTGACTTCCACACTTCCGCCCATAGATAAGATGGGACAGTTTTTCGCCATAGATGCTGCTTCGTCGATCGATTGGGCTCTTACGATCATATTACCACCGAGTGTTTGGTTTCCGGCAATATGTATGCCATCCACCACGGTTTTGTCGGCAAATATTTGTTTACCTTCAAAACCTAATTGGTGTGTGCTGATGAGTTTTTCTTGGAGAGCTATGTTTCCTATGAATGCACCCCAAGCTTGATGCATTTGATCCATTTCAGCGGCTGTAGGCTGATAATTGTTGTTGGGTTCAAATCTGAACGCAAGCATAAATTCATTTGTCTGTACCATTCTATTTATTTTTTATTGTTAATGATGGTACAAAGGTATGACGATGCGAAATGTCCATTCTTGCCATAGGACAAGAAAACCATTTATACAGAAAATTCTTTCATTTTTTTAAAAATAGTCCAGTGTAGGAATAAAATCATAGGTGGTGCAAATGCAGGAATGATGCAGAAAGGGAAAAACGCTAAAGTGTCTACACCCATTGATTCTGTATCCATCGATATTTTTGTAAGCACATTGGCTGCAATGGCCGTAAACATAATATCTACTGTACCAAATACATTCCAATAAAAAGTGAGTTTTTTGGCATAGCTTTTTTTATTCTGAATCGCTTTTGCAACAAAAATACTACTAATAGCCGTAAGGACGTCACCCATACCTGCTATGAATGCAAATGGTTTTGGCAAGGTATCATTTACTGCTAGTAATATAAAAAAGATACCTATGACCCGAAATATATGCAGTTTCACTAGTTGCTCTAATGTAGCATTTGATATGATATCTTTAAATACTTGGGTCTTTTCTATCACCATAAAAAGCAAAAAAGCAAATGGAAAAGTAGTCAACAAAAGTACCCTAGGTGGCAGCGATATATGGTTAAACCATCCTAGGTAACTTGCTAGGGCAATATAAGTAAGATAAAGTACAAAAAATAAAACAACAAAAGGAAATGCATTTTTGTGTGTTGTATTTTTAGATGTACTGCGAACAAATAAAGTGATCAATATAAAAGGAAGTGGAATGGCAATAAGAAATGACGTCGAAATCCATTCCGGGACGAAGTATTGTGTTAAAGTATTCATTTATTGTCTAATATTTCTTTTCTAATTCTACTCAATGATGTATCCGTAATGCCGAGATAGGTGGCAATCTGTTTTAAAGGCACATTCTGTACGATGTCTGGTTTTGCTTTTAGTAAATTCAGATATCTATCCTTCGCAGGATCGGCAATAATGGAAATGGAATGATTTTTTAACTCAAAATAATTGGTTATCAACCGAGTGCGACCTACTTCTCTAAAAGCTTCTATACTAAATAGTTTCATAAAATTCTCGAAGGTAATTTTCCAAGCTACGCAAGGCGTTATAGCTTGAATATTTTCTCGACACTTTGTCTTTAAGAAATAAGAATGCCAATCTATGACAATGTCTGTGGTACTAAAAAACTTGGTACTGATGTCATTTCCTTCCAAATCAATCACATATGACCTTGCAAAACCACTCTCCATAAAATAATAGAAATTGGCTGTGGTATCTTCCTTGATAAAATAGTCATTTTTATTGAATTCAACCCGTTTATATTGATCAATAATATGCTCTAAGTCATCTTTTCGGAAGTTTTGTTCTGCAAAAATTGTTTTTAAAAAATGGTCTTCTGTCATATTGCTATGGTATAGGTGTAAAGACGTTTATATATCATTATAAAAAACACACATTTTATTATATTGAGAAAATAAATTTATGGTCTGATCACAAAAGTAGCTAGAAATGATTGATTTAATGCCTAATATTTTCTAATTTATTTAAGAAGACTTAAAAATTTTGAGTAAAAGAATAAACGCCGCTATTTTGATTCATATGGCAGCGCATATAACCTTGTCTTCGATTTCATAATTTTGTTATTCTTTTGTTTTTAAATATGCTTCTATCCTATTTTTTTGTCTAGAATGGTGCTTAAAATGCATAAATGCAAACTGTAACCATTCATGGGCATTAAAATAATGTAATCCAGGATGTTTGGTTTTTCCATTGTAATTGCTATTAGAAATTTGTTTAGTTAAGCTAATGACATCCATTTTCAATTTTTCAAATGATGTTATAATTTCCTCTTTAGACGTAGATTGGCGAGTGTCATCATTAGATTTAGGCCCTTTTATGATGATATCTGGAAATGCGTTATTTTGAAACATAGATATGGCATTTTTTGACATTGCTTTATCAGCATCTTCATTATTGGATGTGCAAATAGGTATCTGACTAAAAAAATAATGGGTAGATGCTATCAAATGAATGCAAACTTGTCCGAGTGACCAACTGTCATCTTTGGGTTGAATGCATAATTGATCAAAATGAAATTGGTCAATATCCTTTATCCAACGGTCAATGGTCAAAACAAAATCTTCGCCTTGCATTTCTGGAAAGATTTTAAGAATTTAAATAAATGTTTCCATCATCTTAGCATAGATTCCTGTATTGGACAGGAGTGGTTCCTGTCTTCAGCTTAAAAAGTTTACTGAAGTATTGCGGATATTCAAAACCTAAAGAAAATGCAATTTCGCCTATGGATTGATCTGTATTGGCTAAAATATTTTTTGCTTCTTCGATGATAAAGTAATGAATATGGTCCTGAGCATTCATACCGGTTTCTTTTTTGAGTAGGTCACTCAGATAGCTTGGCGATAAATGCACTTGGTCAGCCAGATATTTTACAGTAGGCAATCCAGCAGATACCAGGTCTTCTGATTTGAAGTAAACTTTAAGTAGTTTCTCGACCTTAGCTACAGTATTAGAATGTGTATCTTTACGCGTTATAAATTGGCGTCCATAATATCTTGCGCAATAATTCAAGAGTAATTCAATATTTGAAATGATCAAAGTCTGACTGTGGGCATCAATATTTTCTTGGAGTTCGTTTTCAATTTTTTGGATACAATCATACAACACCAACTTTTCTTTGTCTGATAGATGCAGAGCTTCTGATGTTTCATAAGAAAAAAAAGTATAATCATTCATCTTTTCGCCTAACGAGGTGCCACGGAGTGCATCAGGATGAAAAAACAAGCCCCACCCCATCATATCACTTCTTTTTTCTGTCTCAGTGTCCAAAGTTATTACCTGTTTTGGTGCAATACAAATTAAGCTTCCTTCTTGAAAATCGTAGGATTGTCTGCCGTATCTGAGCTTGTTAGTACAGTAATTTTTAAACATTATGGTATAAAAATTAGCACTAATCCGGGTGCCTTCTTCCATATATTCGTCTGTCTTACTAAAATCAATGACCGCAACCAAAGGATGGTACGTTTTGGATTGTACCAAATGATTGAGATCAGCAATACTCCTTAAATGAATAATAGGTTTCATTCTAGACTTGACTCATTACTATTTTATCAAACAATCGGTCTCCCAAATATAATCGCATCCAAACCATAGGTTTTGCCCATAAACCAACTCTGTATCTTGTTTTAGGTGATTTGGTATTTACAATTTTTGTAACCGTATCTGCTATGACTGCTGATGAAGAACCTTGTCCGCTATCATACATTTTTTGAGTGGCAGCAATAAGCTTCTGAGTAAGTGAAGCATAAGCACCTTTAGCAGAAAACTTACTAATATTTTTTAGCATTACATCGCCAAACTCTGTCACAATAATCCCTGGCTCTAAGACGACGACATGAATATTAAATGGTTTTAACTCCAGTCTCATACAATCACTAAACCCTTCAACCGCATGCTTACTTGCATGATACCAAGCACCCATAGGTGTGTACATTTTGCCACCCATAGATGAGGTATTGATGATCAAACCTTCTTTGGCTGCACGCATATATGGGATTACTTTTTGTGTAATGGCAGCTAGACCAAATAAGTTTACCTCAAACTGATTTCTGGCTTCAGACACAGGAATATCTTCTACAGCCCCATACAAACCATAGCCAGCATTATTCCACAATACATCTATTTTTCCTTCCTTTTGGATGATGGTATCTACCACATGCTGTATATCATATTCTTGGGTTACGTCCATTGACATCGGATGACCACCCATGGTCTTGATGTCTTGCATTTGATCTAATCTCCTTGCAACCGTATACACAATATGTCCTTGCACAATTAGTGACTTTGCAGCTTCTTTGCCCATTCCTGAACTGGCGCCTGTAATTAATATTACTTTTTTACTCATTTTGATTTATTTAAAATTATGCCACAAAGGTCAGGTCATAGCAAGATATAATCATCATACAAATTCAGGAATATTGTATACTTTTTGATGATTAGTATTACAGTTATATTCAAAATATGGTGCAAAATCAGTACAAGTGCCTATTTGATTCGCTATGTACGACGTCCATACCGGAAAGTCAACTACAAATAAAGAGATAATTAACTACCAAGACTCTAAGGCCTATGAATATTTATTTATTGGAATGAAACCCAATAGTATTACCTTCGGTATCCATGGCCAAAGCCACAAAACCATGTTCGCTGATGGAAAACTTTTCTTGCATCACCTTACCACCAGCGGCTTCTACTCTGGATATTTCTATGGCTGCGTCTTCACTGGTAAAATAAACCAATGTCCCACCAGACCCAGGTTTAAAGTCACTGGTTTTGCACAGTGCTCCACTGATATTAGCTCCATCTTGCACCCATGGGAAGCTTAGCATTTCTAAGTCACCGAAATCTCCGGGCGCTTGCATAGGTACCATCTCAATTTGCAATACGGCTTCATAAAATTTCTGAGCTCTGCTCATGTCTTCTACGTAAATTTCTATCCAAGTGAAAGGATTTTTTGTTGGTGTTGACATATATTGAATATGATTTTAATGGTTGATGAATTATATTATCTGTGTTGGTCTATTAGGATTTGGTTACCATCAGGATCTGTTAGAGTGATGTGGGCAGGACCAGTTGTACTCATATTAGCTTCGGTGGTTAAGTGAATGCCACAAGACTTTAGATGTTCCTGAATAACTCTTACATCATCATATGGATCGAAGTTCTTAGCATCTTCATCCCAACCAGGATTAAAAGTGATGATATTGCCCTCAAACATACCTTGAAACAAACCGATAATAGCACTTCCATTTTTTAAAATTACCCACTTATGATCGATGTTACCTCCTAATTTTGAAAAGCCCAAGTTTTCGTAAAACGAATTGGATTGTTGTATGTCTTTCACCGCAAGGCTGATAGAAAATGCTCCAAGTTTCATATTGTTATAATTGATAGAAATTAATAAAATTATACGTACCTCTAAAAATGGAAAATCACACTAAACTAATCGATACAAATATAAGAGATAAAATAATAACTCAATAATTTTTTCGATCAAAGTTTTCTCTTATTATGATTCATATACGCTCTTCCGATTGCATTTAGCAATTTTAAAAAATATATAGTGAACATAACTGTCTTCTTAGAGACAGATTTGCGAATATTGGTTATCTTTCTGCCTATTCTACCAACCTTTGCAGAAATTCCCGTGCATCGAAATGGATAGTCAATAATTTAAATTACACTAAGCAGGCCCTACATAAAATTGTTTTTGAATTCAATACACTAATTCCCTCTAAATATACATATTAATCAACTGCTCATAACGCTCCTGTTTTCCGCTTATTTGATTTGGTTCGCCGTTGGCTGTGCCTATCTTTGCTAAGTCTTCGAGGGTCAATTGACCAGAAGAAAATAAAGCGCCGTTTCCAATATCAAAACTACCGTACCTTTCCTTTTTCATCTGAATGTAAGGTGAGTCTTTGATAATATTATTGGCGATGATCAGGGCTCTAGCAAAAGCATCCATACCACTGATGTGTGCTATAAATAAATCTTCAAGATCAGTGGAGTTTCTTCTGATTTTTGCATCAAAATTGATTCCTCCGGTCTGAAATCCACCACTTTCCAAAAATACCAACATCATTTGGGTCAACTCATAAATATCTATTGGGAACTGATCGGTATCCCAACCATTCTGATAGTCACCTCTGTTGGCATCCATACTTCCGAGCATACCTGCATTGGCTGCGATGGTCATTTCGTGTTCCATAGTATGTCCTGCTAAAGTTGCGTGATTGACTTCAAGATTTAAAGCAAAATCATCCATGAGACCATATTCTCTTAAAAATCCAATTACCGTGGCTGCATCAAAATCATATTGGTGTTTTGATGGTTCCATAGGTTTAGGTTCGATCAAAAACTTACCTGTAAATCCATTTTTACGACCATAATCTCTGGAAATGGTCAAGAATCTTGCTAGGTGATCCAATTCCTTTTTAACATTGGTATGGATTAGTGAAACATATCCTTCACGTCCGCCCCAGAATACATAATTCTGACCACCCAATTTGATAGTAGCATCTATGGCATTTTTGATTTGTACACTTGCTCTTGCCACTACATTAAAGTCAGGGTTGGTCGAGGCTCCATTCATATATCTCGGGTGAGAAAACAAATTGGCTGTGCCCCAAAGTAATCGAATACCTGTTTCTTTTTGTTTTTCAAGGGCATAATCCGTGATAATCTGCATCCTTTTTTCGTATTCAGCTACAGAATCACCTTCATCTATTAAGTCTATATCATGAAAACAATAATACGGAACACCCAACTTTGAAATGAATTCAAATGCAGCATCCATCTTATCCTTTGCTTTTTGTATTGGGTCATGTGAAGATAACCACGGCATGGGTCTTGTAGGACTTCCGAAAGGATCGCTACCGCCTCCACATAGGCTATGCCAATAAGCTACCGCAAATCTAAAGTGATCTTTAAGGCTTTTGTCATTGACCATTTGATTTTCATCATACCATCTGAAAGCCAATGGGTTTTTAGATTCCCGTCCTTCAAATTTTATTTTTTCGATATTGTTAAAGTAAATCCTCACTTTTTTATGGTATTTTATTTAATTAAGTTAATGAGTTGGTATGACCATTGGCCATAAGCATCAAGATATTGACTATTGACTGAACTATATTCTGTTATTTTTATAGGTTTCATATCGTTAATAGCCTCATCGATATTATTATACTTTCCAAGAGCTACCGTACTTGCTTTGGCAGCGCCTACAGCCCCTTTAGTGTCATACATTTCTATATTGCATTGGAGTAGATTGGCCATAGAAGCGCTAAATGTATCAGATAAAAACAGATTATCATTGCCTACTTTAATGGTAGTTGGCGTGATGCCTATAGATTTTAAAATGTCCATGCCATAGGCAAAGGAAAATACAATCCCTTCTAAAGCAGCTCTGAAAAGGTGTGCTTGGGTATGCCTATTAAACTGTAAATTATCGATGCGAGCACCCATTATTTTATCATTTAGAATACGCTCACTTCCATTTCCAAAAGGTAAAATGATCAATCCCTCTGACCCAATAGGAATACTTTTTATTTGCTCTTCCATGGTTTGGTAAGTCACACCTAAAGCTGCTACTTGTTTTCGCATCCACGCGTATAAGATGCCGCAACCATTGATACACAATAATTGGCCAAGTCTCTTATGGTCTGCAGTATGGTTGATATGCGCAAAACCATTGACCCGAGATTGAACATCATAATCCAATTTGTCTGTCACAGCATACACTACACCGGAAGTCCCGCCAGTGGCTGCAACATCACCAGGGTGCAATACTTTCAAAGCCATTGCATTATTGGGTTGATCTCCTGCGCGATAAGTGATAGGAGTACCTGCAACCAATCCACTTTTCTTTGCTGCAGTAGTAGTCACCCTTCCGTGAATAGAAAATGTATCTACCAACTCGGGCATCATTGCTTTCGGAATACCATAATATAGCAATAGCTTGTCAGCAGGACTATTATTTTTAAAATCCCAAAACATTCCTTCCGAATATCCTGAAACTGTACTATTGATTTCATTGGTAAATTTCATCGCCACAAAATCTCCCGGAAGCATCCATTTATGTATTTTGTCAAAGATTTCCGGTTCGTTATCTTTAACCCATTTGAGTTTTGATGCTGTAAAATTACCTGGTGAATTGAGCATATGGCCATGGCAATAATCGCTGCCTAAGTCTCTAAAAGCCTTCTTTCCAATCTGAGTAGCCCGACTGTCACACCAAATGATAGAAGGACGGAGTATTTGATGATTTTTGTCCACCAAAACTAAGCCATGCATTTGATAACCAATACCTATGGACAAGATTAGCCTCGGATCAATATTGTTTTTCGTAAGTAATGTTTTGGTCAAAATACATATACTTTTCCACCACATTTCAGGATCCTGTTCTGCCCATCCAGCATTTTTTGTTTCCATATTCATTTCGGATTCAGGATATTTGTCGTTGACTACAACTTGGCCTGATTCTATACAGACAATAGATGCTTTTACTGATGAGCTACCGATATCATATCCAATCGCGTACATTCTATGTTTTATTTGACCAATTTCTGAATAATAATATAATCGTAAAAATAAGAATAATATTAAAAGAAATGTAAAATTAAAAAAAATAGTTTATACAATCAAAGTTAAGCCATTTTACTTTGAAGAACATCACTCGAACACTTAACAGTTGCATCATTTGAAATAAAAATAATTCATAATTATAGCTCTTAAAGTAAAATATTGGTCTTACTTGACTCACAACCCAAACATTGCAAGTCATCTTTTTATAATGTTTTAATGAATATCATGACAAGATATGACTTAGATAAGTTTGAAGTATATCTAGTTTCTTCTTCTTTGTTCGAGTTTTTTGATATCTACTAATAATTAAATAAAATATTATGTCTTCAGAAAAGTATGTTTACAGTTTCGGTGGCGGCGAGGCTGATGGAAACGAATCGATGAAGAACCTGCTAGGAGGTAAGGGGGCCAATCTAGCTGAGATGGCTGGACATCCTAATCTACTTTTGCCGGTATCTGCTGGTTTTACCGTTACAACAGATGTGTGTACCTATTATTACCAACATGAAAAGACTTATCCAACTTCTCTTCAGAGTGAAGTTGATGAAGCTCTGAGAAAAATGGAAAAAATCATGGGCAGGAAATTTGGAGATAAAAAAATCCTTTACTGCTGTCTGTTAGGTCAGGTGCCAGAAGATCTATGCCTGGTATGATGGATACCGTTTTGAATTTGGGATTAAACGATGACACTATAAAAGGACTCATTGAGCAGACTGGAAATGAAAGATTTGCATACGATGTTTATCGCCGACTCGTAAAGATGCACGCAGATGTGGTTATGGAAAAGGCAGCAGGTGTATAACCTAAAGGTGGCAAAGGTATCAGGCGAGTCCTCGAAGACATTCTAGAAGATGTAAAACATAAACAAGGCTATTAGATTGACACCGAATTAACTGCAGATGATCTCAAACATTTGGTTTCGGTTTTCAAGCGTAAAGTATATGATACATTGGGACAAGCTTTTCCCGAAGACCCGATAGATCAGTTATGGGGCGGAATCGTTGCTGTATTCGGAAGCCGGCAAGGAAAAAGAGCAATGGAATATAGGCGTATTGAAAAAATTCCTGATGAATGGGGTATGATAAAACAAAATATGTAAAATAGCCCTTTAAAATTTTTGCATTAGCAAAGACTTTTAAACTAAAGGAAAAACGGAGTAGTGTACCAACCCCCTAAATATTCAACTACCGAAGTAGAAATGTCAACATTTATCTTTTCCAAGGTAAAGATGCTATCATTTTTTTGGACTTTGTTCGTGCTTCCGTTATAGAAATTGATTTTGCCCACTCCTCTTCAAAATCAAATTTTGTATGACTTTTGATCTCTATGATTTGTTCGATGATGTCAGGGTCAGTGATGGTATCTATCCAGTTTTTTAAAACTACTTTTTCTGATGCTATATCCATTAAAACATATTTATACCTTAACGAATAAACATTAATTTTTGTTCCTTTCAAAATAAGAATAAGTCTTAATGTAAAAGAGGCCAAATAAACACTTTGGGGAGCATCTATTTGGCTTTTATCTATTAACAAGGTAAGTTTATCAACCTACTAGTGCTGCATAAGCTGAAGCGTCCAATAGTTCCGCTAACTCATCAGTATTTGCTATTTTTACTTTTACGATCCAGCCTGCTCCGTAAGGATCTTCATTGATCAATCCAGGGTTGTCACCATCAGACTCGTCCAGTTGCGCATTGAACTCCAGGATCTCTCCTGTTACGGGCATAAATAAATCTGAGGTGGTTTTTACAGCTTCTACAGTACCGAATATTTCGTCTTTAGCTACGGTTTGACCTACGGTATCTACTTCTACATAGACCAATTCACCTAGTTCACCTTGGGCAAAATCAGTGATACCTACTATAGCTACATCTCCTTCGATACGGATCCACTCGTGCTCTTTAGTATATTTAAGACTATCAGGAATATTCATTTTTTGTTTATATTATTTGGTTAGTTAATCGCAAGAAATTTTTTGAGCCAGTCTGTGGTTATAGATTTAGGTCTCTCGAGCGGTAAACCCAAGGCTCTATCCCAGCACAATCCGGCACATACACCCAAAGCTCTGGAAACTCCAAAGAGTACAGTGTAATAGTTATACTCAGTAAGTCCATAATGAACTAATAATGCACCAGAGTGAGCGTCTACGTTTGGCCATGGATTTTTCACTTTGCCTAGTGCAGTCAATATTTCTGGAACCAATTCGTAGAGATCCCAAACGATCTGAACGGTAGGATCATCTTTGATATTTTCTTGAGCAAATCTCATTTGTGCTATAAATCTAGGATCTGGTTGACGCAATACAGCATGTCCGTAACCTGGTACTACTTTTCCTTCTGCAAGGGTGTCGTGGATATATTTTCTGATTTGATCTTTGGTTGGATTGTTGGTCCCTAATTCTTCTACCATTTCGAAAATCCATTTGATCACTTCCTGATTGGCCAAACCGTGTAATGGACCTGCCAATGCATTCATAGCTGCACTGAATGAATAATAGACGTCACTCAGTGTAGAACCCACCAGATGCATCGTATGTGCAGAAGCATTGCCACCTTCATGATCTGTATGTATGGTCATATACAACCTCATCAAGGCCAGAAAATCTGTACTTTCGAAACCTAGCATCTTGGCAAAATTCCCTGCCCAATCCATAGTCGGGTCTGAAGCTATATGTACATCATTGTGAAAAGTACGTCTATATATAAATGCCGCAATGATAGGAAGCTTGGCAATCAAGTTCATGGAGTCCTCATACATCACATCCCAATAATCATTTTTGCTCATACCTTCTTCGTACTGTTGTGCAAAAATACTTTCGCCTTGTAACGCCAACACTGCTATGCTAAACTGGGTCATAGGATGCGTATCTTTAGGTAAAGATCTAAGCGTGTCGAATACATGAGCGGGCACACCACTTCTCTTGCTCCATTCGGTTGACAACCATCTGACTTCTTCTACTGTAGGTAGGTCACCAGTCATCATAAGCCAGAAAAGTCCTTCTGGTAGTGGTTCCTTGCCATTAGGTACGCGAGGTAGTAATTCACGAAGCTGCGGTATGTTGTATCCTCTGAATCTGATTCCTTCTTCAGGGTCTAGGGATGAGGTATCCCATATCATACTTTTTACACTTCGCATACCACCTATCAATTGCTCCACAGTCACTTCATCTACCTTTGTGTCACCGTGGTCTTTCAGAATGGACTTGATATCAGCTTTGAGGGCAACTGATTTTTGATAAAATTTTTCTTTTAATGGATCCATAATTTGGATTTAACTCCTGTTTATTTGGTTAGAGATTATATTTATTAAAATTCAAAAAACGATTTTATATCAATCATTTGAAAACTTGCGCTAAGATAATTATTTTGTTTAATCTTACAATAAAAGATGATAAAAATCAAAATATCATCAATCAAATATGACTAATATCATTACAAATTACTTGTACTAAGGTTTAAATCTTTTCAAAATATTCAACTGCTTTTAACATTCTCAGCGCTGACTCAGCACCTCCAATCAGTTTTATACTTTCTATCAAATCAGGTCCTTGCATGCTTCCACTGATAGCAATTCTGATCAATGGCATAAAATCACCCAATTTTAAACCTTGCTCTTGGATATACACTTTGATGGCACTTTCTACATCTTTTGTTGAAGCATCTTTAAGGTTTTGCGCTATAGCAATCAAGTGCTCCTTGTTTTCAGGCTTATATTTCTTTTTTATGGTTTCATCGTCATAAGCATGTGGAGCTTCAAAAAAGAATCTTCCATTGGCTATGATCTCAGTGGTTTTGTGTACTCTCTCCTTCATCAGACGGCAAACTTCGGCCAAATACTCTACAGCAACATGATATCCTTCTTCTATGGCGCGATCTTGGATCAGATATCCCAATTTTAAATCATCACTATGAATAATGTACTGCTGATTGAACCATAAAGCCTTTTCTATATCAAATCGGGCACCTGATTTAACAATTTTGTCTAATCCAAATAGTGCAATCATCTGATCTAATGTAAGTATTTCCTGATCATCACCCGGACTCCAACCTAGTAGGGCCAAGAAATTTAAAAGACCATCCGGTAGGTAGCCATCATCTCTAAATCCCACAAAATTATCTTCTTCATGATCGCTATCCCATGACAGTGGAAACACCGGAAAACCAAATTTAGCTCCATCTCGCTTGCTGAGTTTTCCTTGACCTGTGGGTTTGAGAATCAAAGGTAAATGTGAAAAAGATGGTGGTGTCCAGCCCAAAAACCTATACATCAATACGTGATGTGGTGTACTGCTCAGCCACTCTTCGCCTCTGATCACATGAGATATTTTCATCAGGTGATCGTCTACAATATTAGCTAAGTGATAGGTAGGCATTCCGTCACCTTTGAGAATGACTTTATCATCGAGTTCGTTGCTATCAAATACTACGTGTCCTCTGACTTCATCATTAAAAGCTATAGATTCATTTACCGGTATTTTGAGTCTGATGGCTACATGTGCACCATCTTCTAATAAAGCTTGGGTTTCTTCATCCGAGAGTGACAAGCTATTTTTTAGATTTGCTCTGGTATGACCACAATATTTAAATTCTGCATCGCTTTTTCTTAATGCTTCTAATTCTTCAGGAGTATCAAAAGCATAATATGCATTTCCATCAGCTATAAGTTTATCTGCGTATTGTTTGTACAAATCTTTGCGTTCTGACTGCCGATATGGGCCATAATTTCCACCAAACTCAGGACCTTCAGTAGGCAAGATACCAAACCATCTCAAAGAATCTATGATATATTTTTCTGCTCCAGGTACATATCTGGCCTGGTCAGTATCTTCTATTCTTAAGATGAAAGTGCCACCATTTTTTTTGGCAAAAAGATAATTGTACAATGCTGTTCTTACTCCTCCTATGTGTAATGCACCTGTTGGACTAGGTGCGAATCTGACTCTAACTTCTGACATCCTTTATATATTAAAAATATTTTATATGTTAATTTTTTGAAAATGGAGCAAAGTGAAGCCGCATTTATGACAATGTAAACGTTATGTCCATGTGATTTATGCTTAAATGACAACCTTAACCTTGTGCAAGGCTGCAAAAATAGTTGTAAATAACGAAATTTTATAATTAAAATTTGAATAATATAAAATAAAATTTGAATACTTCCCATCTTTAAGTGGTGGTATTTTGATTGCTTTCTAATCTTATGTATTTAGTAAAAACTCCACAAGTCGTTCAAAATATATTTTCGGATTTTGTCTGGTCGATACCTACAGATCAAAAAGAAGTTTTCTTGACCTTTGATGATGGCCCGATACCCGAGGTTACCCCTTGGGTCTTAGATGTGCTTAAAGCATACGATTTTAAAGCTACTTTTTTTTGTGTGGGAGATAATGTGAGAAAATATGATAGCATTTATGATAGAATAATGGAAGAAGGTCACAGTATTGGAAATCATACGTTTAATCATCTAAATGGATGGACCACTGATCAAGAGACCTACCTGGAAAACATTAAAGAATGTGATTTATTAGTTCAATCTGATCTCTTCAGGCCACCGTATGGTAAACTCAGAAGATCACAGTCCCAAGTATTAAAATTGATCAAAACTGTAGTGATGTGGGATGTGCTGAGTGGTGACTTTGATCAAAGCATTACCCCAGAAAAATGTTTGAGTAATGTGTTGGACAATTATAGCAATGGATCTATCATTGTATTTCATGACAGCATCAAGGCACAACATAATCTAAGATACACACTACCAAAATATCTTGACCACTTAAAAAGCAGTGGATTTTTGTCAAAAAGTTTGGAGGCAGCAGTTTATGAATATGCATAAATGTATTGCGCTAAGCTTATTTTTATGGATGGGATTTTATTTGCAGGGACAAGCTAACTGGGAAGTACACAAAAAAACTAGTGATTATACCATATGGCTCAAAAATGCTCCAGGTCAAGAGATCAAACAATTTAAAAAAGAAGCCATTATCACCGCTGATATCCAATCGGCCTACAAAATACTCAAGGATGTACAAAATATGCATTTGTGGTACGACAAAGTAAAGAAAGTAAGCCTACTCAAAACTATCAGTGATAATGAAGGTATTTATCTTTTGGAATATGATCTTCCATTTCCGTTTGAAGATCGCATCGCCACAGTAAGAGGCAAAATAGACATGGCGGCAGACAAAAACTCATTTACTGTAGAAACTAAAAACTTTCCTTTCCCGATTCCCGCCGACAAGCAAAAAATGGAATTAATCACCACCATATACTCCAGCTGGAAGATTTCGGAAGTCAATGATACACAGATTAAAATCATCCACGAAGGATACATGAATCCCGGAGGAAATGTACCTGTATGGCTGACCAACGAGAGTATCACCTCAGGTCCGCCCAAAACACTGAGTGGCTTTAAAAAGATGATGGTAAAATATCAAGCCAAATAAGCACTTGTACATTTAACAAATTTCTCTATCATCCCACTTGCCGTAGCAACCAATCTCTGTCAGGAAGTAGCTTTTCATTTCTGATACTTTCCGCCAGTTTTTCTTTGGCTTTCTGATCATAGGGCTTGAGCCTGATGAGTTTTCTGGTGTATTTTACGATATTGGAATAGTTTGTTTTATGGTAGCCGATGATCTTTTTTCGGGTCAGATATACTTGCATGGCATCGAGATGTGAATCCAATAAACGGGTTTCTTTTGTTTCATAATATATCTTGAGCATCAGGGTTTTTGCAAAAAGATTGGATAGGTGATCATCAAATTCAGCTATTCTCAGCGCATTTAAGGCCAGGTCATATTCATGTTTGGCATAATGGATATTTGCTAGGTTAAACTGATAGGCACTTTCTTTTTCTTCTTTTCGTAGAAATTTGGCATTGTCTAGTGTGATTTTGTTAGCTTCTTCATATTTTCCCATCCTTATGGCGATGGTATTAATATTTCTGTAGGTGTTTTTGGACAAGAAACCATTGGTCAGCAGGTAGTGCTTTTTTAAAGCGGTCATATAATATTCTAGAAGCTTCTTACTAAATTCTTTATTGCCCAGATTGTGTTTTCGGATACAATAATTGATAGCCTGAAAATAGAGGGTTTTCAACTCTTCTACTGAAAAATGTTGTTCGTATGATGTCAATATGTGATTAAAACGATCAAACCATTGGAGGTCATCCGGATAAAACAACATTTTTATAGCATAATAGAATACAGAGATACATGGATATTCCAGATAATTTTTTTCAATGATATAAGACTCTATATAATCAATGAATTGGGTATTTATTTTTTTTGAAATGAGTGAAGACTGTGGTGCTAGAATGACCGTTTGCTTAAGCTTTTTACTGATGAGCGATATTTCTTCCATCATGATGATATCATCGGCTTCAGTATTGCCAAATCTGTTTTTCAACTGATCAAATTGCCATTTTTCAAAATAGATCTCTGAAATCTCTGCGTAATAATCCGCATTTTTTAAACTTAATTTTTCGCGTTTTTGCGCCGTATGCAAGATGTCATTAAAAAGTTTTTCATTTTCATGTATCCTATAAATACCCATCAAAGTCATATCATAAAAGTGGGCAGCATTGGCCGCTTTTTTCATGACCAAATATTTTTCTATCATTTTGCAAAGATCACTCATCAACAATCTGTCTGATACGGGTATGACTTTGTTTTTTTCGCTTAGTTCGTTTTGTATATAATTATTAAAAAAAACCAGGTGGTTCTTGTTTCCCGACATTATTTTTGTGGTGATGAGCTCAGAAAAAGACTGAATGTCATCATTATCCAAAATAAAAATAAGGTTTTTTAATTTTGTACTCATAGGTTTTTACTACTTTTATTGTGTATATATTATTGAAAATAAATTACTTGTGATACATATTGTGATATATATTTACTACAAATGTAAAATAATGTAATTTTTTAAACAAATAAACAAGCGCATATTTGCATCATCATTTAAAATAAAACCCATAACATATTTCCCAATATGAAAAATTTGACCACATATATCATCATTCTTCTGTTCCCCCTGACAGGCTTGATGGCGCAAAATTGTCCGGATACGGTCAAGCTTAGCTTTTTGCATGATATAGCTGGGCCTGACCTGACATTGACCATAAAAGCCAAAAATTTTAAGAATATCTTAGGGATGCAGTTTTCGCTCAACTATGATCATGAAGCTTACAGACTGAAGTTTGTTACATCTCCCGTGCCCAATTTTATGGATTCCAACTTCAAAGTGGATGGCAAAGGTTCTGTCCGGTTTTTATGGTTTGACGGGGCTTCGAGTACAGGATTTTCTTTGGATGAAGACGATGCGCTCCTTACATTGAAATTTACACCGTTGGAGATCGCAGCTGATGGTTTTTTTGAAATCAGTCAATCCAATCTACCCTTTGAATTCATCAATAAAGACAGCAGATTGTTGTGTGTAAAGACAGAATTTCTAAAAATTGAGGCTACAGGTTCAGAGCTTAAGGGCAGAGTTATTTATGATAAAAATGACAATTGCGTTTTTGAACCCGAAGAAGAAGGTATCGAAGGTTGGTTGGTAGAGTTGACTTCTGGCAATCGTAAATATTATAGATCTACGGACAAAAACGGGTTTTATTCATTTGACTTGCCCAAAGGCATCTACTCCCTGCGGTTGCTAGCCAAAAATGAGTTTTGGCAAATATGTGACGATGCTATCTCGGTCAATCTTACAGAAGATCAGCAAGAAGCACCTGTTTTTTTGGCCAATTATTTTTTGGAATGCCCAGTGATCAAAACAGATATTTCTACGCCTATTCTCAAGAGATGCGAAGACAATAGGTACCATCTTATTTATGAAAACCAAGGAACAACTCTGGCAGAAAATGTAAAAATCAAAGTAGATTTTGATCGTTTCATGACATTTGTCTCTACTGATTTTAATGATTTTTCTACCGGTAATCAACAGGTCATTTTTAATATTGGAGATGTAGATGTACAAGAAAGAGATACTATTTTATTGGTGTTGAATCTAGACTGCACAGAAACGCAAACCGGCCAAACCCATTGTGTCACGGCACAAGCTGATCCTAATACGCCTTGTTTTATTTCTTCTGATTTTTCTGGGGCTGTACTCCAATTGGACGCAGTTTGTGACGAAATCAATAATAAAGTCAGATTTAATATCTCCAACAACGGAACTGCAGGCATGAAAAATGCGAAGTCATACATTGTAACGGAAGATGATGTCATGAGGCCACCTCAGCCCATACAACTTGATCAAGCCGCATCTTTTACACTGGAGTTTCCGGCAGATGGCAAAACTTATAGAGTCATTGCGCAGCAGGATGATCTATTTCCATACGAAGACCAAAATGCTACTTTGGCCATCGAAGGATGTACTACAGGGGTTACATTTAGCAAAGGTTTCGTAAATATGTATGAAGAAAGTGACAGAGACATTTCGATAGATAAAGACTGTCAGCAAAGCACGGATATCATCAGCGGGCATGAAATCGTCCCTTTCCCTATAGGATATGGTGCAGAACATTATATCAATAGGGATGCCAATATTGAGTATTTGATTAGGTTTGCCAATACCGAAAAGGATACAGTAAGACAATTAACTATCAGAAATAGCATTCCCGCTAATCTGGATATCAATACTTTGCAAATGGGGTCATCCAGTCATCCATACACCTATGCGTTTAACAAATCCCGGGAATTAGTGATTTCATTTGACCAAATAGCATTGCCAGATACTTCAGCTGGGCTTGCAAGCTTGGGATACGTAAAATACAAAATATTGCCTGTAGAACTTATACAAGATAAAGATACGATATTTAATATATCTAGGATTTTTTACAATAATGAAATATCCAAGTTTACCAATACTACTTTTCATGTCATAGGGACTAATTTTATAAAAGTGACTTCTGTGGATGGTAATATTGAAAAAATGCAAATCCAGATTTATCCCAATCCTGCTAGCCAACATATTACGGTGCAGTCATCAGATAGTGAAGATCACGAAGCTTGGATCAGTATTGCAGATATGTATGGTAAAAACTGGTATACTGAAAAAACCAATACCCCAAAACATACCATCAACTGTCAGGATTGGTCACCCGGAGTATATGTCATGCAAGTCAAAAACAAACAAAATGTGACTGGAACTGTAAAATTTGTAATACGCCCTGAATAATTTCATAAACATTCGATCCTCTTACTAAAACAAAAAAGAACACCAACTCAACAAAGATACAATATCAGGGAAACTTTGAAAAGATGCTGCTGCAGTAAAGACTCTGGCGGCATCTTTTAACCAACCTTCAATGACTATTTTTATCCATCATTAAAAAATAAATTTATGAGACACTTAATATTACCTTTAATTTTCATGGTTTTGGGACTTAACATCGCAGCTCAAAACCAAGGGTCAGGTATCAGCAATAAAAATGTAGAGCCACTTAAGTTTTTTGCTTACGATGATTTTCTTTTATCTGGGGTAGACCATGAAATACAGATTCAATCTTCCAATTTTGTTAACATCATTAATTTTCAAGTTGGATTCAGGCTCAAAGATGCTGAACTCCTCAATGTTTTTAACGGGGTTTTGGAATTGGCAAACTCACATTTTTACCTTCCTACGGAAAAAGCGCTCAGGACTTTATGGTATGAAACATCTGTAATACCTACATCTATTACACCCGATAAAACCATATTTAAAATTAGAATAAAGCCTAGTAAGTCTGGGTATTTATCTGAATTTATCAGACTGGATAGTACGGTGATGATCAGTGAAGCCAATTATGAAGATTCAAATGTTTCTGATAAAATTCTTTTAGAATTTAGTTTTCCTGACAGAGTGTCTTCGTCAGAAGAAATCGAAGGTGTGGATTACCATTATAACATCTATCCAAACCCATCTACTGGTGAATACCTGAATATCAAGTGGTCGCCATCATGGATGCCACAAAAAATTAGTATATATGATGTTATGGGAAAAAATATATGGGATGATGAAGTGAGATCTCCGGAGTCTGGAGCCATGCAGATACATTGGGATGAGCCATTTTACCCAGGCTTGTATAAAATTGTACTTCAAAACAACACGTCTTATATTACCAAAACATGGGTGATACGATAAAGTAAAAATTAAGGTTAATTGTGGTTTAATTGTTTTTAATTACCTAGCTGTACCAAAACTTCAAGACCTGCTTATTTCTAAAAAGAGCTATGTACACCATGCTGCTGAATTCATTTTCAGTGGCATGGTTTGTTTTTGGATCTCGTCCCTAAAAATTTTAACATAATTACAACAATATCAAAGGTAAACTTTAAGTTTCTCTATTCATACCAAATAGCATTCCCCATAAGACACTATTTCTACATATTCGCAATAGATTTTTTCATTTTAAATTGGATGCCATATGATCAGATATCTTTCTTATTTGTTCTTAATCATTCCATTATCCCTATGGAGTCAGGAAAATGAACCAGCTGATGAAGCCGAACCAACTGATGAAACCGAACAGGAAGCATCAGATTCATTAAGTCAGGAGGTATTGGTGCAGTATCCTGTCAGCACCTTAAACCATCAAAAGTTTTTTCAGTTATTTGCATCTGGCGAACTGGAATATTTTAACAATGGATTGATCAGGTCATGTGCTCAGGTAGCCCAAATCAATATAGGCGATCCAGATAAATTTTATTTGCCGCTTTACATTATCGGTGGCGCCACTTCTTCATCTTTTTCTGAAGGTAATAGTATTCATGCGATCAGCGCCGCGGAGATATTAAATAATCTGGGAGGAACGATCAATGCGGGTATCATGGGTAAACGACTCCTAAAAAAGTATGGTACACATACTTATATTGTCGGTTTGTATCAGCTTGCTTATAAAACCTTCTCGGGTATCAGCAATGACGATCAGACGCATCTGGATATGTCATCTCAAATCGTATCTCTTGGGGCTTTACTGAACAGCAAGGCGTGGGTCTCTCAAAATGATCAAGAAAACGCTGGTCGAGCTTGGATCAAACTCATGGTCACCACATCTTTTTTGGAAAAACAAAAAATGCATCAGGTATATGGATGCAATGCACCTGCTATTATGGCAAGTACTAATATAGAATGTGGAATAGACATAAAAAACTATCTCAATCTAAAATGTGGCCTACACCATTTTATCAATAATCAAAATATAGAAGCATTTAAAAACGGCGTATTGGTCATCACGGCAGGATTTGGGTTGGCAAAGTAAGGGTAAGATTTAGGTTAAGATTAAGACTAAGGTTAAGATTAAGGTTGAGATTGCTTTGGACTTTACAACTCAATAATATTCACCATTCAACAACAATAATATTTTTTTTGGGTTAAGAATAAGGCCTGTCTGCAGCAATTAAACCTGTCTGCCTTAATGCAATGAAGGTAGATGAAGGCAGGTTTAGATTTTTAATTTTCTATAGTTATGACAATAGTCTCTATATCAGATACCCATGGATATCATGACCAGCTTGTGCTACCCGCAGGTGATATACTCATTCATGCGGGTGATGTAAGTGCTCGTGGTAGTGAAAAAGAAGTCAAATATTTTTTAGATTGGTTTGAAGCCCAAGACTTTAAGTATAAAATATTTATAGCAGGCAACCATGATTTTTTCTTTGAAAAAGCAAGTATTGAAAGAATAAAAAATATCATTCCTGATAATGTTATCTATCTCAATGATGGTGGTATCCATATAGAAGGCTATCATATTTGGGGATCACCGATTACACCGTGGTTTTTGGATTGGGCATTTAATAGACAACGTGGTGCAGATATTCAAAAACATTGGCATCTTATTCCTCATAGCACAGATATCTTGATTACGCATGGACCTGTCTACGGGATACTAGATCTTACTGTTCATGGTCTAAATGTCGGTTGTGAAACACTCAAAGATACTTTAAAAACCATCCTTCCCAAAGTACACATATGTGGACATATACACGAAGCCTATGGTCAAATGCAAACAAAAGACACTTTGTATATCAATGCCAGTGTACTTGATGTGAGATATCGACTGGTCAATAACCCAATAGTATTCGAGATTTGATATTATATTCTTTTGTATAGCCTAGTCCAAATGGGTTGTATTTGAATAAGAAATACATTTTTATGATCCTTTGTAAGTACTGATTTGGCTACAAGTGTTGCAAAAAGCATAGTTATAGCCAAATCAAAGCTTAAATTTGGCTATAACTATGTATATTTTAATACTTATAGCCAAATTGAGTGGTTTTTTGGCTATTTGAAGAAAATATCAGCCGCAATTGATCTCTGAACAATTCCATTGTAAGGTCCATTCTTTAATCCAAATGTAGTGAGCATGACTAACCATAGGGCTTTTTGAGTTTTAGTACTTTCCTTAAATTCTTGCATTTTATTTCGCAGCTTAAGATCGTAATCTTTCGTAATCGTGTATTCGCTATTCGAAAATTTGATTTCAATGACATTAACCACATTGTCGCTACGGTCTATAACTAAATCGATTTGAGCAGCTTTATTTTGCCAAGTAGAGATATGGGATAATATGCCAGCTATCCCTAGTTCTTGTTTTATTTCATGGGAATGTAAAATACACAAAATCTCAAAAGCATATCCAGACCAAGTATTCTGTTTGGGTGTATTGATCATATTGAGCCAGGTATTGTCATCATTGATCTGTGGCTTGTTCAAAAAGCTTAAATGAAACAATGAAAATAAATCCGTGAGTTGATATATTGCTTCTCTAGATATCTTATTAAAATTGTAATATTTTCTGATAAATCCACTTTCTTCTAACTCTATGAGTATTCGGGTCAGTCCACCGCCGTCGGTCAGTCCACTTTGTTTTACAATTTCTGATCTTAGCATACCTTTGTTTTTACTTGCGATGGCCTCTACTATTGCAATATGATTTTCAGGATTGTCAAAAAGTGATGGGTATAGGACGTAATATTCCCTTTTTAAAAGAGCATTCTCGGCAAAACATAACATGTTGATATTTTGAGATGCACTCCAGTCTTTATTAAAATGTGAAAGATAAAATGGTATTCCGCCAAAACACATGTAAGCCTGAATACATTGAAATTCATCATATTGACAACCCAAAGATTCAAGATACAGCTTAGTTTCACGCAACGTAAATGGATTTAGTTTGATCCTTCCCGTGACTCTGTTGTACAAGCCGCCTTTGTTTTTGATCAACTTATTCATCATCCAGGATGCTGAAGATCCACAAACGATGAGCAATATATCCGACCTGCCACTTGCCCAACTATTCCAAAAATAATCTAAAGCATTGATAAACTTTGAATTTCGATTGTCCATCCAAGGTAATTCATCAAGAAAGATTACTTTTTTCTTCGATGTATCAGCTTCTAACTTCTCAATAAGTAAGGCAAAAGCATCAATCCAAGTTTTGGGCATAGATATCGTTTCATCACCAAAATATTTTTTTAAAGCAATGCTAAATGTTGCCAATTGCTCCTTTAGAGAACCTTTAGCTATTCCAGTGGTATAAAATGTAAACTGATCCAAAAAAGCTTTACGAATCAAAAAAGTTTTTCCTACTCTACGCCTTCCATATACAGCAATAAAATGTGATTTTTTGTCAGAGAAATACTTATCAATATCGTCCAATTCTCTTAGTCGCCCAATTAACTTAGCATCCATAATGATTTCAATTTGGCTACAAAGATACAATAAAGCATATTTATAGCCAAATCAAAGCTTAAATTTGGCTATAAATATATATTTTTTAATACTTATAGCCAAATTGAAGTTCTATTACTCATCTTCATTCTCCATCAACAGTTTCAGACTGATCTCGGGATTGTCCAAAAACGACTTCGTGATTTGGTAATGTTCAGTTTCTTCGTAGCTGACTTCTTTGATGCCTTCTGCACTGAACTCATAGATGCGCGCATTGGGGTAGGCCATGATAATCGGCGAGTGAGTCGCTATAATAAATTGTGAGTCTTGTTGCACCAATTGATGTATCAAGCTGATGGCCGTCAACTGTCGAGCAGGAGATAATGCGGCCTCGGGTTCGTCTAGTAAATAAAGACCATTGCCGGTAAGTTTGTGCATCAATGTAGCCAGGAATGCTTCGCCGTGCGATTGTTCGTGGAGTGATTTGCCACCATAGGATTTGAGGACACCAAATTCTTCTGCTTTGGTAGCTACATTGTAAAAGCTTTCTGCCCTTAAAAAATAAGCATCTCCAGGAATTTTAAAGCTTTTGGATAGTTTGATTTCACGATGTAGATCAGAATGTGTATTATGAATTTCAAACTGTGCTGACTTGGTACCACCTTCAGGATTAAAACCATATGCTATGGCAATCGCTTCAAGCAATGTGCTTTTTCCACTTCCATTTTCGCCTATAAAGAAGGTCACATCAGGATGAAATCGGATATCTTCGCATTGCTTTATAGATAGAATGTCATAAGGATATCCTCGTTTATTTTTAGTTTCTTCTTCCTTAAAGAATACCGATTTGATGTATGGACGAGCTGAGATCATTTTTCCAGAACGAAGGGATACACTTCTTCCAATTGTTTTCTGAGATTTTGTATATCCTTGATTACAGTATCATACATTGATATAATAAACTTTCTGTTAAAATTAAACCTTTTCAATATCAAAATCAATCTATTTCTATCCTGATCACTGATTTGTAAAGGCATCTTCACTTTAACAAATTTCCCTTCATCATCATACAATATAGAAGGAGCCAGTATTTCATTTATATGATTAGCTTCATTGGCATAAAACTGCATTTCCTGATATTTTTCTTCCAATTTTTCAAGTACTTCATATTGGAAATCATATAGTTTGATCATATTCTTCCGAAGAGAATCATTGGTGATTAAATTAAATCCTTTGGACTTTATGGTTTCGAATGGAGCAGTATTCTGAATGCTCACAAAGTTCCTTGTCAATACTCCCAAAAGGTAAAACTCAAAAGAATCTTTTTTTACAGGATTGTTATTGGATAATTTTAAGAAATAATTGATTGCTTTTTGTCCGCCTAAATGACCTTTCTTATTATCCTCAGCATCTTTGGCATCTTCTGCAAGCCCCTGATACATTTCCTTTATGGTTGTATTGACGTAGTCCTTTTGTTTCAGCTCTTCAGCATAATTATTGGCTTTGAAGCCTATATACACGCCAAAAACTACCACAAAAAGTTCAGTCAGATACTTTAAGGATTTGAAACCTACATCTTTCCAGTCAATCTTAAAATTCTGCATTACCAGGATATCTAGGGAAAGGAATCACATCTCTGATATTGGTCATACCCGTCACAAATAATACCAATCTCTCAAATCCCAGACCAAATCCAGCGTGTGGTACTGTACCGTATCTTCTAGTGTCTAGAAACCATGACATCTCTTCTGCAGGAATATGCATTTCTTCCATACGTCTGAGTAGTTTATCAAGTCTCTCCTCTCTTTGTGATCCACCTATGATCTCGCCGATCCCAGGAAACAATATATCCATAGCTGAAACCGTCGGTCCTGCCACGCCTTCTTTAGGATCATCTTGTCTCATGTAGAAAGCTTTGATATCCGCAGGATAATTGGTCAATATAACAGGTTTTTTAAAGTGCTTTTCTACCAGATATCTTTCATGTTCTGACTGTAGGTCTGCGCCCCATTTATCGATAGGAAACTGGAATTTTCCTTTTTTATTGGGTGTAGAATTTTTAAGTATTTCAATGGCTTCAGTGTAAGTCAGTCGCTGGAAAGGCTCAGCCAAACAAAACTTCAATTTCTCTGTCAAAGTCATTTCTGAACGCTCAGCTTGTGGTTTAGTCTTTTCGTCATCGATGAGTCTCTGCTCCAGGAATTCTAAATCTTCTTTACATTTGTCAAGCGCATACTGGATCAAAAATTTTAACATATCCTCTGCGAGATCCATATTGTCATCAAGATCATTGAAAGCTACTTCGGGTTCCATCATCCAGAATTCCGCTAGATGTCGGGTAGTATTGGATTTTTCAGCCCGGAAAGTAGGTCCAAAAGTATAAACTCTTCCTAAAGCCAATGCTGCTAATTCGGCTTGTAATTGACCAGAAACAGTAAGATTGGTCGCTTTGCCAAAAAAATCTTCTTTATAATTGATGCTTCCGTCTTCGTTTTTGGGCAAATTATTCATATCCAAAGTCGTCACTTGAAACATCTCTCCTGCACCCTCTGCATCGCTACCCGTGATGATAGGTGAGTGAACATTTACAAAATGTCTGTCATTAAAAAACTTATGAATACCGTAAAAAAGCGTTTGTTTTACTCTAGATATGGCGCTGAAAGCATTGGTCCGAAACCGCAAGTGGGCGATCTCTCTAAGATACTCTAGACTAGGCCTATTTTTAAGCTGAATCGGATAAGTCTCCGGATCACAATCACCCAATATCTCAATCGTCTCCGCTACCAACTCTACCGTTTGGCCCTTTCCTTGAGACTCAATCAACTGACCTGTGACGCTGATACCTGCACCCGTGGTAATACGTCTGATGGTGTCAATATCTGTCTTTTCCATATCTACCACTACTTGTAGATTGGCAAGGCAAGAACCGTCGTTGAGTGCAATAAACTGATTATTGCGGAAGGTACGAACCCAACCCATCATCGTATATTGGTGGCCAGTCTCAGCCGAAAAAATGTCTTTTACTCTTGTCTTAGTCGCCATGGATAAATATTTTATATTAAAACAGGGGACAAAAATAGTGTTTTTTGCAATATTATAGCGCAATTTCAGAAATGATAAATAGTAATTTGGCTAATAAAAATACTGCAATTTAAAAATATCATATCTGTATGTATAAATTGTAATATCGGCCATCACTCTTGCCTTACAAAAGCACTGATCTGGCCAGCTCTATAGGATGGTAACAAAGATGCTAGATATCCGATCATTAATACGGTTACGGTTACAACTACAAAATCTATCCATCGCATCTCTATCGGATAGGCATCTATCAAAAATCCATCAGGTATTCCGATTAACCCATAGTCCTTTTGTAACCAATACAATATGATGCCCAATAAAAATCCTACTCCCATGCCTATAAACGAGATCAGCATGCCCAAGGCCAGGAAGATCCATCGAATACCTGCGGTAGTGAGTCCCATGGATTTAAGTATGGCTATATCTTTTTTCTTTTCCAGCACGATCATCCAGAGGGATCCCACCAGATTGAAGGCTATGATCAGGAGCGTGAGACATGCAATAAGATATGATATCCATTTTTCGATATTCATGATTTTCAAGAAACTCTCATCTTGTTGGTACCTGTTGCTCACTTTGTACATTGGACCTAAGATTTTTGTTAGTTCTTTCATCACTTTTTTTTCACCTACAGCCTCATCTATTTTAAATTCTATAGCTGAGAAGTGATTTTCGAGCCCCAACATAGTATTTACAGCATCAAAATTTACCAAGATATACTGCATATCCACATCACTTCCAACCGAAAACACGCCGGAAGGGTAGAAACCATAACTATTGAATTCCTTAGCCAGAGGACCTTTGCTTTTGCGAGACGGCATATAAGCCATCAACTGAGTAAAACCGTCAGAAGGATTTACGGAAAGCTTGGTGGTCATTCCCGAGCCTATCAGCCCGTACTCCACATCCAGTCCAAATTTGGCTGCACCAGAAAGCAGTGAAGTATCCAATCCGGTTACTTTCATGAAATTTTGGTCCACGCCTTTGATGATACCCACTTCTTGTGATCCTTTATAATCAAAAAAAGATGTTTCTTCTATCGTAAATGCGAGTTTTTCAACTCCAGGTATAGAAGCCAATGACTTAACATCAACACTGTCCATGGAGATATATTTTCTTTGTACCAGAGTGACTTTTACATCCGGATTAAAATTGCTCAACATACCAGTCAGCAGACTTTCAAAACCATTGAAAACAGACAATATCAGAATCAGTGCAGCGGTACCTATAGACATACCTAGGATCGATATCCAAGTGATGACATTAATGGCATTGGTTGTTTTTTTACCTAATAAGTACCTTAACGCTATTTTGAAATATAACTTCATGGTACAAAAATACAAATAATTAAAGTATGATTCCACTCCGAAAACTATAATTTTGCCACAAAGGCACTAAAAAACAAAGAATCCCAAATATCAAACAGTTGATAATCATTTATTTATACAATTTATTATCTTGGAGACTTTTACGCTTATGCGTCACAAGAGCACAAAAACACGTGTATCGAAAGCAATAAATTTAAATATATTATATTGATAATCAATAATATAAATTACACCAAGCAAGTACGATGTAGGCCCATGTCTAGTAGCAGATTAAATAAGGACGTGTTAGGTTGGAGAAAAGTAATCCAACAAATCCATATTCAACTTTTTTTTGGGTTTATTTCCAAAATAGCAAATGTGTAAGTAAATTAAGTTTATGTTCTTACTGCTAAAACTTTCTTAATATTAAATTTACAAATAATTCATTATACATTAATGATTTTAATACAATAACTTAACTCTACGTTCAGACCTTTGTTCGATCAATTAAACAGAACATATCGTGCATCGAATACTCCCATTATTCATTACTTTCTGGTTATTTCCTATTTTTCTTATTAACTCCGAAACTACACCACTAGCAATTCCAAAGAAATATTGGAATACATTAGAAAAAATAGAAATGGAGCGCAAAATTGAAAATGGAGCACTCTCTATCATTAGCTACAATACTTGGGGACTTCCCATAAATCTCAGTGGACATGATCAGGAACGAAGATTTGGTAGCATGGGCTCTGCTATTTTGGAAGTCCAAGCTGATATCGTGGCATTGCAAGAGACTTTTCATCCTGAACTTCGTTTAACTTTACTCCAAGACCTTCATAAACATTATTATACTTACAGTGATTATAGGTCTAGCAGGTCAATTTTGGGATTGGCGCAGATGGACCTTTATGGTGGTCTCATGACATTGAGTAAATATCCTATCGAGTCTGAAAAGTTTTTCCCTTATCCTGTTAATGAATCTACTTCTTTGATAGAAAAGGCAGGTGCCAAAGGATTTCTGATATCCAAAATAAAGTTTGGTGAACAATATGTTTTTGTGGTAAATACGCACCTGTATGCGGGCAATCATCCCAAAGCTGAATATCAGAGAAAACTACAAGTGGAGTATATGCATCAAACTTTAAACCAACTCGGTCTGCAAGATAAGACTCTAGTCCTTTTGGGAGATTTTAATATTCATCATCCATGTGTCGCCCAGTCGGAAGTTTATGATGTGATTACTAAAGATTTTCAGTATTGCGACTCCAAACCGATGATAACTGATGAAGACTATACTATGGATAGTGTTAAAAACCCATTTGTGAATCAAAAAGAGCCTCGAACTAAATTGGACTATATATTTACATCCAGTGTTTTTGCTGCAAAATATGAAATCGTAAACCAAGCAAGAACGATGACACATGAAAACCCCTTTTCAGACCACTTTGGATGGCGAGTGGATGTGAAACTGAAAAGGTATAAACTAGAACAGTGATAGTTTTGTACCATTATGTCCCATCATTTAGATTCTAGCTACATTCTAAATGATGTAAATCTCCTCAGAATCGCAAACAGCCTAGCAGCAAGCATACCACAATAAACGTATCAATGCGGGTATCAAATTTGTCTTTTTTGGAAAATAGCAGGTAAAATTATAGAAAAAAATGTGGCATAATACTAGGCGATCGATAGCTGCTCAGTATTTATTTGCCTTAAAAAAACAAATCTCATTATCAAATATGAAATAAGGAGGAAATATGAAAAATCACTTCTATTGCTATTCGTTTAAATTCTGTAACTTGACAAAGTACTAGTTGAGATAGTTTTTTCTGAATAATATTCCTTTGAAGGCATCATATCCAGGATTTATTCCAGCTTGGATTAAAACGGTTTTGTCTTCTCCACTTTTTAAATCTATGATAAATATTTTACATCCTATGGCATGAGTAAGTTCGGGATGGTTTGACTTCCAACAATGGCTTACCTCTGCAGCGGTTGCATTGTAGTTTTTATCCCACTTTCGACCTAGAGTTACTTCTAGATGAAAGATGCCATTCTCATATTTTAGCAGTTTGGAAGACAAACCCATACTTACTCTATAGTACAAATCTGTTTCGACAAAATGTCTTCGGTTTATCTTTTGTATGTCCATATTGCTAAATGTATTTTAGGATTAAAAACACGCTCGAAAAATAAATCATCCACTATGGAATATATCTGAATTTTTTCGTGACGGTGTCCTGTAAATACAATCAGAAACTATGCCACAATTGATTTTAACGTGGGGTAATTTTTACATTACGCAAAACTGTATTTATTATGTAGTTTAAAATCAAGCGTTTAAAAAGTGGATTCATTTTTTTGTGAAGTGAGGATCACAAATGATGCCCCTATGCACCGCCAAAATATATAATAGTCATACCCCTAAAGTTAATGGTTGTTAACGTTGTTCAAATTATTGTCTGTAAATTGAATTAAAAGCAACATTATATTGTTATTTGCGTATAATTATTAGGTGTTTAAAGAATTTTATTTGTTATGAATATTGCAAACATATTAAGTATTGCTTTGATTTTATTTTCTGTCATAGATATAGTAGGCAATATACCGGTCATTATTGATTTAAAAAAGAAAGGAATTGAAGTAGATTCCATGAAGGCAGCATTAGTTTCTATGGGGTTGATGATTTCCTTTTTATACATGGGTGAAGGTATCTTAAAACTTTTCGGGCTGGATGTACAGTCATTTGCAGTAGCAGGGGCGATTATTTTGTTCTTTCTAGGACTTGAGATGATACTAGGAGTGAGATTTTTTAGAGAAAGTGCTGGTACATCCACAGGTACCATAGTACCTATTGCTTTTCCATTGATTGCTGGCGCAGGCACAATGACTACACTGATTTCTCTGAAGTCAAAGTACGAAAATATGGATATACTTGCAGCTATTTTTATCAATATAGTCGTAGTGTTTGCCGTGCTACATTTTTCAGACTTGATCAAAGAGAAATTGGGAGATGCGGGTGCTGCGGTATTGAGAAAAGTTTTTGGTATCATCCTCTTGGCTATTTCGATTAAACTCTTCAAAGAAAACTTTCACTTGGTGATTACCCCAGAAAACAAATTAGGTTTTCTAAAACAAGTATCATAAATTAGTATCTTTGGGCCTGCATTTATTCAAATATGAACCGCGCTCAACTGACAAACCAAATTAAAACTAAAGCTGAGGAACTTGGCTTTCTTATGTGTGCCGTGGCTAAGGCTGGTTTTATGGATACAGAAGCCAAAAATCTTGAAAATTGGCTCAACCAAAACTATCATGGCAATATGTCTTACATGGCAAATCATTTTGATAAGCGGGTAGACCCTACATTGTTAGTACGTGGTGCCAAGAGTGTGATTTCTTTAGGGTACAACTACTTTAATCCAGAGCAACAACAAGATGAGTCAGCCCCAAAAATCTCTATGTATGCTTATGGGAGAGATTACCATAAAGTCGTTAAGAAAAAAATCGTAACACTTTTCAATTTTATAAAATCGATCGCTGGCGACATACATGGCAGATCATTTGTGGATTCAGCTCCTGTTTTGGAACGTGATTGGGCACGACGAAGCGGCAACGGCTGGATTGGAAAAAACGCTATGCTCATTCATCCTAAAAAAGGGTCATATTTCTTCTTAGGTGAAATCATCTTGGATCTGGAATTAGAATATGATGAACCGTTGAATGATTACTGTGGTACTTGTACCAAATGTATCGATGCCTGTCCTACTGATGCCATCAGTCCACAAGGATATATAGTAGATGGTAGTAAGTGCATTTCGTATCTTACCATAGAACTCAAATCGTCCATACCGGATACTTTTAAATCCAAGATGGATGGATGGATGTTTGGCTGTGATATCTGCCAACAAGTATGCCCTTGGAATCGATTTTCGACGCCGCACACCGAAGCACAATTTTTGCCCAAACCTGAGTTGATGTCCATGACCCAAGAAGAATGGAAGGACTTATCAGAGCCTGTATACAACCAACTTTTTGAAGGTAACGCTGTCAAAAGAACAATGTATGAAGGCTTGGTAAGGAATATTAAATTCTTAGAGCAATAAGTCACGATTTATGACAAAAGCCATACAACTTTTTGATTTGTTATGTAGCTTTCGTTTATTTATTGAAGCACAAGTTGCAAACTTGCGCTAGCAAGGGCAATTTATAAATAAATTAAATTAGCCCTCCGTTCGGCGTAGTTGCATCCCGATCGTCGCAGTTTGTAACTGCGATGCTATGATGCTATATACTAAAATTATGAAAATCGATCTTACCTTCGTTCCTTTGCTGGAGCGAGTTTGTAACTTGTGCCTATAGTACCTTAATAATAAACAAGTTATCTACCATAACCTTTGCTAGCGCAAGTTTGCAACTTGTGCTTTTACCTCCAACAAAAAAAGAACCGACTTCCAAACAGAAATCGGTTCTTTTTTATATAATCAAAAAAAATTTGATCACAAGATCACAAGATCACAAGATCACCAAATCACTAGATCACTGATAAAGTATCACGGTCTTATTTCCTTTTCTTTCTCCTTTGCCTTCTGCATCGGATTCAGTTTTTCTTTATACTTGTGTTGTTTAAATAGCTGGAATCTTGTTGGTACTTCACGGACAGGAAAACTATTATTCGACACATCTATATCAGCTGTTTCGCTAAATGGATCGAGTTGGATGGCAGTCACTTCTTTGTTTTTGACAAATACCTTGGTGACTTTTTCTTCATTTTTACGCCAGATTTCTACAGGTACACGTTCCACTTCCTTGGTACCATCTGCAAAAGTCCATTCAATGATGATCGGCATCACCAAACCACCTTTATTGCTAAACTGGAGTTCGTAATAATTTTTTTCTCCATACTTCTCTTCCTTTTCTTGCTTGGTCATCAGGCTGTCGTATTTCATTCTGATGGTCACATCTACAGAGTCTTCTGTTTCCCAAGGCCTATAGGTATTGTAAAAGTCAGAAGCCGTACTATCTCGCTCTACTGGAAAGGTGCCAAATTGTGCACGGTTTCTTTGCTTAGTCAAAAAGTCTTTGGGTTTTTTAATGATATTTTTAAAAGTATCTAGCTTTTGTTCCGGGTCTTTATCCGGATCCACTTTGTACCATGCGACACTATCCAATGCAATATCCACAGCATCTATAGAATAAAACCAACCACGCCAGTACCAATCTAAATCCATGGCACTCGCTTCTTCCATAGTACGGAAAAAGTCATCAGGAGTCGGATGCTTGAATGCCCATCTTTTGCAATATTCCTTAAAGGCATAGTCAAAAAGCTCTCTCCCCATGATGGTTTCGCGTAGTATATTGAGTGCTGCTGCAGGCTTATCATAGGCATTACTTCCATAGTCTATGATGTTTTCGCTATTGGTCATGATGGGTTCCAATTGATCTTTTGACCTGGACATATACTCAGTAATATTGTGAGGTACGCCTCCATCAGATTTGAAGTCATTGTCCCATTCCTGTTCTGTGATGAATTGCATAAAACTATTGATACCTTCATCAAACCAAGCCCATTGTCTTTCATCACTATTGATAATCATCGGAAAATAAGTGTGTCCCACTTCGTGGATGATCACCAGTATGGCTGCTCTTTTGGATCCTTCGGTGTACGTACCATCTTCATCTGCTCTACCTGGATTGAAGGAGATCATAGGGTACTCCATACCATTGGCTGCTTCTACAGAGATCGCTACAGGATAAGGATAGGGTATGCTATATTTAGAGTATGTTCTTAAAGTATGGTCTATGACTTTGGTAGAATATTTGTTGTAAATAGGGTATGCTTCTTTTCCATAAAGGCTCATACACATGACCTTTTGGCCCAATTCGTTGTAGTGCGGCATAGCATCCCACGCAAATTTTTTGGAAGCCGTCCATGCAAAATCTCTCACATTTTTAGCTTTATACTTCCAGATTTTGGTTTTGGTTGAAATGGGCTTTTGTTCGTTGGCTTTGGCTTCATCAAGATTTACTATGAGTAGCGGCGACTTAGCTGATTGAGCTTGGATCCACCTGCTGTACTGAGTTGGAGTCAATGTCTCTTTATAATTTTGACATTCACCTGTAGCGGACACTACATGATCATCAGGCAAAGTGATCTCTACTTCATAATCACCAAAAGATAGCGCAAACTCTCCGGTACCTTGAAACTGCTTGTTTTGCCATCCTTCGAAGTCGCTATACACACACATACGAGGAAACCACTGTACTACGGTATATAAATAGTTGCCATGGTCTTTAAAATACTCATAACCACCTCGACCCCAACTTGGGTTGGTTATTCTATTGATCATATTGTAGTACCAGTCAATATTAAAGGTGACTTTTTTACCAGGTTTGAGTGGTGTAGGCAAATCGATCCGCATCATACTTTCATTGACGATATATTTTAAAGACTGCCCTTTATCAGTAGTCACTTTTTTGAGTTGGACGCCATAATTATCCAATTGTTTGACTGCTTCTAGTCGGTCTATACTACCTTGGTCCATGATTTCACGCATTTTAGAGCCATTCATGTAGTGTTTTGATGACTTAGGAGAATGTTCGTTTTCATCTAGTTGAAGCCAAAGATACGTCATCTCTACGGGCGAATTGTTATGATAAGTGATAACTTCCGACCCATCTATTCTTTGGTTTTTGGTATCCAGAGTACATTTTATTTTATAATCTGCTTTTTGTTGCCAGTATTTCGGACCGGGAGCGCCGTCTGCACCTCGATATTCGTTGGGTGAACGAAGCATATTGTCGAGTTGCTCAAATTTACGACCATGATTGGAGCGTTCTTGAGCAGAGATTATATTTACACATAAAATGAATAGTAAAAAGAAATGATGTTTGTTGATCATATTTATAATTATAACAATTTAATTGATTGAAATTCTAAAAATCCATACCCAAACTCAAATAAAGTCTTGGTTTCTGAATTTGCCTGGTCTCGATACCCCAGCCATAGTCTGCCTTTACAAAGTATCCCAGAAGTTGAGTCCTGATACCTGTACCAAAACCCATAACTAATGGATCTCTGAAGTATTCGATTTCCAGTTCTAATACAGGTGGACTACTGATTTGTATTTTATTGAGTGGGTTTTTGTCGCTAAATGGACTACTCCCATGAAATGCTAATCCAGCATCAAAAAAACCTGTCAATTGCAGATTTCTGAAAAAGGCATTTCCTCTGTTCTTACCCAGGATATACTGCATAAATGGAATGCGAAGTTCTGTATTGGTTACTAAGAAAGTAGCACCGTTTCTTATGTTATTATTGAATCCACGAAGTTGAAATACATTGGCTTTGAAAGCATAATCAGAATGGTCGGGCACCGGTATATTATTGTTAAAGGACGGGAATATCCAGTTTTCCATACCGCCCATATAGTATAGCATTTTTTGAGACCCAAATGAAGTGGCACCTGCTCCTCTGATAGCCAAGATGGACTTTCGCAACAATGGAATGTAATGTCTAGCATCGAAACCAACAATTCCCGTGTAACCGTTGGAAGCTTCAAAATTAAAACCATCTATGAACTCCATGTTAAAATTATTAATCACTTCACTATAAATTTTATATCGGGTTCCATGCTTAATATTCATAGCAGCATCGTGAGTATTATCATAGATATACTCGAGTCTGAGGCTGATTCGTTTTTCATTTTCAGCAGGAGATGAAAGAGAATTATTTTCAGTGCTCAGTTGCAAATATCTGTCAAATCTTAAGCTTCCCGTTGCTCTTATAGATCTGTAGATATCAAAAGGAAATTTTAGCTGATAAAGTCCTAGGGTCGTAGTTTTTTTTGATCTGCTGAGAAAATTGGTGTTGGTTGCTAGTTCGTTGTTATATTTAGATGTCCTTCTATATAGAGCTATTTTTTTATCAATCCTTTTTTTCTTATTATCAAAAACCAGGAAGTATTCCGCTCCATTGAAGGTTGTGGGTATTCTGACACCCGTTTCTATTTTGTAATCTTCAAATAGGTCTTCTACTGTTGCTTTTAATAAAAATCCTACCGGTGTGGTCAATAGTTGTTGTCTATCTCCTGTATACGACTCCAGTCCTTCGAAGAGAAGGTCATTATCCAGTTTGGTGGTCACGTTAGTTAGGGCAAACTTATTTTTCGCTGCGATCGCTCTTGTATTGTTGTATGCTTCTATTGATTTTTGAGAAACAAAAGGCTTATTGATGTTGATCCTGAAATTTTTGGTGTTTTCATTGTCCAAGACAGGACCTTTGATTGGTTCTATATTTTCAGGGTCAGGAAATTTGGTTTGGAATAAATATTTTTCATCAATGATTTGATTTTTTTGAGGTTCCGCTTCTTTATTTACAATCAAAATAGAGGGCAGTTGGGTTTGAGTTGCCTTTCCAGTGGAAGTATTTTCAATTTTTACTTCATTGTTGAGGTCTAGTTTTTCTTCATAACTTACATAAGCGCCATTTTTATAATAAGTTTTTATGTAAGTTTTACTATTGGGTGAGGCATGGTGTCGGATGAGATTTCTGTTTAGATTACTCAATGGTTTTAATCCTGAGCCATCCAATATTTGATATGTATTATTGATACCACTTTCATCACTTACACAAAGTATATTTTCGCCATTATAGAGCATGGGATATCTTTCGTTGGAATGCTGTGTTTGCGTTAGTTTTTTGGCGGTTTTAGCTCCATCAGGCCAGAAGTATATATCAAAATTTTGTAGCGGTAGTAGAGTATCGTATTTTAATTCTTGTATGGTGTCCATAGTCCTATTAGAACTAAAAAGTATTCCTCTCTCCCCTTTGTAATGGATATATTGCGCATCTAAATCATCAAAATAGTCTTGCGTAAGTCTTTGGTGATTTCTATTTTTGGACTTATAAAGGTATAAGTCAGAAAAACCATCTTGTGATGCTGAAAAGATATAGTCTAGATCATTGATATAGCTGATACTATAGAGTCTCTGGAAATCTGTGGGAATAATTTGTACCATTTTTTCAGCTGTAGGTATGTCATATTTTATAAGATTAATGACATCTCTATGTTCGTAAGCTATGGATAATTCTGGTTTGGAAGGGTGCCAAGCGATGAGTGGATAGTTATAATCAGTTTCTTGAAAAATATTTTTATATCCATACTTGAAAATACGTTTTTCAGACCCAGTTTTCATGTCTCGGAGTTTGACTCTATATTTACCTTGATCATTAAAAGCGTAAGCTAAATAATTTCCATCAGGACTTAAACAAAGATGACTTATAGGGTTGTATTTTTTATTAGACAATTTTAAAAGGTTAGCATCTTTATTTTCTGCAAATCTTCCTTTTTCTGATTTAAAATAATTTTCATAAAATGTTGACCATTCGCTATGAAGGGTTTTAATATCTGCATTGAGTATATATTCAAAACTATTTTCCATACCTCTACTGATCTTGGTCAAATACAGAAGATTGGCAATGGAAGATTTCCCATAGTTTTGATCAACATAAAACCAAAATGAATGTCCCGCAAGTTTTGGAAAATCGTTGGCTAATTTTTTAAAATTATGATACTTCTTATTTCTCGCCCAGATATCTCTCAGTTCGTCTTCTACCAGATGATTCCAGGGCGAAGCGGTATATGCCACTATACCATCTTTATACCAATCTGGAATATTGAGCAGCACAGCATTCTGTATAATCTCCTGAAGACTAGACCCGAAAAGCATGTTGTTAAAATATACCGTTGCGATACCTTCTCTGATTTTTTTTCGTAAGTCCTGATGGTCTCCATTAAAGTAAACAAACATTTTGTTACCAGCTATTTTGGTTTCTCCTGTTCTTGACGTGAAGGTTTCTTCGGTACCGATATTGCTTTGTTTCAAGTCAGAAATATCTACATAAACGATGATTTCGATTTTATCATTGATCCGATGTTCCATGACGCGTTGGATATCATCGTGATCCATTTCTGCCATCTGTAGGGTAGGAATAGCAATATTTTTGGACTTACCGTACCAATAAGTTATAAAATTTGCGGTTTCGTATTCCCACCAATCGTTAAAGTCGTCATGAAACTGAATTCGGTTTTTGCCAAACTCCGTATTGATACTTTGGGCAGCCAAGCCATGAAACCCCAAAATTCCTAAAATAAAAACAAATATTCTGTTCATATAGGATCGCAAAATATAGCTTTTATCACAAAGGTTTATAAAAAATCAAGAAAAAAATTAAATTATAATGGTTTTTTTCGACAAACGATTAATTTTACTTTGAATATGAATATAACCTAAAATGTATTAGAAATGTATTTAAAATTTATAATTTTGATTTTGACTTTGTTGATTTTTTCATCTTGTTTCACTACGGATGGTGACTCTTGGGCAGAAAGTAGGGGTGCACTCTTAGGAACTTGGGATGGTAAGGTGACTTTTGTAAAAACAAACTTAAGCACTAATAAAGGTACAACGGGTACCCGTCAAACCAAAGCTAGGTTTATCAATAAAGAAGATGCTATTATATCGGAAATGTTGTTTTTGGGTTTGGAAAATAATTTTGATTTTAAGTGGACTTACCAGCCTGATGCAGAATCAATTGCTTTTGTTTCAGAAAGCCCACTTTTACTTATTAATTTGCCCAAATCATTCAAGGTAATTAAAAAAGATAACAAAACTCAAACTTAGATTGGTGAATACTTGTATCGAGTACCTAGTGTAGATTTTATTGCGGGGACAGTATATAAAACGACTGAAACCTGGGAGATAACCAAGCAATAAGATCTATTTTATAGTTTTTCCTTATAAAAAAGCAAACTTTCTTCCACATACTCAGAAGACACAGGTATATCAAAACAGGCTTTACCTACGGACTCCAACAGTGCAAATCTATATTCACCCTTTTGATTCTTTTTATCAGCTTTCATAATATGGAGTATTTCTTCAGCTGGCTTAACATATTTAGGATGGTGGCCATACATTTTTACGATCGCATTTCTGATATCAAACAACTCATTTTCTGAAATATTGCCAATTCGATAAGATAAAAATGCTTCTGACACCATACCTATTGCAACGGCTTCACCATGCAGTAGTGGAGAGCTACTATCCAACCAATAGGACTCAATAGCGTGGCCTATAGTGTGACCAAAGTTTAGAATTTTTCTCATCCCTTTTTCGGTAGGGTCCTGCTCGGTGACTTGCTTTTTGATCAACACGGATTGATAAACTATACTTTCAAAATCGAGATTATTAATATCCGTATTTTCTGTCAATGATTTCCAGGTAAGTCTATCGGCTATGAGTCCGTGTTTGAGTAATTCGGCGTATCCACTTCGCATTTGGTCTACAGGAAGCGTTTTCAAAAAATCAGTAAAGATAAATACACCTTCCGGTTCTTGAATGAGGCCAATCATATTTTTGAATCCTAAGAAATCCACACCCAACTTACCACCTACAGAAGCATCAACTTGCGACAATAATGTAGTAGGTATCTGTATAAATGAGATCCCACGCATATAAGTAGCGGCACAAAATCCACCTAAATCACCTATAACTCCTCCTCCAAGGTTGATGACCAAGGCATGTCGGTCAGTTCCTTTTCGTAAGATTTCTGCCCATACTTTTTGACAAGTTTCTATGGTTTTGAAGCTTTCGCCTACAGGTATTTTTATGATGTGTACATCTATCTGTGTCTTTTCCAAAAACTGATGCAGGCAGTACTTTTCAGTATTGGAGTCTACGATGATGAATGTTTGAGATGCTGATTTTTTTTCAAGATAAGATTCTAAAGCCTCCCAATCATTGATGTGGATATTGTAATTGTTGCAAGATATATTTTTCATTTTACCAATTATGAATTATAATATGAGTGAAATATTGGTATTGGGGATAAATGAATTAAATTACAATGTAAACTTTCAAAACCTCGACTTAAAAGACGGGAGTAAAGTATTTCTCTTCTCTTTGTGATCAGTAGTAAAGTATGATACGTTTTTCAAGTTATTCTTTTTATTATGAAAACTCCTTAGATTGCGGAATCCCATAACTAAAAACATCAAGATATCAAATATTTCCAAAGTATTCAGTTTAGCTATTTGTACTAATTAGGACGCAAATTAAATCAAAAGTATCATATATTGGTAATTTATATTCAAAATTATTTTTATATGAATATTTGAATATTGGTTTGATCTCTATGAACACACTAAAAAAGGAATAGTTGTGTTGGGCTAATTCTAAGGTTTTTATTCAATGGCTTGAAGCTCATTTTAAAAAGATTTTGTAGCTAAAGAATAGTTTTTATCACCCATATTTAATATTTAATTAATTTTTGGTTTTAAAATAAGAGATAAAGCCAAGAATCAAAGAACGATTGTTATTCTCTCCTTTTCAAGCCTGCCTGCCGACAAAGTTGGGGAGGGTTGGGAAAAAAGATTATCCCACATCCATAAGTGAGAAAGCTTGTGGCTTATCCGAAAATAATTTTTTGGTTTTTGCCCAGGTGTGCTCAAACAATACTGATTTTCTGTAAGCATTGAGATGATCAATACTACTCCATTTGCTGACCGTGTAAAAAATATGGGGATGATCATGATCTCTTTTGAGTTTAACTTCTATACAGCCATCACATGCGGCAATCAAGTCTTTACTTTCATCAAAGATAGTTATGAAGTCTGATGTCAATTCAGGAATAAAAGTTAACCTTACAATTCTTAAAATTTCCTTACTCATTCAAAAAAATTGATTTGAATCATTTCATTTTTGTTGAGATTGAGCAGCGTATTGGCTTTGTCAAGGTTCAATGCTATTTCTAGATATCCTGAAGAATTAAAAAATGCCAAGGGATCTCCGATAGAGACATCACCATAATCCTTACTCAGAAAGTGAAGGGGATCATTGGGCTTGTAGTATAAGTCAAATCTTCTGTTATTTCTGATTTTTTCGAAGAGTTCCTTTTTTAGATTGACCACCACATTTCCAAAATGATCGACGTGTATGATAGTAGCTCTGATTTGATTAGAAGTAATGACAGGTTGGATGACTAATTTTTTATTAAAATTTTCAAGTTTTGGACCTATGTCTTCTAGTGGAAGTCCATGCCCGATAAATGCCGCACCATGTGAAAAAATAGAATTTACGGAGGTATTCTCTTCATCAGCTGGATTGATCTTGTAAATTTTTTGATCATCTATATCATCAAATACTAAACTGAAAACTCCATTATTGGGACCTATAAAAAAGTGTTCGTTATGTTCAAAACAAATGTACTCACTCTTTCGTTTGTAGTTACAATTGACCGCAACGATGTGTATAGAGCGCTTCGGAAAAGACGGTACAGCGTTTTGTAAATAAAAAGATGCCTGTACTATGTCAAAGTGATCTATATGGTGGCTGATGTCAATGATAGAAAAATCATTTTTCTTACCTAGTATGGAAGCTTTGAGTTCGGCTACATAATAGTCTTTGGAGCCATAATCCGTGGTGAGAGAAACAATTTGCATTAAATACCCGTTAATTTTCTAAAAAATAAGCCAAACAATACCTAATAAATATATTTTACTAATATTTTTGTGCAAAGTAAAGCATATAAAATCATATATTAAAATATTTTGACATATATAATTAATTCAATGGCTATCTTTATCTGTAAAATTTACTTATATTAGTACAAAAATTAAAATTTTATAATCATATTGAGTGAAGTAATATTAACCATCGACGGAATAGATCCGCTTGAGTTGTTTGGTGAAGGAAATGCCAAACTAAATTTAGTGAAAAAATCCTACCCTGACGTGCAAATCACCTCAAGAGGAAACCAAATCAAATTGAAAGGCGATAAAAAGGGTCTTGATGCCGTAAAATCTAAGTTGGAGATTATGGTAAAAATGATTCAAGACAAACTCGACCTTTCTATTCAGGTAGTTGAAGACTTGCTGTTAACGGATTATGCGCAGGAAAATAAGATCAGCCAGCATGTTTCAGGTGGCGTTATAGTTTATGGAAAAAATGGTGCTCCGATCAAAGCGAAGACTAAGAATCAAAAGCTTCTTGTAGATTGCTCAGAGGCCAATGATATCGTATTTGCTATAGGTCCTGCAGGTACCGGAAAGACATATACTGCGGTAGCCTTAGCTATGAGAGCCTTGAAGTCTAAAGTTGTCAAAAAGATCATTTTGACCAGGCCAGCTGTGGAAGCAGGCGAACATTTAGGTTTTTTGCCTGGAGATATGAAAGAAAAAGTTGACCCATATCTAAGACCACTATATGACGCACTAGACGATATGCTACCTGCTGAGAAGCTAAATTTTTTTATTACCAATAGGGTGATAGAAGTGGCACCGTTGGCATTTATGAGAGGTAGGACTTTAGATCATGCATTTATTATCTTGGATGAAGCCCAAAACTGTACCACGACTCAGCTGAAGATGTTTTTAACTAGGATAGGACCTAGCGCCAAAGCGATCATTACAGGGGACTTATCGCAAATAGATTTACCAGGGTATCAAAAGTCGGGACTAAGGAAAGCATTGGACATACTCAAACCTATAGATGGTATCGGGCAGCTTTTCTTAACTGCGGATGACGTTGTCAGGCATAGATTGGTCAAGGAGATTATCAAATCATATGACCTTGCGGACGAAGCGGACGAAGCAGAAAAACTCAGAATCAGAGAAGCAAAAGATACGGCTCGCGAAGCTGCAAAAGATCAAAATATTCCTTCTGAAAATTTAATTAAACAGGTATGACATCATCAATAACCTATCTAGGTGACCTCAGGACAGAATGCACTCACTTAAAGTCAGGACAGACTATCATCACAGATGCACCTATAGACAATAATGGTAAAGGAGAAGCTTTTTCTCCTACAGATCTTACGGCTACATCTTTAGGTGCTTGTATGGTGACGATCATGGGTATTGCAGCCCAGAATCATGATATCGACATAGATGGCACCAGACTCGAAGTTACCAAACATATGGTGGCAGACCCCAGAAGAATTTCAGCTATTGATGTAAATATTATTTTTCCAGATAAAACATACGTCGGAAAAGAGAAAAAAATTTTAGAAGCAGCAGCAAAAACGTGTCCTGTTGCCTTAAGTCTGCACCCCGACATCAAGCAAAATCTGAATTTTATTTGGAAAGCATGATCCTTTTATGGGTTTACATTTTTAACAAGGTTTGAAATACAATCATGAGCACTATAAAAGTAACGGCAAAAACTAAAAATATCAAAGGAACTATAAAATTAAGTGGTTCCAAAAGTATCTCCAATCGAGTATTGCTCATTCAAGCATTGACCAAAGATAAGTTTAATATAGAAAATTTATCGGACAGCGATGACACCAAAACACTGTCGGCTTTACTCAGCAGCTCTGATTCCACACTAGATGCGCATCATGCGGGTACTACTTTTAGATTTTTGACTGCTTATCTGGCTTTGCAACAGGGTGAACATATACTGACAGGTTCAGAAAGGATGAAACAAAGGCCTATCAAAGCACTAGTAGAAGCACTCCTTCATTTAGGTGCAGATATTACCTATTTAGGACAAGAAGGATTTCCTCCGCTGCATATAAAAGCTTCACCAAAATTTTGGAAGAGTGAAATAGAATTGCCAGCAGATATCAGTTCTCAATATATTACTGCATTGTTATTGGTAGCTCCAGTACTGAAAGATGGCTTGAAGATAAGACTTACGGGCAATATCGTATCTAGACCCTATATAGAAATGACCATACATATCATGGCTCACTTTGGGGTATCAGTCAGTTGGGAAGAAAACACCTTAATGGTTCCACATCAAGATTATGTAGCCAAAGACTATCATGTAGAATCAGACTGGTCAGCTGCTTCCTATTTTTATAGCATCGCTGCATTGAGTGATACAACAGACTTGGTATTAGAAGGATTACATGCTGAGAGTCTTCAAGGTGATGCAGCAATAGTAGCCATTGGAAAGACATTTGGAGTAGCCACCATATTGGGACATTATCAAGTTACGCTAAAAAAGCAGGAAAACACCAGGACTTTGGAGTTTTATGAATATGATTTTTTAAAAGTACCTGATATTGCTCAAAGTATTGCTGTGTTGTGCGCAGGAACAGGAACCCATATGCTGTACTCTGGATTACAAACGCTCAAGATCAAAGAAACAGATCGAATCGCGGCTTTGCAAACAGAGTTAGCAAAAATACAGGTATTTTTGAATCAAATGCCACAAAAATTCAGTAAAAAAACTTCCGTTGAGTACTATATGCAAGAAGGTAAAGCAAATTTTGATACTGAAGCATACACAGCTTTTGATACTTACCATGATCACCGGATGGCTATGGCATTTGCTCCTTTGGCAATGCTAAATCCTATATTAGTCCATGACTCCGATGTAGTTTCAAAATCATATCCCGAATTTTGGAAAGACTTGGCATCGATCGGTTTTGACATTAAGCCCATGATCTGATTTAAAAGGATTATTATTAATCAGTAAAAATTATTACTTTTACGACACATTAATTGTATAATATGTATGATATCATTTTAGCTTTTATCACCGCTTTTGCACTGACTTACCTAGCCATACCCTCTATTATACATCTTGCGATCAAAAAAAACTTGATGGATGAGCCGGGAGATAGGCATTCACATCATGTGAGTACACCATCATTGGGAGGTATAGCTATTTTTGCGGGTACGCTTTTTTCGATTATAATGTGGACACCATTTGAGTATTTTGGTGACTTACAGTATATATTATGTGCTTTTATAATTATATTTTTGATAGGTGCTAAAGATGACATTGATCCTATTTCTCCTTCCAAGAAGTTTATGGGAGAATTGTTTGCAGCTGGTATCCTGGTTTTTAGAGCCAATATAAAATTAACCAGTTTGTATGGATTTTTCGGAGTATATGAAATATCAGAAGTAGCTAGTATCATTTTGTCGTTATTTACAATTTTGGTCATTATTAATGCTTTCAACTTAATTGATGGGATCAATGGATTATCGGGCTTTTTAGGAGTTTTGATCACGTCCTTATTGGGAAGTTGGTTTTATTTAACAGAAAATATTGAGATTGCAGTAGTAGCTTTTGCATTAGCTGGAGCATTGGTTGCGTTTTTGAAATATAATATCACTCCAGCTCAAATTTTTATGGGGGACACCGGGGCATTATTATTGGGATTGGTATGTTCGATTCTCGCTATTAAATTTATAGAATTGCATAAGACGCTAAGTGACTCCCTTTATACATTTAATTCTGCACCATCGGTTGCCATAGCAATCCTTATAATACCTTTATTTGATACCTTGAGATTATTTACTCTTAGGGCTATGGAAGGAAAGTCACCTTTTCATCCAGATCGTAAACACATTCATCACATCATGATAGACCTGGGCCTTACGCATATGCAAGCGACAGGGGTCTTGTTCCTTACCAATATTTTATTTATACTGCTAGCTATTATGCTACAAGATATTGGCAATCTATGGTTGCTGGTCATTATTTTAACGATAGCATTCACCATGACTTTACTAGCTTCTAAGCTAGTAGAGCGGAAAAAAAGGAATACCGTGTAATTTATTTTTGGAGTACCGTCATTTCGATTCTCCTGTTTTTACTTTGGCCTTCGGGTGTTTTATTATCTGCAATTGGATATTTTTCGCCTTTGCCTTCTGATTGAAGTCTTTTGGGGTCGATACCATTTTGAATAAGAGCAGTAACTACAGCCGATGCTCTTTTTTCTGATAGGACTTGATTATCATCATCGCTACCTATATCGTCTGTATGTCCTGATATTTTAAAGCGCAGTGCATCGTGTGTTTGAAGTAATTTGGTGATCTGATTGATCTCCGACATGGATTCAGGGAGAAGCTCGGCTGAACCGAATTTGAAAAATATATTATTGAGAACTAAGGGTTTGTTTTCAGTTATGTCTTGTATCGGATCCAAAAATATCTCTAATAGATAGGGTTTGTAAGCATCTTTGTTTTCTTTAAGGTCAAAGTTTTGTGAATAAAATACATATCCAGATGCCTCTATCAGGCAAGCATACGATTTTCCAGAAGGGAAAGTTGTAAAAAAGGTACCATCTTCTGAGGTGGAGAATGTAGTTATTTTTTTGCCACTGCTCAACTCAATGATGGTAACATTGCTTTTTACTGGTTTTAAGGTTTTACTATTTTTGACAATACCTGAGGTGTATGCGGATGATTTTGCTCGAGCATTAATGGGCAATTCAAAGGTGAAAATGTCTAGCTGATTATTCCTTGTATTAGATACATAGTTATAATCACTTGAATAAAATGCATGGATTCCGTCCAAAGAAACTGTCAATGCACCTTCTGCGCCTTGAGTATTGATAGGGTAACCCATATTTACAGGTAGGTCCCATTCGCCTGAGATTTCATTTTTTCGGGAGTAGTAAATATCAAAATCCCCCATTCCAGGTCTTCCTTTAGATCTGAAGTAAAGCGTTTGTCCATCAGGATGTAAAAATGGACTTTCGTCGTCCCCCGAAGTATTGATCACATTGCCCAGATTGGCCGGAACTGTCCAAGCGTTTCTTTCGTTTTTTTGTGTTATCCAAAGATCGGAGCCGCCCAAGCCACCTTTTCTTCTACTAGCGAATATAAGTGTTCTACCATCCGAAGATAATGTGGGTTGGGAATCCCAAGCCGCAGAGTTCACTACATGACCCATATTTAAAGGTGTAGCCCATTTCCCATTATCGTAGACAGTATAATACAAATCACAACTGCCAAAAGCATCTTTGCGATCACACGATGTGAAAATCATGTATTTGCCGTTACCCGACATTGCGAAAGCTCCTTCATTTTGTAAAGTATTGATTTCTGTAAGTGGAGTAGCCAACTTCCAACCCATACTATCCCAATAGCTAATATATAAATCTTCTTGACCAATAAATGCTTCTTTGGACTTAACATTTCTAGTAAAAATCATATAACTGCCATCAATACCTATACTTGGTGTATATTCTGAGTGCTGGTTAGTATTAACAGAGCTACCTAGATTTTGTGGCTTGAAAGTTACAGGGTTTTGTATAGCTTTGTCTATAAATCTAAGGTTGTCTATCTGTGCTTGTGCATGTTTTATTTTTTGTGGGTTACTAGGTGACATGGCTACATATTTTTCAAAATGATCTGCTGCATTCAAATATTTTTTTTGCTTCTGTTGTACTTGAGCCAAAGAATAGTACATTTCCCGATCAAATGCTGGCTCTAATGCCACTGCTTTTAAAAACAGTACCTCTGCGTTTTCCAAATCATTTTGTTGAAAATAGTTGGTTGCTAACCTTAACATGACTTCCGTGTGATTGGGCTTGGTGATCAGTAATTTTTGAAACGAAGCATTACTTTTTTCCAGATTGCCTTGTGATGCCCATTTTTTTCCTTCTTCATAATGTTTTTTTTCTTTGGAGTTCAGGTCGATTACCGTTTTGTTCTGACTACAACCCACCATAGCCAATGTAAGCGAGAATATGATAACGAGCCCAAAAGATTTTAATAAAATACTCATATTGACTGATTCCGATTCACACTATAACGTAGATTGTATGCAAATTAGTTTTAGATTGACTTTTATTTTTTAAGGCTGCATGATGTCTGATGGCTCTTCATCAATTTTGGCTATTTTTTCTTGGCACAAGTTTCTGTATGTTGCAGGGCATACAGGTGCAATTTGTGCCCTACATCCACTCACAGCAACTTAATTATCAGCATTACTTAGGGCCTGCTTGGTGTAATATAAATTAATGATTATCCATTATATATGTACATATTCGTAGATTTCGTTGCACGGTAATTTCTTCAAAACTCCTGAATCATTTGCACATCATTTAAGCTTTTGCCCTATGCGGGCCTGCCTGACGGCA
>CAMBRK010000027.1 GCA_945870185.1 Aureispira sp. CCB-QB1 | reverse complement strand
AGTAAAGACCATACCACTTCCACATGCTCACCATCATGTAGTGTGGGATATCAGTGATGTGGCATCAGGCACTTATGTACTTACGATGTTGCAAGGTGGGAAGATGATCGGGAGTAGGCAGCAGATTATTATTAGGTGATCTAGTTATCTGGTGAGCTTGTGATCGGTGAGTTGGTGATGGGTGATACCGCTTACAGCGGCACAAGTTTGCGAGAGAAAATTCATTAACACATTTTTATTTGAGTAAGTGATCTTTTGCCTATCTTTGAATTTTGTTTTGACATTTTAAATAACTTTAACATGACTATAAACAGCATCACTACCGACATTGCAGCCCATGTTTTAGTTACAGAGGTAAAGCTAAAAGAAAGATGGAAGTATGAGCCTTTGGTCTTTGCGATTCCATCATCTACCCATAAATGGAGTGAGACCAAAATAGATATATACCCCAATCCAGCTCATGATGTGCTTAATATCAATGTCAAAGCGGTAGGAGCCGAATCAAATCTGATAGCGCATATAATCAATACAGAAGGTAAAATCGTGTCGGACACAAGTATAAAAAATGACAGCAACAGTTTAGATATATCCGCTCTCAATAGTGGTGTATATACTGTCAAAGTCTTAGATCAAAATCAGATTGTATTTGTATCCAAGTTTATAAAAATTCAATAATTAATTATTTAACCTATCAGGGACAGTGCCTATATGTGGCTCTGTCCCTGATTTATTATCTTGATTTATGCGTATTTCCAACATCTTATTGATTTCCTTTTGTATTTTATTCTCAATTGACTTATATGCTCAGAACAAATCGTGGAATCTACTCCTAGGTAAAAAAGCAGCTAGATTTAATGGATATCATGTCTATGAGACCGATTCGTTTTACCTTGTGTTAGGTACATCAATAGACTCTTTTGGAAAAGTAGAACAAGGGTTTTCAATATCCAAAGTAAACAAAAAAGATGCAAGCGTTATTATTTCAAAGCACTATGAAGAAAAAGATGTTCAGTTCCATTTTTATCAGTGTAGAAAAGGATACTTAGTAGGTGATGAAATTATTTTTCCTCAAAGCACTTTAACAAAGCCTTTTGCTATCCAACTCTTTACAATAAACATTAATACATTCCATGTTGAAAAAATCTTAAATGTTCCCCCTCCTGATGCTACGAGTAAATATAACATGTATTTAAATGACTGCCAATTAATTAATAATGATATATTTATTCTAGCCGAATACTATATTGGTGAATTCAATACACCATCATTGAAAGGAATTCAAATTCTAATTAAATATAATCTTCAAACCAAAGAAACACAAATTATTAAATATATAGATCTAAATGAAAAAATTACAATGCTTAAAATAAGCTCATTTAAAGATAGTCTAATAGTTTTTGGAACAGTAAGAAATGAACAGCTGGCTACTGGTAAAATGGCAATCTTCTATTTAGACTTAAATGGAAAACTTATTTGGCAATACGAGACACCCACTCTTAGCCCAATAAACAATGTAAAAGATATCTACCCTATCAATGATAAAGAAGTCTTATTGGCATCCTATGATTCATTTTTTGATTATTCTGATCTCCAGTTATATACTCGCTGGACAGTCACTAGATTCTATATAGAAAACAAAAAAATCATCTGGTCCAATTTCTGGAATGAACCCAGAAGGCCATTTAGCAGAGATACAGGCAAAATTATAAAAACTAATAAAGAAAATGAATACTTACTAATGGCCAATGACCATATAGGAACTGACACTACTAACTATAATGTAGGTAAAGTTGTAAGATTTACCGATACTGGTCATAGGCTTTGGCAAAAAACTTACTATTATCACAAAGGATGGGGATATAGAAATGATTTTTACAACATCATAAGAACAAAAGATCAAAACTATCTCATCGTAGGAACTGAAAATGTAATAGAATCTCCTTGGCTCGTAAAAATAGACGAAGATGGCAACATCCTACCCATAGATAACACATCTGCAATCGCTGGCCCCGACATACAAAACATCATCCCCGAGATCAAAATCTATCCCAATCCTGCATCGCACACCATCATCATCAATCAGGGCGAGATCACCGATATGACCTATCAGCTCACCGATATGAGTGGCGCTGTGGTGAAGTCCATTCCACTTCCATATGCTCACCATCATGTAGTGTGGGATATCAGCGATGTGGCATCAGGCACTTATGTACTTACGATGTGGCAAGGTGGGAAGGTGATTGGGAGTAGGCAGCAGGTGGTTGTTCATTGAGCTTGTCTGCTGAAATGTAACCTGTATACTGAAATGTAATTAAGGTAGATAAAGAAAGATGATCGAGTGATCCCTATTGCTATCGGGAGTAATCAAATGATCCTTATGGTCGTACCACGTACTTGACACGATATTGGACAACTATTTAAATTCTTTTACACAAATACTACCAACCTATTGTTTTACCTTTTATTTTTGTGGTAGAAAGGTATGGTGTGAGTCACAAACCCATGTAGCAATGCTGTAATTTTCGTATTAAAGTGTTTCTAATTAAATTGTAAATAAAATAAATAACCATGGCACAAATAAATCCTTACATTCATTTTAATGGCAATGCAGAAGAGGCGTTTACATTTTACCAATCCGTTTTCGGTGGCGAATTTGCTATGGTAATGAGATTTAAAGATTTAGAAATACCCGGAGGTATCTCCAATGAAAAAGAAGCCCATAAAATAATGCACATTGCATTACCTATTGGTAAAAACGATATACTTATGGGAAGTGACACACCCGAAGCATTAGGTGTACATAATCTAAACGAAACCCGAAGTAAAATCTCTATTAGTGCTGAAAGTAAGGAAGAAGCGGACTATATATACAACGGACTATCCGCAGGTGGTCAAATCGAAATGCCTATTGGTGACAGTCCGTGGGGTTCATATTTTGCCATGTTTAGAGATAAATATGGTATAGAATGGATGATAGACTTTGACCCAAAATACAACGGCAAGTTGTAAGAATAAAAAATTGAAATCCTTAATTTTGAAGCACATGGGTACACCCATAAATTAAATAGCTCGTAGAAAGCTTAGGATGATCAACAATGATATCGAAGAAGAAAGGCAAACCATCAAAAAGGAATTAGAACAAATTGAAACATTGGTTTAATTAATACATATTGTTCATCAACAAAACATTCATACCCCATAATAGGTGTCAAACAAAAATTAAATGAAATATTATATCATTGCGGGAGAAGCTTCAGGTGACTTACACGCATCCAATCTGATGAAAGCTTTAAAATCGCTGGATACCAATGCCACCTTTAGATGTTGGGGTGGAGAAAAAATGGAAGCTGTAGGCGGCACGCTGGCCGAGCATTACAAGAATACAGCTTTTATGGGATTCATAGAAGTAATCAAAAACCTCAGAACCATTCTAGGATTCATCAAAAAATGTAAAGCAGATATACTCCATACACAACCCGATGTCATCATACTGGTAGATTATCCCGGATTTAATTTGAGAATAGCCAAATGGGCACATCAACAAGGTTTTAAGATCGTTTATTATATCACGCCGCAGGTATGGGCTTGGCACCAAAGTAGGGTGCATGATTTAGGAAAGTACACTGATAAGCTACTCACTATCCTACCCTTTGAAAAAGCATTTTTTCAAAAACATGGTTATGATGCCACTTTTGTGGGCCATCCTTTGTTAGACGCTATTGCTCAATATCAACCTAATCCAGAATTTGCGGCCCAATACCAAAAAGGGGAAAACATCTTGGCTTTACTTCCCGGAAGCAGAAAGCAAGAAATCCACTACATTTTACCGCAAATGCTTAGGGCTTGTCGCCATACTGATGCCACCATATTGCTTGCTGCTGCCCCATCGCTCCAAGACGAAGTCTATCAAACCATCTTGGCAGCAGAAGGCATGACTGACAAAGTGATACTGATCAAAAACCAAACGTATGATATTTTGTCCGTGGCCAAAAACGCTTTGGTGGGCAGTGGAACAGCTACCCTTGAGACGGCACTTTTTAAGGTTCCACAAATAGTTTGTTACAAAGGAAATCCGATTTCAATTTTTATTGCCAAGAAGTTGGTCAATATACCTTTTATATCCTTGGTCAATCTCATAGAAAATAAAGAAATCGTCAAAGAATTGATTCAGGACGCCTTAAACCCTGAAAACATACAACTAGAATTACAAAATCTTGAGCATAATAGAGCACAGATATTGGAAAATTATGACCAATTGATTGACCACTTAGGTAGCGAAGGCGCATCCATGAAGGCAGCCCATGAAATTTATAACATCATTTCGAAAGTATGACCATAGATCAAATTTCAACTCAATTCTTGACGGATATCCAAATCTTTAGATGGCAGGAATGGGTCAGTACTTTGTGTCAGATTTTAAGTGTTTGGTATGCTCAAAGAAATAACATTCTGGTATATCCGACCGGAATCATTGGTGTACTACTGGCAGCATGGGTATATTTTTTTATTGCCAGTCCACCTTTATATGCTGACGGAGTTTTAAATATATATTACTTTGGTATGAGCGTTTTGGGATGGTATCTGTGGACAAAAAAGAAAACAGATCAAGAATATGAATACCCCATTACCTGGTGTACTTCACAAGAGCTTTCACTTGGTATTTTGGGCTTCGCCGCTGGATGGGCTTTGATTTATCTCTTATTGACCCAAGTCACGGATAGCAATACTCCTGTGTTGGATTCCTTGGTTTCCGCATCCGCCTTTACAGCTATGTGGTGGATGGCGAATCGAAAAATAGAAAACTGGCTGGCCTGGATTTTTAGCAATATAGTGGCTATACCCTTAAACTTCTATAAAGGATTTATGCTTTTCACCCTAATGTACGTAGTATTTCTATTTATGGCTTTTTCTGGTTTTTTACGTTGGAAAAACGAACAAAAAACAGGATATCATCGATCATAAATAAAGTTTAGTATAACAAATAAAGCCAATTGTTTACGAATATAATATCTTTGCACCATCACTAAAACAACACATCGTGAGTATTCTAATTTTTCTGATTATTTCCTACATCCTTTTGAGCTTCAGTTTATATATGCTTTTCCCTAAAGCCGGAGTGGATGCTACCAAAGGTCTGATACCTGGAGTCAACTTTGCAGAATGGTGCAAACTGATCGGCCAAAAACCTACCCACGCCCTTTGGTTACTTTTTCCGATTGTCAATATATTTATATTCTGTGCCATGGCCGTGGACTTGGTCAGATCATTTGGCAAATTAGCATTTAAACATTCGGCTGCCGCAGTGATTTATGCACCCGCAGCCTTTTTCAAAATAGCTACCAACCCAAATGATAAGTATGTAGGCCCTACATTGATCAGAGAAGCTGAGTATGCGCAGAAATTAAATGAAGCAAAAGTAGCAGGTGATTCTTTTAAACTCAGTCAGCTAGAAAAGGACAACCCTTACCAAAAATCTGTTGCCCGCGAATGGGTCGAATCTATTGTTTTCGCGGTGTTTGCAGCGTCATTTATTCGTATGTTTTTGATAGAAGCCTATGTCATCCCTACCCCATCCATGGAAGGTTCGCTCAATGTAGGTGACTTCCTGTTTGTTTCCAAAGCCCATTACGGTATTCGAACGCCGATGACGGTTGCTATGCTACCTTTGGTACACAATGTCATTCCCGCCATCAATAAAGAGTCATATCTAGAAAACCCAAGTTTACCTTACTACAGAATGCCCGCCATAGAAAAAATAGAAGCAGGAAAACCTATTGTCTTCAATTGGCCTGTAGGTGATAGTGTGTATATTACATCGTCTAGATCTTATTTCGTAAGCCAAATCGCTCGCCAACCAGAATACATACAAGGTGATAGAGAACTAAGTGATAAAGTAGCTAAAAAAGAATTTGTAGTCCGTCCTACAGATAAGAGAGATCATTATATCAAAAGATGTGTAGCAGGACCGGGCGATAGTCTATGGATCAAAGATAAACAGATATATCTGAATGGCAAAGCGGTGAAGAATCCAAAACATCTACAGTATTTATATCAAATTCAGATGCCAGCAAATGTATCGGTTAGCAATAAAAAACTAGATTCTTGGGGCATAGACATTGGAGATAATTATTTTGGCAATAATGCATTATTTAATAACGGACAAGGTGTTTTATTTTTAGATAATGATCAAGTCAATAAACTAAAATCCTTAGACAAAAATATAATCATAGAAGCTGTAAATCAACCTAATGAACCAACTAAACTTTTCCCTTTTGATAGTATTGTGGGTTCTCAAAACTGGAATGTGGACAATTACGGACCTATTTGGATACCTAAAGCAGGCGCCACTACACCATTGAGCATCAAAAATTTACCGTTTTACAGGAGAATTATTTCCGTTTACGAAAAAAATAAGCTTGAAGTCAAAGGACAAGACATTTATATCAATGATCAAAAAGTAACGTCTTACACCTTTAAACAAGATTATTTCTGGGCCATGGGAGACAACAGACACAACTCTGAAGATTCACGAGCTTGGGGATACGTACCTCACGATCACATCGTAGGAAAACCTCTGTTTATTTGGTTTTCTACCAAAGAAGGCAGCATCAAAAACGGTATTAACTGGGATCGGATATTTACATCAGCTAGTAAGGAGTAAGAGAATTATATTTGTTTGCTAAAGAACATTGATTAATTGGACTTTGTAAAATTAAAATTTGTTCAGTTTCATGTTGTAGTACTAGGTTTCTTTGTTGATAAATCTCTTACAAAATGTCAACATTTTTTTGGAGCGTAACCTGAATTTTGCTCAAGTGACAAAGTACCAAGAAATATATATATGTAGACAATTAATCAACATTTTGAAATTAACACTAAATGATTGCAATAATTAAGTCGTGATCATTGTTATGTCTATATTCAATTTTCTGACTAGTATTATGAATGATTATTATTGCTATAAATGATGAAATATTTTATTATAACCATTTTGATGTCACCATTATTTATTAGTGGCCAGGTTTCTTTTGGGATATATACATCCGGCGGAATATTCACTCTCAAAAACAATGATCACACTTTTGTTTTAAATTCTAGAAAAATTAATAGACCTATTCTAGGTGGAAACTTCGAATTCAAAATGACAGCCAAATCAACGATAAATCTACAATATGATTGGTCTTCATTAACGGTTGAAGGTACCCAATTCGGTCACGTATTTTATCCACCATCTGGAATTTCTTTTGATAGACACAATATATCAGCTCAATATTTTTATTCCATTTTCCCCAGAATATATTTAGGCTTTGGATATAGTAAAAGTTTGGTAAATAAGTTTTACTTTATAGATTATAGCAATAAATTCATCTTAGAAAAGGAGGATGATTTTGATGTAGATATTATAAGTTTTAATGCTAAATATGAAATATATAAGCGGTTTTATTTAACGGCCAATTACAATCGAGCGATAAGTTTTAACAAGATTAAATTTCCTGAATTTACAGAGTTTTCTTACATACAAGTGGGTTTAGGGTATTCAATAAAGATTTTTTAATTTTTTATATTTCTTATTATGAAGTGCATACTTTCGTTATATTTACTTTTTGGTAGTATCATATCGTTCTCACAAAAAGATGAATTTCATACTTTTTTAGAAACAAACAATAATGATTATCCATACAACATAAAACCAATGGGTGATAGCACCGCTATAATATTTACATCTAAAGGTTATTATCTCAATAACGGTACATCTTATGGTTCTTTTTTATCCAAAGTTGATTATTGTGGCGAAATTTTATTAACATCAGATGTGTCCCTTGATGATTATTACAATGTCATGCTTGTAGACGGTTTATTATTTAATAATGCTTACACCTTTATAGGTACAGCAGTAAAAATATCTTCAAACCAACCCTGTATTATTTCTGTAAAGTCATCCCTAGATCTTGAAATTATGGAAATAATCGATTTTAAACCCATTAACTTTTCTGTAATTTCTTCTGTATCGTTATACAGCAGCAAAGATGAAGCAAATCAAGAAAATAATTTACTACTTTCATTATCTACAAATATATCAAGTGATCTTGAAGTATTAATGATAACATACCACGATGATGGATCATTGATAAAATCAGATATCATACCGCTGGAAGAAAAATTTATTTCAGATTATTACTATAATCAAAATCAAAAAAAGCATTTCATTTATTCTGGGTCATTCCTGACCATTTTAAATCAGGATAAAGAACTCATACAATCATATCGTATTTATTTAGAAATAGGTAGTGCTAAATATTTTGGACTTGATCATAGAATTTTGTATGCTGATGATCAAAAAGTAGTATTTGCAGGCAGATGGCAAAGTAGGAGAACACTTCATACATATGTAATTTACCTTGATGAGAACGGTTGGAAACCAGGATCTTATAATCCCAATGTATTTCCAAATAAAATATGGTACCATCTCAGGAAAAAAATTGGTGAAAGCCATAAAATCATATTGTCTTCATCTACAAATCTGCTTGATGAAGTCGAAAGCATTCCAAATGATACCTATTTTTGGGAAATGAACACTAATGGTCAAATTGAAAAGACCTATATTTTCAATGGAAAGTACCAAAAATATTTAGGCATTGAAAATATTGATGCCAATGGAAATTTATTCGGACTTGGATTTGAATATATTACTAAACGAAATTTTTTTATTATAATTAACGAGAAAAGTATATTTCTATCTGGAACATCAATGACAACACTTGAAAAAGATGAAATAGACATTTATCCTAATCCCACAGAAAATGACCTTAACATAAATGCTGAAGAAACAATTACTTCAATTCAAATATTTGACTTGTTAGGAAGATCACACTCATTCATTAAAGAAATTCTTGACAGCAGCGTTACATTAAATGTAGGAAACTTACCGCCAGGGCAATATTTTATACTATTAAAAATGGGGAATAAGTTTGAGCAGAAGAAATTTTTTAAAATTTAACTCATATAAAAGAACTTCCATTTAGCTATTTGTTAATAAAACATAGCCAAATCTAAAAAGTATATTTATACTCTTTAGACTCTTTAGGTATAAACCTTTTAAACTATTTAGGTTTTTATGTACTTTTGCAAATCCAAATGTAAATATATTCGTGATTTTAATCGTAGAAAGTGGTTCCACAAAGGCTGATTGGGTGTTTATCAATGCCGATCAAACAACTTTTACTTTCAGTACCCACGGGCTGAATCCTACTACTCACTTTTCTACGGGAAGCATTGGTGAGCATAAAGATCTGATCGCACATTTAAAATCAGCAGAGCACATTTGGTTTTATGGTGCAGGAGTGGTCAATGAAACTTCCAAAAATCAAGTAAAATCTTGGTTAAAGGAATTAGGTGCAGCAGGCGAAATCATCGCGGAAGGAGACTTGTTGGGTTCCGCACGAGGTATTTCAGGAGATCAAGAAAGCATCATTGCCATATTGGGTACAGGGTCCAATGCTTGTATTTATGACGGTAATAAGATATCCTATGCCAAACCATCATTGGGTTATATCATGGGCGACGAAGGTTCAGGGGTGGCTATAGGTAAAGAAGTTTTAAAAGCATACTTTTACGGTACCATGCCTGATGGATTAGTTTCCAGTTTTGAGTCTCTGTTTCCAATAACCAAAGATATTGTCTTGGACCAGGTATATCAAAAAAATCAGGGAAGTGCGTATATTGCATCTTTTTCAACCTTTCTTATGAAAATTGATCATGACTGGAAAACCAATCTGCTACATAAAGTCTTCAGAGATTTTATAGAAAACAGGATTTTGCCCCTTTACCAGGTCAAAGCGTTGCCTTTGACATTTACGGGTTCCATCGCTTATGTGTATCAGGAACCACTAAAGCATATATGTAGTAATTATAATATCGAAATCAACCATATCATTCAAAAACCCATAGAGGGATTAATAGATTATCACTTTAAATTAAGATATCAATGAGTAGTGTAAAAAGAATAGCCGTATTTACATCAGGTGGAGATGCTCCGGGAATGAATGCAGCAGTAAGAGCCGTAGTTCGTACCGCAGTATATCACGATCTACATATTTATGGTATTTACCGAGGATATGATGGCATGGTAAATGGTGATATCAAAAGGCTTGAAGTAGGTGATGTAGCCAATATCATCCAACGTGGTGGTACCGTATTGAAAACCGCACGAAGTGAAGCTTTCAGAACTCCTGAAGGCCGAAAACAAGCCTATGAATCTCTGCTTGCTCACGATATAGACGGTGTGGTCGCTATAGGTGGCAACGGTACCTACACAGGCGCTGACATATTTATGAAAGAGTATAAAATACCTTTTGTCGGCTTGCCGGGGACAATAGATAATGACATCTACGGAACGGATTACACTATAGGATTTGATACCGCGATCAATACGTCTATAGAAGCCGTAGATAAAATCAGAGATACAGCCGACTCACACAACAGAATATTTTTTGTGGAAGTCATGGGAAGACATTCAGGATACATTGCCTTGCACACCGGTATAGGAAGTGGCGCAGGTGCTATTTTCTTACCTGAAACAGATACCAGTATTGAAGAATTATCAGAAACTCTCCAAAAATCCGCCAAAAGACAAAAACTTTTCAATCTTGTAATCGTAGCAGAAGGTAATACCAATGGTGATGCCAATGCTATAGCCAATCAAATCAAAAAACTCAATCCCAATTTTGATATTAAAGTGACCATCATTGGTCATTTGCAAAGAGGTGGTTCACCTACCGCTATGGACCGAGTATTGGCTTCCAGAATGGGGCATTCGGCCGTAAAGGCGCTGATCAGAGGAGAAGGTGGTGTAGCTTTGGGTATCATCAATGACAAAATTACTTTTACACCGTTTCATGATGCGATCACTAAGACCAAACATCTCAATAAAGACTTGGTGAAAATGGCTGAAATTTTAGCTTTATAATGTTAATATCAGTCACTTATTGTCCGTTTCCGTCGGAAGAAGAAGCCCAAAATGTGATCCAAACCCTATTGAATGAAAAGATCATAGCTTGTGGCAATGTGGTATCAGCACAAAGCCATTTTATTTGGAATGGCACACAAGCCCATGATCATGAGTGGATCGTGCTATTCAAAACCACCGTTGCACATAAAGCGGACTTGATGAAACGTCTCGAAACGCTGCACACTTATGATATCCCTTGTATATTGCAATGGGACGCAGAAGCCAACGATGCTTATGGAAAATGGGTAGCAGAGCAAGTCGATTGATTTAAAGCTTTTTATGAGTGATCAATTCTACTTTGTCAAATTTAAAATTTGATAAGTGTGTTGTCATAAAATGGGTTTCTCAGTCGATAAATCTCCTTCGAAATGACGATTTTTGTTGTTTTTTGGTGGATATGAAGTGGGTTCGAGAAAGTCGAACCCACTTCATATCCACCACTTCCCAATTTTCACATCGTCATTTCGATCCATGGATTGGTGAGAAATCTGATTTTGATGTAATTTGACAAAGTACACTCAGTCACCAATAACATTTCTTACCTGAAGAAATCTCTTCTTGTAATATTGATCGTACATGTGGTCGATAACAATACCTTTGGCCACTGATGAGTGTATAAAATACAAGGTATCATTGCTCCAGTGATGTACTAATCCTACATGGCCCGGTCTATTGTTTTTTGCATTTCTTCCTTTGAATACCAGGATATCTCCTGGACGGGCTGCTTTTATATCCTCCACCCTTTTACCATCATGAATCTGAGATACAGAACTACGGGTTACGTTTTTATCAATTTTATTCATCAGAAATCTGACATATCCGGAACAATCAAAAACTTGTTTTCCCACTTTGGACCGATATCTCATACCCAAATACTTTTCTGCCTCCCACAATATTTGTTGGCGCTTATATTGTGCCGATGAGAGCACTTCCTGAGCTTTGGGCACTGTCCATAAAAATGAAACAAAGATCAGGGTGAAGAAAAATTTGGATGCCAAAGCAAAGAAACTTATGCTTCCAAATAGGAATGTATGTGTATCAAATATATGCCTAACTCTATGAAAAATACAAATCAAAACTTCTACTTTGTTAATCTTATGATGACAAAGTAACGAAATATTTTGGTAAAAAGATATAGAAAGGGATTAAAATTACAATATTTTAACAAAAGGGATAATCCATATTGCATATAAGTTTTAAACTTTATTTATGGTTTTCTGATTAAATTATCGTGAACTATAGTACTATTTTTTCTGCCAAGGAAGCTTCCCAACAGACCTTCCTATTTCACTTCCAAATCTGATACCTTCTTCTAAATCCATTCTAAGTTGAGTTCCTGTACCCACTCTACTCCAAGAACCTTCAAGAGCCATGTCATAAAAACTCAAAAATTCACGATCTAATTGAATTTCCGGTTTATCAATGTGACTCAGGTCTTTCATTTTATAAGTATAACCAAATATTTGTCCTAAGGCTTCTGCACCTGATGAAAAAAAAGTAGCATGACCTGATGGGTATGAAGGATACGGTGGCGTTAGGTTTTTTTCTTTGGTGATGGGATGAACTAATGCGGTTTGCCAGTTAGGGTCAATCACTCTCTTGATATAAGTCAAAGGGTGCTCTTTATTATAGTGATACTTGGAGTAAAAACATGCCACTCCAGCATCATTCAGACTAGTTCCCAAAAGCGCATTCATGAATACTGCTTTTTCTAGGTTACTTTGCTCCAGTTTTAAGACTTGATTGCCTATGGATAAAAATCTTAGGCCATAACTAAAAGTGTAGCCAGTAAACTCATCACTATAGAATAACCAATAAGGTTTTAGGGTATCAAAAAAAAGTTCTGGTTGTACTTGAGCCATCACTTCTATATACTGTATCTGTAAACTTGATGGTGAAACATAGATATCTGGCTTCCTACACAGTTTCTGAGCATTCTGAAGCGAAAATGTACGCGCTTTGCCCCATACACCTCCTATGGGTTGCTCTTGCTTTGTACTTTCTGGTTTCCAGTCTCCTTCTTTCACATAAGCTTGTGCCAGTCATAGCTTTGGGTTGGATTTAGATAATGGTTATGACCTATTGGATCTGTTTTTGAGTAGTTCCAGACAGACTCAGCCACTTGTTTACCCCATGCTTGAGAATTATTGTATACTTCGATACTTACCGTTTCTTTATATCGTTCATTAAAATTTTGGGCCGTGGTAATTATTAAGTCCAGATCAGCTTCACTCGCTTTTCCAAAAAACTTAGGTAAGAGGTATTCAAAAGATGCATTAATAGCAAGTGGCCAACAATACTCCAGATTGGTATTGAATTTGGGCATATCAAAACCAGGCCAGTATCCATTGAATGAATTGTACTCAGGCATACCGTATACTACACTTTCATAAGCAGACAATCCCAAGTATGCCAAAGTCCTAGTAGCAGGTCCCGGTCTATAGCCTTCAGCATTTTTTTCGATTTTCAATAATACATCATTCCATGCAGTGATAACTTCGTGGTCATATGATGCTACTGGTTTGGATTCAAAAGTTGGAGATACGTTTTGATCTTGATCACAGGAAAAGAAAAAGATTGAAACATTAAAGCAAAATAATAATTTTAAAATTTTCATAAATTTCTATATTTAGATTACAAATATAATACATTTATAATACAACTGGTAATTTATTTACTTAAAATAAAGAATATATCTAAAATCAGACAAAAAAAAATGGCCACTTTCCCCAAAGTGACCATTTTTGATCTGACGATCCCCATGAACATTTTACCAAAACTTTAATGACCATCTAGTTTCCCAGGCTATCAGGTCTTCTCTTTATAATAACTAAAACTCAATCTTTATTAATACACTCGAAAGTGGTCAAACATCCGGGTTGATCCTAATATTTAAAATCAACCCGGAGTTTGCTTTTGTTTTTAATCCCATGAACATTCCGAGTTTTCGGACCGATTCTTTAACCGGATGATAGGGCTCTTTTATTCCCTTTCACATTACAAAGATGAGACATTACAAAACATTCACAAAATACAAATTTAACTAATAATAACATAATTATTTGTATAATATATATGATACATACAATCAACATATTAATTTGATATACGAATCTAAATTTGTACATATTTTGTAAAAGACTTAAAATATCCATTCATTAAGAAAACTGCATCAATGAATGTTTTATTCATTCGGAAAGGAAGTTGTAGTCAATTTACTGTGAGAATCAAATCAGTATGTAGCATTTTTTTTTAAAAAAAAGTATGGCATCTCTTGTTTCGTCTTTAAAAAATAAGGCTTTATCTATTAAAAGTATAAGTCATTAATATAATAGTGCTATATTTGTAACTATAAATTGAAGTTGATACATGAATCTGGCAATAGATTCCTTTAAAATAAAAGCACAAAGGTGGACAAGGCATTATTCATTCTACCATTTGGTATTTTGGGTATCACTGCTTGCGGTCATGATGGTCGCTAATGTTCCCAAACTTGGATTTTTACAAGCTTTTTTTACGGATTTGGTTACTGTTGGCTTTTTTGCAGTTATAGCCTATCTCAACTTTTTTGTACTATTTCCCAAATACCTTAAAGATAAAAATTTTTATACTCACATAGGGCTCTTAGCATTAATAGCTTTTCTGATTACTCCTATAAAAACTACGCTTAATTTTTTAGTTTCATCGGGTAACGTAGACGCACAATCTCATTATATATCCAATCAATTATATACTTTCCTGACGTTGTTTTTTGCAGGAACATCATCCACTATCTATCAGATAATGAATGACTGGCTTATACAGCAAAGAGACAAAAACGATCTTGAAAGCAAAACCTTACAGTCAGAATTAAAATTTTTAAAGTCCCAAATCAATCCACACTTTCTTTTTAATACCTTAAACAGTTTGTACGCGCTTACCCTCAAGAAGTCGGACCAAGCTCCTGAAATAGTTTTAAAATTATCAGAAATGATGAGATATATGCTGTATGAGTGTAATGAAAAAGAAGTCTTCTTGTCCAAAGAAATCAATTATATGCAAAACTACCTAGAACTTGAAAAACTGAGGCACGGAAATAAGATGATGATAGAATTTAAGGTAGAAGGTAACATTGAAAAGCAAAAAATTGCACCTTTGATTTTGATACCTTTTATAGAAAACTCTTTCAAACATGGCATAAATAATCAGATCTCGCAGGGATTTGTAAACCTCAACTTATGGGTAGATGGTACAGATTTAATGATGAACGTAGAAAATTCTAAGTCTCCATCATTACCCAAAATAGCAGAAAAAAGATCAGGTGGTATTGGGTTGATCAATGTGAAAAGAAGGATGGATATCATATATCCCAACCGCCATAACTTAGAAATTAAAGAAAGTCCTAACACTTATGCTGTGGAGCTGCAACTCAATTTAATAAACGATTAATAATTTTAATAAATACAAAACAAAATGATCAAAGCAATTATTGTAGATGACGAGCCATTAGCTTTAGAAGTAATGGAAACCTATATTCAGCAAATACCTGAAATACAATTAATAAAAAAGTGTGAAAATGCTTTTGAAGCTAATGAAGTACTTAAAAGTCAACCCATTGATTTGATGTTTTTAGATATTCAGATGCCACAGTTATCTGGTATCGACTTCTTGAAGACATTATCTAATCCACCTTGTGTCATTTTTACAACGGCTTATCCTGATTATGCAGTCGAAGGTTTTGATTTAAATGCTGTAGACTATCTTCTGAAGCCCATTTCCTTGGAGCGTTTCTTAAAGGCTGTAAACAAAGTTTCGGAAAAATTAGCTTCCAAAAGATTAGAGCACGACTCTATTCAACATGAAGTAGTGGAAGATTTCTTTTTTGTAAAAGCAGACAAAAAGTTAGTAAAGATCAACTTCGAAGATATACTTTATATCGAAGGACTCAAAGATTATGTCATTATCAGACAAGATACAGGAAGGGTTATCACCTTACAAACCATGAAAAGTCTCGAGGACCGATTGCCCTCAGGTAAATTCAGAAGAATTCATAGATCATTTATCGTTAATGTTAAAAGGATCACAGCTATATTGGGCAATATGGTTGAACTTATGGAAAATGGTAAGGTTAAACAGCTTCCGATAGGCAAAAACTATAAAGATGAATTATTGGATATGATTCACGAAAGTAAATTGTAACTTAATTTTTGGGAGCAGGGTCTTTTCGATAAAAGTCTTTATAACTGTAGAACAAGCCTCCGATGACTCTCATTTGACCTGTGTACATATCATCCTTAAGTTCATCATAGATAAAGAATCTTTGAACACGAGCGATATCCGTATGCGTTATAGCATTCTCTTCGCCTAAAAGGATATGTTCATAATGGTAAAATTTATGTTTTAGTTTTTTGCCATGCTTAGCTTCTAAGGTAAGTATAGCATTGGGGGTCAAAGTCAATATAGAATCTCTTTCGGGCATTTCAGTAATTAAACCTTCTGTACCCATATTTACAAATTGGGAGATGTACCCCATAAGCAATCTTTTATTGGGCTCGCCTTTGGGTTGATCTGGCAGTACTACGATAGGTTTGACTTGTGGATTGGCTCCATTGATGATCTCAAATGATGAAAAATTATCTTTGGGATATTCCATTTTAATACTCAGGATATCTTCAGGAGCTATTTTATACAATACTTTATCTCTATAGTTTTTTGTTGGTTGTTCAAACCTCGATCTAAGTCCACCTTGCAAACCAGGTAGTTGCATCACGTAAGGCTGGCTAGATCCTGCCATAACCATAAAAGTACCTTGGCTTTTCTGAGTGTCAGATCCTATATAAAAAATCTTAAAAGGTTCGTCATCATCGTTATATAAATCTACTTGTATTCCATTTTCTTTAATACTTTTTAAGATATTGGGCGTGGCAGCTGCAGGCGGAATATAAGATAATGTCATATTGGTCAGTACCCTTTCGATATTTACAAATACACTAGGATCTACATCAAACTCACCATTCAATATCCAGGATTTCCCTTTCTTAGTAAATATCATGGGTTGGAGTTTGACATGCTTGATGACAATCTTATCTACATCATCCATTGATTTTATGGTAAAACCCCGATCGGCAGTTACGACTCCTTTTTGTGATGCTTCTCCTTTTTTTACTAGATAATAAGCACTTACTGATAATACAATCAAAATGGCTAATAAGCCTATTAATTTCTTCATTTCAATTTTTAATTTTTGCCTTAAGCGTATTTACGTTTTCTTATGTAAGTAAATATAACCCCAAAAACAATCAAAAGTAATACAGGAAGCAATACATTTATTAATTGCCACTTAGTTTTTTCACCTTTTGTCTTGACGGAGTCTAATAAACGCAGTTTTATCTCTTTGGAACGTGACTCTAGTATATTGTTTTCATCCAATAAATATTCAATCGAATTGAGTAGAAAATCTTTATTGCCTTTGTAAAATCTTCTTTCCCATTTATTAAAACCAATGTCTTCCGTTTCATTAGTGGCAGCATTAACGAGGTTTTTTGCGAAATCTGAATCAGACACCACAATCTGACTTGTCATTTTACTTTTGGCTTTAAACTTTACACCAATCGCGTTCAGCGTATTTTGAAATTCGGGTGTTAGTCTATTATTAAAAAAAGATTCAAACTCACCTTCCAATAATACTGCGACAGGTTTTTTACCATTGTTATACTTTGATGGGTCTGGATTTACCTTTAACATTTCAAAAGTCAACCTGAATGGAGCTAATTGGGTTCTAGAATATTTGGAGCTTTTCAGCAATATGGTTTTGTTGACTTTCCCTTCTGTTTTCAGAGTATCTATAGAGCTAGGGAAAAACATATTTACTCTATCTATATTATTAACTATAGGATGTACGTTTTCCGATGCTACGGCAAGATGGTAATTCCATGGGAAGAGTCGCGTCTGTGGTTTGTCCCCAGCCATGCCCACAACTTGTGGTATCTGACTGCACTCCAAATCCATAATCAGATCTGGCATGATCCTTACTCCATATTTAAACAACATATCATCGAGACCCGTCACATTTTCAGTAGGAACATAGAACTTATATTTATTGATACTATCCAGAGAAACAGGAAACTTATCCATAAGCCATAAAATCTTACCGCCATGCATCACATATTGATCCAATTTAAATAGATTTTGCAATGTAAAACTACTATTCGGTGACGCTACAATAACTAAATCAATAGTACTATCCAACTTCATCAGCGTATCCAGACTAATTCTTCCCACTTTATGAAACTTTCTTAATTCTGACTCTAATCTAAATGTTTGTGATATTTCCAATTCCCCATTTCCTTGAGTAAAAAGTATGTTTTTGGATCTATCGGCTTGCATTTTTTGGAAAGCATAGGCAAATTTATACTCTAGGAGCGAAACAGACTTATTCAATATCACATCTTCATCATCACCCAATTTTTGTTCTTCGAGCAGGTTCACAATTTGTTTTTTTCCCTTATAAGTGATGATAGCAAATGGGAAAACAGCTTTTTGCACTAGTTGAGAACCATCAGAATAGCTCAGGTTGATCGGAACTAGTTTATCTTCTATTAATTGTTTTCTTTTACGTTCCACCACAAGAGAAGTCCCTTCGTTGGGATCTTCAAACTCATAAACAATTTTAGGATTGATGTCCCTAAGGTTATCAAGAATGTCTTTTACTGAATTTTGTAATCTTTTGAAACCCGCTGGGAATTCACCATCTAAAAGTACTTTTATGGTAATATTATCATCGGCGGATGCTACAATATTTTTGGTACTTTTGCTCAATGTAAACCTTCTGTCGTCTGTAAGATCAATCTCAAAGTACAAAAAGTGCGCTATGACATTAATAACTAATACAATGGCAATGATGATGGCCAACTGAACAAAATGACTGGTTCTCTTTAGATTCATGCCTTTGATCAATTATTTACGATTTTCGATAATAGTAACGGTTGCATACAAAAAGACAAAAACAACAGAAACAAAATAAATAATATCTCTGCTATCAATAAGTCCTTTGCTTATACTACTGTAATGATAATTGATACCCAATTTTTGGATTAACAAATCTAATGAAGTAGTAAAAATGGGCATTTTAGCTAAATAAGTAAAAGCCCAATGAAAAAAGAAACATAAAAACGCTCCTAAGATAAATGCCACAATCTGATTATTGGTCAATGTAGATGCAAACATACCTATGGCAACGAATGCAGCCGCTAAACAGAACAATCCTATATAAGAACCCATGATAGCACCTGAGTCCAGATTACCTACAGGAGACCCTAGTTGGTAGACTGAATAATAATATATCAAAGTAGGAAATAATGCCAATAGCACTAGCGTGATATTGGCTAGGTATTTTCCTCCTATGATTTCATAATTTGTCAATGGTTTAGTATACAAAAACTCAATGGTACCTTTGGCCTTTTCTTCAGCAAATGAACGCATGGTCACCGCAGGAATCAGAAATAAAAAAACCAAAGGCGCAATAGAAAACAATTGGTCTAAAGTGGCAAAATTGTAGTCCAAAACACTCGTCTCAGTAAAGACCCACATAAAAAGCCCGATAGAAACCAAAAAAACGCTAATAACTACGTACCCAATCAGAGAAGAAAAAAATGCATTGATCTCTTTAAAATAAATACTAAACATGCTCTGGCTTTTTTGTCAATTTCCTGAATATATCTTCAAAATTTGCTTTATCCTGTTTCATTTCTATAATGGTATAGTTATGGGCTACCGCTGTTTTGAAAATATTTTTACGTATATCTTGATCTTTTTGATAGTTGAAATTATAAAATCCATTTTCTAGTGTAATATCTTCTACGCCTGCTATCATTTTAAAAGGAGTCAAATCCACAACGGCTTCATCAAAATCTACTTTTATTACTAAACCACCTGATACTCTCTTGCTTAGTTTATCGATAGATTCGTCAGCTACAAGTACTCCATTATTGATGATGACTACCCTATCGCATAAGGCTTGTACCTCCTGCATGATATGGGATGAGAATATGACGGTCTTTTCTTTACCCAATTCTCTAATCAAATTTCTGATGTCTATCAATTGATTCATATCCAATCCAGATGTAGGCTCATCTAGAATCAATACTTGGGGGTCATGAATGATGGCTTGTGCTAGCCCTACCCTTTGTCTATATCCTTTAGATAAAGTACCTATAATCTTGTTTTGTTCCTTTTCAAGACCTGTCATGTGGATGACATCAGCTATTCGGGCAGTCTTATTTTCGATTTTATGAATACTGGCCACAAATTGCAGAAACTCTTTGATATACATTTCTTCATACAGTGGGTTGTGTTCAGGAAGATATCCAATTTGTTTTCTCACCATAAGTGGTGACTTGGCGATATCAAATCCATTAACTTCGGCATGCCCTTCTGTAGGAGGCGTGTAGCAACAAATCATTTTCATTGTTGTGGTTTTACCAGCGCCATTTGGTCCCAAAAAACCTAATATTTCACCTGGCTTAGCTTCAAAAGACAGTTTATTTACTGCTATTTGAGCATCATATACTTTAGAAAGGCTTTCTACTTTTACGGACATGTGTTAAGTTACTTGAATTATTGGATTTAAAAACATGAATACCCAAGATCCATATTTATTCAGTGAAAGTGCAAAATTACTTCTTTCTACTCTCATTCCCATTTTATAAGATCAAAAAATACAAATCTTGTCGCTTAAAATACATTAGACCATTATTTGCTATTGATCTTTTCATCTTGTGAATGGCTAAAGATAGTTTTTTTTGCTCAACCTCCTATAAAAATATATCACCCGTATAGAGAAATAAAAAAGGCTTGAAACATTATTGATCCAAGCCTTTTTTTATAAAATAAACTTTTTTTTCTACTTCTCGTATTCTTTAGAAGTGATTTTCAAATCAGAAGCCAAATCATGTAAGATAGGCGCTGCAATAAATACAGAAGAATAGGTACCAACTACAATACCCACTAATAATGCAAATGAAAATCCTTTGATACTTCCACCGCCGAACAAGAATAAAATCAGTACCACAACTACAGTAGTGAATGATGTCATTAATGTTCTAGATAGCGTGCTGTTGATGGCATCATTGATGATTTCATCTTTAGATTTATTGACGTGTAAGGAGAAGTACTCTCTGATTCTGTCAAAAATGATCACCGTATCGTTAATCGAATAACCAATTACCGTCAGTATAGCCGCAATGAAAGCCTGATCAATTTCCAAAGAAAACGGCATAAAGGACTTACATATAGAGAAAATACTTAAAACTACCAATGCATCATGGAATACTGCAACAATTGCACCCACGGAGTATTGCCACTTGCTAAATCTTAACAAAATATATAAGAATATAGCAAGAAGAGCAAACAATCCTGCATAAAGAGATGTCTTCTTTAAGTCATCAGCTATGGTAGGCCCTACCTGAGATGAACTAATGACATGAATTTTATCATTCGGAGATTCATTATTAGAAAAATCAACCAAAGATACACTCGAACCTGCAATCTTTGAAACACCCTCGTGAAGCTTTTCCATCACTTTATCACCAGTTCCTTCTGCAGTTTCTGCTATCAAGTAAGATGTGGTAATGTTAAAAGTGTTTGCACCTTCTACTTGTTTTACTACTGGACTTGCTTCGAATGTGGCGGTAAGTCCATCTCTAAGTTTGTCAGCAGTCATACCTTCATTTCCTGCAAACTGTATCGTGTAAGAATAACCTCCTTTATAGTCAACACCCAAGTCAAAACCAGATGTAAACATAGATACTATTCCCGCTAAAATAATGACTCCTGATATTCCATAAGCTATCATTCTTTTTCCTATCCAATCCGTTTTGATGTTTTTGAATGCGCCTCGTGAAAAACCAGTCCAGAATGAAAGATCATTTCCTTTGTCTACCCAATAATCTATCATCAATCTTGTGACAAAAATGGCTGTAAACAAGGAAGAAAGCACACCGATGATCAATACAACGGCAAATCCCTTTACAGGACCTAGTCCAAAATATGCTAAAATAATCGCTGTCAAAATAGTAGTTACGTTAGCATCTATAATCGCGGAGTAGGAATGATAATATCCATCTGCTATGGCTTGTTTCAGCGATTTACCAGCTTCGAGTTCTTCTTTTACTCTTTCATAAATGACTACGTTAGCATCTACGGCCATACCGATAGTCAATACAATACCTGCTATACCCGAGAGTGTAAGTACTGTACCAAAACTGGAAAGTGTTCCGAAGATAAGGAAAACGTTGAGTAAAAGTGAAATAATGGCGATGAGGCCAGCTCCTGCATAATATGCGATCATGGTAATGATCACCAAAAGGAATCCTACCAATAATGAATTAATACTTTTGGTGATGTTTGCTTTACCTAAAGTAGGTCCTACATTAGTGCTCTGCATGATTTTTGTTCCTGCCGGCAATCTACCGACTTCAAGGATACCTGCAAAATCTACAGCTTCTTCTACTGTATAATTACCAGTAATTGAAGAATTACCGCCTGTTATCGGTTGGTTAACTGTTGGGGCTGATACCACTTCACTGTCCAAAACGATAGCAATTTCTCTATTACCTTCGTTAGAAGCTCTAGTGGTCATATCTGCCCATTTCTTAGCGCCTGCAGCATTCATTCTTAAAGTGACTTCTACTTGACCATTGGCAGGATTCAAAGACTGTCTTGCACTGGTTACTACATCTCCATTAAGTGGAGCCTCATCGGTATTAGCTTGTCCTTTTATTAAATATAGCTCATAATTATTGGTATATTTTCTGTCAGCATCCAAAGATGGTTTATTGGACCACATAAACTTAGAATTAGCAGGAAACAAAGCTTTTACATTTTCTTGCTCCAATATCTTATTTATTTGGCTAATTTTGCTTTTGTCAGCTACTCCCATAACAGGTTGATATAATGTCCCGCCATTAAGCGTAAGCATACTTAAAAGACCACCTTTGCCTGATGTTCCGGCTGCAACAGTTGAAGCTACTTGAACAGTATCTATAGCAGAACCTGTTGCGTCGTAGACTATAGAGTCCCTCATTACTACATTAGTAGCGTTGGAGTCAACCTCAGCAGTGCCACCTACAAGCTTGTCAGCCATCTGAAATAAAGGATTGATACCATTATCCGAGAATCTGTACACTTCCCAAAATTCAAGCTTTGCACTTCTGGTCAAAAATTCTTTTGCTCTTTTAGGATTGTCCACTCCTGGCATCTCTACTGCAATTAAGTCTCTATTGGGATCCAAAGAGATATTAGGTTGTGTCACCCCTAATTTATCAATCCTTTGCTTCAATCTTTCAAAAGTCAATTTTACAGTTTCTGATGCTTTCTGTCTGATCAATCGGGTCATCGTACCGTCATCAGTATTAGCAGTGATCTGACCAAGTGACTCACTCTTTACAAACAGCTTGGCCATCTTGTTATCTCCTGCAAGCTTTCTATACTCATCAGCAAATAAAGTAATGAAGTCAGATTGTGAAGTCTTCATCGCAGCATTTGCGTTATCTAGAGCTTTTAAGAAATCTGCATTGTTAGCATTTCTACCTGCTAAACCTTTTAAAAAGTCCGTGAGATCTACTTGTAACAAGGCACTCATACCTCCTTTTAGATCTAAACCTAGTCCTAATTGTTGTTGCTTCAACTCCGTGTAAGTGTAAGCTTTCACAAAAGGAATCGACATAATAGGTTCTCCTGATATAGAATCTAAATACGTGGCCCTAGCCAATTTAAACTCAGGAGCACTATCATCAGCTGTTTTCCCTGTGACTTTACTGGCATATGCATCAGCTGCATTCTCAACTTTGTTCGTAGGTATGAAATATGCAAATTGTAATAAACAAACAGCAATAATCAAAACCAAAAATACTTTTACTAAACCTTTTCCTTGCATGGGTATAAATTATCAAAATTTTTTCAAAAAACAGCGCAAATATAAGTCTTTTGTTAAACTTATCGTTTTTTGTTAATAACATATATTATTTTTTTTTAAAAATTTTGGTAAAATACTATATTACAATAATATATACATATATATAATTAGTAATATCAAAAAAAAGAATCACCTATTTCCCCAACAAAGACCAACTAACCAATTAAATGGCTAACAAAATTTAATTTGTGTCTGTGAATAAATCATTAATTTTTAGAAAAAAATTAAAATTATTGAACTAAAATTAAAATTATATGCTTTATTTGCACGAAAACCAATTTTGGTCTAATTTTTTAACATTAAAATTTAAATTATGGGATTATTTTCTTTTTTAAAGACAGCCGGAGCAAAACTTCTGGGAAAGAAGGCTGAGGAAAATGATGTAGTAACAACTACAGGAGCAGTACCTAATGCAATGGATGCTTTAAATGAAGCTAATGAAAAGGCTAAAGCTGCCGCTTTGATGTCTGCAGTTGTGAGTCATGGTATTGCTGTTGAAAATCTAGATATAGTTGTAGATGACGACAGCGCAACGGTTTATGGACAGGTAGAATCAACTTCTGCAAAAGAAAAAGTAATTTTGATCGTAGGTAATACTGAAGGTATTGCTACAGTAGATGACAGACTTGCCGTAGTGAATCCTGAACCAGAAGCTACTTTTTACACTGTTGTAAAAGGTGATTCACTTTCAAAAATTGCCAAAGAGCATTATGGAGATATGATGAAGTATCCTGTAATCTTTGATGCTAACAAGCCCATGCTTACTTCACCTGATTTAATTTACCCAGGTCAAGTTTTAAGAATACCAGCGCTATAAAATTGTTATTTAGAAATAAAAAAGCCTGCTCGTCATATGATAAGCAGGCTTTTTTTAGTTATAATTATTTTGGACTGAAGTCCATTTATCCTTATTTCTTAAGGTAATCTTTTTTAATATCTTCCCATTGAGGTAGTTTTTTATAGTGCCACTTTTGAAGCAACACACCATTTTGCCATAATACTATACCCGGATTAGATCTCATGATCGTTTTGATCAATTTTTCATCTGCAGTATAGTAATCAGCGTCTATTCCGGTTTCCTTAGCAAGGGCTTCAGCTTTGTCTTTATCAATACCTGTGATTACTATTGACATTTTAACCTTATCTTTCAGAGCTGCATCATATAATGGCTTGATGACCGTTTTTAATGTATTTATAAAATCGCTTTCCCAAACAATCTCATAATACTTTTCTTCTTTAGCTGTCGCACCTTTGAAGGTTTTTACTACTTGTGTGCTATCCTTAAATCCTACAACGCTGATCGTGTCATAATTAAAGGTAGAGTCTTGGATGGTTTTCATTTTGCCCACAGCCTCGTATTTAGCTTTGTAAATTTGGACCATCAGGTGTGACTCAGGGTTTTTCAGATAAAGGTCAGACTTTTCTTCTCCATCAAAATCTGTAATTGAAAACTCACTGACTTTCGTTGATTTAATAGTAGGTTCTGTTTTGATTTGTTCGATAGTTTCATATTCATCGGTGATAGGTCCTAAGTTTTTCATGTACTCAGCATATGGAAATTCTTTGATTTCCCCAGTTGTTTTATTTTTCATTTTCATAGCCAAAACTTGAACAGCCTTTGATGCATCTTGCTCAATTTTTTGGATCTCAGCTATGTTTGCTCCATTCTTAAATGGTCTGAAATCAACGTGTGGTTCATTCCAATAAAAATTATAAATACAATAAATGACTAAAAATATAATTGAAACTAAATTGATGATATTTCTCGATTTATTGGTCTGGAGTTGATGAAAATCCTTATACCTCCATAAGAAATAGATAGCAGGAATCATCAAAAATACATCTTTATAAAAGGAAGTTCTAGGATCTAATTTTATAAAATCTCCAAAACAGCCACAATCTGTAACTCTCATATTGGAAGCTTTAAAATCTGTCCAAGCTGAAAAAGAAAAGAAATTCTGATCTAATGGCACATATCCCGTTAAAAATGTAAAACCAGTCAAAAATAAAAAGAATAAAATGATGAAAAAGAATAACCATGACGTAGTCTTAGGTCTATCTCCTAGTACTAGCATAATTCCTAATACTATTTCTAAAATAATCATAAGTATAGCAAACCACAATGAATAGGAAGCCAAAAATGGAAAAACGGGAGCAATAAAGCTGAATGCAGTATCTGCAAAAGTGACATTAAACTCTGCAAAATAATCTTCCATTTTTATAGCAGTACCCATAGGGTCTACAGCTTTTACCCAACCTGAAAAAATAAAAAGAACTCCACAGAAATTTTGAATAAAAGTCATTATTGAAGATTTCTGCACCTTAAGCACAAAAATCATAACTGCGCTAATCACAGCAGCAACTAACCCAATATAGGTCATCAAAGTAAATATTGTCATGGCATATTTTTAATTACAAAGCGCAAAATTAAGATATATTTACTATTTAAGTTCACTTACATAGCGCAATAAGTGTGAAATTGATGTTAATGTTGACAAAAGATAAAAAGTGGATAGTACGTAAAATAAAAAAAGGTAGCCTTCCTGAAAAAAGCTACCTTTCTAAAATTATGTTTTTTTTTAAATTTTGATCAACTTATGTATTGTAACCTTTCCTTCGGAAATCACATTAACAAAATAAAGACCTGAAGGGGCGTCGCAGTATACGCTATTTCCTGATTGGATAAAGGATACTTTCTGGCCTGCTTGATTTTGAATGCTTTCTATAGTAACATCAACATCACTTACCAATGTGAATGTCTGTTGAGCAGGGTTTGGAGCTATTGATATCAGATCAGAAATCTTATCTTCTGCTAACTTTAAACTTCTAGTTTGATATTGATCCAAGAGAATCTTAGAATTAGCTGTCAACACTATCTGATCATCAGATAAGTTTTTTAAAGTTAGCAATGGCAAATTTGAATTGACATCTACCCTATCTAAAGCTACAAATCTAAGGTGAGTATCGTCCGCAAAAATTGCATTCGATGGTATATGTAATTGTTCAGAATGAAGACTGATCTCTCTTGCTATATCAGACTTGAACTCTACCTGTAATCCTTCGATAGTCATATCATGATCCAAGAAAAGAGCATATCCATCTTGAGTTTGCTCCCAATGGTATGCCAAAACACTTCTTGGTTCAGTATTGACCACATTAGCATCTGTAAGATCGCCTTTATAAATAGCTTTAAATCCAAGAGTACCTTTTGTGGTGGCCAATTCTATTTTGTTCTTTTGATATAGCAAAGATAACTGAGACGCATTAGAAACAGAATCTACTTCACCCAAAATGGTCCATGGCAACTCTTCCATGCTCTGTTTTAAAATCCTTTCTTTGAGAATTTGAACATCATTAACCCTGATTTTGCCATTTCCATCTACGTCAGCTGCTAAATACTGGAAATTTTCAAGTGAAAAAGTACCAAAAATATAATCTTGTAACATTTTCAAATCCGCAATATTCAATCTATTTTCTTGTTGGGTTTTTATGTAAGGCGTGATGTACATATCTTTGTAGATTCCTATATTTTCCCAACTAAAGCCTCCTGCCTGATCAGACATTGCCATCATCTCCATATTATCATCCGATGTCCTGGAAAGCTTAAGCTCTACATTGGATACAGGCGACCCATTTCCTTCTTTGACAGAACCTTTCATTCTTAAAGTAGAACAAGATCCATTATCAAAAGCTAACAAAAATACTTCTGCAAAATCTTGATTTCCTTCCCAGTCTGTGACATAAATATTAAAAAACTGAAAACCCGCATTATTGCAATCTATAGTTCTAATGGTGTCATTGACATTGGGTGAAAAAGAATACCTAAGTTGTGTATTTTTAGTACAGTTGTCTACTGAGCCTGCATTAAAAATTCTAGCAGATACTTTAAGTGGATGATCTTTACCTTCAAAAGCTGTGGACAAAACCTGATACATGTATGGTGTGGGCTTTTTGGTGTCCTTTACAAATACTTTTTGCACACATTTAGTCACATTGCCACATTGGTCATGAACGCTCCAAGTTACTTTGTGATATCCACGCATAACTGGAAATGGCAACTTCAAAGAAACAAGTTGGCCACTTTTTGTGATAGGTAACATCAATTCTGGATCTGATTGATTGTGTGCAAATCGATACTCGACACTACCATCAGACCATAAGTCCACTTCAGCTGTCCAAAACAACTTTTGTTCGCCACATGGACTAATATCGATAGCCGAATTAGAAACTTGAAAAGTAGCCTGACATCCCACGTTAGTACCTAAAACGACTTCGCCACATTGCTGTATGGAAGGTCTTGAAGTATCTTCTACCTTGATGACTTGAGTATGAGTCCACATGCCAATAGTAGTACCCGGTATGTGCGTACACCAATTGATTACTTTAAAATTTCTCAAAATCTTATAACATGCATCATTTCCCGTTCGGAATACTTCATCTACTTTACTAACTCCTATCATATCACAAGGACCGCTTGTCCAAGTAGGATTGGTATTGGGTATAGCGTCCTTACAATTCAACACTAAATCTACAGGCCAATCGATGTCCACAGTGCCAGGAGTATAAGATACATAAAGATTCTGGATACATCCTGACTCTCCTGAATCCAATTGTTGATTGCCGTTTTGATCCAAAAACCAAGTTCTAATGATGTGCCCTACTCTGCATGCATTATTTGGGTATTGGTCAGTATACGTAAGTTGTCCCCAACCTCCAAATACTGTAGGTTGACCTACAAGCGGAAGATAATGAATATCGTCATGACAGGACAAATTTTTGTCAGGTGGGCACTTTATCGAAGCTGATAAAATAGTGGATGTGAATACCCACAATACTAAGGTGAATACGCTCAATTTCATTTCATAAAATTTTAAAGGTTTGCGAAAATATAAATAATTCAGCAATACCACGGAAACAGTCACAAAATTAAGCAATGACAACATATCTTGTATCTATTTATTACATTTATTTTATATATTCATATTTTAATTTCATAAAGAACTATATCTGTGAAGTTTAAAAACCGAAAAATACGATTTATTCTCATTTCACCACAAAATTGAAAAATGTATGCCTTTATCATAATAATTTGATACAATTCTGATACTTTTACATCTTCAAAGTATAAAATATAAAACATGATCACTACTTACCAAGACTTACATCCTACTTCAAAAGTTTGGATATTTCAATCATCAACTCTGTTTACTGATAGTCAAACAACAGAGATAAAAGCTTTGTTGAATAACTTTCTGCATGAATGGACAGCTCACCATATGGCTTTAAAAACTTTTGGAGACGTACTTCATCATAGATTTATAGTACTGATCGTAGATGAAACGTATACTCATGCTAGTGGATGTTCGGTAGATAAAATGACTAGATTTATTCAGGAATTGGGAAATCAACATGGTACTGATTTGCTTGACCGGATGCAGGTAGCGTATCTTACTTCGGATAAAGAGCTCAAAACAACAGATCTGAACCAATTAGCTTCCAAAATTGAATCCGGAGAAATAGATACAGATACCTTAGTTTTCAATAATTTAGTAGCTAATAAAAGTGATTTTGAAAATAAATGGATGGTAAAGATCTCTGATAGCTGGCACAAAAGATTTATTTAAAAATTGATATTGATCTGATTTTTATTGTGTTTCGTCTTTTGTATAAAACTTTAGCGACACCATCATCGTTTAGAAAAACAAATCACAATGTATGTTTGGAAAAGTAAAAAAAATATTAGGCATAGAAGGAGTAAAGCTCGAATTGATTATTCCTGAAGAAGCTAGCAAAGACGCGGGTATCATCACAGGTTTCATTAAATTGACTGCTTTGAGTGATGACAACTTACTTCAAAGTATTCAGATACAACTTATAGAAAAGTACAGCCGTGGCCGCGGTGATAGTAAGCTCATCAATGAATATATTATGGGTGATGTGATAAAGAAAGAAGACATTAAAATTTCCAAGAATGATGTCATAGAAATTCCTTTTGAATTGGACTTTGTATTTGTAAAGTCTGAAATGGACAAAATGGAAGAAAGCAACATATTTTCAAGAGCATTGGTAAAACTAGCCAAAAAAGCCAAAGGAGTGCAATCAGAATATAGTATTAGGGCCGAAGCAAAGATCAAGGGTACGACATTGAGTCCTATGGATCAAAAGAATATTAAACTTATTTAAGAATGGCTTGTTTTGTTTCAAATTTTGGATTTAAATGAGACGTATTTACCACCTATCCACTTGTGATACTTGCAGAAAAATATTATCCCAAATCAATACTGATGGGATAGAACTGATCAATATCAGGGAGCAAAACATATCTAAAGAAGACCTGGACCTGATGAAGAAAAAAACCAAAAGTTACGAATCCTTATTTAACAAAAGGGCCCAAAAGCTCAAGGAAATGGATGAAGCCCAAAAACCCCAAAAAGATATAGATTATAAAAAACTGATCCTCAAGGAATACACTTTTCTAAAACGTCCTGCTGCCATCATAGATGATCATGTGATCGTAGGCAATGATCCCAAATCCGTGCAGATGCTGATCGATGTCTGCAGGAAGAAAGCTTAGTAAAATAGAAGTATACTTAGCAGACAATCAACATTTGTGGCCAGCTCAAAATGTCAAAAACGCAAATGCTCCTTTCATGTGATGAGGTGATATTTTATTTTGTTTTGTGTAACGCTTAGGTTACCCGACGGCTCGTCCCGACAGGGCGAGATGTCCGTTGAAGCCTGTGTTATGGTTTTGTGATTCTTTCTTTCTCAATTGCTTCAAAGAGATTGGAGTTTTCAATGAGATTTTTAACTTTTTCGATTTTTTCTTGTGGAATATTTGAGTTTCTGTATTTGTTCAATTTCTTATTGATAAGTAAAATCGGATCTTTTTTAAGATCCCTTTTTAGAAGTTCATCTATTGTTGTCATATTATATCCTTTTTAAATATTACAAATCCTTTGTATTTAACATCTTTTATAAAACGTTCCAACCTGTTATCAAGTTCCCCAAGTATATGATAATCGGGCTCAATTTCTGAATAGTATTTATTTATACCCATTTGGTAGAGTCTTGTCCTTGAACCTGTACTACCAGTGGCATAAACTATGGCTATGGGATGTTTTTTGAAAAAACCAAATACCGTTGCAGCAACAGTGGCTAGGACTTTTTCAGTATCTCCATTATTTGTCTTGGCATAATAATCCTCATCATCAGATAGCGAATCTTTCATAATAGCCGTTGTTACATCAGTTTTTAATTTTACACCATTTGAACTTCTCCTAATTTTTCTACATTAAAACTAACTTTTGCTTTTAGAGCATTCATCACTTTTAATAATGTACCTATAGTTATATTTGATTTACCATTTTCTAGTTTAGAGATTTGAGCTCTTTGCACACCAACTAATTCACCCAATTGATCTTGGGTTAAATTATTCGAAATTCTCAAAGCTTTTATTTCTTCGGCGAGTAACTCAATTTTGAGCTCTAATTCATACTTATCACGCTTAGGTGTTCCGATTTTGCCCAAATGTTTTTCTTTCAATTCTTCTACACTTGTGAGTTTCATATTTTATCTTTTTTTTGTTCAAAATAATTGTTCATGCTTCGTTTGGCTTTTTCAATTTCATGCCTTGGAGTTTTATTAGTTTTCTTATCTAAACCATGTGTTCCTACGATTAGTGTTTGCTTGACTAGCGTTGGGTCCCAAAATGCAAAAATTCTATAAAATTTGGAAGAATCACGTTCTCTAAATTCCCAAATTTCATCTTCTAAATGTTTGAACCAATCACCTTTATGTCCTGATTCCACTTTTTCGAAGGATTTGAAGAATTTTGCTTTAATTTTTTCATCAATCTCATCGAAATAGCTAGTTGCTTCGTCAAGCAATTTAACTTTTATGGGTTTTGAAAAATTTTTCATTCACAAAGATACGATAGTTTCTTTATATGGAACAAATATTTTTATGTTAATTTGATGTAACATCCGAATTGTCGCAATCTTGTGGCAATCCAGGATATAGAATCTAGAATAACTACGGAATATTATAAAAAATTATCTTTTTCTATTCGTAATAGGAGCGTTTTTCGTTTATTTGCACTCTATAAGAAAAAAGTAAATTTATGAAACGTTATCTTTTAGCCGCTTGTGTTGTTTTGACAACCTTAATCAGTAGTTGGAGTCAATGTTCGATCACCGGATTGAATGTCACCTACAGTGCTTGTAATGAAAATGCTCAGTTTTTTGCAACATTAAATTTTGACCACTCTGGAACCGGTGAAAAATTTAAATTGGTAGGTAACGGTAAAAATTATGGCAGCTATGCTTACAGTGTTCTTCCACTCAAAATCGGTCCGTTAAGAGCAGATTGTACTACGAATTATGAATTTTTGGTAGTGGACGAAAACAATAGTAATTGCAGTAAATTTACCAATCCAGGAAAAAAATGCTGTGACAACACCTGTAGCCTTGAAGTATTGGCATTCGAGCCCACGTCTTGTGATGGGCTGAAATACAATTTGAATATAGACTTAAAAACGAATAGTCCACAAAAAGCTTTTGATATCTACCATAACGGAAAATTTCATGCATTTATCAAGCCTAATAGTCTTTCCTTTAAAGTAGAAAATCTATTATCATCAACCACAGAGCTTTTTAACAATCTGGTAATCTGTGTAAATGATAATCCTGAATGTTGCGACACTATCAAAGTACTCAATCCTTGTACCTGTAATATTTACCACCTGCGAACACAAATCGTGGAGTGTAATGCAGCAGACAGTACCTTTGACCTAAGGATAAATTTCAAGCACCAATTGACATCGGATAGCTTTAGACTCGGTGGCAACAACACCAACTATGGCATGTTTGCCTACAAGGATTTACCTATAAGAATCAAAGGTTTAAAATTCTCTACCACAAAAGATTATGAATTTTTGGTTGTGGACAAAAATAATAGCCTTTGTTTTGCTGCCTACGAATTGGGATATATTACCGACTGCAACCATCCTTGCAGCATTTCTGATATGAGTGTCAAGGCAGATGCCTGTAACGAAGATGGTACTTTTTTTGCAATCCTCTCCTTTACTGACAAAAATACCAGTGTGGATGGGTTTGTCGTAAGAGGCAATGGAAAAATATATGGGGAATATGACTATGGCGCATCCACCTACAAGATAGGTCCACTCGCAGGTGATTGTAAGACAATATATGAGTTTGTAGTCATAGACCGAAGTATAGAAGGATGCCGAATGGATACATCCTTCAAAGAAAAAATATGTTGTGATGCTCCATGTGCCCTCCAAGAAATGGTCATCACTGAGCTCTGTGAAAATGATAAACTAAATGGGATAAAGATTAACTTTCAGGTTAAAAATCCCAAAAGCGAATCGTTTCATCTATCCATCAATGGAATTTATATCGGAAAGTATAAATATGCAGATTTACCTATCACGGTAAGCGGAGATAAACTTAGCGGAACAGTAATCAAAGTAAAAGTATCGGATACTGAGCAGGAACCTTGCTTTTTGATCAAAGAATATACGATAAAATGTAATCCAGTAAAATGTGTACTCAAAGACCTGAAAGTCAAAACCCTTCCGTGTGATGACAAAGGTAGTTTTTTTGTGGTAATGACCTTTGGCTCACAAGGTACAGGCAATAAGGGATTTTTGGTTAAAGTCAATGGAATCGCCCACGATACGCTCACTTATGGCAAAACCGAATACAAATTGGGGCCATTTGATGGCGATTGTAAAACCAAATACAGGTTTGCTATCATCGATTTACAATATCCGGATTGTGCTGCAGAATTTGGTTTTGGAGAAGTCATTTGCTGTGAAACCAAAGAATGTAAGATGGGAAATCCTATCATTAAGTTTAACGATTGCATTGATAAAAAATACTCGATAAATCTCAATTTTGAGCATGAAAATACAGGAACTGAGTTTAATGTCAAGATCAATGGTGTATTTTACAAGACTTTTAAGTATTCAGATTTACCTGTGAAAATAGAAGGATTGACTGAAAAGAAAGCACATGAGATTGGGGTTTGGGACAAAGCCAATGAAGCGTGTAGATTTGTCATAACCATCCCTGGTATTGAGTGTACATCATCAACAAAGGAAATTGGAAATCAGACCATTTCAGTCTTTGCTGATCCATCGTATTTGTATTTTGTGAGTAAAACATCGATAACATTGGACAAAGTAAGTCTGATTTCCACCAACGGATCGGTATTGAGCCAACAAGATAATCAAACGACTGATCTGCCTATAAGTATAGAACATCTGAGTTCAGGTCTATATTTTGTTAATATTGCTAAGGATGGTCAATCCAGGACGCTGAAATTTGTGAAGTTTTGAGAATAAAAGTATCAATGGTAAGTTAAAATTATTTGGGCAATCTCCGTGATTGCCAAGTGATTTGACCTCTATGATTTGCATAATGTTCTACTACGTGAAACCATTTACAGTAGTTATTCCAATCCCATTCTTTGGTTTCTCCTGAAAGTAACCATTGGTCATCTCTTTTGCTGAGTCCTTCATTGGTTTGTTTTCGCACTTCCTCGTACATGTCTTTATAATAACTAAGTGGGTTACCTTTTATTTCTTTTCTGGCTTTTTCGCCCAAATCCATAGCAACGCCCCATTTTTCTTTATTGGCTGGAGAAAAATCATCCAAATTTTCAAAGGTGATATCTTGATAAATGACTTCTGTATCCGCTAGATGCATGATGAGAGACCCAATAGTATTCGAATCTTTGTCATGCAAATGATCCAATTGTTCCATGGTTAATTTGGAATGATACTTAAATATCGTATCGCGCACCCAATCCAACATGGACACTAAGGTTCCTACATGAGGTGTAAAACCTTTTTGGGGACCGATGTGGTTTATATTATCTCCAACTGTTGATTTATCATTGATGATAGCATTGGAAAGTACTGCAGTACTTAAACTTCCCATTCCAAGAGATATGGCAAAGTCGCTTCGAGATAAATTATTTTTCATTTTAATTCTACTTTTTTATATTTGAATAAATTAAGTTTTCTCACCACTATGTGGTTCGAAATGACGATTTTTGTTGTAAAAACGTGGTGGAGAAAGGGAGTTCGGCAAGGCCGATCTCCCTTTCTCCACCAATTAAACGCTACTCTTATGTCATTTCGAAGAAGCTTTAGCTACTGAGAAACCTTTTTTTTAGTCTCTAAATTTTGAAAATACTAATTTGACAAAGTAGAATTAATGGTTGATTGATTTAATGTATATGTAAACGAAAATTTAAGGTAATTATTATTCCATTTAAAAAAATATAATTTCCACTAAACTTGAGCAAATTCAACAACTACCCAAATGAAACTTGAATCTAATACTCGTATATAAATTCAAAAACCTGTTAAAGAAGTTTATGTGAAATTGTAAATGCACATAAAATGAAGAAATAAGTATGTAATGTTCTTAAAACTGCGATAAAGTTTTATACGTTGTCTATTTTTTTAAATCGCTCTCCCCTACTCGTTCAAAAATCCAAGTACCTTTTCTGCATTAGCTTTGCCAATGACTTTTTCTAATTCCGCTGGATCAGACTCTTTGACCCTCTGGACCGAACCAAAAGACTTGAGCAATTTTTCTGCAGTGACTTTGCCAATACCTGGAATATTGGTCAATTGGGTACCTAAGAAGTTTTTGGACCTTTGGTCTCTGTGAAAAGAAATGGCAAACCTGTGCGCTTCATTCCTGGCATGTTGAATGAGCTTGAGTGATTCTGATTTCTTATTGATGTACAATGGAAGCGAATCGCCGGGGAAAAAGATTTCTTCCAGTTTTTTGGCTATGCCAATGACCGTGACTTTGCCCAATATGTTCAATTTCTCCAAACTCAGAACGGCAGATGACAGTTGTCCTTTACCACCATCAATGATGATTAACTGTGGCAGGGATTTCCCTTCATCTAGCAAGCGCTTGTAGCGTCGATATACGACTTCTTCCATAGATGCAAAATCATTGGGACCTTCCACCGTCTTGACATTGAAGTGCCGGTAATCTTTGTTACTCGGTTTGGCATTTTTAAAAACCACACAACTGGAAACAGGGTTGGTTCCTTGCAAATTGGAATTGTCAAAACACTCTATATGTAAAGGAATCGACTCCATTTGCAGATCTTTTTTGAGTGTAGTGAGAATCCTTTCAGCAGGAGAAACTTTTTTTTGATGACTGATTTCATCACGTCTTTTTTGTTTAATGTAGTAATCTATATTGTTTTCTGCCAGTTCCAGAAGTTTCTTCTTATCTCCTCTTTGTGGTACAGTGACTTCTATTTTAGTATCGGTAAGCAAAACTTGCGTGGGAACCACAACTTCAGGTGCCTGACTATCAAATCGCTCTCTGATAAAAGGAATGACATAAGCCAGTAAATCTTCATCTTCATTATCAAGGTTCATCTGCATCTCTGTGACATCGGTATTGACGATGGTACCGTTTGATATTTTCAGATAGTTCACATAAGCCATGTTATCTTCCTTTTTTATGGCAAATACGTCTACATCTTTGATCGTTGTGCTCATGATGGTAGATGACGACTGATAATCTTCAAATGCAAAAAGCTTTTCTTTGAGTAGCTGTGCTTTCTCAAATTCAAGGTCTTCAGCATGTTGTTTCATAGTGTCGGTGATGTACTTTTTTACATTCCCCAAGTTGCCCCGCAAAATATTTCTGACTTGTTCGATTTTCTGGCTGTATTCATCTGCTGATTCTAAGCCTTCACAAGGTCCGAGACAATTTTTGATGTGATATTCGAGGCACACTTTAAACTTATTTTTTGCAATATTTTCTTCTGTAAGATTGAGATTACACGTGCGTAGTTGAAAAAGTTTTTTAATGATCTCAAAAAGGATATTGACTCTATGCTTGGAAGTATAAGGACCAAAATAGATAGAACCATCTTTTATCAAACGTCTAGTAAAAAAAACTCTGGAAAAGGCTTCGTTTTTGATACAAATGTAGGTATAGGATTTTCCATCTTTGAGCATGACATTATATCTTGGTTGGAATTTCTTGATCAAGGAATTCTCCAGCAACAGGGCATCATGTTCTGTTTCTACTACCGTATACTCGATATTAGAAGCATTTCTGGTCAGCAATACTGTCTTATATTGCATATGCTTCTTTTCCCCAAAATACGAATTGAGTCTGTTTTTTAGACTCTTGGCCTTACCCACGTACAAGATGCTACCATCCGTATCCAAAAATCGATAGACTCCCGGCTCATGCGGTATATTGTCGGAAATAGCTTTAAAATCTTCAGTACTCAATGACGATATAATTGTTGATGTCACAAAAATATGAAATAAATCAATAAACTGAGTAACTTAACCAAAAGCAATCGTATGGACAATGGAAAAGAGATAGGATACTTCTGAAACGCTTACTTACAATATTTATCTATGCTTCACTTTACTCAACACCCAACTATACTTATCCAAAAATCCCTTCACTATATTTCTAATATCTCCACCGGGATTGACCCAATAAATCAAAGAAAAGAACAAAATAGATGTCAGTGACGACCGGATGATAATATTAAAAATCGGATGAAAAGACACCGGCAACAAATACATCAAGCCAAAAACGATGATACCTACGCCTAAGATTCGGTAATGATCTTTCCATTCTATAAAGAACCCATATCGATACTTGAGTAAGAGATGTTTCAATATATTAAAAACAATATAAGCTACAAAGGTTGCCATGGCAGCACCCACGACACCATACTTCGCTATAAAAAAGTAATTCAAAACAATATTGATGGCCCCCATAGCCAATAAAAAGTACATGTGAAAACGAAAAGATTCTGAATAGGAAATGATCACAGAATTGACACCGGTCACCAAATCCATAATCCTGGCAGCACTCAACAATGCAAATATCGTCAGTACTTCCTGAAGGCTGATGTCAAACTTAGCCGGCATCAAATGCAACAAATCTCCCCATATAAAAAAGAGCAGTAGAAACAAAAACAAACCACCAATCCAACCATAAACCGAAGATTGCTGATAGATATCTTTGATGTTTTGGGTATCACCTTGCGACCAACTGTTGGATATCACTGGTGATGCGATTTGATTCAGTGCTTTTGCAGGTATCTCTATGACATTGGAAATGATCATGATCGTGGTGTAAATATAAACGGCATGAGTATTGATCATACCGGCTATCATGATGATGTCTAACCGGAGTGCCAATGTAGCACCCAAGCCATTTAAAAAGGCAAAACCCATATAACTGAAAAAACCTTTATATTCTGTTTTGTCCAGTACATCCCACGATGGGCGAAACCGATGCTTATCCAAATAAAACAAATAAACAGCGAGCAAGAGCATCACGACAAAAAAGTACATGAGGACGACATACGCAAAATATGCCCTGTCTATCCATCCCCAAAACACCATCAAGACCAATACCGGTAAAAACAATTTCAGAGCCAACGTATAAATAATATCCGGAATCACAATCCGATATCTGACAGTAGCATGAAAAAAGAAAATAGATGCATACAACAGTAAATAACTCAAGATCAAAACCTGGGTGATATTTTCTTTAATAAAGTCGTAATTGGGCAAAATATATGCAAAAACGCCTTCACTAAACCGGTACATGATGACCAAAATGAGTGTAGTCCCTATAGCTGCCAATGTAGCTAATGATAAGGTAAAAGACAAAAAGTGATCTTGCCGTTGCTTCTGAACAAAAACCGGATAGTATTTGACTATGGCTGCATGGATACCCAATCCCAAGATGGGCACTAAGAGTGAAGCGGCACTAAACAAATACTGAAAATATCCATTTAAATCTTTTTCCAATGGGTATATAAAGATCACACTCAGAAAACCAATAAATGTTCCTACAAAATTAACGATAGTATATTTTAAGCTTTGTCGCTGTATGACTCCCAATGCGCTAGTAAATTAGTTGTTGAATATTGAACCGCAAAGTAACATAAATTATTGTCAAGTGTGTTAGTGAATTGGGGGAATTTATTAAAGCAAGCGTAACATGAGGGTATGAGCGAGCAGTAATGAATGAAGTGATATCGAAGGTGATTCATACTCTACGATACTTGTGATTTTGGCTTCGATAATTGATTGTGATTTTGGCTCCACGATGTTGCGCTCCAATTTTATCCAAGCTTAGTATAACACCGTATAATGCAGAAAGCAACGCCGGTGTCATGCTAAAGCTTAATCGAGAGCTGAGCGCAGTGCAACGAAGTCGCGCCGCACTGAGCGCAACGAAGTGAAGTCGAAATGAAGCAAAGCCACTTTTGTGATTTCGGCTTCACTATGTTGCGCTCAATCACCGAAAACAAACGCGATAAAAACCAGTACAACTCATTGCAAATCTATAACTTCTCAAACGAAACGAAGTGAAGTCCCGCAATCGGTGGCATCAACAACTCATCAAATCGGCAATCCAAACAAAATAGCATCATAGCCGACATTCTCCTATATAATTATTCATAAAAAAGCACAGAATTTTGTCATTCTGAAAATAACTGCTATTATTGTACTTTAATATCAAAACAATACCTGTAATGCAACAAGGATCGTGTATCTTAGTCATAATGTTATTTAATATTTTGATTTTTGGGCAATCTTCAAAAGTTACGCTGGATTATTACCTTCCTGCAATCCAATATGACACTAAAATACCTACTCCTGAGCAATATCTAGGGTATCAGGTAGGCGAATGGCATGTCACCCACGACCAACTGGTAGGTTATTTTAAAGCGTTAGATGCTGCATCTGACAAAATGGAAATCATTGAATATGCACGTTCTCACGAAAATAGACCTTTGTTTGTGGCTTTGATCAGTTCTGTAGAGAATATTCAAAAGAAAGATGCGATCCGAAAAGCCCACCAAGACCTATCTGATGCCACCAAAGCGGACAAAGTAGATATCACAGCGCTACCTGCTATGTTGTGGCAAGGCTATTCCATCCACGGTAATGAATCATCTGCCAATAATGCCGCCATGCTTGTAGCGTATTACCTGCTTGCAGGTCAGTCAAAAGAAGTAGAAGAAACCTTAAAAAACACCGTAATTTTATTGGATCCTTGTCTCAATCCGGATGGAGTACAACGGTTTTCGACATGGGTCAATGCCAATAAAAGTAAACATTTGGTTTCCGATCCTGAAAGTAGAGAATTTTCAGAAACCTGGCCCGGTGGTAGGTTTAATCATTATTGGTTTGACATGAATAGGGATTGGTTGTTTTTGGTACATCCTGAAAGCCGTGGACGAATCAAAATGCTTCACGATTGGCATCCCAATATATTGGGTGATCATCATGAAATGGGTACCAATTCCACTTACTTTTTTCATCCGGGCGCTCCGGCTAGCAACAATCCCAATACACCGGGAGAAAACTTTGTTTTGACAGAAGAAATAGGGAAATTTCACGCCAAAGCATTGGACTCTATTGGTTCACTTTATTATACCAAAACCAATTTTGATGACTTTTACTATGGCAAAGGGTCTACTTATCCGGATGCTATTGGCGCTATTGGTATCCTTTTTGAGCAAGCCAGTTCTAGGGGTCACCTTCAGGAGAGTATCAATGGTCCGGTATCTTTTCCATTTACCATCCGCAATCAGGTAGTCACTTCCCTTTCTACCCAAAAGGCTACCGTAGCTTTAAGATCTTCTTTACTCCAGTTTAAAAAAGGATTTTATAAAAAAGTAAAAGAAACAATAGCCAAAGAAAACATCAAAGGATACATTTTTAGTGATGTAGATGAGATCAAGATCAATCGTTTTCTAGAGGTATTGTTGCAACATCATGTGGATGTGTACCTGAGTGATGTGGATCAAACCATTGACAATAAAGTTTTTGCAAAAAACAAAAGCTATATTGTCCCACTCGATCAAGCACAACCCATCTTGGCAAAAACCATTTTTGAAAGCGTCAAAACATTTCAGGACAGTTCTTTTTATGATGTATCCGGATGGACACTGAGTTATGGATTTGGTTTGGTAACAGCGCCACTCACTAGCGTAAGTTACAAAAAAGACCAAAAAATCACCCAATTACTTACCATCCAAAGTGGTATTTCTGGACCCAAACAGTCGGTTTACGCCTATCTTATCGAACCCAACCAATATACCACGCATAAGATGATCTATGCTTTGCAAAGTAATGGAATACACGTGAGAATTTCTCAAGCTCATATGCCTACATCCAGCAAAACATATCCTATGGGTACCGCCATCATCCATGTAGAAAGCCAAACTTTGGATAAAAAGCAACTATCTGAAATCATAGAAAAACTGGCCAAAACACATGAAATCAACGTAGATGCATTGTCTGAAGGCAACGGCACGTCATTAGTTACCATCGGTCATCCACAGATATTTCCTATAGAAAAACCCAAAGTTGCTTTTATTACAGGACCTGGCATGAGCCCACAGTCTGCGGGAGCGGTTTGGCATCATTTGGACCTTAACTTGGGCATTCCAGCGACCATGATGGAAGGTGCCAAGTTAAAAAGCACGAATCTCAGCAGATACACCACTTTGGTGATGGGTGAAGGAAGTTACAATGCATGGTCAGACCAAGAAGCCAACAAACTAAAAGAATGGTGTACCATGGGCAACACCATCATAGCTATAGGTAGCGCAGCTAGTTGGCTAAATGACAAAAAAATCATTCAATACACCACCCGTAAAAATGATAGGCAAACCCCATCCAAAGTAAAATATGAAGATGTGGAAAGAAATAGCGATGCCAGCGTCATAGGAGGAACGATCCTGGCATGTGACGCCGAACTCACCCATCCCTTGCTCTATGGTACCACAGGAAATATGCAGTATATGATGAAAACCAATAGCCGATTTGTAGAACCTACCTCCAACAAATATGCTACACCTTTAAGATATAGTAAAAACTTTTTGGCATCAGGTTATCTGCCCAAAGGTATGGAAAGCACCATTTCTGGAGCCGCTTCCCTTACCGTACATCAGACCGGACGAGGTAAAATTATTTGTTTTCACGATGACCCGCTGTTTCGTGGATATTGGTATCATGGTCAGAAGATGTTTAACAACGCCTTGTTTTATGCTCCGACTATAGACCGAAGAACCACAGAATCAGCAGAATAATGACCATTTAAATAGCTAAAATATAAAAACCATGAAGATAAAAGTACCCTTTGCCATATTGATGATGCTTTGCTTTATAGCCAAAAGTCAGGATATCCATTTTACCAACAACCGATTTGCACCTTTACAATGGAGTCCGGCAGGATTTGGTAGTTTTGAAGGCAATATGAGAGTAGGCAGCCTGTATCGAAGTCAGTTTTCAGACTTTATCGCCAAGCCATACGAAACGATGGTTGTTTATGGAGATATTCCATTGGATAAAGGATTTAGAGCCAGTGATTGGACTGGAGTAGGCATTCAGATACATAATGATATGGCTGGTGACCTTGCGGTTAGAAATACAGGTGTCACCGCAGGGTTGACCTATCACTACACCGTTGGAAAAAATTATAAAAACGTATTTTCGTTAGGTGCATCATACACTATGAGAAACAGAAGCTTGGATGTGTCAAAAGCTGTTTTTCCAGAATCGCCAGTTTCAGGCGGTGGCAATGACTTCAACAAACTGAGTGAGTTTAATGCGCTGACTCATAATATCAATGGAGGCTTACAGTGGACATCCAAAATAGGCAAATACTCTCGTTTTCAGACCGGTGTTTCTTTGCTGAATATTCTCAACAGAAGTTTTACAGGCATCACAGATAATGTCGAAGGCAGAAGATGGAATGTACACGCTATCTACACAGCAGTAACCAACAATCAAAAAAACATCTTTGATTATGGCGCTTTTTATTCTACCTTGACTGGTTTTAGCAATTTATCTTTACAGTTTACAGGCCGAAGAAATTTAAAACCCAAAGTGAAAGATGGATGGGTCGTAGGCGCAGGAGTTGGTTATCGTTTACAAGACGCCATGCAACTTTTGGCTTTAGCTTCATACAAACAATGGAATATGAGTATCGCTTATGACCTTACCGTTTCAGATGCCAAGACGTACAACAACAGCAATGGCGCTATTGAGCTGGCATTATATAAAATATTTATTTTTAATGCTCGACCTGATGTAAAACCGGTTATTTTTTGTCCACAACTTTAAACTATTATCATATGAATAAGCATAACTTTTTACTATGTATTTTTTTCATGTCTCTATCAAGTATGGTGTACACGCAGCAGTTGCATCACAGACATAAAGATTTACCTTGCCACCATAAGGTTTTTAATGTAGATGTACATGTGGTATTGGATAGCATGGGCGTAGGCGTTGACATTACTGATATATATAACAATTTTGCTGTAGCCAGTGAAAAATTCAGTCCCATCTGTCTTGATTTTAAGATTTGTAAGATTGATAGTATTTATAATTACAATTTTGACTCCATACCCAGAAGCGTAGAATATGAAGAATTATCTACTAAATATGCTTCTGAAAAGCGAATCAACGTTTTTATTCTTTCACTGCCTTTCGTCCAGCATAATGGCGCACCTACGGCTATATGTGGGCTGGCTGGGTCCAGTATTTTCCTTAAAAAATCGTGTATGGATGCATTGACCCACGAACTGGGTCATTTCTTTGGTTTGTTGCATACCTTCGAAAATCCAGGCACAGAACTGGTCAATGGTTCCAATTGTGAGACCGCAGGAGATGGTATATGCGATACTCCCGCCGATCCTTATCAGCAATTTGATCCGCCTTCCAACTGGATTGATGCTAAATGTAGATTTAGAAATTTGGCCAAAGACGCCAATGGTGATTATTATATCCCACAGACGGGCAATGTCATGTCATATTATGGATGTCCATGTCAGGAATTTACCCGTGGCCAGTTTTTAAGAATGTCAGAAACTTATATTAGAACACACAAAAGACTTTGGTAAGATGCAAAATTATTCTATCATATTTTTAATGTTAATGGGTGTCTTCAGCCTCAGTGCACAGACTGCGGACATCAGACAAGGTTGCCTTCCTCTAGAAGTGAAATTTACTGGTCCTACCGCATCCACCTGGTATTGGGATTTTAAAGATGGTACCTTCAGTACAGAACAAAACCCGACCCATATATTTACGCAATCAGGAACCTTCGAGGTCGTACTTAAAGAAGGTGCTTCCGGTCTGGAAAAAGCAAAAGTAACCATACGAGTGTATGAAGTACCCACTTTAAATATTGAGGCCGACCCTAAAGACGGTTGTAGTCCACTCAAAGTCAATTTTTCTGCAAAGATCACAGCTGCGGATTCCATTAAAATAAATGCCGTGCAGTGGACATTTGGAGATGGTGGCAGCAGCACTGGATTTTCGCCTACGCATATTTATTCCAAAGGTGGCACCTACAATGTTTCTTATCAAGTCATCACTTCTTTAACGGGTTGTAATACTACCAAAATATTTGAAGATTTGATTTCCGTTTTTGCACCCAAAGCAGCATTTAGTATATCTCCGCTTTCCCAATGCGAAAAACCTTACATCTACGGTATCTTAAATCAAACCGCACCCTTAGCAGGCAATGTATATCAATGGTATTTGCCAGATGGTAGTAATTCGTCATCATACAATATAGGTAACTTAACCTTTAATTCGGAAGGAGAAAAAAACATCAGTTTGGTAGTTACGGATGCAAAAGGATGTAAAGATTCTTTATCTCAAACCATCAATGCGGTAAAACCGAGATTTGACTTCTCCATAAAGAGAGACTCGGTGTGCTTAAATGAAAGAATCATCATTACCAACAACAATAAATCTGATAGTATCTTATGGACTTTTGTTTCACCGGGTTCCTTGGTTACTTCCAGTTCATTAGAACCTATTTGGTTTTACAATACTCCAGGATTTAAGACGGTGCAAGTGTCATCAGGTAGTCAAAATGACTGTAAATCTGATACGAGCTTTGTCATTTATGTAGCACCCAAACCCGATGCAAAGTTTGATTTTAATCCTAAGATCGATTGCAAAAACCCCATGGCTATAAATTTAATAGCCAATGATTTGAGTCATGCCCAATACTTTTGGCAAAATTCCAACAAAGAAGGTAAGCCCATAGACCAGTATGTTGTATTAGGTCCCAAAAGAGACTCATTGTATATGAATTATAGAGATACAGTGTTTCTCCAGCTTACCGTAAAAACCAAGTTGGGTTGTACGGCCACTACCAATGATACCGCTTTCCATCAAAAACCTGATGCTTATTTCTTCTCTACCAAACCATCAGGATGTGTGCCTTTGGAAGTAACGTTTACGGACCAAACATTTACACATGTACCCTTAAAGTCTGTAAGATGGCTTATGGGAGATGGTACTGTCATTGATCAAACCAATAGCTTTGAAGTGACGCATACCTTTACCAAACCCGGTCTCTATTATGTGAAATCGGTTATTGAAAACATCAATGGTTGCAGAGATACATCAGCCAGTACTTTGGTACGCGTAGGAGATTATATCAAACCCACCATCACTATCGATAAATCAGAAATTTGTTTAGGAGAAACAGCCAATATTACCTTTACCAATACGGAATCGAATATAGATTATTTCCACATATCCACAGACGACTACAGGTACAATCACTGCTGGAAAAGCCCCGAAAGTAGCCATCAATTCATCACAGAACCTGGAGTATTTGATATCATAGCAGCAGTAGATTATAATGGTTGTATCACAGAAGAGACCATGTCTCAAAAAATAACAGTCAAAGGGGCAAAGGCGAATATTTCTTATATGATAGATTGTACCAAACCTTTGGAAGTCATGCTTATCAGCAAAAGTTTGGGGCAAGATTCTTTAAGATGGACCATTGGTGATACTACTTATACAGCAGACTCGGTCATCCATAAATTAGATAAATCAGGAGACTACCCTGTAATACTCACTGCTAAAAATGTAAGTTCTGGGTGTCCTGCAAATATTGCATCCGACACCATTCATATCAGACAGATCGAAGCTATCTTTGAGTTACCTACCAAAGTGTGTGACAACCGATATGAAACTTTAGATGCCCTACTATCTAAAGATGTTGATACAGATTGTTCTAAGGGATATTTATGGAAATTCTCATACCAACGACCTATTGAAGATGAGAATTATAAGCTGGACTCCATTTATATACCCGTTGGAAATCAATGGATACAACTTATTGTGGAAGATATCAATGGTTGTAGAGATACCCTTACCAAAAATACAAGGTCCTATGGCATCACCCCTAGCCTTTCAGCCAATGACACAGACATTTGTTTTCCTGCCACTGTGATGATCACCAACAATAGTACTTCAGATACTACCATTGTCAAATGGGATTGGACCACCGGCCAGAAAACCAAAAATCTGAACACAACTTTAACAAATTTCAGAGATGATTTTGTAATATTAGTCACGATGGAAGACCGATTAGGATGCATGGATACGGCATCAGTATTTTTTACCACCTACAAGCCTGAATCTGAAATATTTGTAGATCCACAAAACACGATCTGTCTAGGCAATCCCATTACTTTTTTTGCAACAGACTTTACCGAAAAAGGATCGAGTATGAACTTCACTTGGCGTCTTGGAGACCAAAAAACATCCAATCTTCAAACTTTTGCGCATACTTATCTAAAATCAGGAAACTTCCGTGTCAGGTGTATCGGGCAGGAAAAAGCATCAGGATGTCGGGATACCAGTTTTGTGGACATCAAAGTCATCAAGCCACCTGTAGCAGATTTCACTGCGTCTGTAGATGGTCAGTCGGTCATCTGTCATCCCAAAATTATAGACTTTACCAATACCAGTAAAGTAGAAGGAGATATCAGTTACCTTTGGGATTTTGGCAAAAGTTCATCCTTATCTGTCAATCCATCAGAAGCTTTTGGAAAAGGAAGTCATGAAGTCAAGCTATATGTAGTATCACCTTATGGATGTGCTGATACCATTTCCAAAACATATACACTGATAGGTCCCGAAGCGGGTATTCTAAAAGATAAAAATAAGATTTGTACCAATGAAAAAGTTCAGGTTTCTATGATCAATGCGGTGGATGTGAGTCAGTGGTCATGGCAGTTTGGAGATGGTGTCATTATCAATAATCAAACCCAAGTGATCAAAAGCTTTGACCCAAATCTGGATGTTACTAAAATCCCCATTGAGTTAATTATAAAATCAGACCAAAGTGGTTGTACCCTTATCATCAGAGACAGTATCTTATTCGATCAAGTAAAAGCTGATTTTAGCATTTTGGATACTTCATTTTGTCAAGGTCTGCTTACATTTGAAAATAAATCGGTGGGCGCTGATAAATATTTTTGGACATTTGAAAACGATAAGACATCAACATCTGACTCTCCCAGCTACCTTTATAATGATGAGGGACAAAAAACCATAAGACTGATCGTCTCGGACGTAAGTGGAAAATGTATGGACACCTTGACCTTAAACATTGAGTTGTCTCCTTTCAAAGATGTCATCACCTTTCCCAACGTCTTTACACCCAATGGTGATAATGAAAATGAATTATTTTATCCTTACGTACCACCACCCTATGAAGATTTAATAGAAGTAGTCACGCTAAAGGTATTTAACCGATGGGGACAATTGATGACGGATGATATCAATGGCTGGGATGGAAACCACGATGGAAAAGAAGCCCCTGCAGAAGTATATGCCTACTTTATGGAAGTGAGACTAAAGGATTGTCGGACATACAGTAAAAAAGGAAATGTGACTTTGATGAGGTGATGCAATGAGTTGATAAGGTGGTTGGATGGAAATGGATAAGAATGTTCAGTAATTATTTTATTATTTAACCTACACAACATAGAATGCAAAATGGTAGATCACAACATTATCAACGATACTGTATTTACAGAAGGTACAAAATCAACAACTCAAAAAGTGATCAAAATATAACGATGAGAGTAAGTGCTTTGTTCTACTTTTGTCTTATATCTTGGGTAATCAGTGCGCAAAAAAATGATTATGTTTGGATATTAGGTGGGAATTCCGTTAATCACTTCAATAATGGATATCAATGGGGCACGGCCATAGCTGATTTTAAGGCAGATCCTGTTGAATTTCGTTATGATGAAAAGATTATCATGGATTTAAAGGTTACTAATACTATTTTGTCAGATAATGATGGGCAACTGCTAATGTATAGCAACGGCATGTTTGTTCATAATGGCATTCATAAGGATATAACTGGTCTAGACACGATCTCTTACAGTCCACACTGGGAAAATTTTAATTATCACGATTATTTACCTGATGGGTCAGACTGGAAGTCTGGCCTGTCAGGCAATCAATGGATACTGATGCTGCCGGATCCGGGTGATAAAGATGCCTACTTTATTTTTCATCCCTATGTAGAGATCACCAAAGGTCCATCTTATCTTGCGCATTTATTAGCTACCAAAGTAATGTTTAACGATAGATACCCGGAAGGCAAAATGATTTTTAAGGATCAAATAGTAAGATCGGGTATTTTTCAATGGGGATTGACCGCTGTACGCCATGGCAATGGTAGAGATTGGTGGTTAGTCCACGACACGAAAGAAAATAGGACATATGATATTTATTTGTTTAATTCAAATGGTATTCGATTGGATCATGAAGAGTCAGATAATTTTAGGACTAAACATAGGAATTCATACATGCACGCCAGTTTTTCGCCGCGAGGAGATCATTATGTCATCGCAGGTAGGCTAGAGTTGAGTGATACTAGTCAGATATCTATCTACAGTTTCGATCGTTGCAGCGGTAAGCTTTCCAAAAAAGAAAATAAGCTTTTCATACAGACTAATATACTTTATGGTTCCATCGCTTTTTCGGCAGATGGCAAATACCTCTACTACTCTGATGGACTCACTATGTATCAGTGTGATATGGATGCAGAAGATATTTTGGGTTCAGCCGTTGTGGTAGCCGAGTTTGATGGCAGCATCAGCGAGGTGTACAAAGAAAAACTCATCTTTAGCAGTATGACTTTGGCACCTGATGGTCGTATATATTGTATTCCACCTGGCAATACGAGATCTATCCATACCATAGAGTACCCCGAAGAGCC
>CAMBRK010000026.1 GCA_945870185.1 Aureispira sp. CCB-QB1 | reverse complement strand
AGTGACCAATGAATGTGGGGAGACAAAATCGTACAGTTTGACCTTGACCATTGATTGTATATGCGATGATCCCGTCGGTGATTTTAATTTTAATGTAGCCTGTATCAATGGGCAGGGACAAGTCACCTTTAATGTAACGAATGGACAGCCGGGTGAAACCTACGTTTGGAATTTCGGAGATGGGACAGCCAATGTAACTACAACGTCTCCTTCCATAATACACACTTACACTGGAAATCAAACATATGCTGTCACACTTACAATAACTAATAGCTGTAATAAGTCAAAGACAGTACAAAAAAATGTAGTGGTCATGTGTCAATCACAGTGTAATAATCCCAATGGTAACCCAATGTATCTGATAGATGGCTCCAATGGTTCAATCACACTTTCTCAGGCATTTATAAATTTGGGTATTAGCTATACCCACGCTAGCGTGAATGCTATCTCCAATCTCAATTTTGAAATCCGAGGAAATGTTGTTATAGACATATCTGCCATCTTTAACAAATGTCATTTTTTGGCTTGGCCAGGGGCACAGCTGATTTTGCAACCTTCATTCATTCCGGCAAACCCGCCAGCCAAAGGAATACTAACATTTATAGGGTGCGAGTTTTATGGATGTACCCATATGTGGAAAGGAATCCGCGATGATGGTCCTGCGGCCATTTTCACGGGTGGAAAAATAAATGATGCACTGTATGGCATACATGCCAATAATTCAGGGGCTTTAACAGTAAATAGTGTGAGTTTTGCCAAAAACTTTGTTGGAATGTATTTTACATCCTCACCATCTCAAACTATAGTGGGCAATAACTTTTCAGGCGGTGGATTATTGCCAGGATATAATGGATTGCCAGGGTATGTAAATAATAACTTGGCGGGAATATTTTCAGAAGGGATTACTTTTGATCCCATTACTTTTGGTTTGAGCGGAGTGCTTAGTTTGAAAATCGGTGATGTTAACAGTACTTCTAATATTTTTCAAAATATCAATAATGGAATAATAGTAAACGGAGTTAATTTCATTGATATTAAAAATAATAGATTTGAAAATCTTGTAGGCAATAATCTCTTTTCTGTTACAAATACCACCCTAAGTACTAACAATTCTGGGCATGGAATCATAATTAATGGCGGTGGATTTAACCAAATGATTTTTGAAAAGAATAACATGACAAATGGAAATATTGGATTGGTAATTCTTAACGCGCCTTTTGCCATACCTATAATTCAAAACCAAAATGTATTTTCTAATTTCAAAACTGGAGTATGGTATACAGGAAATAACTTATTTGGCTCAAGCCTTGTAATTAGAAATAACAACGAATTTGATTGCAAAGAGATTGGTTTCCATAGTTCAAATAATAATGGTCCTTCTTTTGAATTTCAAGGGAATACAGTAAAGCAATCTTTAGGCAAAGTAACTCAAGGGGGATCATCCGGTATTAGGGTTGGATCAATTACTGGAGGTTATTTCGGTAATAATGGGGTAGGAAATATTAGTGGAAATAATTTTGAGATCTCCACAAATTTGGTAAGTAATAGTATATTTCTAAACATGTTCAACAAGGCCAATATCAACAACAATCCTTTATTTAATATATTAAATACGCCTGGAGTAAATACTGGATCACATCATTTAAGTTTGTTTTTAAATACGTTAAACTCTGCTTTAGTAGATGGAAATGTATTTGAAAATAATAGTGGAATAACACAACGAGGACTAAATGGATTTTATGATGTTAAAAACTCTTCTGTATGCTGTAATAGTAACAAAGAATTTTTACATGGGTTTAGATATGAAGGATCAGGAACTGGAACTTCAAATTTTAGTAAAAATAAAATGGAAAACAATGAAGCTGGATTAATGTTATTTCAAGATTGCGCCATCGGTGAGCAAAGAGACAAAGGAAATACCTGGTCAGGCGGTACTAGAGTAGCAAAATATGTAAGTGTGCTACCTGATGCAAATAAATTTTTTGCTAAACTTAGCCAAAATACTACTGCAAAATGGTATTGGCCTAATCAGCAACCGGTGTGGTTTGAGGAAAGTGAAGTCGATGCTTCGGATAATTGCGCTTTATACAGTTGCGAATTGCCTTTGGGGGCTGTAACGCCACAAAGTCAGCCGTTATCAGGAGATATAGAGACTTTGGAAGGAATGCTAGACCACAGCCATATCGTAAATGCAGCGCATGTAGAACCTGGAAAATGGGCCAAGGAGCGATGGTTATATGGCTATCTTACAGCACATCCTCAATTTGTAGAAGCATCCAACATCTTAAGCGAATTTTACCACAACGCAACTGAGGAAGTGACGGCATATGAACAATTTTACAAAGCTGTAAACGATGCCCAAACGGTATCTGCAACCGCAAAAAATCAATTGGATCAACTCCGAATAGAGGGTCAAAGTATCTCTAATATGCAAGATGTTAAATGGAATGCTTATCAAGAAAGTAATAATCCCATGTTACTAGATGAATTGGTAGGGTTGAGAAATCAGTTAGGTGCAACACTGGCTACGGTACATCAAATCACTGCCCAAGTACAAAATACTATGGCATATAACATTGCTGAGATCAATGGTTCAGTTGCCTCACTTCCAGATGACAAGCCTTACACTGCCGCTGCAAAGTTGTATGCTCAGATCTTGGTAGATCATATGACTTATGGTAGTACTTATGTCTCTGAGCACCACATCACATCTTTACAGTATTTAGCACATCTCTGTGAGCCATTGTATAAAGAGACTGTTGTCTTGGCCCGCAATATGTTGTCTAGCCTTCAAATACAGCAAACATATGATGACCAAGAACTTTGTGCAGAGTTAGAAAGCAGGAAAACAGATAAAATACGAGTAGCAAGTGTGTCCATTTATCCTAATCCAAGTACAGGAGTATTTTATATCAATAGTCCAAGCCGTATATCAAGCTATCAAGTAAAGGATATCTCTGGTCAACAACTCATATCTGTGGATCATCATGAAACAAAATGTGACCTTACTGATCTGAATGCTGGTATATATTTTATCACTGTTCAGTTGGATAACGGTGATAGTATCACCAAAAAGATTGTAAAATTACAATAATTAACTTTTCAAATTGAAACGTAGAGTAAGCTTCGTTTAGCTTACTCTACGATTTTTATCTAGTTTTTAGTCAATCAAAAATTTTATATAATGCCTTATAAATTTCTTTTTCTTTATTATTTATTCCTTTTTATGATTAAATCTAATGGTTTCTGTCAAAAGAACGATTATGTCTGGGTACTCGGTAATAATGCCGATGCCACTGAACAAACCATTAATAATGACAGTCTAAGGTTATTTACACCATTTAATTTTAATTTTAATACAGATCCTATGAGAATTGAATATTTCCCTAAGAGACAACTAAGGTTTAGAGGCACTTGTGGACTGTACTGTAAAGATAATGGAGAATATTTTTGCAGTTCAAATGGAATGTTTGTATCTGAGGTAAACGATGCTATAATGAAAGGGGGGGATTCAATTAATTTTGGTACTTATTGGCTGCAAAGATTTGACCCCATTAAAGGAATTAGATATGGGCACAATTTGTTTCAGGGTTCCCTTTTTTTGCCCATAAAATTATCGGAAGGTAAAGACTTACTTTATTTATTTAGTAGCTTTTTTGATTATGACCAGCTGCATACCACAAGTATCAAATATTCAGTAATTGATTTTGAAGGTAATTCTAAAAAAGGTTGTGTATTTAAAAAAGATATAATATTAAAAAATTTTAAAATAAAAAATAACCTACAAGCTTGTCGACATGCCAACGGCAGAGACTGGTGGCTTGTAGCTATTACTGAGGATAATACCACCTATCATACATTTTTGCTTGACCCATTAGGCGTGAGAGAAGTGCATACCCAAAAATTAGGAAAGGAAAGCCCCCGACTGGCTTTAGGTACATCTGCTTTTTCACAGCAAGGAGATAAATTTGGAGCCGTTGATGGTGCTTATTGGGATAGTACAGGTATAGTATCTATTTATGACTTTGACCGATGTAATGGCTTACTGAGCAATCCATTTCATGATACCTTAGTCATTCCAGAAGCATCATTAGGTCAAGGTGCTATCTTCTCTCCTGATGGCAAATACTTTTATGCCAATAATATGAACGATCTATATCAGTATGATATGAAAGACTTAAGCAAACCACGTGTGCATTTGGCTAATTATGATGGATTTTATTTTGGTGATATCCCTGGATTTAGAACTACACAATTTGGATTTTGGGCTCCAGGTCCTGATGGTCGGTTATACAATGTCTCAGGAGCTGCAAGTGCCAAACATATGCACGTGATGGATTATCCAAATGAAGGAGGTGCAGCATCATCTTTCAGACAACATGCTATCCGCATCCCTAATAATCCGTGGTCTATCCCCAACTTCCCTCACTATCGCCTTGGCCCACTAGACGGCTCATCCTGCGATACCCTCGGCCTAGACAATCATCCCATAGCCAAGTACCGCTACGAAGCAGACAGTACTGATCATCTGCAACTGCGTTTTACAGACCTAAGTTACTTCAGGCCAGAGACGTGGTCTTGGGACTTCGGAGATGGTAGTCCACGAGTGAGTACACAGAGTCCGTATCATACTTTTGCACAAAATGGTACATACAAAGTCTGCCTCACGGTCAGCAATGAAAATAGTAGTAATACCAATTGCCGCACCATTACACTAGGTACGAGCAGTAGTTACGATGAGGCTATAAGCAGAGCAGATGTATCTCTCTTTCCCAATCCGGTACAGGATTATTTACTCATCACTCTCGTAGAGTATGTCCCTGCTTTTGGTCAGGTCATGATCTATGATCTCACTGGCAGACCTGTGATCACACAGCGTATCTATTATGGGCAAAATAGTGTTGACATGAGTGGGTTGCCAGCAGGCATGTATGTATGGAAAGTGATGGATATGGTAAACCAATCCCCGGCCCTTCTCACGCAAAGCGTGACAGGCTCTTACCAAAGGAAGGGTGAAGCAGTAGTAGTAAAAGAGGGGAAGGTGGTGAAAATGTAGTGGCTTTGGATAAGCTAAGCGTACTTGCTTAGCTTACATTGGTAAAAGCGTCCCGCTTTACTAATCATCTTCTAAAGCCAAAATAGATATAACGTAATATTGTACATATTCAGAATAAAAAGTAACTTTATTAAAGCTAAATATATAAGAGCATGGAAATGATTGGAATTGGAAATAGCCTAATTAGAAACAGGTTACCCGAATTCGGTCAGCCTTGTCAGGTTTGGAACATATTGAAACCGGAAGGATATGGTATCGAAGTCAAACCAATATCGGGCTAGTCTTCTACCTTTGTGACAAAATCCTACATTCCTAACTTAACTGACACACCACAATAATTTTTATCTAAATTTTGTTCTATGGGTATAAATATTGTCTCTTGAGAATTTTATTTGGCTTTTTTATAGTATTAGTTTTATCTCAATGTAAACATGAACAGGCATTGGGTTCCTTACAGAGCATCATATATAGTCCTGATGTAGAAGTTACTTTCATTCCCCATCCTAAAAATACGGGAGAAAAATTATCTAATGCTGCTTTGACCATTATAAATCCCGAAGTAGTTTACATTTCAGATTATCAAACTATTGATTTTCCAGGTGGTGACGTGCCTTCACATACAGGAGTATGTACCGATGTGGTGATTAGGGCATTTAGAAAAATACAAATTGATCTTCAAAAACAAGTACATGAAGATATGAAATCCAACTTCTCGGTATATCCCAAGCGTTGGGGCTTAAAAACAACAGATACCAATATAGACCATAGAAGAGTACCCAATTTGGAAGTGTTTTTTGAAAGAAAGGGCTTCAAGCAGAAGATTACATCCGTAACAGAAGACTATAAACCTGGAGACATAGTAACCTGGCTGATAGGTGGGAAGATGCCCCATATAGGTATCGTCACCCATTTAAAAAGCGACGCAGGCACTCCTTTGGTCGTGCATAATGCAGGTTGGGGCCAAGTGCTAGAAGATTGGCTGTTTTTGCATCCTATGGTGGGACATTACAGGTATATGGGGTAAAAGGAAGAATGATTTTAAAATGATGAATCGTAGAATACTAAAAAATCTAATGCACAAAATCATCTACTTTCATTATATTTCTACTTACAAGTCGTAATACAAGATCAAGAACAACCTTTTTGCACTTTCGCAAAAAGGCAATTCAACAATTCCGCTATTTATATCTATATTTGCAACTTAATATCATAGCTTATGTCCATCAAAGCAGCCTTTGGCAAATTTCAGATTCACCCTAATGTGATCAGACAACTTTTTTTCTTAGCTTTTCTGATTTTTTTAGGATTTATCATCATTTCAGAATTGTATTTCATGGTTGGCTCATTTCTAGGGTCAGTTACGTTGTACGTAATATTGATGCATCCCATGAAATATTTAATCATCATAAGACGATGGCCAGCTTGGGTAGCTGCGTTAGTTTTGATGTTGCTTTCTTTAGTCATTATGGTGATACCTTTGGCTTATATGATGACGGTGGCTATTAATAAAATTGGCCCTGTGGTACAAGATCCCGCCATGATCAATAGCGTATTTGATAAAATCAATGTATATCTGATAACCCATTATCAAATCGATGTGTTAAACGCTGATAATGTTCAAAAGATCTCAGGTCAGGTACTTCCTGTAGCTCAAAAAATGCTTGGTGGTACTTTTTCTGCTTTAGGCAATGTTTTTCTGATGTATTTGGTGCTTTACTTTATGCTGGTACAAAATAGACAAGTAGAAAGGTGGCTTCGTAAAAATGTACCCTTCAAAACTGCCAATGTCAAAAAAATTATTACCGATATCAGAAATTTAGTATATAGCAATGCTTTGGGAATACCGATAGTTGCACTGATTCAGGGTCTTGTCGGTACCATAGGTTATTGGATTTTTGGGGTAGAAGAATACATGCTGATGGGTATCCTAACGGCCATTAGTAGTGTTATCCCGATCATAGGTACTTTAGCAATTTATTTGCCACTTGCCATTTTTCAGTTTATAGTAGGAGGATCATTTGAAGGTATAGGAGTAGCTTTGTGGGGATTCATTGTGATCGGGTCAGTAGATAATATTGCCAGATTTTTAGTACAGAAAAAACTAGCTGATGTTCACCCATTGATCACATTGTTAGGCGTTTTTATGGGGATCAATATGTTTGGGTTTATTGGAGTGATATTTGGGCCATTGATGCTTTCTGTATTTTTTATACTCGCAAGGATCTATATGGATGAATTTGGAAGAGTAGACGCCAATAAACCTGATACCATTAAAACCCCCGAAGAACTTTAACTTTTATAAACATCATCAAAGGAAATACTTAAAATTCCTTTCCAAAAGAATACGCTACTGCAAACGTAATCCCATCTGGCGTCTCAAAAAACTGGCTTTTTTTATACCTATAATAAATATGGTCACCTATCGTTCGGAATGCCTTATCATATTTAAGATCAATGCTTATTTTACCCATGTCGTAGCCTATTGCTCCACTAAAACCATAGCTTACTCTGCGCAGTCTTTGACTGTAATTTTCCAAACTGACCAGTTGTGACTCATGATGTGCCAAAATATGCATTACCGGACCTACACCTATTCTAAATCCATTGGATATCAAACCAGCCATAACTTGCATATCTACATATCCAAATCTCTCATTTTTTCTTTGAGTAGGTGCTCCGAAACTAGTGAACGTCGTAGCATCATATCCCATTCCATATCTGGAATATAGAATATTGAGTTCAGAATAAAGCCAACCAAACCTCTTCTGTCCCCACAGTCCAGCATTGAATTGTGGCATAGCATCTGCCAATTTGATTTGATGTATAATCTGATCTCTTTCATTTCCGATGTAAGTGGTTTCCTCTCTCGCCATGATAGCGCCTGCAGATAATTTTATTCCATATCTTGCAGCGTATTTTTCTCTGTTTTTTTTGGTATATTGTGCTTGAGATTCAATACATATTAACATGAAAAACAAAATCCAAAAACAATTTTTTATGTATAAATTCACGACCGAACAATTGATTGCATAAATATACAAGGAAAATAATATATTGTTGAAATTAATGGTCTTTTTTTATTCAAAAAACCCCAATATGTCGGATATAGTCATTTTTGCATAGATTTGTATCTGAAAATTTCAAATTTAATGAATCATCCTTGATTGAAAAAATGATTTTTAAGTACCTTTGTGATTTTTGAACCAAATAGTAAAACCTATTCATGACGGACGGTACTTTGAAATATGATTTAAGAGGTGTATCTGCTTCAAAGGATGAAGTACATAAAGCGATCAAATACCTGGATAAGGGACTATTTCCAAATGCGTTTTGTAAGATTATACCTGATATTGTGGGTATGGACCAAGCATTTTGCAACATTATGCACGCAGATACAGCGGGAACCAAAACCAGTTTGGCCTACATTTATTGGAGAGAAACAGGAGACCTTTCAGTTTGGAAAGGCATAGTAGAAGATGCCATCGTTATGAATCTCGATGACATGGGCTGTGTAGGTGCATTTACCAATATCGTATTGTCATCAACCATAGGCAGAAATAAAAATATCATACCCGGAGAAGTTATTTCCACACTCATCAATTACACTCAAGAGTATTTAGATAAATTAGCACAATACGGCATAGACATTACATTGTCAGGAGGTGAGACAGCAGATGTAGGAGACATCGTGAGAACTGTTGACGTTGGATATACCGCTTTTGCTAGATTGCGTCGTTCTGATGTTGTCGATATTGATATCAAGCCAGGAGATTTTATCGTAGGTTTTTCATCTAGTGGCCAGACCATCTATGAAGATAGGTATAATGGTGGTATGGGTAGCAATGGATTGACCTCAGCTAGACATGATGTCTTTTCTAAATACTATGCAGAAAAATATCCGGAGTCTTTTAATCCTTTTATCCCCAATGAAGTAGTTTACACCGGCTCTAAAAAACTTACTGATCAAGTTGAAATTTCGGGCTCAACTATGGATTTTGGAAAATTGGTATTATCACCGACACGTACATACTTACCATTGCTAAAGCCCATGATCAGTCAATACAAAAAATATATCCACGGAGTTATACATTGCTCTGGAGGTGGACAGACCAAGGTAAGCAAGTTTATGCCAGATGATGTGGTCATCATTAAAGATAATTTGCTGGAAGTGCCACCCTTATTTCAGTGGATCAGGTCCGAATCTGGCCTGAGTCTTAGGGAAATGTATCAAGTATTTAATATGGGCCACAGATTGGAATGTTATACATCTGATGAAACTTGTGCAAAAGAAATGATCTCTTTAGCAGCTACATTAGGTATAGAAGCGTCGATCATCGGCCGAGTAGAAAAATCAGCAGGTAAGCAAATTTATATGGTTACCCCTGAAGAAACCATTATTTACAAATATTAATCTAAAATATGCAAATTCAAAAAAATCAAGTAGTGTCTTTGCACTACAAACTCAATGAAGATACTGCAGATGGAGAGCTCATTGAAGAAACATACCAAGCTGAACCATTAGAGTTTATTTTTGGAGTAGGTATGATGTTACCATCATTTGAAGAATATTTAGAAAATAAAGTTGCAGGCGACAGTTTTGCTTTTACTCTTGAGCCAGAAGATGCTTATGGCTTGTATGAAGATCAAGCGGTTGTAGAAATTCCAATTGGAAGTTTTGCTGATGACCAAGGAAATATCGATAGAAGCAAGCTACTAGCTGGCGCACCACTGACCATGCATGATCATGAAGGCAGGACTTACCGTGGTGTAGTCATTGAGCCCAAAGAAGAAGCCATTACCGTAGATTTTAATCATCCCATGGCTGGCTACACCTTGCATTTTCAGGGTGAAATCTTATCCGTACGCGCTGCTACTGCATCCGAACTAGATCATGGACATGTACACCAAGGAGGACTAGATCACGATGGATAAAGCTTTTTTAAAGTTTTTCTGGGATTCTTCTTTTTTGTCTTGATTAATGGATAATATCTAAATGGCCAAGTTGTGTCATTCAGACTACCTTTTATTGGTAAAAAAAAGATTTTAATCCATTTGAAGCTAGAAAAAGACAATCATTCCCTGTAAGACTGTAATTTGTCATCACCTGAATCTACCATCTACTAAAATTAAAACTATTGAGTCCACTCCGAAAAACCGTAAAAGTTGAAATGCCACTCTTGTGACGCCCAAGCGTTAAAGTCTCTAAGAATCTAAGTTGCACAAATATTTAATTATCATTGATTTGTAAATTGTGATTCTTTTTGTCTTTGTGCCTTTAACGCTTTAATGCGTCACAAGTTATGGCAAAATGGCACTTTTCGGAGTAGACTCAACTATTAGAAAGATATTAAATCAGCAAATGGCATAAACAAGTAGCTAAGATTATTTGTTCGAACTTTGTATTTTATTTAATCATGGGTTTGTAATAAACCTAGATATTCATAATGTGGTGTAAATATTTATTATTCAGGCCATTGTTCTTTGCATTTTCAAAATAAAAATATATTTTTGTTCTGTGAATACCTTTTTTAAAATATCATTAATTTCGATCATTTTAGGTTGTATCCCCAATTTAGTTTTGGGTACGCACAACAGAGCAGGTGAGATCACTTACAGGCAAATCAGTGCGCTTACTATAGAAATGACCATCACTACCTATACTAAAGCTAGTAGTACAGCTGCAGACAGAGACAGTTTGGACGTTGCTTGGGGAGATGGAACTAGGGAATTTGTGAACAGGGACAATAATAGGACTAGATTTGAACCCAATGATATTAAAATAAATTACTACATAGCTATACATACTTACCCCGGAGTAGCTACTTACACGGTATCATTTTTGGATCCCAACAGAATCGGAGGTATCTTAAATGTCAACTATCCCAACTCTATAGATATTCCCTTTTTTTTAAGTACCACTTTCACTCTTTTAGATCAGCAGTTTCAAGGGTTCAACAATTCTGCAATATTACTTCAACCACCCATAGACATTGGCTGTGTCAATAAAGTCTTTACACACAATCCTAATGCTTATGATGCTGATGGAGACAGCCTTGCTTATGAATTGACGCCTCCACTGGAAGGGTTGGGCATATCTGTACCTGGTTATAAATATCCAAACGAAGTGGGTCAGATAGGTGGAAATGATTTTACTATAAATGCTATCACTGGTGAAGTAGTATGGGATAGTCCGAAGCTACAAGGTGAATACAACATTGCTATCAAGATAAAAGAATACCGCAATGGCAAACTGATCAATGTGATTATCAGAGATATGCAAATTCTCATCAGAGCCTGTGAAAATGAACCGCCAAAAATAGAATCTATCGAAGAGCTTTGTGTTATAGCTGGAGCATTTATCAGAATACCTATCAAAGTAACTGATCCTAATAATAACCAAAAAGTAAGAATTACTGCTACAGGAGGACCCTTGACGATAACGAATCCTGCCATTTTTAATGGCCCAAGATTTTTTACTAAAGTTCCATTCGAAACCGTAATCTCTTGGCAAACTGATTGCAATCACATATCAGACCAGTACTATCAATTTGTATTGAGAGCTGTAGACAATTTTTATCCAGACTCTACAGGCTTGGCTACCTTAAAAACAATCAGAATAAAAATCGTAGGACCTGCTCCTCAAGCGTTGACTTCAAAAAGTGATCAAAAAAGTGTAAAGTTAGAATGGAATTCGCCTTATGATTGCGAGATCACTAGAGATCAATATTTCTTGGGATTTTCAGTTTGGCGTAAAATATCGAGTACCAATTTTATGCCTGATAGTTGTAATCCAGGTCTCACCGGGTCTCCTTATCAAAAGATAGCTTTTAGAACTATTCAAAAAGACAATGTTAAATACTTTTACATAGACAACAATGTAGAAAAAGGGAAAACGTATTGCTACAGAGTACAAGCTGAATTTGCTAAAAAAACATCTACCGGCAATCCATTCAATCTTGTGGAAGGATTGGCTTCTAATGAGACTTGTATCGTTCTGTCTAGGGATGTCCCACTGATCACTAAAACTTCTGTGCTTACGACTGATGCCAGCCAAGGATCTATCATCATTAAATGGATAAAGCCTCTACCTGAGCAATTGGATACGATTGCTAATCCAGGACCTTATTTATATGAGATTATCAGATACACATCTCCACAAGCTTTTATAAAAATTGGTGAAATCTTAAGCCCGTTTTTTGCAAGCCCTATCCCAACAGAATTTGTAGACAATAACATCAATACCGTAAATAGTCCATTTACTTATCAAGTACAATTACTCTCCAAAGGAATTCAAACTGGAAAGTCAGAAGCATCCTCAACCATATTTTTAAGTATAAAGCCATCAGACAAAAAAAACATTCTTACTTGGGCAAGTAATACTCCCTGGGCAAATATCAGCTACAAAATCTATCGAAAAAATGTTGCTGGAATATTTGAATGGATAGGTCAAGCTTCTCAACCTATATACGAGGACAAGGGTTTGATTAATGGTCAGACATATTGTTACAAAATAGAGAGTATTGGTACTTACAATATTCAAGACATAGAAGATCCTATTTTAAATGAATCACAAGAAGCTTGTTCAATACCGATAGATGATGTCCCACCATGTCCATTAAAAATAAGTGTTAAAAATGTATGTGATAGACTTCAGTCCGAGATAAGTGCAGACAAACTCTATAACACAATTAAGTGGACCAATCCATTTCTTTCATGCCCAGATATTGCAGACGATATTGCTGCTTATAGAATCTATTACGCTGAAAACATTTCATCAGACCTAATATTTTTGGACGAAATAGACTCTAAAGGAGAACTCAGTTATATTCATTACCCTGATAATGGCTTATTAGGTTGTTATACAGTAACTTCTGTTGACAAATTAGGTAATGAAAGCTTACCAAGCAATAAGTTTTGTGTGGATAATTGCCCTTTGTACGTCTTACCCAATACATTTACTCCCAACGGTGACGGTAGCAATGATTTTTTCAAACCTAGAGTCAACCTATTTATAGAAAAAATTCAGTTTCAAGTTTATAACCAATGGGGAAACTTAGTTTTTGAGACCAGTGATCCTGTCATTAACTGGGACGGTACCACAAAAGCGGGTCAACCATTGGCAGACGGTACGTATCATTATTCATGTAAAGTATTCGAAAAAAGGGTAACTGGGGTTTCTGAGTCAGAAAATATTTTAACAGGTTTTATCCATATAATTAAAAATTGATGTTTAGCGGAATTGTAGAAGCACAAGGTGTAGTCAAGGAAATATTAAAGGAAGGAAGCAATAAACACTTCAAAATTCAATCAGCATTGGCCAATGAAGCTTACATAGATCAGAGTATTGCACATAATGGCGTGTGTCTTACCGTTGTAAAGATTGAAGGAGATATTTATACAGTCACCGCCATCGAGGAGACATTGATCAAGTCAAATTTCAATGTCATCCAAAAAGGCGATATCATCAATCTTGAAAGAGCTATTATGGCACACCAAAGGATGGATGGTCATTTTGTGCAAGGACACGTAGACTCTACGGCCACTTGTAATAAAATTGAGTTAAAAGATGGTAGTTGGAACTTTCATTTTGAGACTAACCCTGAATTTGATAATCTTTTGGTAGAAAAGGGTTCTGTATGTATTAATGGTGTCAGTTTGACTTTGGTCAATGCAAAAGCATCAGATTTTTCAGTATCCATCATTCCATATACCTATGGACATACCAATTTTTCAAAAATCAAGCTAAATGATAAGGTAAATATTGAATTTGACATTCTGGGTAAATATATTGTAAAGTACCTTTCGAAGCTAAACGTAAGTTAAAAAGTAAATTAAAACCATTTTTATTAATTTCAAGTGTGATTTTAAGTTAGGGAATGCAATTTAATAAAACATTTTAAATCAGAATCAACAAATATAAATATTTCAACATGGTAAAATTTAACAAATCACTAGTAATTTTCGGAGGCCTTTGTGCTTTAATACTTGGTCTGAGTAATTCAGGCCTTCACCCTGTATCAGGAAGTTCAGGTTATACCGGAGCGCCTACTGACTCTAATTGTGCCCAATGCCATTCAGGTAACAATGCCAACCTGAATGGTACTGTAACTATTGATGGACTCCCATCTACGATTATGACTGGCGATACTTATCCGTTAACAGTAACCGTTACCAACCCTAACGGAAATGCTGTCAAGGGTGGTTTTCAGTTATTGGCTCTGAATGGGTCAAACCAAAACGCAGGAACCATGTCTAATATTTCTTCAGGAACGCAACTCAGAGTCGCAGGTGGTAAAACATATTTTGGTCACGCGCCTGCACCTAATTTCCCAGGAAGCAACGAATTATCGTTTACTGTAGATTGGACAGCACCAGCAACACCGGGAGCAGTGCCAGAAATTAAATTTTATGCATGTGCAGTTATTGCCAATGGGGCAAATGGTAATTCCAACGATAGAGTAGTTTTCGCTAGTAACATTATTCCTATTCAAGGTGGTGCAATGCCATTATTAGTTTCTATTAATAATGTCTCCCCTGTTTCATGTTTTGGCTTTAGTGATGGTGAAGCTACTGCAAATCCTACAGGTGGTACAACTCCTTACAATTACATATGGTCTAATGGATCAACATTACAGACCAATACAACCTTGCCCGCAGGATTAGTGAGTGTTACTGTTACTGATAATGCAGGCGCGTCCACATCAGCATCAGTAACCATGGGTTCACCATCTGCAATACAAACGGTTACTTCTGGTTCTACAGTATGTGAAAATGCAACGAATGGAACGGTTTCAGTGATTGCATCTGGGGGTGTGGGTGGTTTTAGTTATAGTTGGAGTACAGGAAATATCGGAAGTTCAGTTTCGAATCTTCCAGTGGGTACCTACTCAGTAACCGTAACAGATAACAATGGGTGTACAGCAACCGGCGTAGCTAACATTGTCGAATCTCCACCGATTATAATACAAGGAACAACTGAAATTGTTCAATGTAATGGTCAAAGTACCGGAGGGGTTTTCACAACCATATCTGGAGGAACAGGTAACAAAACTTACCTATGGTCGAATGGAAGCACCATGCAAAATCTTAATAATAATGTACCTGCAGGAACCTATACCATAACGGTTACTGATGCTGCTCAATGTACTAATTCTGGATCTTGGCAAGTAACTCAACCAGCAGTTTTAAATGGCATAGCAAGTATTCAAAATAATGCATCATGCTTTGGAAGTAATAATGGTAGCGCAACGGTAACGGCTTCAGGTGGTACTCTACCCTATTCATATAACTGGTCCAATGGTTCTACATCCACAGGTATGTCTAGTACATTAAATAACTTGACTGCAGGAAATTATACCGTTACCATTTCAGACACTTACAGTTGTACTAAAATTGTAAATCTTTCAATTACACAACCTAATCCATTTATATTGAGTTCAACCATAACAAATGTAACTTGTTTTGGATTGTCCAATGGTCAAATTATTTCAAGCATCAGTGGTTCTCAAGGCAGTACATCTTACCTTTGGAGCAATGGAGCAACAACAGCAAATCTGGCTAATATTTCTGCTGGAAATTATTCTTTGACAGTAACAGATACTCCAGGGTGTACTGCTTCAATTCAAAACGTTGTCAATCAGCCCGCACAAATCAATATAAGCTTAAATACCACTAATGTATCATGTAACAATACAACCAACGGGGCTGTTTCCGCATCAGTCTCTGGTGGGTTTGGAAATAAATCATTTAACTGGTCATCAGGTCAAACAACATCGACCATCACTAGCTTGTCTGCAGGTAACTATACTGTTACAGTGACAGATGCCAATAATTGTACAAATTCACAAACCGCAGTGGTTACTATAACTCCTGGTTTTACTATCAGTCTCTTGTCATCCACAGATATAAAATGTTTTGGAGATAGTACCGGAACTGCATCTGTAACAGGAATACCTAATAACACATATCTTTGGTCAAATGGGGCTACAACTAGTTCAATAAATGGGCTAAAAGCTGGAAAATACACAGTTATTGCAACTGACAGTCAGGGCTGTAAAAGTAATAATCTAGAAGTCACCATAACCCAGGCAGAAAAACTTAAAGCTAATCTGATAGCTGCCGACTCTATTTTGTGCCCAGGTGAAGTCAATGGATTACTTTCTATCAGCTTATCCGGTGGTACAGGTCAAATCGATTATGTATGGTCACATGGAGATACCTTGTTATTGGCGGATACTTTAAAAGCAGGAATATATACGATATCCTTAACAGATGCAGTAGCTTGCAAGCAAAATTATAAATTTAAAGTACACCAGTCCGACTCCATCAAACTCGATAATGCCAAGATTACAAATGTAAAATGTTTGGGAGATAATGATGGTGCTATCGAAATATCAGTAACGGGTGGGTTTGGATTATTAAATTATGTATGGTCAGATACTTTGCTCATGGGTGACTCCGTTTATCAGTTGAAATCAGGCATCTATTCAGTGACTGCAAGTGATACCGGTAAATGTATAGCAAGTGCCACTTATAATGTGACTTCGATAAATCCGCCTATCACACTAAATTCAATAGAAACCATAAACCCAAGCTCGACTACCGCCAAAGATGGCGCTTTGACCGCTAATGTCTCCGGAGGCGCAGGCAACCTCACCATTGAGTGGTATCAGCTTAATCAATTAATTGGTATAGGAGCGAAGATTGAAAATATAGGTGCAGGTTTTTATAACGTCATTATCACAGATGGCGCGGGATGTAGCATCTCTAAAAACATTATTTTAACCAGTGTGTCTTCTACGACTCAAACGGCTAAGCCATCTGTAGAAATCGCGCCTAATCCAACCCATCATCAGTTTGCAATAAAATGTAATGGCATAATTAATGCTGTAAAAATTTATGACTTAAATGGCAAAGTTATACTTACTGAAAACCCTCAGGCCGACCATATGATTGTGGATGTCACGCAGTCAGGTTTACAACCCGGAATGTATCTTTGTATGATGCAAATAGATCAACAGGTGGTAGCTCAAAGAATTGTTGTGACAAATTAAAATAATCAGGTCTTTAAAAAAAGAGACTGTTTGATCATCTTCAAAAAGTCTCTTTTTTATTATAAAATCACCGCTCTTTCATACATATTATGGTATAAAATCTATCTGTACTCAGTAATAATTTCATACAGATATAAAAATTAAAATTTTTCTTGTAATTTTGCGCTCTTTTTTATAAAATCTAAAATAATAAACAGTATGAATACTCTAAAATCAGTTTTATGTGCAGCAATAATAAGCTTATTATTATTTTCATGTAAAAACGAAAAATCTGCAGACAGCACAGCAAATGATGCACCGATACAAGTAGATAATTCCAAAGTACTAGCAGGTGCAGGAGCCAAAGATATTTCCATTACTCATAAATTGGATCAAACCCAAATCGTGCAAGAAGGTAATGTAGCTTTTAACTTTAAATCACTCAACTCTCTCCAGGTTTATATCAAATCTCCTCAAAATGAAAGTCTTGACTTCAATAACAATGAAGTCTATGCTATTTTTGCAGATAAGACCATTAAAGAGACTTCATTTAAGGTTGAAAGCATTGATTTGACTGTCTCCCCTCCAGTTTTGAATGTTACATCTGTTATTTCTAAAAAAGATGTTGCAGAATATAGACCATCTTTTGTGGTAACGGTTCCTAAAAAAGATATAACCACTATGCCGACCATAAAGCTAGATGGTTCTGTAATTGCAGTATTCGGAATGGAATAAATCCTACAGTTGTTTAAGTGAACCTGTAATAAATGATAAAATAAAATCGTAAAGCCATCAAATTTTAGTAAATTTGGTGGCTTTTGCTTTTATGTTTTTTGGCTTTATAAAATAGATCCCTGGAAGCAATTCATCAGTATTAACATAGGTTAAATATTGATTGGCTTCTAAATGGCTGTAGATTACCTTCCCGTTAATGTCAAAAATTTCAAAAACTAAATTTTTGACCTGAGTTGTTATATTAATGTTAGCTCCATTCATGACAACTGTGGGATGCACACTATATTGTGGATAAGTTGTTTCGGAAGCAGATGTTGTTCCTGGGTAGTTAATTTGATCCAAATCAAAACTCATAATACTTCTCCCAAATGTACCTGCGACAACTTGATTCAACGCAGGATTAAAGTCAACATCATATACTGTAACATAAGGCATATTACCTCCTAGCCTAATCCAATTACGCCCCATGTTTTTAGATAAGTAAACACCTGCATCAGTTGCGATGACCAACACTCCTTCTGGACTTATTTTATCAGCTGGAAGTACCAAAATATTATTAATAGCTATTGATGGCATATCTCCTTGAACTGATTTCCAGTTTTCTCCTAGGTTTTCACTTTTGAAAATATAGGGCGTATTATCATAATCTCTATAGCCTGTATAAGAGACAAAAATAGTATTTTCATTTTCTGGTGAAAATAATATAGAAGAAACATATCGAACTGGCAAGTTACCGGAAACATTCAACCAGTTTTGCCCTTTATCTTTTGATATCCATATTAAACCATCACTTGTACCAGCTGCAAGTAAGTTTGGGTTCAATGAAGATTCATGTATGGTGCTGATATTATGTCTCAGAAATGGTGAACTTGGATTGGTAATGTCAGGACTTAACGACTTCCATTCTACGTCAGCTCCACTTTGATTTACATAAATTTTATTAGTTCCTGTATAAAGTACATCAGGGTTATGGTGACTCATCATGATGGGCATATCCCAATTTCTAGGATCAGATCCGTTAATTCCAAATGTAGCTCCAGCGAAGCTTTGGCCTCCATCTTGAGTAACGGCTAAACCACCGTTTTGAGTTTCTACATAAAAAATACCTGGGTCAAAAGGATGAAAAATAGCCTGAAAACCATCACCACCATATATACGATCCCATTCATTAATATTTTTTGCATTGCCACCACTTGTTCCATTATCTTGAGCACCTCCATAATAACTGCCTGCTTCATGAGGGTTATGTGCAACTCGGTAAAACTGTGTGGTGGGAATATTTTCTATATCGTTCCAATCTTCTGTAGAAACTTCTGACATGTATGCTCCACCATCAGTTGTCAGATACATGTTGTTGTTTTTAAAAATTAAGTCATGCTTATCCGCATGTACTTCGTAAGTCCACCATGGTGGTACTGCCAATGTCCAACTTTGACCACCATTTTTGGTTCGGTACATGTCTACCCCCAAAATGAAAACATCATTCTCATCCATAGGATTAATCCTAATTTTACCAAAATACCATCCGAAGCCACCAAAAATAGACCTACTTAATCCTATATCCTCCCCTATTTCGAGTTGTTTCCAGGTTTCACCACCATCTGAACTTTTAAAAACACCTTTGAGATTAAAATCAGCCCCGTCTGTGTAGCATGCGTAGAGGACATTAGGGTTTGAATGAGATACATCTATACCTATTCTACTGGACCTATCTAAAGGCAGCCCATTTTCTAATACTTTCCAGGTCGAACCTCCATCTATACTTTTGAAAATTTTCGCATCGGGACCAGCAACCAAAGATTTAAAGTTATTTCTTATTCTATTCCATCCTGTAGCATATATTATTTTATCATTATTAGGATGGATTACTAAATCAGCCACTCCTGTAGAATCATTTATAAACAAAACCTGCTCCCAAGACTTGCCTCCATCAATTGTCTTGTAAACTCCTCTATGATTGTTTTTTTCAAAAGGCAAACCCATGGATGAGGCATAAATAACATTTGAGTTTTGATTTGATATTTTTACATGTGAAATAATTCTGGTCTCCTTTAAACCTATGTTTGCCCAGGTCTTGCCACTGTCTGAAGATTTGTAAATGCCATCTCCAATAAAAGGAAACCCAGATACATTGGGATCGCCTGTTCCAGCAAATACCACATCTCCATTTTTTGGGTCAAATGCTAAATCCCCAATAGAAAGTTTTAAATTTTCATCAAATACAGGTTCCCAATTTGACCCACCATCTTCTGTCCTAAATATACCTCCATCAGAAAAGCCAATCAATATGATTTGATCATTTGCCGGATGAATAGCTATGCAATTTGCCCTTGCACCGATGTTACCAGGACCTTGGGTTTCCCAAAAAGTAGCATTCCTTAGACTTACTGATATGAGATCAAACTGGCTTAGCTTAAGCAAAGATTTCTCGTAAGCCTTGATATTAAATTTTGTTTCAGGGTATTGTTTTAGCAAAAAATGATCCTCTGATGGAAACAATTTCTCAATGATATTTAATTCTTGTTCGCTATTATTTTTTAGAGTACATCTAGTAAAAACGAGTAAAACGAACAGAAATATCAGGTTATAGATTTGCTTGGACTTCATATGCTTCAAATTGAAAGGTAAATATAAAATAAAAAGAAATCAAAAGCTAATGCTCCGCATAAAAAAATGCAAGAATGTAACCTGCGAGACAGATTCTACCTTAATTAAACAAAAAAGGGAACACATTACTGTATTCCCTTTTTTATTTATATAAGTAACAAATCTATATTACATGATATCATACTCATTTATTGCTTCTACCTGAAGGTTTTTGAAGTGACGTAATCCTGTACCTGCCGGTATGTTTTTACCCACAATTACATTCTCTTTTAATCCTGTCAAACCATCTCGTTTAGCTGAAATAGCAGCAGTACTTAAAACTTTGGTTGTTTCCTGGAATGATGCAGCTGATATCCAACTCTCCACTCCTAAAGATGCACGAGTGATTCCTTGAAGCAATATGCTAGATGTTGCAGGTACCGCATCTCTAACTTCCAAAAGTTTTTTATCGTTTCTCTTCAATAACGAATTCTCTTCTCTGAATTGTCTTATTGAGACGATTTGACCCGGTTTAAAGTTGTTAGAATCTCCTGATTCTACTACCACTTTTTTATCGTATATCCAGTCATTTTGTTCGTTGAACTCGTGCCTGTCTACAGCTTCACCTTCCAAGAAGGTTGTATCACCTGGATCCACTATTTCAACCCTTCTCATCATCTGTCTCACAATAACTTCTATGTGTTTGTCATTGATGGCTATACCTTGAGAACGATAAACCTCTTGTACTCCATTAACTAAGTAAGATTGTACGGCAAATGGTCCACGAATATTAAGAATATCCAATGGAGCAACAGCTCCATCTGTCATTTGCATACCAGCCCTCACAAAATCACCTTCTTGCACAAGTAAGTGTTTAGATAATCCAATCAAATATTTTCTTCTTTGACCTGTTTTTTCGTCATCTACAAAAATCTCTCTATTTCCACGTTTGATTTTACCATATGAAACGATACCATCAATTTCTGCCGTTACAGCTGGATTAGAAGGGTTACGGGCTTCAAAAAGCTCTGTTACTCTAGGAAGACCACCCGTAATATCCTGAATCTTACCAAGATTTCGAGGGATTTTTACAATCTTTTGCCCTGGCACCACAGTATCATTATTTTCTACCGTAATATAAGACCCAACCGGTAAGTTATATGTTTTCAACTCTTCACCTTCTGGAGACAAAATTTTGATTACAGGTATCTTCTTCTTATTTTTTGATTCAATGACTACTTTTTCAGCATAACCTGTTTGGTCATCTCTTTCCACTCTGTAAGTGACACCTTCATCGATATCTTCAAACTGAGTGATACCCCCGAATTCTGAAATGATCAAATTATTGAATGGATCCCATTCACAAATGGCTTGACCTTTTTCAACTTTTTGGCCATCACTAACAAGAAGTGAAGATCCATATGGAATAAAATAAGAATTGTACACTTTTTTGGTTGCAGGGTCAGTGACTCTGATTTCACCTGATCTTGAGAGAACTACCTGAGTTGTTGAACTTCCTTCTTCCTGAACAGTGACTTTAACATTATCAAATTCTAAAACACCATCAAATTTAGTTGTGATTTCGGATTCAGTCTTTGAGACCGATGCGATACCCCCAACGTGGAAAGTTCTCAAAGTCAACTGAGTACCAGGTTCACCGATAGACTGTGCCGCTATAATTCCCACTGCATCTCCTCTTTCTACAATCCTTCCTGAAGCTAGGTTTTTACCATAACATTTAGAACAAACACCAACTTTAGTTTCGCAAGTCAAAACTGATCTGATGGTAACCATTTCAATACCAGCCTTTTCAACATCAATAGAAACTTCAGGAGAAATATATCCTGCAGCTGCTAAAATTAATTTGTCGGTAACCGGATCAATAATATCATATAATGTATATCTACCCACGATTCTCGAGGCCAATGATTCAATTACATTTTCATTATCCTTAAGCGCCTCAGTGTCTATACCTCTTAAGGTATTACAATCTTCTTCAGTGATGATAACGTCTTGAGCCACATCCACCAATCTACGTGTTAGATATCCAGCATCTGCGGTCTTCAAAGCCGTATCCGCAAGACCCTTACGAGCACCATGCGTAGAAATGAAGTATTCCAAAACTGAAAGACCTTCCAGGAAGTTTGCTAAGATTGGGTTTTCGATAATGGCTCCACCTGTATCTCCTGATTTTCTCGGCTTAGCCATCAAACCTCTCAATCCACAAAGCTGCTTAATCTGCTGCTTCGAACCCCTTGCTCCTGAGTCCAACATCATAAACACCGAATTGAATCCTTGCTTATGTTGTGCGATCTCACGCATCAAGTTGTCAGTAATTTTATTATCGGCAAAAGTCCATTTATCGATTACCTGATTATACCTTTCATTTGGGGTGATTAATCCCATGTTATAATTTTCCCAAACTTCATCCACTTCTTCTTGAGCTTCTAATAATGTCTGCTCTTTTATACTAGGAGTAATCAAATCTCCTAAGTTAAATGACAAGCCACCTTTATATGCCCAGAAAAATCCAAGATCTTTAATTTTATCCAAGAATGCCGCTGTCTGAGTAAAATCTGTTCTAATGATAATATCACCGATGATTTTTTTCAAACTTTTCTTAGTCAAAAGTTGATTAATATAAGGTACTGTATCCGGAATATTTTGATTAAATATTACTCTGCCCACCGTGGTCTCTATAATTTTAACCACAAGTGTATCATCAGGGCCTTCAGCCCTAACTCTTACTTTTATAACAGCATGCAAGTCTATCGCACCTTCGTTGAAGGCTATAACAACTTCCTCTGCACTATAAAAAGTTTTTCCTTCACCCTTTACCTTGATGTCTCCTAAAGACTTCTTAGGTTTAGTAAGGTAATACAAACCTAAAACCATGTCTTGAGAAGGAAGTGTTACTGGAGATCCGTCTTGAGGGTTCAGCATATTGTGAGCAGACAACATCAAGATTTGCGCCTCAAGGATTGCAGCGTGCCCAAGTGGAACGTGCACTGCCATCTGGTCACCATCAAAATCCGCATTAAACGCACCACAAACCAATGGATGTAGTTGGATCGCTTTACCTTCTACTAGTCGCGGCTGGAAAGCTTGGATGGAAAGTCTGTGAAGTGTGGGAGCTCTGTTTAATAATACAGGGTGTCCTTTCAAAATATTTTCAAGGATTTCCCAAATTACAGAATCCTTCTTATCTACGAGTTTTTTAGCTGACTTAACTGTCTTAACAACACCTCTTTCTATCAATTTTTTGATAATAAATGGCTTGAATAACTCGGCAGCCATACCTTTCGGAATACCACATTCATGTAAAAGAAGTGTAGGACCTACAACGATCACAGAACGACCAGAGTAATCTACCCTTTTTCCGAGTAGGTTTTGACGGAAACGACCTTGTTTACCTTTAAGAACATCACTCAATGACTTCAAAGAACGACCACCTTCTGCTTTTACTGCATTAGATTTTCTAGAGTTGTCAAATAAGGAGTCTACAGCTTCCTGCAACATACGTTTTTCGTTTCTCAAAATTACCTCAGGAGCTTTGATTTCCAAAAGTCTCTTAAGACGATTATTACGTATGATTACTCTTCTATAAAGGTCGTTTAGATCCGAACTAGCAAATCTACCACCATCCAAAGGGACTAAAGGTCTTAACTCAGGTGGTGTTACAGGTAAATATTGAATGATTGTCCATTCAGGTCTGTTTTCTTGAGTACGCTGACCATCTCTGAATGCTTCAACAACTCTAAGTCTTTTTAATGCTTCCGATTTTCTCTGTTGAGATGTTTCGTTTGCAGCCTGATGTCTAAGTTCAAAAGATAATTCATCTAGTTTTATTCTTTCCAACAAATCTCTTACAGCTTCCGCACCCATTCGAGCTATAAACTTGTTTGGATCGCTATCATCTAGTGATTGATTATCTTTTGGTAAAGTATCTAAGATATCGAAGTATTCTTCTTCAGTAAGCGTATCATGTTTTGATATGTCACTTTCTTTAATACCTGGTTGAACTACCACATACCTTTCATAGTAAATGATGGATTCAAGTTTTTTAGAAGAATATCCTAGAAGGTACCCAATTTTATTAGGCAATGACTTAAAAAACCAAATGTGAACTACAGGAACAACAAGCTTAATGTGCCCCATTCTTTCCCTTCTAACTTTTTTCTCAGTAACTTCTACACCACATCTGTCGCAGACAATACCTTTGTATCTTATTCTTTTGTATTTCCCACAATAACATTCATAATCCTTTACGGGTCCGAATATTCTTTCGCAAAACAAACCATCTCTTTCAGGCTTATAAGACCTGTAATTGATCGTCTCTGGCTTTAATACTTCCCCATAAGACCTTTCAAGAATTTCATCAGGCGAGCTTAAGCTGATAGTGATGGATTCGAAGCCTTTGGTTGGTTTTACACCCTTCTTTTTTAACATAATATCTTAATTATATATCGTTTAAAGAAATGTTATTAATCAAATTTAATGTCTAATGCGAGACCTCTCAACTCATGTACGAGTACATTGAACGATTCAGGAATATTAGAATCAGGGATATTATCACCTTTGACAATGGCTTCGTACGCTTTTGCTCTACCAATAATATCATCCGATTTAATAGTAAGCAATTCACGTAAAATATTAGCCGCACCATAAGCTTCAAGCGCCCAAACTTCCATCTCTCCAAATCTTTGACCCCCAAACTGCGCCTTTCCACCAAGTGGTTGTTGCGTTATGAGCGAGTAAGGACCGATAGATCTAGCATGCATCTTATCATCTACCATGTGAGATAATTTCAGCATATAGATAACTCCCACGGTGGCTTGCTGATGAAACTTATCTCCAGTTTCTCCATCATAAAGGAATGTTTGCCCATAAGCTGGTAAACCCGCCTTTTCGATGTAACCTTCAATCTCATCTAAGCTTGCACCATCAAATATAGGCGTTGCAAACTTAATGTTCATTTTTTTACCAGCCCAACCCAATACGGTTTCAAATATCTGCCCCAGGTTCATCCTTGAAGGTACTCCTAATGGATTCAAAACAATATCAACTGGTGTTCCATCTTCTAAGAAAGGCATATCTTCTTCCCTAACTATACGAGAAACGATTCCTTTGTTACCGTGTCTTCCAGCCAGCTTGTCACCAACTTTGAGTTTTCTCTTTTTTGCTAAATAAACCTTAGCCAATTTTAGAACTCCTGCAGGTAATTCATCACCTATACTGATATTAAATTTCTCACGCTTATATCTACCCAATTCCTCATTCAATTTGATAGAATAATTGTGTAATAATCTAGCAAGTAATTCATTTACACCTGACTCCTTAGTCCAATTAGAGTAATCTACAGAAGAGAACTCCATGTCCTTAAAGGCTTTAGATGTAAACTTAGCTCCTTTAGGGATCAATTCTTCATTATAAATACTTCTCACACCTTCGGAAATCTTTCCATCTAAAAGCGTCATCAGCTTATCTATCAAAATTGTTTTAAGCTCATTTAAGTTAACTGCATGGGTATCTTCAAGCTTAGACAACAACTCTTTTTCTTGAACTTTCTGGAATTTATCCTTTTTAGCTCTTGCAAATAACTGTTTACTAATAACAACACCATTAGTTGATGGCGAAGCTTTTAATGAAGCATCTTTTACGTCACCTGCTTTGTCTCCGAAGATTGCTCGTAAGAGTTTTTCTTCAGGCGTTGGATCTGATTCTCCTTTTGGTGTTATTTTTCCGATAAGAATGTCACCCTCTTTAATCCAAGCTCCAACTCTGATGATACCATTCTCATCTAGGTCTTTAGTTGCTTCTTCACTAACGTTTGGTATATCGTTAGTAAATTCTTCCTCCCCTAATTTGGTATCCCTTACGTCTATTTCGTGACTTTCAATGTGTAAAGAAGTGAAAACGTCTTCTTTTACAACTCTTTCAGAAAGCACAATTGCATCCTCAAAATTGTACCCTTTCCAAGGCATGAATGCAACCTGAAGATTTTGACCTAAAGCCAATTCTCCATTCTCAGTAGCATATCCTTCACAAAGTAGACTACCCTTAGTTACTCTTTGACCTTTTTTAACAATTGGCTTCAAATTGATACAAGAACCTTGGTTTGTCCTTACAAACTTGGTAAGATTGTACTTTTTAACGTTGTCATCAAATGAGATTAACATTTCTTCTTCAGACTTGTCATATCTAATTACAATTTCGTTAGCGTCTACGTATTCTACAACTCCTTCACCTTCAGCATTGATCAACATATTAGAATCCTCCGCAACTTTGGCTTCTAGGCCTGTACCTACAATAGGTGATTTAGGTCTTACCAAAGGAAGTGCTTGACGTTGCATGTTAGAACCCATCAAAGCTCTATTGGCATCATCATTTTCAAGGAAAGGAATCAATGATGCTGAAACACCAACAATTTGGTTTGGCGCAATATCCATATACTCAAGCTCCGCGGGAGACAATACTGGGAATTCCCCATGTTCTCGGGACTTAATTCTTTCATTCAAAAAAGCACCAGTCTCAGATACTTGAGCATTAGCCTGTGCAATTCTTCGGTAATCTTCAGCTTCAGCGGAAAGATATTGAATACCTCCTGCAACATCTACTTTACCATCAATCACTTTTCTGTATGGAGTTTCCAAAAATCCCATTTTATTTACCTTCGCATGCACACAAAGCGTAGATATTAGTCCAATATTTGGTCCTTCTGGAGTCTCAATAGTACAAAGACGACCATAATGTGAATAGTGGACGTCCCTAACTTCAAAACCAGCACGCTCTCTTGAGAGTCCCCCAGGTCCTAGAGCAGAAATTCTTCTCTTGTGAGTAATTTCAGATAAAGGATTGGTTTGATCTAAAAATTGTGAGAGTTGACTTGTTCCGAAAAATGAATTGATTACAGAAGATAAAGTTCTTGCATTGATCAGATCAATAGGTGTAAAAACTTCATTATCTCTAACATTCATTCTCTCCCGAATAGTACGCGTCATTCTAGCTAAGCCTACACCAAACTGAGCATAAAGCTGCTCGCCGACGGTACGAACTCTCCTATTAGCCAAGTGATCGATATCATCTAATTCAGCTTTTTGATTCACTAATGAAACCAAATACTTTACAATAGAAATTATGTCTTCTTTCGTCAATACAAGTGTGTCTCTAGAAATCTCTAATCTTAATTTTCTATTGATTTTGTATCTTCCCACCTCACCTAAGTTGTATCTCTTATCTGAGAAAAATAACTTATCGATGATACCTCTAGCAGTCTCCTCGTCAGGTGGATCAGTACCTCTTAATTGTCTATAGATATGAGTCACGGCTTCTATCTCAGAGGAAGCAGGATCTTTTTGCAAAGTGTTATATATTATTGAATAATCTTCTTCCAGGTCTTCTTTTTGGAGGATGATGGTATCCGCCTCAGCATCTGAAATCAAATCAATATTATCCTCATCTAAAATTACATCTCTTTCAAGTAAAATTTCGTTACGCTCAATAGTAACCACTTCTCCAGTATCTTCATCAACGAAATCTTCAGTCCATTTTCTTAAAACACGGGCAGCAAGTTTTCTACCAATTGCTGATTTAAGTGACGAAATATCTGTAGGTATTTCCTCTGCCAAATCAAAAAGATGCAAAATATCCCTGTCAGAGTCAAATCCAATGGCTCTTAACAATGTGGTAACAGGAAACTTTTTCTTTCTATCTATATAGGCGTACATTACAGAGTTGATATCCGTAGCAAACTCCATCCAGGCTCCTTTAAAAGGAATAACTCTGGCCGAAAATATTTTAGTACCATTCGGATGGAAAGTTTGGCTAAAAAATACACCTGGTGATCTATGCAGTTGAGATACTACTACCCTTTCTGCACCATTGATCATAAAAGTACCTTTGGATGTCATGTAGGGGATATTACCCAAAAACACATCCTGTACTATTGTCTGAAAATCAACGTGCTCAACATCGTTACATGACAACCTCAACTTAGCTTTTAGTGGAACACTATAAGTTAAACCTCTTTGCATACACTCTTGAATAGAGTATCTCGGAGGGTCAATAAAATAATCTAAGAACTCTAATACAAAAATACTTCTTGCATCAGAAATAGGAAAGTTTTCTTGAAATACTTTATATAGCCCTTCATTTCCCCTATTCTCTGGTGTAGTTTCAAGCTGAAAAAATTCCTGAAAAGACTTAATTTGGATTTCTAAAAGATCAGGATATTCGTTTGCTAATTTTATTTTGCCGAAATTTATTCTACTACTTCCAGCACTACTTACGACTCCAATTGATGTCATACTTCTTTTTATTTTTAGCTTCACTTGTTAAATAAAGAACATTTAAGATAAAATGTTCAAAATAAAAAACTATTAATGACAATAGGCTTAACCAACCACAGGTCGGTTAAGCCAGATATCATAATTTTCAGACTTAACTTCTGAAATTAAGTCCTAAAGACTTTTGCCCAATTACTTCAACTCTACAGAAGCACCAGCTCCTTCAAGAGTTGCTTTGATTGATTCAGCTTCAGCCTTAGAAGCACCACCCTTCAATAATGAAGGAGCAGCATCAACTATGTCCTTAGCTTCTTTCAAACCTAAGTTTAAAAGAGTTTTAACTTCTTTAACTATTGCAAGTTTGTTTGCGCCAGCTGAAGTTAAATGAACATCAAATTCTGTTTTTTCAACAGGAGCGTCAGCAGCTCCACCGCCAGCAGCAGGAGCAGCAACAGCTACAGCTGCAGCAGCAGGCTCTATGCCGTATTCATCTTTTAATATTTGAGCTAATTCACTAACTTCTTTTACTGTTAGATTTACTAATTGCTCTGCGAATGCTTTTAAATCTGCCATGATATAATGGTTTTAAAAATTTTAAAATTAAAAAAATAATTCGTTAATGTTGGAAGCTATAACGTAACATTTAAATAATAATCTATGATTATCCTCTTTCTTCAAGAGTCTTTAACAAACCTGCGATGGTAGAACCTCCCGATTTCAATGCGCTAACCACATTTTGGGCAGGTGACTGTAACAAGAATACAATATCTCCAATAAGTTCTGCTTTTGTCTTTAGTTTTGTAAGAATTTCTAATTGGTCATCACCAAAGAAAACATCAGAGTCAATGTAAGCCGCTTTTAATGCTGGCTTTTCATTTTTACCTCTAAATTCTTTGATAATTGTTGCAGGCAACTTGCCGTCATTTGAAAATAATACAGTACTTTGACCTTTGAAAGCATCAAATATTGCTTTATAATTTCTGCTATCGTCCAAGCCATCCATTGCTTTAATGGCTAATGTATTTTTAACCGTTTTAATTTCAATGCCTTTTTCGAAGCAAGTTCTTCTTAACTGATTAATTTTAGCTACGGTCAAAGACGATGCATCTGTAACGTAAAAATATGAAGAATTCTCAAACTTCTCTCTAAGTTCCTGAATTAATAAACCTTTATCTGCGTGTGTCATTTCTTATTAATTTATGGGTTTATTTAATGGATTTCGTGTCAATAGAAATACCCGGGCTCATAGTACTTGCAAGACTAATAGACTTCATATAAGTACCTTTAGCAGTAGATGGTTTCATTCTTTCTAAAGTCGATATAAGCTCAATTGCATTCTCAGCTAATTTCTCTGGAGTGAAGGACACTCTACCAACAGGTGAATGAATAATTCCATATTTATCAACCCTAAATGAAATTTTACCCGCTTTAACTTCTTCTACTGCAGCACCAACGTTAATCGTCACAGTACCAGTTTTGGGGTTTGGCATCAAACCTCTTGGTCCTAATATTCTACCAATCTGTCCAACCTTTGCCATAACACTTGGCATTGCAATGATAACATCAACATCGGTCCAACCTTGACTGATCTTTGTGATGAATTCATCAAGACCCACATAGTCTGCACCCGCTGCTTTAGCTTCAGCTTCCTTGTCTGGAGTACATAAAACTAAAACACGCTTAACTTTACCTGTACCATGTGGTAGAGATACTGTACCTCTGATCGCTTGATCAGCTTTTCTTGGGTCTACACCCAAACGAACGTGAACATCCACTGACGCATCGAATTTTGCAGTATTTACTTCTTTTACCAAAGTAACCGCATCTCTCAACGAATAAAGCTTAGTGGAATCAACTTTGGCATTTACTGCCTGTCTTTTTTTACTAACTTTTGCCATTTTAAAAAATTTAAGGTACAATCGTCATTATAAATGACTCCCTTACCAATGAAATAATTAATTTTCCTCTGTTGTTACAGGATTGCCCCACGGAGCGTCACCTGACACAGTGATACCCATACTTCTAGCCGTCCCTGCAACCATTCTCATAGCTGATTCGACAGTAAAAGCATTAAGATCTTTCATTTTATTTTCAGCAATACCTCTAACCTGATCCCAACTTACATTCCCAACTTTGTTCCTGTTTGGTTGTGAAGAGCCACTTTTAATTTTGACCAACTCCATCAATTGCGCTGCTGCTGGTGGAGTTTTAATAACGAAATCAAAAGATTTGTCTTTGTAGACAGTGATTAGAACCGGTAAAACTTTACCATTTTGATCTTGAGTTTCTGCATTAAATCTTTTGCAAAACTCCATTATATTAAGTCCTTTAGAACCTAATGCAGGTCCCACTGGTGGTGCTGGGTTTGCCATACCTCCTTTGACCTGAAGCTTTACATATGTTTGAATTTCCTTTGCCATTTTACACTGATTTGTATTAAAATATTTAACAACAAAGACTTTAGGGAAGCATCAACAATTGATCTAAAGTCATTTATTTTTATGATTGCTTTTCTACTTGCATATAATTAAGTTCAACTTCTGTACCTCTACCAAAAATCTTTACAATTACTTTAAGCTTTTTCTTTTCATCGTTGACTTCTTTAATATCTCCAATAAAGTCGTTGAACGGTCCATCAATAATTTTGATGGTTTCACCCACAATGAATGGCTCTATCATAGCGGCCGAAACTTCCTGAGAATCATCCACTTTGCCCAACATTCTGTTAGCTTCAACCTGACTCATAGGTATCGGATGGGTTTTGCCCAAGAAGTGAATAACATTAACTACATTTGAAATCGTTTGAACGACTTCACCACTAAACTTCGCTGGAACTGCTTCTACAAGAATGTAACCTGGCAGAATATTTCTTTCCAGAATTACTTTTTTACCATTTCGAATTTTGTAAACCTTTTCTGAAGGGACAAGAACCTGAGTTACTACTTCTTCCCATTTATTTCTTTGTATCTCAAGCTCAATTCGCTCTTTGATACTTTTTTCTTTACCGCTTACAACCCTTAAGGAATACCATTTTTTATCTTCTGACATTATACAAGATTATTACAAATAATTACAATGCGTAAATGAATTTTAAAAGATAATTGGCGATGAAATCGAAAAGAAAAATAACTAAGGAAATTATAATTGTTGAGACTATCACAAGTCTTGCACTACTGAACAACTCTGCCCAAGTTGGCCAAGTAACGTGGTTCATCAGTTCTTCATAACTTTCTTTTAGATACAGTCTTATATTTTCCATGACTTAATTATTTTAATACTGAGTTGAAATAAGCAGGGGAGACAGGGCTCGAACCTGCGACCTACGGTTTTGGAGACCGCCACTCTACCAATTGAGCTACTCCCCTTTTTTAAAAATAATATAAAAAGAAAATTAAGCACTTCAAGAAGCACTTAATTTTCTTTTAATTATATGATATAACTATTAAGATATAATCTCAGTAACCTGACCTGCACCTACAGTTCTACCACCTTCTCTGATTGCGAAACGAAGACCTTTCTCCATTGCAATAGGGCTTATTAATTTAACTTCAAGTGATACGTTATCACCTGGCATAACCATTTCTACACCGTCAGGAAGTTTAACATCACCAGTTACGTCAGTTGTTCTGAAGTAGAACTGGGGTCTGTAACCATTGAAGAAAGGAGTATGTCTTCCACCTTCGTCTTTACCAAGTACATATATTTCACACTTGAAATGTGCATGTGGCTTAACAGAACCTGGTTTAACGATAACCATTCCCCTTCTGATTGCTTCCTTGTCTATACCTCTTAAAAGGATACCGGCATTATCGCCAGCTTCACCTCTTTCCAGGATTTTTCTGAACATCTCAACTCCAGTAACTGTAGAAGTTAAAGGTTTTTCATCAGGTTTCATCATACCGATGATTTCCACTGGATCTCCAGTGTTGATAACACCTCTTTCAATTCTACCAGTTGCTACAGTACCTCTACCAGTGATAGAAAATACGTCCTCGATTGGCATCAAGAAAGTCTTATCTACGTCTCTTACAGGCTCAGGAATCTGCGTATCTACAGCAGTCATAAGATCAAGAATCTTTTGTTTAGCACCTGCATCTCCTTCAAGAGCTTTAAGCGCCGAACCTTGAATAATTGCCGCATTGTCTCCATCAAACTGATAAGCGCTTAAAAGCTCTCTCAATTCCATTTCAACTAATTCTAGCATTTCAGGATCGTCTACAAGATCTACTTTATTCATGAACACTACAACTGCAGGAACACCTACCTGTCTAGCAAGAAGGATATGTTCTCTTGTTTGTGGCATTGGACCATCTGTTGCAGCACACACAAGAATAGCTCCATCCATTTGAGCAGCACCTGTTACCATGTTTTTAACGTAATCGGCGTGACCTGGACAGTCAACGTGAGCATAATGCCTGTTTTCTGTTTCGTACTCTACGTGTGCGGTGTTGATAGTAATACCTCTTTCTTTTTCTTCAGGAGCTGCATCGATCGAGTCATAATCTTTCTTTTCTGCAAAGCCCTTCTCTGAAAGCACGTAAGTGATCGCTGCAGTAAGAGTAGTCTTACCGTGGTCCACGTGACCAATAGTACCGATGTTTACGTGTGGTTTGGTTCTAACGAATGTTGATTTAGCCATCAGTGAAAATTTTTCTGAACTTTAAATATTAGTAATAAATGATATACTTATAATGAGCCAATGAAGGGATTTGAACCCTTGACCCCTTCCTTACCATGGAAGTGCTCTACCCCTGAGCTACATCGGCCAAAAAACTTATTTTAGCTTCAGGAGATTGAAGTATTTGGAGCGGAAGACGAGACTCGAACTCGCGACCCTCAGCTTGGAAGGCTGATGCTCTACCAACTGAGCTACTTCCGCAAACTTTATTTACAAAAAGGGAGAAGTTGTGGGGATGATAGGATTCGAACCTATTCAGCCATAAGACAACAGATTTACAGTCTGTCCCGACTCTCCAACTTCGGCGCATCCCCTTCTTCAAAAACGAGCCGATGGAGGGATTCGAACCCCCGACCCGCTGATTACAAATCAGCTGCTCTGGCCAACTGAGCTACATCGGCATTATGTTGTAAATACTTCAAAAAAATCAAGCTTCAAATGGATCTTTTTCCAAAAGCGATGCAAAGGTATATCTTTTCGTATTATAAAAAAACAATTTTTACTTTTTTTTTAAACAAAATTAAATATTAAATTAATAATTATATTTAATGTTCTATAATTAAATATAATAGATGACTTCTTAGTACATTTATTTTCTTAAAATGGTAAACATAGTAAAATAGTATTTAAAAAAGCGTCACATTTTGCATTCTTTTGATGAAAATAGAATTTTAATTATAGAGATCAAAATAAGTAAAAGCCTAAGCCTTTTGTCTCTTTTATATTGTCTCTGAAAAATTTATACTTAAAACAAGTTTTTTGCAAATAAATTGATCTAGAATGTGTGTATAAGAGCAAAGAATGTATGAGTTTTTACTTTGAACAATTACAAACTTAGTTAGAGAGTTTTCTAAAAGAAAAAATATTAACACCTTCTGAGAAATGTAAGCTTTAATAAATTTTTAAATAAAATCAGACCATATGATTAAACCCAGATTCAACATAAAAAATTTGTTGCCACAAAATTTGACTTCATATTAGTTTCTGTACTCATATTTCCGTCATTAATGCATCTCTATTACATCTGCAGTAAAAAAAATCCGTGCATAACCACTATTTTATTATATTTACTTTCATTACAAAGTCTAATGCTGAATCTGGGTTAAAAATGACTTTTAGGCTTATTTAATATAAATTTTGATATTCTGAAAACATTTCAGTCTAATAAAACTATTTATACCCTATTATAAAATGTCCAATGCCATAGATTTAATATCATTGTATCGAATTTTTTATCATAGAAATAACCAATATCATTTAAGTCCAATTTTACATACATGTATATTCAAAAATAAAATATCTTGTTTTTCATTTGCAAAACAGGAATACCATCTTAAACTATATTTAAATTAACAGTGTTATGTCTAATAATTAAATACGTTCATTACAAAAAAATAGTTATGTTGGAGTTTTTTTATACCATGGCAATTATTTTCGCATTTTTTGGGGCTGCCTTCTTACTTATTAATATTAGATACATATTTACCGGCAATGAGTTTAGGGGCTCATGTGCTAGTAACAACCCCATGTTGAAAAACCAACTTGGAGAATGCACGGTATGTGGAAAAAAACCTGAAGATGACTGTAAAATGCCCGAAGCGAAAACAAGTTAAGTAAACTTATCTTTTAGCGTATAAAGCTATGATAACAAATCTTAAAGCCAGAACTGCAAATACAGCTATTATTAATCCTAATATTAGCATGATGATGTGAAAATTTAAATGTTGCAGCACAAAGATCAGTTTTAATATTATAATATCAAAATAATTAATAATCTTTTTACTTTCAGAATATTTACAAAATGCAATTAGTACTTTTAAAAAATAAAATAACCACCTTGATTTTGTTATTTTTGATATGTTTTTCTAGTGTCGCTGCACAAAAACCCAAAAAACCAACATCTGGAGAATTGTATAACAAAATAGAAAGACTTGGGTTTTTAGGGTCGGTATTGTATGTTGCAGCCCATCCTGATGATGAGAATACCAGATTGATATCCTATTTGGCAAATGAAAAAAAAGCATACACCACCTATTTGTCCCTCACCCGTGGTGATGGTGGCCAAAACCTGATTGGTCCAGAAATATCTGAGTTACTTGGAGTGATGAGAACCCATGAATTATTACAAGCCAGATCTTTGGACAATGGACATCAAATGTTCACTAGAGCCAACGATTTTGGTTTTTCAAAAAATGCCGAAGAAACGATAAAAATATGGGATACCGAAAAAGTAAAAGCTGATGTGGTGTGGGCTATCAGAAAAACACGGCCTGATGTAATTATCAATAGATTTGACCACAGAACATCAGGAGAAACTCATGGTCATCATACCGCTTCAGCACAGCTTTCATATGAACTCTTCCAAACGGGTGCTGACCCTAATCAATATAAGGAGCAACTCAAACATCTTGTTACATGGCAACCCCAGAGATTATTTTTCAATACCAGCTGGTGGTTTTATGGAAGTGAAGACAAATTTAAGAAAGCTGATAAATCCAAGCTTATGAGTATGGATGTAGGTGTTTTTTATCCTTTATTGGGCAAATCCAACACCGAAATAGCTGCGGAATCGAGAAGTAAACATAAGTGTCAAGGTTTTGGTTCTACGGGGACCAGAGGTATGCAAATGGAATATTTGGAACTGCTCAAAGGAGATCTTCCTCCTGGCAAAGAAGATATTTTCGAGGGTATCAATACCAGCTGGACTAGAGTGAGTGGTGGTGAAAAAGTAAAACCACTTGTAGATAAGCTGATCTCCCACTATGATTTTAAAAATCCTGAAAAATCTATACCTTTATTATTGGAAATACATAATGCTATTCAAAAAACCAAAGATCCATTCTGGAAAGCTATGAAAACCAAAGAAGTAGAAGATCTTATCTCAGAATGTGCAGGTTTATTTTTAGAAGCTAAAACCAACACTCATAAAATTACTCCGGGTGACTCAATTACATTAGATATAGAAATCGTACAGCGGCTCCCTTTCGATATGAGTATACAGTCTATCAAAGGACATGGATTGCTATTAGATTCTAATTTTAACCAAAATATAATTTTAAATGAGCCTATCAAATGGTCTGAAAAAATAAAAATACCTGAAGCAACTGCTTACACTGCTCCATATTGGCTGGTCAATAAAGGTACATTGGGATTGTACAATGTAGAAAATCAAGAGATCATTGGCGACCCTGAAACGAAGAGAAGCTTAAATGTGACCTTTGAGCTAAAATTAAAAGGGAAAACCATTCTCTATAATAAAGAAGTTGTTCACAAATACAACAGTCCAGAAAATGGTGAAACTTATCGTCCTTTGGAAATAGTGCCTCCTTTATCAGTCAAAGTAAAAGAACCCGTTTACATTTTTTCTAGTGATCAGGCTAATGATATCAAAGTAACTGTGCATGCATGGGTAAAAAATCAAAAGGGAACACTCAGTATTCCTTTACCTACGGGTTGGAAAAGTATTCCCGATGTCATAAATTTCGAACTCAAACAAGCTGGAGAGAGTCAAGATTTTACTTTTAGCATTATTCCACCTGTAAAAGCAGAAGAAATTTACATTTCTCCTGAAATTACTTCCAATGGAAAAAGATACAACCAAAGTATTATAGATATCGATTATGAGCATATTCCTTTTCAGACAGTACTGATGCAATCCGAAGCCAAACTTTCGAAATTGGATGTCAAAACACTTTCAAAAAGAATTGCCTATGTAATGGGAGCAGGTGATGAAATTCCAGCGAGTTTGAACCAAATAGGATGTCAGGTGGATCTCATAAAACCTGATGCATTATCATCTGAGAAGTTACAAGGTTATGATGCCTTAGTTTTAGGTGTCAGAGCGTACAATACAGAAGAAGGTTTAAAATTCAAACAACAAATCATTTTTGACTATGTGAAAAATGGCGGTAACGTGGTAGTACAGTACAATACAGCTAATGGGTTGGTAACTAAAGAGTTGGCACCCTACCCTATTACTTTGTCTCGGAGTAGAGTTACAGTGGAAGATGCAGAAATGAGAATTCTGGCTCCCGAACATGAAGTTATGAATAGCCCGAATAAATTGAGTGCTGTGGATTTCGATCATTGGGTACAGGAGCGAGGTCTTTATTTCCCTTCAGAATGGGATAAAAACTTCACACCAATATTTTCATGTAATGATCCTGGAGAAAAACCAATAGATGGTAGCCTGCTTATTGCTCCTTATGGCGAAGGTAACTTTGTATATACTGGCATCTCATTTTTTAGGCAATTACCAGCTGGAGTATCGGGTGCTTACCGATTATTTGCTAACATCATATCCTTAGGAAAAAATGTCAGACCCTAAAATGTCTCCTAAAAGATGGCTACCTGCCTACACTTGGGTATTATTACTGAATGTATTTTATATCCTATTATTTTTCGTCATTATGAAAACATGGGGATCCTAATTTGCTTATGAGTAATATAGACTGGAGCATACTAATTGGAACCCTAATGTTTATTGCAGGGTATGGATATTGGAAGACCAGAGGGGCCACCAGTATGCAATCTCATATGAAAGGAGATAATGAAGCCAAATGGTGGACCGTAGGCTTGGGCGTCATGGCTACACAAGCAAGTGCCATCACGTTTATGTCTACTCCAGGACAAGCATTTCATGATGGTATGGGTTTTGTACAATTTTATTTTGGTTTGCCCATAGCCATGGTTATCATAGCCTACACATTTATTCCTATATATCACAGACTCAATGTTTTTACCGCTTATGAGTTTTTGGAAGAAAGATTTGATATTAAAACCAGATCACTGACTGCCATTTTGTTTTTAATACAAAGAGGATTGGCAGCAGGTATAACGATCTATGCTCCAGCCATAATTTTGTCCACTATTCTGGGTTGGAACTTAAACTTACTTAATTTTATGCTGGGGACTCTGGTAGTACTTTATACAGTAAGTGGCGGTACTAAAGCAGTGAATGTGACTCAAAAGCAACAGATGTTTATCATTATGTCAGGCATGTTCATTGCATTTTATGTTATCCTAGAATCCATGCCAGAAAATGTAGGATTCAGCGAAGCTATGTATCTTGCAGGCCAAAGTGAAAAACTCAATGTTTTGGACTTTTCTTTTAATATGGAAAGTAGATACACCTTTTGGTCAGGTATTACTGGAGGTTTGTTTTTATCTTTATCTTATTTTGGCACCGACCAATCACAAGTAGGTAGATATTTGGGAGGAAAATCTATCAGGGAAAGCCAAATGGGCTTGATTATGAATGGTGTATTTAAAGTGCCCATGCAATTTTTTATTTTATTGGTTGGGGTAATGGTATTTGTATTTTATCAGTTTAATGCTTCCCCTGTATTTTTCAATGCAGCAACATTAAGCAAACTGGAGGCTAAGCACGAAATTACAGCTATCAAGAAACAGTTTGACTCCATTTACACTGAAAAATCTTTGCTTGCTCAACAAATAACTGATGATGCCCAAGACAAAGCCATTTTGCAGGATCAATATAAAAACTTACTCAAACAAGAAACAGCTTTAAGAAATGATGTCAAAAGCCTGATCAAAACACACCTTCCACAAGAAGAATCCAATGATAAAGATTATGTTTTTATTTCTTTTATTTTAGCGCACATGCCCACAGGTTTGATCGGTTTATTGCTGGCAGTCATATTTTGTGCAGCCATGTCATCCACGGCTTCCGAGCTCAATGCTTTAGCCACAACGACCACAGTGGATATCTATAAAAGAAGTATCAGACCTGAGCTTACTGATGCGCAAAGCGTAGTTGCCAATAAATGGTTGATTGTCATTTGGGGATTGATAGCCATCGCTTTTGCTTGTTTTGGTACACTATTCGAAAATTTAATACAATTTGTGAATATAGTGGGTTCTGTTTTTTATGGTACTATTTTGGGGATATTCTTAATTGCATTTTATTTTAAAAATATCCAAGCAAATGCAGTTTTTATCGGAGCTATAATTTCTGAAATACTCATCATTATCATCTTCAAATTGGACCTAATAGGGTATTTATGGCTCAACGTAATCGGTTGTGTTTTAACCATCCTAATTAGCAGTATTCTTCAATGGAGGAGTAATCAAAAGATGACTCATGAATCTTCCTAAACCATTTCTAGAAACCTTATCTTCAAAAATTGGGATAAAAGAAGTTATTGCTTTCAAAGAACAATTGGAGAAATCAGTTCCCGTATCTGTTAGATTCAATCCCCAAAAAGGATATCAGAAAACCACTACAAATTCCGTTCCTTGGTGCCCTTTAGGACAATACTTGGAAGAAAGGCCATCATTTACATTAGATCCTTCATTTCATGCAGGCAAATATTATGTACAAGAAGCTTCATCTATGTTTTTGTGGCATATACTGGAGTCTTTACCTGTTAATAAAAATCAAATAAAAATTCTTGACTTGTGTGCTGCTCCTGGTGGAAAGAGCACTTTAATATCTGCCTGGCTAAATGGTAAAGGTTTGTTGTGTGCTAATGAAGTGATCAAAAACAGGGCCTACACTTTGAAGTATAATATATCTAAAGAAGGTCACCACAATGTCGTGGTCACTCATAATGATCCCAAAGATTTTACGATTTTAGATCAATTTTTTGATGTGATTTTAGTAGATGCCCCTTGTTCGGGAGAAGGAATGTTTAGAAAAGATCCTGCATCTATGTCAGAATGGTCGGTAGACAACGTAGGATTATGCTGCAGTAGACAAAAAAGAATATTAGCTGATGTAATTCCCGCACTCAAAAACAATGGTTATCTCATATATTCAACTTGTACCTATAATGACGATGAAAACATTAAAAATATCGAATGGGTTAAAGAAAACTATAACTTACAAAGCATCCGAATACCGATAAACCCTGAGTGGAATATCATAGAAGAGCATCAAAGTGATGTTTTTGGGTATCAATTTTATCCGCATAAAATACAAGGAGAAGGTTTCTTTTTATCCGTAGTTCAAAAAGATAATGCATCAACTTCTGCATTAAAACTAAAGTATGACCATAAGACATTAAAGAAAACTGAAAACATTCATAAGTCATTGATTACTCCATGGATCGATATAGATGAACAAGTTACGCTCATCGATAAAAACCAAACGATCCATGCTATACCTGAAAACATGCAGCATGACGTCTATATTCTCCACCATTATTTGAGAATCATAAATTGTGGTGTAGATGTGGGTAGCTTAAACAAAACCATTCTCATACCAAACCATGGATTGGCCTTAGCTATTCAAAAGAATCCAAATATACCTGCTATTCATTTAGGCAAAAATGATGCCCTGAAATACCTAAAAAAAGAACTAGAACTTGTAGATTCAGACCAAAAATCTTGGAATTTGGTGTGCTATAATGGCCTTGGAATAGGATGGCTAAAAAACCTTGGAAACCGCATCAACAATTATTTGCCATCAGAATATAGAATATTGATGAAAATAGATTAGTGGCATATCCACAGTCTGACTACAAAACAAATTTACTCCTGCACCATAATTTTTGATACGCCCATCATAACTCCATCTTTTACTAATTGGATGATATAAAGCCCACTTTTCAGTTGAAATGGTTTTAAGATCATCTTGCCGTTAAAAATATCTTGTAAACCTATCAGTGTTCCATTCATATCATATAGTAAAGCTGTCGTTGAAAACAGGTCTTTGGTGCCCTGAATAGAAACTTCACCATCAGAGGAAATCAAAGAAGGCGTAATGGTAAATTGATTATTGGATGAATCCTTTATGCTATTGATTTTATCAGTTACTTTGATTTCCAAATCATCCATATAAAAACCATCCTTATTACTAAAATCATCAGTTTTGATAATCACTTTAATCCAAACTTGTTTTTGATTTACAAAATCTTCAAGAGACATTTCTTCTTTCACCCAATCAGATTTCACACCATCATATAACTGACTACCAAATATTTGGTCATTGGTACCTATATTGGTATATTTACCGCACAATGGCCTGAAATCAACATTATCGGATGAAGCCAATACTTGAACATAATCGTAATTATTCTCTATGTCCCACTTGGCATAAAATGTTAATAAAGCATTTTCTGCACTTTCTAAGCTAAAGGGCGCTAACTTAAATTCAGCCTTAAATTTATCCGGATAATTGCCATCAGGTGAATCCGTAATACTTGATGGTGGTGAAAAATACTCTTTTGCAGACAATCCCCAATTTTGATTATTTATAGCATTAAGTGTGGAAAAGTCATTTTTATATATACTTATTTGTGGCTTATTGAGCCAATATTTATTTATTTCCATTTCTGTTGTTACACCAGCATTATTGGTTTCCAAGACTAGGTTAATATCTTTTACTTCTTCATTAGGATCTACAACCAAATCAAACGCTATATCTTGAGATTCGATGGATTTTAGTGTTAATGTACGAGTTGGGTTGGTGATTGTCACCCCGATTGTTTTGGACTTTAATGTAAGCAACGCTTGGCCGGTTTGTAAGCCCGCATTAGTAGACTTGATGTGGATCGAATTATTACCCTTGTATAAGTAAAAATCATTTTCCGCTTCAGCAGAGGAGATATAAGATAATGTTAGCCATGCGGTTGCTATATTCATCCACATTGTAGATTTATTGAGAAAATCAATATCCTGAGCTGGTGGCCAAAATGATGGTCCGACTTCAGGAGTGTAAGAAAAAATCGGTTTCTTTTCTCCTTTTTCACCATACATCCAGTCATCACTGCAACCGTTTACCACATACCCAACGGTTTCTGTTCCCGTACCCATTAAAAAGTTATTTTCACGATTCATCACATTTCCTAAAGCTTTGAAAATAACATCTTCACTGGTAGGTTCATCATTGTAACCCCAAGGGTGAACCAAAAGATTTCCAAAAGTATGGTAGTTTTGAGCAATTTTAAAATCGTGCTGCAAACAAAGTTGTCTAACAGCTTGTGTCTCCGGTTCCGAAAAAGCAGCAGGACCTCTGAACGTATTGGAGTTGGGATTATTGGAAGAGCCTTGATTGTCAACACCCCAAAAATAACCATAATTTCTGTTCAGGTCCACACCTTTTAGGGCATTATTTTCGTCTATCCACATGTTTTTGCGCCAAAGTCCTCCTCCCAATGGGTTTGTAGTCTGATTTTGAACATAGCCATCAGGATTTACACAAGGTATAAAATACATTTGTGTCTCATTGACTATCTTGGTCACCGCAGGTTCTGTTCCGTAGTTTTCTAGCAGATACCATAAGTAAAAAATCATTTGTGACAAACTATTGGGTTCGCGAGCGTGATGCAACGCTGTATATAATACCTTCGGTTCATTTTGTTCTTCTTGAGACACATTATCCGAAAGCTTTAGAAATTGTATAGGTCTTCCCTGTATCGTTTTAAAGTCACCGATAGGCGTAATCTTCGAAATTAATTGTGGAAATTTGGCATGCATACTATCCAAATGCTCAAACATTTCTTGGTAAGTAAAATAGCCGCCCATAGAACCCGTTTTGTAGTTGGCAGGCGTTTTGAAATTATATTCAGGAACATTGGTGCCCTGACAATTAGTATTTCTATGAACTTGGTCAGTTTTTATTTCTGATGGTCTATTGGTGTTCGCATAGTATGCGTGGAGGTCGTCGATCAAGACTTCTTGGTCGAAACCCAATGATGCAATCAGTCTCTGCTCTGACTGCGAAAAATCACTGATGAAGTATCTCCCATCAACAAAAAATCCATGATCTGTTTCTATGCCCGCTAGTGATAATTCACTAATCGATTTATGCTGAATATTGACTTTTACTTTTGAATACTTTTCTAAAACATTTTGACCTATCAATGATGAAAAGCAAATACACAATATAAACACTAAAAATCTTCTTAATGTAACCATTACCGTCTTTATTAAAAAAGATGCAATGATACAGCAAAAAATAAAATTTAAGTCAATAAATTATAATGTTTATGAGACTTTGAGCATTATTTTCATAAAATACGGATTGGTGTACTAAAAACATTTTCATTCAAATTTGACCTCATAGTGTAAAGTTGCATATTTTTTTTCTGCTACTCCAGATCAAAATCAGTGATATCTATGGGATCAATATCATAATCAACAGTGGATCTTTGTCCTTTACCATTTTGTTTGCCCAAAGTCCAAGAGTCCGTAGCAGAAGTTTGCAACCAAATTGCATTAGATTTTCTGAAAACTTGCACGTGAAGTTTAAACTCCTGCTCCATCAAATTTTCAAAATCCGCAACGGTCATGTCTTCACTGAGTACAAATTCCAATTCGTTCAAGTTTGGATTGACTTCCTGGAGTAAAGTAGTATGTTGAATCTGCTCAGCTACAGACGATCCTTGCCCATGTACATGGGGTTTAGTGTAAAACTCTAATTTTAAATAAGGGAATTGTAGACAAAATTGATCCAGTACATTTTGAATTGTAGTAGATGCCGATACTTTCATGATCATTGATTTATTAAAAATAAGTTAAAAAGGTAGAACGAATATCACTATTTATGCATGTAATTGAGCTTTTTCGGTATAAGCCAAAATCATCAAATCATAAGTGGTCAAAATGCCTCGCAAAACATTGGAATGATCCACTACGGGTAGTGCATGAAAATAGTTTTCCCGAAATATCTGAACACATTTTTGTATACTATCTTCAGTATCAATCTTAAAAACACTGGTCTCCATGATATCTTTGGCTAAGTTTGAAGTCAGTAAAAAAGTATTTTTCCTTAGACTTGCAGGAAGATTAAGCTTGGTACCCCAATCAAAAAGCAGAATCAAATCAGCCTTAGATATGATACCCAAAAAAATACCCTGTTCTGTAGTGACAGGAATGTGGTGTATATTTTCCTTATCAAAAATATGTTTGACCTCTTTCAATATAGTATCGGGGCGCACAGTTATGAGTTGAGTGGTCATCACTTCTTTAACTCTTACACCTAACAATTCGAGTGTATTCATGATTATCTGTTTAAAATTAAAACGATCAATGATTTCGATACAAATTTAAAGGATTATTGGGTTTCAGTTACATGATTGATATCATCATGGAAGATATTCTATGTCACACACACCTTAAAAATATTTATTCTTGCTATTTACCAATTTTAAGGATCTAAATTTTCTTTTCAATTAATTACGAAAAATATTTCAGAGATTCAATTATTGCAATAAATTTGCCTAATAATAATAAAGCTTTTAAAAATGTATTATGCAACCTACCGATTATAAAGATCCGGAATACTATCACAAAGTAGTGGATTGCCAGTATGCTTGTCCTGCGCATACACCTGTACCACAGTACATTAGACTCATAGCGGCAGGTAAATATACCGAGGCTTATATGGTCAATTGGGAGTCCAATGTTTTCCCAGGTATACTCGGGCGTACTTGCGATCGCCCTTGTGAACCAGCTTGTCGACGTGGTCGTGTGGAAGAAGAACCTGTAGCCATATGCAGATTGAAGCGTGTAGCAGCAGATTTTAAGGATGATATTAGTCATCTCCTTCCCGATGTTCCCAAAATAAAGAATGGTAAAAAAATAGCCCTAATCGGTGCAGGACCTGCAGCATTATCTGTTGCTCGGGATTTGGCTCCGCTTGGTTACGAGTTGCATGTTTATGACAATCAAAACAAAGGTGGCGGCATGATGCGTAGTCAGATACCATCTTTCAGATTGCCGGCTGAAGTCCTAGACCAAGAAGTGGATTTCATACTCAATATGGATGTACATACCCATTTCAATACGTATGTAACCAGTCTGAAAAGTGTACTGGATAATCATTATGATGCTGTATTCGTAGGTACTGGAGCACCGCGTGGCAAAGACCTCATATTACTAGGCCGTGAAGAAGGTAAAGCCAATATTCATATAGGTATCGAATGGCTCGCTAGTGTGGCCTTTGAACATACGGACAAAATAGGAAAAAATGTCATCGTACTAGGTGGTGGCAATACGGCTATGGATTGTTGCCGTACGTCACGTCGTCTTGGTGGTGATGATGTCAAAGTCGTCGTAAGAAGCCCATTTTCGGAAATGAAAGCATCTCCATGGGAAAAAGAAGACGCACAGCATGAAGATATTCCGATCATTGACAATCATGTTCCGAAAAGTTATGTCGTAGAAAATGGCAAACTCATCGGGATGTACTTCGAAAAAGTGAAAGCGGAGTATATAGATGGTCGCAGAAAATTATTGCCTACGGGCGAACCTGATGTATTTTTCCCGGCAGATGATGTCATCATAGCGATAGGCCAGGAAAACAGATTTGAGTGGATAGAGCGTGATTTAGGTATAGATTTCAATGAATGGGATATGCCCGTAGTCGATGAAACCACGTTCGTATCGACTAGACCCAATGTATTTTTTGGTGGTGATGCAGCACTAGGACCGAAGAATGTTATCACAGCAGTAGCCCAAGGTCATCAGGCGGCTATATCTATCCACGCGTACTGTCAGGGTGATGATATCAATGACCGTCCTGCACCAGATGTCAAAATGTTTGAGTCTAAAATGGGTATCCATGAGTGGGCCTATGATAATGATGTGACCACCGACCTCAGATATGCGGTACCTCAGGCAGATAAAGCGGAGACGCTTAGAGATCGCAAAAAAGAAGTAGAACTTGGGTTTGACTTGAAAACAGCATTCAGAGAAGCCCAAAGATGCTTAAACTGTGATGTACAAACCGTTTTTACAGAAAATAAATGTATAGAGTGCGATGCTTGTATGGATATATGCCCTACCAACTGTATCACCTTTACTACCAATGAAGACGATGAACAAACATTGAGAATGAAACTTTTAGTTCCCGCCGTAAATTTGGAGCAAGATTTATTGGTCTCTGATACATTAAAAACAGGAAGAGTTATGGTAAAGGACGAAGATATGTGCCTTCACTGCGGTCTTTGTGCTGAGCGTTGTCCGACGGCAGCGTGGGATATGAAACAATATTTGTATAATACTGCCAAGGCAGGTCATCTTTGTTACGCATGAGTAGAGTAAATGATTTCGTGGTAAGATTTGCAAACGTTAATGGTACCGGATCAGCGAGTGCCAATTATCTGTTTGCCAAATCAGTATTCAGAATGGGCGTTCCCGTTTCTGCCAAAAATATATTTCCTTCCAATATACAGGGCTTACCTACATGGTACGAAGTACGCGTCAGCGAAAAAGGATACCTTGGACGCAAAGAAGGTATAGACTTGATGGTCAGCGTCAATCCGCAAAGTTTCAAAAAAGACATAGCCAGTATAAAATCAGGTGGTTACTTTTTGTATGATAGTACCAAACCACTGCATGATGAATTTCTGAGAGAAGACATCCACTTTATCGGAGTACCACTCATGGAGATTTGCAACAGAGAATTTACTGATCCAAGGCAAAAACAACTGTTTAAAAACATCGTATACGTAGGAGCAATAGCAAGATTACTCAATATCTACACCTCCATTATCGAAGGACTTTTTGCAGAGCAATTTCAAGGAAAAGAAAAACTCATCGCACCCAATGTCAAAGCATTGCATCTGGGAAGTGATTATGTAAAAGATCATTTTACCTACCCGTTGGATTTTCATGTAGAAACCAGAGATTTAGTAGGTGATATGATCTTAATCGATGGCAATAGTGCAGCAGGTCTTGGTGCGGTTTATGGTGGTGCTTCAGTCGTATCTTGGTATCCGATTACGCCTTCTACTTCATTAGTGAGTGCTTTTGAAGATTATGCTAAAAAATTGCGTAAAGATCCCCTTACGGGAAAAAATAATTATGCTATCGTACAAGCGGAAGATGAATTGGCTGCTATCGGAATGGCCATCGGAGCCAACTGGAATGGCGCTAGATCCTTTACAGCGACAAGCGGCCCTGGTGTATCCTTGATGAGTGAATTTTTAGGTTTAGCTTATTACTCTGAATTACCTGTTGTCTTGGTGGACGTGCAAAGATCAGGACCATCTACAGGCATGCCTACTAGAACGCAACAATCAGACTTCATTTCAGCTGCTTATGCGTCGCATGGAGATACCAAGCATGTATTATTGATCCCATCTACACCAACTGAGTGTTTTGAAATGATGGCAGACGCCTTTGATTACGCGGAAATGCTTCAGACTCCTATCATCATGATGTCTGATCTGGATTTGGGTATGAATGAACATATGACCACACCTTTCCAATGGGATGACAACCGAAAATATAATAGAGGAAAAGTTTTAACAGCAGCACAACTAGAAAGCTTACCATCTTGGGGTAGATACAGAGACGTAGATGGAGATGGCATACCCTATAGAACTATACCGGCCACACATCCGACCAAAGGATCATACTTTACGCGGGGTAGTTCGCATGACGAAAATGCCGTTTATTCCGAAGATTCTCCTACCTATGTCAGAATTATGGATCGATTGCTCAGGAAGTTGGAAACAGCCAAAAAAATGATTCCTGCTCCAAAATTTTATCAAGAAGGTAAAAATTCAGATACAGCCATTGTATTTTATGGTACATCCATGCATGCTGCAGAAGAAGCCATCGACATTCTAAAAAATGAAGGTGCGCCTATCGATGCGATGAGATTGTTATCGTTTCCATTCTGCGATGAAGTAGCACAATTTATCGAGCAATATGATAAAGTATTCGTCATCGAGCAAAATAGAGATGCGCAAATGAGAGGCCTATTAATCAACGAACTAGAGATCAACCCTAAAAAGCTGATCAAAGTGCTAAATTATGATGGTACACCTATCACAGCCGATTTTATCTTAAAAAACATTCACCAACATTTGTTCCGACCTACAAATTAATCTATTATGACATATATCAAACCTAAATTTGCCCATCCCAGACTACCGAAAAACGAACTAGGATATACTCGCAAAGAATATGAAGGATCTCTTTCCACCTTGTGTGCGGGATGTGGTCATGACTCCATCAGTGCTGCCATTATAGATGCCTGTTTTGAAATGAATATCGAGCCGCACCGTGTAGCCAAGATGTCTGGGATAGGTTGTTCGTCCAAAACACCCGCTTATTTCCTTAGCAATTCGCACGGATTTAACTCTGTACATGGTCGGATGCCATCCGTAACTACAGGGGCCAATTTGGCCAATAGATCTCTGATATACCTAGGTGTATCTGGCGATGGCGATACGGCATCCATAGGAATGGGGCAATTTGCTCACGTAGTACGACGTAACTTAAATATGACCTATATCGTCATGAACAATGGTTGCTATGGTCTGACCAAAGGACAAGACTCCGCCACCGCAGATTACGGATCCATATCCAAATCCGGGCATGTCAATTCTTTTGAAGGTATCGACCTTTGTGCCTTATCCATTGAATTAGGGGCCACTTTTGTAGCTCAAAGTTTTAGTGGCGACAAGGTACAATTGACACCACTGATCAAGGCAGCCCTCTCCCACTCTGGATTCGCACTTATCAATGTAGTCTCTCCATGCGTCACTTTCAACAATAATCAAGGCTCTACCAAGTCCTACGACTACGTCAGAGAGCACAACGAAACTTTATCAAGCCTGGACTTCGTACCGGTCAAAGAAGAAATCTTGACGGAGTATGATCACACCAAAGTCAAAATGGTAGAAATGCACGACGGCTCTATAATCAAACTCAATAAACTGTCGCCTGAATGGGATCCTGAAGATAAATTGTCTATCATGACGGCATTGCACAAAGCCCGCGAAAAACACGAAATCCTTACAGGCTTACTCTTTATAGATACCGAAAGCGTAGAACTGAACGAATTGCTCAATACCACTGATACGCCACTCAATCAATTGACCGAAAAGGAACTTTGTCCTGGGAGTAAGATATTGGCGGAGATTTGTGAAGGGTTGAGGTGATGAAATTTTACCATCAATATGGCAGTGATTTAGGTAAGACAAAGCACCCAAATGAAAAGAAGTAGCTTTGTACCCATCCCCGTTCGGCGTAGGTTGCACCTACATCACTGTGTTGCTATGGCTTTGCCATAAATTTTGCTAGAATGTTTCATTTTATTTACTCCTTTAAACCTGAATTATGCATTGGAACTTCATTGTGAGAGCGTAAATCGCAAAAAATCAGCCATTTAGATTCGAAAAGCGTAGCACCGCTACGGTTACAGAAGAAAAATAGTCCGCCGCGGCGGATTCTGATTTACAGCGATTTAGGTTC
>CAMBRK010000025.1 GCA_945870185.1 Aureispira sp. CCB-QB1 | reverse complement strand
CAATTGTTTGAAAATTGGCTGGCCGACTAAATTTTTTGAGTTATCTTTGACTGTCATACTTAATGTGTTTGGTAGCCAAAAGGTATGACAAAAGGGTTAATCTTTGAGGTTAACCCGCTTTTTTATTTTTTTAGTCGGTTAGTAGTGATAATAAAATTAAAGAAGTTATCTATAAGCACGAGTTACAAACTCGCGCCAGCATGGGTATTTACAAAGAGAAAGAAGCTTGTGAATAATATGATCGATGTTTTAGGTTTCAATGCTTGATTTATTTGTTCTTATTCTTCTGACTGTGAACGCCTGCGATTTACGACGGCCGCTCCCGATAGGGGCGGCTGTCGTTAAATCGCTTGTTATGTTTCGTTATTTAACCACTTTTGACTATTTTCTTGGTTATTGTAATATCATTAATTTTTACTTTCAAAAAGTACAAACCATTATTGAAGTCTTGAATATCAATTATAAGCTCTTGACCAATTCTTAATAATCTTCCTTGAAAATCAAACAACTTCCAATTAAGAGATTCGGTTGATTCTAAGTTTATAAAATTTGATGTTGGATTTGGAAAGAACTTTATAGATAAGTCTTGAGCTACAATATCCATAACATTAACCGTTCCACTACAAGGTGAATTGCTTGAACTTTGAGTAAGAAATGCAATAAAAAAACCATGAATAGTATCAAAACTTCCCGAATTGTTTGGCTCTAATATAAATTCAAAAAAATCATTGTTAACTTTTGAAAAATTATCAATAATATATTCATTTTGTGATGCAAGACAAGCATATTTCTCCGCCGAAGCAAGTCCAGTTGTATCTTTATACCAATCTAAAAAAACTTGAGGGAGAATATGTGGAGTTAAAAAATTTTTTAAATTGCAAAAATCATTATGATCAGAACTGTTCCATGAAATTTTCAGTGGAAAATTCTTTATTTTTACAAAAAATTTTAATGGCTCCCGTACAAAAAGACAGTTATATGTAGGATGCAAACCAGCTTCTGTATCTCCAATAATTTTCTTTGACAAAACTTTGGGACTAGAATGATTATTAGCACCTTCGTTGTGGCTTGCTCTTACTTCAAATTCACTATTCCAAGGAACATCTTTAATATTCACTTCACCAAACTCTGGATTAAAATCGCCGTTTGAGTATAAATCGTGGCCAATTGTGATACTGTCTTTATTCCCAAGTCCATCTTCAAAATACAGTTTGGTTTCCCAAAATGCGGTTTTTTGCCCTAATATAGTTAATGGTGTTAGGAACAAAATTAGTAATACCTTCATAGCTAATTTTTTATGATGTTTTCAATTATCAGATCACCATTGTACTCAAATATCAATGAATTAATACCAGATTGCCAATTTGATATATCCAATGTAAACTGTAGATTGTCACCAATGGTTTCTGGTGTATTTCTGATTATTCCATATTGAGCTAACGTATTAAGGTTTGATGCATACATTTTTAATTGTCCATTTTCTTTAGTACTGTATTTAACGGTGATATACAAAGAAGATGGATTAGGAGAAATACTCTCAATCGCAAATTTTAATGTGTCAGGTACTTGTTCGATGATTACTTTTTGGCAAAGTGGTGGTAAAGTAAACTTAAATTCTACAACGTCTGTATCTCCACACTCATTAAAAACTGTAAGTGAATTTTGTATTCTACCCCTGATTGAAATCCATTTGGCCAATATGGGTTTCCCCACTTATCATACTTGGGCGAAATACAGTATTTTCCTGCTTCATTAAATACTTCACCAGTTGAAACTATCTTTGTGCCATTAGGTCTTAAAATATCTAATTCATATCCACTTTCATTATAGCTACCATTTAAATAAAAGCATGTTTGACATTTTGAACTGTTTGCAGGTTGGGGAACAGTTCCTACAAAAGCACTTGGCGGTGGGCAACCACCAACTTCTATAAAATCACATTTATATTCCGCAAGATTAGTTAACATAGTCGTAATCTGACATGATGTCAATGCTGAGTAGACAGGATTCGCAGCCCAGGCACTATACGCCATCAAATTATTGTTTTGTGCAGACCAATCACAACAAGGATGTGCTACACAGAAATACGTCAAATCGCAAGCATTTAGACCATTGAAAGTAGGTTCACTGCTCCAGCAGTTTGTTCCTGAAGCATTAGTTGATTCATTACAATCACTATCCCAAGTCCAATCGTAATCCCATGTATCATCACACCCATCACCCCAATTGGAAAAAGTATGATCTAAGTTTAATGAATGACCTACTTCGTGATTTAATACTGCTGCACTTAAGTTTTCAGTCACTATTCCATTTGAATTTAACCACGTAAAGCCATTTGCTCCGCCATTTACATTTGATACAAAAATGTTAATTTCAGTTCCCCCATTTACAAAACTGTTATTGAAGTCACTAAAACTCAAACCTGTACTCTGTGCATTTGTATTGCAATGAATTCGAGTTCCTTTTAAAACATATCTAATCGGAATGCATTGTGAAGAAGTTGTTGTGGCACCGTGTGCTTCAGTATTCCATTGATAATTCAATCCTTGAGAATTGGAGCTCATTCCTTCAAAGAAAGCATTTGCATCATTGATTATTTGTTCAGCGATTTCAAATGCATTTGTTGGGTTTAAATTAGCATTAACTCCTGGCGCTGTAGCTATATTTCCTTGACAGTTATCATCAAGAAAAAAATGTACATTAACATTGATATATACAGGAATACAATTATCCTGTACATATTCAATGTCGAAGCAATGGTCAGATGGCGAAGTTGGATAATCTGGTGCCAACTGTGCCGGAACAATGTCGCTTCCTTCAGGAATTGATTGTTGAGCAAAAAGTGAGTTTGCAAAAACAAACATCAAGAGTAAAATTTTAAAAATCTTTTTCATTGTATAAAAATTTAAGTGTGAAAAATCTTTTAATGAAACATAACTATTTGCTTTACGAAACTCATTTCGACCCTTATGACACATATCTCATTGATTTACAATCCATATTAAAAAAATACGAAATTTTGTTAATTTTATCCGTTTATTATACGTTTGTGATTCGTATGCATGTGATTCTATATTTTCTTTTCGCATACAAATATATAGATTTTTTTTAAGAGTATCTATTTTTTTCAAAAGTTTCAAAACCTGCCATAAAAAAAGCCCTGCGAGATTGCTCTGCAAGGCTTTTCATTGCTCTTAGGAAGCATGTATTACATCATGCCGCCCATGCCGCCACCCATAGGTGGATGACCATGGCCTCCGCCACCTTCTTCTTTCTTATCAGATATCACACACTCTGTGGTCAATACCATAGATGCTATAGAGCCTGCATTTTCTAAAGCTACTCTTGTCACTTTAGTAGGGTCGATGACTCCTGCTTTTTTAAGATCTTCATATTGATCAGTTCTAGCGTTGTAACCATTGGCACCTGTTGATTTAGCTACTTCTTGGAAAACAACCGAACCATCTACTCCCGCATTTTCAGCAATAATTCTAAGTGGTGCTTCCAATGCTTTCTTAACGATCAGGATACCTAGATTTTCATCTTCATTTGAACCCTTAAGATCAAGCAAACTTGAGATAGCTCTTACTAAAGCTACACCACCACCAGCTACGATACCTTCTTCTACTGCCGCTCTAGTCGCATGAAGTGCATCGTCTACTCTGTCTTTTTTCTCCTTCATCTCCACTTCAGTAGCAGCACCTACATAAAGTACAGCTACTCCACCTGCCAATTTAGCCAATCTTTCTTGCAACTTCTCTTTATCATAATCTGAAGTTGTGGTTTCGATTTGGGCTTTAATTTGACCGATTCTAGAGTTGATATCCGCTTGTTGGCCTTTACCATTGACGATAGTAGTATTATCTTTGTCTACGGTGATTTTTTCTGCTTGTCCTAATTCTTCAAGTGTTGCATTCTCAAGTTTATATCCTTTCTCATCAGAGATGACTACACCACCTGTCAAAATAGCGATATCTTCCAACATAGCTTTTCTTCTATCTCCAAAACCAGGAGCTTTTACCGCCACGATTTTAAGACCTGCTCTCAATCTGTTTACCACTAAAGTACCCAATGCCTGACTATCTACGTCTTCAGCAATAATCAATAATGGACGACCAGTTTGCACTGCTTTCTCTAATATAGGAACGATCTCCTGAACATTAGAAATCTTTTTGTCGTGAATAAGGATCAACGGATTTTCGTACTCCGTAGTCATATTCTCCGTATTGGTAATAAAGTAAGGTGACAAATATCCTCTGTCAAACTGCATACCGATCACTTCGTCAACATAAGTATCAGTACCTTTGGCTTCTTCTACTGTGATGACACCATCTTTGGTAACTCTCTTCATAGCGTCAGCTATTAACGAACCGATTTCATCGTCGTTATTTGCTGAAATAGAAGCCACTTGTTTGATTTTGCTAAAATCAGATCCTACTACTTCACTTTGAGCTTTCAAATCTGCAATAACAGCACCTACTGCCTTATCAATACCTCTCTTGAGATCCATAGGGTTTGCACCTGCAGTAACATATTTCATACCTGCATTTACCATAGCTTGGGCTAAAACGGTAGCCGTAGTAGTACCATCACCCGCAGCGTCTGCAGTTTTAGATGCCACTTCTTTCACCATTTGAGCACCCATGTTTTCTACTGCATCTTCTAGTTCGATTTCTTTAGCTACAGTCACACCATCTTTTGTAATGATCGGTGCACCAAAACTTTTTTGGATAACTACGTTTCTACCCTTAGGTCCTAATGTTACTTTTACTGCATTGGCCAATTGGTCAATACCAGATTTTAATTTTGCTCTTGCTTCTGAATCAAAGCTAACTATCTTAGCCATATTAAAAGTTTTTGAATTTGATTAATGAATGAATTTTTACAGAATTAATAAAATAATTAAAGTATGACCAAAATGTCATCTTCTCTCATAATAAGGTAATCTGCGCCTTCGTGATTTATTTCTTGTCCTGCATACTTACCGTAAAGTACAGTGTCTCCTTTTTTTACAGTCATCGCAATACCATCTTTACCTGGTCCTACTGATACTACTTCTCCTCTTTGCGGTTTTTCTTTAGCAGTATCAGGAATGATGATACCTCCGATGGTTTTCTCCTCTGCTGGAGCTGGCTTTACGACTACTCTGTCATTAATTGGTTTCATAAAATATCTGAATTTTTATAAAATTAAGTTAATAAATAAATTATTTACACCTTAACTTATCATTAAATGTGCCAAATAGACAATAACACTTAATTCCTATCATTGTGACAGATAAAATTGACAGGATTTCTTATTACATTATCTCAAAATGTCATTTTGTCATAGAATTAAGATATTTCTTGATTGAATAACTTATTTTTACATGCTTAAATTTGGAGAGAAGTGTTAAACTCAGCTGATTTTTATAATAATTATTAAGGTTGAAGTGTTTTAAACTGTATGGCTATTTTAGGACGAGACATAGGACGAGACAACCTGTATCATTCTCCATACATACTCCATACCTCCTCCAACGATACTCCCATGATACTAGCACCATACTCCGTAGATGGTATAACCGCATTCCGACCGCATTCCGACTGAGTTCCGACTGAGTTCCGACTGAGTTCCCACGAGTTCCCAGTGAGTTCCCACGAGTTCCCACTGACGCACTTAAAAGAAAGTAATGAAACTCCATAAATCTCGGATCAATGCATTTTTATCTTATGGTGTTTTAAAGTACCTTTGCAGCAACTTTAATAAATATACAGGATGAGAATCATTTTTATGGGTACACCCCAATTTGCTGTCCCAAGTTTGGAGATTTTAGTTCAACATGGATACCAAGTGGTGGCAGTGGTTACATCGACCGATAGTTACGGCGGGCGTGGCGGAAAAACCCTCATAGAGTCGCCCGTAAAAAAATATGCGGTAAGCCAAAATATACCTGTGCTTCAGCCCACCAACCTAAAATCTCCGGCATTTGTAGAAACTTTAAAATCATACCATGCTGATCTTCAGATAGTGGTTGCTTTCAGAATGCTACCTGAAGTCGTTTGGAATATGCCGCCTTTGGGTACATATAACTTACACGGCAGCTTGCTACCCAAATATCGGGGTGCCGCACCGATCAATCATGCCATTATACAAGGTGAAAGTACCACAGGTGTCACAAGCTTTAAACTAAAACATGAGATCGACACCGGAGATATTCTCATCAGAAAGAGCATCGATATCAAAGAAGACGATAACGCCGGTTCTTTGCATGACAAAATGATGGCTATGGGAGCAAACGTCATCTTGGACACGGTCAAAATGCTAGAATCTGGAAATGTACATTATATAGCCCAAAATGATGACGAAGCTACACCTGCTCCTAAAATTTTTCACGAAACCTGCAAAATTAACTTTGACCAGCCTGTAAAAAAAGTGTATGACTTTATCAGAGGGCTGAGTCCCTACCCTGCTGCTTGGTGCTACGCAGATGGAAAAGAAATGAAAGTCTTGAAATCAAATTTTGAACTTAGTATGGATGATGCAAATCAATCCGGATATATCATCTCTGACCAAAAAAAGATGCTCAAAGTAAAATGTCAGGACGGTTTTATACAATTCATAACGATAAAACCCGAAGGAAAAAAAGTGATGGAAATACACGAATTTCTAAATGGTCATAAAGTATTTGAAATCAGCTGAGTGTTAATTTCTTTTAAGCTTTTTCAATAACTTCTGACCTCTGTTTTTTACACCTGGAGAACCAAACTCCATTTGGTCCTCTATCGCTAAGATTAATTCTTGTTGGAGTTCAGGATAGTTTTTGCTTATATTTTCACAAACCGTCATACTGAAAGCTTTAATTGCAATAGGAGTAGTTGGTGTAGTGACAAACCCAAAACAAAGTTCAAAAATCTCCCCTTGCCAAACTTCAGGAATCTCCATGTTTTGCCAAAGTCGTACGGTATTCCTGATGACTGCATCATGCTTGGGTGCCTTCAAAAGAGCAATCATCTGTTCCATAAAAGGAATCATCCACTTTGGATGGTTTTCACCTATGATTCCCACAGGCCAGGCTGCCCTTTGAGATAAACGCCAGTCATCAGAAAAAAAACAGTCCATCAATTCGTAAACCCTATCCGAAGCATTTTTGACATCAGCAACAATAGACGCCGTGATTTCTTTGGAGTGTCCGCTTTCTAATCTACTTTTGAATGTACTCAAGTGATCAATACTTATTTAGAATGCCTTTGGTTAATGGAGTATTACCTTCTTTCATCCATAACGGCATGGGCTTATCCAATAGAAAATGATCAAAAAACTGCTCCATGCGGATATTAAAATCTAGTCTATTTTGCCATTTAACCGGCCAATGAGGCTCGTTGTTATAATTTAATAACCAGGCAGGTTTTCCGAGACGTCTGAGCGCCATATAATATTCAATACCCTGATACCATGGCACTGCTCCATCTTCATCATTATGCATAATGAGTATAGGAGCGTTGACATTGGGCATTTCGTAAATAGGAGAATTTTTATGATACAATGATGGATTCTCCCATAAAGTGGCTCCTAATCTTGACTGCGCCTTTTCATACTGAAACATACGACTCATCCCCGATTCCCATCTGATACCTCCATAAGCACTCACCATGTTCACTACAGGTGCTCCAGACTCGGCACATCTATATCTTTCAGATTTTGTAAGCAAGTATGCGACTTGATATCCGCCCCAACTATGTCCTTGCAGCGCAATCTTTTTTTCATCTATGAACCCTTGTTTTACCAAAAAGTCTACGCCACTTTCCACTGCATTGACACAATCTTCGCCAGGCTGCCCTGTAGTATAAGTGATATCAGGATTGAATACGAAGTATCCTTTATTAGTGTAATAACTGTAGTTTATAGTAGATCTGTGAGCTTCAGGTGCCTTATGTTTATATAATTCATGTGAACTTTTTTCATAAAAATTGACTATCATGGGATACTTATTTTCGGGATTATAATCGGCTGGGTAATAAAGTAACCCTTCATTTTGCTTACCGCGGTAATTTTTCCAAGAAATCAATTCCACTCTTCCCCAAGCATAATCCTTTTGCTGTGGATTAACATCCGATATTTTTTTAGGCGCAGAAAATGTGGTATCACTCATCCATAAATCAGGAAATAGCTCAAAACTTTCTTTGGTAAAAATGACTCCTGTGCTATGCTTACCCTTAGATATATTTTGCTGAAGTTTAAAATCACCTTGCAAAAGGACTATTGTTGAGTCCTTTTCACCATGATACAGTTTGTAACTATCTGCTTTTGTTCTTTCATTAAAAACATGAAGTAATATATTATCTTTGGGTAGAAATTGAGCATCAGGGTTCAATTTTATGTATCTATGTACATCTTTTTTATCTCGACCAAATGTAAGCTGCTTACTATCTATGGGATTGGAAGGTTTAAGCTGCCAAAGATCATATCTGTCATAAACTATAGCAATGCTGTCACCTGGAAGCCACCCTGCTACTCCATAAGCGTTTGCTTTTTGAGGAACATCATTCAATTCGTCATGAAAGGAACTGATAGACCACAAACCCAAGACACTCAATATTTTTTTCTCTGTATCGAATGTCTTCCAAATAGAGTCTTGTCTGTTCCACCAGTATATATAACGTCCTGAAGGAGAAAATTGTGGATTGCCTGGCTCTTCAGTGGCAATAAGTAATGTTTCTTTAGTTTTTGTATCCAAAAGTACCATATCCTTGGGATGCTCTCCCAACCAAGTGACCATTTTCTGATATGGATGATTTCTGATTTGTAACACATACCTACCATCTCCTTTGGAAGAAGTCAAACTCTTTTCTAAATCCAAATTTTCAAGTTGTAAAGGAGTCCTTTCTAAGATATCATACATGAATGAATAACTTCGTTTCAAATCGGCTTCTTGTGTTGTTTCCATCTCCGAATAAAGTTTTGGCGAATCATGATGCCAAATCTCAACATTAACTATCTCATCTTCCAGTAACATAGTATCTTTTTCAGGCAAAATCGGAGCTACTCCAAAAAATAATCGATTTCCTGACTCTGACCATGTTATTTTTTTGTGGGCACTTATGACCCAATCTGTAGTCAGGTTACACAATGTGGTGTCGCAAAAATTGGTGATGGTAGAATCTTTAGAGCTGTACAAATATATTTTGAAAGGTTTTTGATGTACCTGAGACTTCGATTTCAATCCAAGATATGCTACATTTTGACCTTGATCATTGATGCTGACTGCATCGACATGCTTGAATTCTTCAGAAATTGCTGTTTTCATGTTTGTAGACAGATCTAACAAAAAGACTTTGTAAACCAAAGATGTATCGCCAAAACATTGGCTATATGCTAAGTAAGGTTCATTTTTAGCCACCGAAAACTCTTTGATATTTAAGATGGTATCTATTTTATTGTCGTTCAAATTTACAATCAATAAAGCTTTAGCATCACATAATTCTTTCTTATCACTTTTATTTGACAAGCTATCTTTTAGTACACTTTTGTCGGAGATCTTTAAAGAATCTTGGTTGTTTTTTATTTTTTTAGAGATAAAAACATAATGACCATACTCTGGAGCAGTTAAAAAATCATCTACTTCGACAAATGTTATTTTTGTTTGGTTTTCAAGATTATAAATAGATAAGCTATCCATTGGCAATTTGTCTTTAGGAGTTTTTTTCTTTTTTAAAGATCTTAGACTATCATATCCTATAGAATGCTTGTAAATAAGAACCTTCCCTTTTGGGTCTAATGTGACCTTAGATATTTTGTCAAAAAACAACGTTTGATCTTTTTGGGGAAGATAAACAGCGGCTTTTGTGTCTCCTATTTCTTTTTCGATAGTATAAAGAACAGCAGATGCCGAATCTGAAATACTTACATTTCGTATTTTATTCCATTGGCTGTAGACTTCAGGGCTCATCTTTTTAAGACTCTGCGCACTGAGTTTGTTAAAGCTAAAAGACACACTGATGATAAATATTGCAAAAATAAAGTTAAGTCTGCAAAATTTAAGATTGAAATTCATAATATTGTGGTTTAAATAAAACTTGGTTTTAAAAAATTTTGTAAAAATACGAATAAATTTATTTTCGATATGATAAACATAGGATTAATAGCTCATGATGGCAAAAAACCTGAAATGGTGTCATTCGTAGTGGCTAACAAAAGCTTCCTTTCTAAAACAAAAATATATGCTACTGGAACGACTGGAGGTCATATCAGTAAAGAAGGTTTTAATGTTGAATGTTTACTATCTGGACCTAAAGGCGGTGATGCTCAGATAGCAGCTTTATTAGCTACAGGATTTATCGATGTTGTCATATTCTTTAGAGATCCTCTTGATAAGCATCCACACGAGCCTGATGTGCAAATGCTAATGAGATTATGTGATGTGCATAATATCCCTTTAGCAACCAATCCCAAAACCGCTTTTTATATCCTAAAAGGAATGGAAGCCGAACTTTTAGAGAGTAATAATAAATAGTTCAAAGTTTTGATGAATTATGGTAACAGATTCACCATCTTTAATTTATAGCTAAATGAAACTACTTAATTTTTTTTTTACAATCCAATTTACCCTAAGTTTAACTAAAAGATATTTAAAAATATGTTGACTTTAAGATTTACAATTTTATTTATTGCCTTGACCATAGGGTGCAAGACCAATAAGGTAAAAGAGTTACCTACATCTGGCGCAAAACCAGCATTGATTACTTTTTTAGATAGCATAGAAGCATCTACGGCTATTATACAAGATGATATTGATGGATATTTTGAACAATTGTCAAAAGCAGAAATGCAGATACAAATGAAAACAAATTATCCTGAGTTAAATCCAGATAAACTGAAACCTGAATTTAAGTCCTATATCAAGAAACAAGTTTCAAACTGGACTATGGAAGAAAAACTAAAAATGCAACAATTATTCAAATCGGTAAAAAGTCTTTGTGATACATTGAGTCCAAGAATCTTCCCTGGTGGTATGAGGCTTATTAAAGTAAAAACGAAGCATTACGGTAATGATGTGTATTATACAAGTGGCAAAAACATTATGATACCTGAAAATATTTTTAAAGATTTCAATGATGAAAGGCAACTACCTGTGATGATTCACGAAACTTTCCATGTACTATCCAGATATAATGAACCATGGAGAAATGAATTGTATGAATATATAGGTTTCAAAAAATCCAATAAACCTGTAAAGCTTAATACTTCACTTCAAGATGTTTTGCTAAACAATCCAGATGGAGTAAGTTACCAATATGTCATAGATTTGGAGAAAGATGGTGAAATGGTTAAAGCTATACCATTAATCACCAGTAAATCAAAAGTTTACGATCCAAAAAAACCTAACTTTTTTGACTATCTACATTTTGATTTGTACAGTTTAGATGATAAAGGCGATCACTATGTGGCAAAATCGACTACAACAGGTCAAACTTTATTGCCCATGCAGTCTACTCCCACATTTTTTACCAAGATAAAAGACAATACCCAATATATCATTCACCCTGACGAAATCATGGCTGATAATTTTATGTTGGCATTATTGGCTTATGATAAAAATGAGTATGGAAAATTTTCCAAAGATGGAAAAATACTCATTCAAAAAATTCTTGCTAAACTTAAGACCCTTTAACTTAACATTTATGATTAAATCCATTTCGAGCCCTGTCAATCCACTTATAAAAAGTATCGTTACTTTATCTGATAAATCTAAAGCTCGCAAAGAATCTGGTTTTTTTGTCGTAGAAGGTCAGCGTGAAATACTTTTGGCCATTAAAGGTGACTACAAAGTTAAAACTATCATTTTTAATCCTACGATTGTGACGTATAATATACTTCATGATCTATATGGTTCGATTCTATATGAGACAGAAATGATAGAAGTTACCAATTTGGTTTACAATAAAATAGCATATCGCGAAGGTACAGAAGGTGTCATAGCCATCTTTTATGCAAAAAGCCTTGAGCTGAGCCATTTACAACTAAATAACAAATTACCTTTGATCCTTGTAGCAGAAGCACCTGAGAAGCCGGGAAATATTGGTGCTATCATGAGAACAGCCGATGCTGCAGGGATAGATGCTTTTATCGTGGCCAACCCCAATACCGATGTATACAACCCTAACATCATAAGATCTAGTGTAGGTTGTGTTTTTACCAATCAGATGGCTTATGGCACAACCACCGATATTATAACTTACTTGCAAGAGCATAAAATAAATATAATCTGTGCCACATTATCAGATTACTCTGTTCCATACTATGAGATTGACTTTAAATTGCCCACGGCTATCGTAGTGGGTACAGAGTCTACAGGATTGAGTGAAGAGTGGATCTCTGCTGCAACAAAAAATGTAATGATTCCTATGAAAGGTCAAATAGACTCTATCAATGTTTCTGTTAGTGCTGCCATTTTGATGTTTGATGCAGTACGCCAAAGAAACTAACAAAATAACAAAATATATTTATAAAAAATACTCTGAATATCTGTTTTACTAATATTTAATTTAGTCACTTATAAATCAAAAATCACCATGGATTATCTTAGTATTTTGAATATAAATCGAATGTTTTCATTTTTTGGCACGATATTGGAATATTAGCTAGCAGTTCAGATTTATTTAAGGAATACTTAAGCAAATTGTTACTCGAGACCGGTTCAAGGGGAATTAGACCGGTCTCATTTTTCTAACTATCTTACCACTTTCCCCATACTATACTTTACCTGAATTTAGTGAATTTGTTACACTAAGATAATATGAAAATTGTAATTCAACATTCCTTCATTTTAGTCAACATTACCTTACATATGAGTTAAATTTCAATGTATTTAGTTAAATATTTCTTATAATGTATAAAATATGAAATTTACAGTTAATTTTGTGGTTTAAATTAAAAGATATTAAAAATTAAAAATGATAACAAAATCCATTAAAAACATTTCTTTCGGCTTTACTATGGTATTTATGATGGTAAATGCTCAATTTTCAAATGCTCAAAATAACGCAGGTAATAATCCACAATTGCAAGCTGTATCAGCTCCTGAAGAATATAAAGCTGAAAATCCAGGCTGGTTGGTAAATCTTGATGAAGCTTATGCATTATCTAAAAAAACAGGAAAACCGATTTTAGCTAATTTCACAGGTAGTGACTGGTGTGGATGGTGCAAAAGATTAGTAGCAAGTGTTTTTAGTAAGCCTGAGTTTCAATCATGGGCTGAAAAAAATGTAGTTCTTGTGGAACTAGATTTCCCTAGAAGAAAGACACTTCCACCACATATTCAACAACAAAATGCAAATCTTCAGCAAGCTTTTCAAGTAAGCGGCTACCCTACTATATGGGTATTCAACTTAAGCAAAGATGACACGAAAAATCAATATTCTATAGAAGCTCTTGGTAAAACTGGATACACGGCAACCGTAGAAGAATTTACTGCTGGAGTAGAGCAGATGATCAAAAAGAAATAAAAAGACCATACCAATAAAAAAGGCAACTCTAATCAGTTGCCTTTTTTGTTTGTAGTCATGAAACTATAATAACCAAACCAAGAATAAAACTTCAAAAAAAAAATCAATACTCCAATTTTTTAAGCGCAGGGACTTTCCACTTGGCAAAAAAGGATATTAAAATTGTCATCATCCCTCCAAAAACAACCGAAGGAACTGTGCCCATGGCAGCTGCTGCAACTCCACTCTCAAACTGACCCAATTCATTACTACTATTGATAAAAATAGAATTAACAGAAGACACTCTGCCACGCATATGGTCTGGTACCAAAATCTGAAAAATAGTTCCCCGGATAATCACACTGACACCATCAAATAAACCACTCACAAACAAAGCCAAAAATGAAAGAACTAATGATTTGGAAAACGCAAAAACAATCATACAAACTCCGAATCCAATCACTGCATAAATCAATTTACTTCCTTGATTATTTCTAAGTGGATATTTTGTCAGGACAAGAATGGATACCAGATTTCCTGAGTATGTTGCTGCTAACAACAAACCATAAGCATGTGGTCCCGCCGCTAGAATGTCTTTTACAAATACAGGTAGTAAAGCAATCGCTCCACCAAACAATACCGCGAACATATCTAAACTCATGGCACCAAACAATGCCTTTTGGTTCCAAACAAAGTCTAAACCTTCACGCACACTTTCCCAGGTTTTGATCTTAGTCGCATCATAACTAACAGGTTTTGAACCCACATTATAAAATACGATTACAGCAAAAATGATAAGTGTGGTGATCAGCATAAAGACCATACTTTCTGACCAAATGCTTACCAAAACACCTGCAAGAACAGACCCGATGATAGTAGCCAACAACCAACTCATGCTATTGACAGATGCAGCTTTAACCAAATCATCTTTGGGCACTAACTGAGCTAATAATGCTGAAAAGGCAGGAGAAATATATGCTCTTACCATGCCCGTGAAAGCCACAAAAGAAAAGATGAGTCCTATTTTTATATTAACCGACAGTCCTGGAAGCCAATCTGATGTAAGTAACCCTAAACTTGCCACTATTAAAATGTAAAAGGCCAAAAGCTTAAGGATAAGTGATCGTTTATCACTAGAATCTATCTTCACTCCTGCCGGCAATGCAAATAATATGGCTGGTACAACTTCACTTAAACCTACAAACCCTAAAACTAGCTTGCTTTGTGTCAGATTGTAAAGGTACCAACCTAAAAGGACAGGTACCATCTTCATGCCAATGGTAAACAAAAGTCGAGTAATCAGAAAAAATGTAAATTCCTGATTAATAATATGCCATGGTTGGGCTTTGGAAGGGATCAGAATTTAATATTTCTTAGATTATCAAAACTAATCTTAATACTTTCCAAAGGAGCATATTTTTTTGTACTATCTTGTTCTATAAAAAAGTATTCCATTTTGGCCTTTTCACTCAACTTAAAAACATCCTTCCATTTGATTACGCCTGTTCCTACTTCAGTAAATGATTTTTCGGGTGTAGCATCCATATCTTTGATATGAAAAAGTGGAAATCTACCAGGGTTTTTATTAACTATTTTTTTAGACTCTACATTGGCTTTTCGCGTCCAATAATGATCTAGCTCAAATTTTACTAAATTTTTGTCCGTTTCATTCAATAAAATATCATAAGGCACTATTCCATTGATAGGAAAAAACTCAAAATCATGATTGTGATGGCAAAACTGCAATCCATATTTTTTCGCTATTTCACCACATTTATTGAATAACTGAGCAAAACGTTTATAATCATTTATCGTTTTTCGTTCATCTTCAGAAAACCAACCACACACGATATATTTCTGTTCTAAATAGGCTGCATCTTCACAAACTGCTTCCCAGTTATTGGTCATATTGTACGAATCTGAAACCAAACCAAAACCAGTGCTTGTATGTCCACTATACATTTTCAAACCCATATCCCTAAGGATCATTTTGAAATTTTCTTTTGTTTGACCATAAAATTTACGCTTATCATAACCTGCACTTTCTACATGGGCATAACCTATACTTTTTATTCGTTTGAGGGTTCCCAATGGATCATTAGCCATCTCTTCACGTACGGTGTACAACTGCAACCCAATATTATTCAGATCTATATTTGGACCAAAATCCCACTCTAAGGGATTAACCAAAAGAGCACTAGCAGATAACATGGTTGTATTTTTGATAAAATTGCGACGCAACATTTTGTAAAAAATTTTAGTGATTAAAAATATTTAACATATTTAACTTAATGTCGTTTAGTTAATATACCTTTTATGTTTTGACTTCACTTAACTCTTTCTCTTAAAATTGAAGGAGTTCATAATTTGGTCTTATCTAATCGACATTGATATTTAACTTACCATTCTAGTCTATAACTCAAAACAGGAACGAGCCCTAATTGCTTCTGCAAAAGTACAGAATTCAATAATGGATCATAGTATCTGAAGCCATCATTTTCTCTACTAAACACATTTTGAATATCGAGTGACCATCTATGAGTCTTTTTACTACCTGTTTTTTGTTTATTGTACACAATTCTTAAGTCCAGTCTTTGGTAAGGTCTGAAGGTTTGGTCATAAGGAGATTGAGAATCATAAAGTGTTTCAAATTTGCCATTTACAGGATTTAAAGATTGCTCCCGAAGTGCTCCGCGAAGATGATTGGATAAACTGATAGTCAGATTTCTCTTTTTCTCAGATTTGGAAATATCTACAGTATAACTTACATTGATATTGCTAGTATAGCCAAAATTGTACCTACCATTAAACTGCGTTTCACTATCATCATTGAGTTCATATTTACTATCAAAAACACTTACATTCACACCATAATTCAAAGCATTTCCTCGTAAAAAGGATGTGTTTTCAAAATAGAGTTCACTACCAAATACCTTCGCACCTGAAGTTCCATTAGGAATAATATTTAACATTCCAAATATCTGATCGTATCCCAAATTACCACCATTAAAAGGTGTAAAGTGTCCTGCAAAAGTTCGCATATCTGACCGAAAGGTGGAAATATCCCAAAACTGATGCAAAAATACAGCACCGCGCAATTGGAGATAATCACGAGTATATTGAATCCCAGATTGTAGGTTATGCACTTTGATTCTTTTTCTGTCGTACATCTGCTCGCTAAAACTTCCTATGGTAAAATCCTGAAAAGATGATAATCTGTAATCGAGATTAATAGATGTCGTGCTCGATACACTATACTTTGCTCCTGCTGATGGCTCTGCAGTTAATTCTTTCGTACGGCTATCATAAAAACTACCTACGCCCACATGATATTGAAAAGTTTTGTAAGGATCACTTTTGTACTGAAGATAAGGATAAATGCTAAAAACAGGTTCATCCACACCATTGACGATACGACCATCATCTTTCAGATTTGTACGCAAGCCGAAGGTCATTTTGTCTCTTGAAAAATCCAAGACATACTGATTGTGCCAAGAAAGCAGCCGTTCTCTGACTTTTTGATCATTTGACAAAAATAGTCTTAAACTATCCGCATAAAAATCATCGGTAAACTCTTCACGACGATCGTTCCTACCTGAAGATACCAATGTACTTTGAAAATATTTATTGGCTTTTTCGTAAGTATATTGCACTCCAGCCATGGCCATCTCACTTTTGTAGGTAATATTTTGAATATCTTTAAACCTTGTCAAACTGTCTCCCCTACTCACTGCAGAAAATATATTCCTGCTATTACCAAGTGTTGCAAAAATCTTGAGGCTATGATGATTACTTTTGACAATATCGGCATATAAACTCAAATCCTGATATCCGATTTTCTCATTCCCAAAATTCACACCCAACTTGTCTAGTAATCCTACGAAACTATACCTATAGGAAGCATACACATTTTTATTGCAACGACTCAGCCCAAGACCAGCTTCCAGTCCGATAAGATTGAGATCCACAAAAGAATTGATCTTGGGTGCCATCTTCATATTGGATACGCCTGACATGACATCTGCGTAAGACACATCCGAAGGATTGGCTTCAAAGTGGTAATAATCAAGTACCGATCCGCTCAAAGCATTAACGCCACCAGCGTTTCCTGTGGCTAGGTCATTGGCGGTACCTGCATTGGAGAGGTGATTGGGATTGACAATATCCGCTCCGAATAGCTGCCAGCGAGCTGATTCTGGCGGCATACCACGGAAGATGATCGCATTTGCCCCATCATTGGGCGTAGAGAATCCAGGATATTTGATCAGAATACGTGCAGGATCTTGAAAGGAAGCGGGCATGACTTTGTATTGATTTTGGGTCATGGTGAGATCGCCGGATAGATATGGTTTTTCGATGATGGTTATATCAGGTACCATCATGGGCCGAATATCCAACATAGAATCTTTTACTTCTTGGGAAGAAGCAATATTCACAATTAAAAAGCCTAATAAAAAAAGTAGTGCGTATTTTATCCTTAAAAACATATTATTGAATTAAACTGGCTAAATAAATGGTTAGCATGGAGATCACTATGGCGACTCCGAAGCTCAAAAGCGTACCTAAAAGGATATATTCCGTCAGTTTTCGATCTTTGGATTCTTTGAGGTCACCAAAACGAAATACTGATTTTGCTGCTAATAAAAACCCTACCGCTTCCCAACGATTGGCTAAGATAAACACAAAAACAAAAGATCGCTCCAATATACCGATGTATTTACCTGCATTGAGTAACGAATCATCATCAGCTTCCCCTATGAGATCCGACCAAGGCATTAGGGTTTTCTGAATGATGATAGACATAGGCATTGTCAAAATCACATAGCCCGTAACAAATACGATGTTTTTGCTTTGGAGCAATGCCGCAATATCTACTGTAATATAGCCATTATGATATACATTAGCGATCAATACTATGGAAACGATGTGTAGCAGTTGGTCTATAAAAAACCAAATTCTTTTGGTAGCATCCTTCTGAAATATTAGTTTTTGTATATCTATTACAAAGTGAACAACTGCTAAAGTAAGACCAATTTTCCAAGCATCCCATTCCCATAAAAGAACCCAAACCAATAAACCATGAATCAAAGAATGGATGTATAAGTAAATACTCTTGTGCTTTTGCTGTTCCTTATCCCGCACCCAAGAAGATGGTTGCAAATAAAAATCACCTATAAAATGGGCCAAAATCATTTTGGTAAACAAAAGAATCATACCAAAGATTTTATTTTTTTAACAAACATACTATTCAAATCCATCAACACTTCAAAGTTTGCTCTTTTTAATCTTTGGGAGATGGCCGACTGCGCTATCCCTGTTTTTTTTGAGATATCTTCCTGTGGAACACCATGATTTTGGAGCATGATACTTACCATTTCCGCAGATGCCACGGTCCAAGAATCAATTATGCCAAATAATGCCAACTTAAAGTACAAGTTCAATTCACTGTCCATAACTTCATTTCCAGTATGGATCGACATCGTCACTTTATTTTTTTTCAATTCGTCAAGTCCTCTACCCGACCTTAAGAATACCGGACCATTTGACTCCAGAATATTTTCTCTCATGACATCTGCTTCTCCGATACCAATACTTATCCGTACATCTAAATTTTTATTTTTTTTCATCATAGCTTTGATTTCCAAAGCTCTCAAAAAAGCTTGGCTAGGATCATCAATCTTTATTTGGAACTCATCTCCTCTGTAAATAGACCAATCAGCAGGTGAGTTGCCTATAGTTTTTAGGAAAGATTGCAGATGAAATAACCATTCATCTTCTTTAAATTTTTCAGAATTGATGATATCACCAGTTAATATTCCTATCATATCATTGAATTAATGTACAAATGTACATTTTTACCCTTACATTATTAGCATATTTGCTAATATTTCTATTTATTAGCTTATTCGCTAATATTTCGATTTATTAGCTTATTTGCTAATATTTCCATTTATTAGCTTATTTGCTAATATTCTGGATTATAAGCGATTTTGCTTATATTTTAAATTAAAAGTAAATTTGCTTATAATTTCTGTAATTTAAACATGTAAATAACCTTGGGATATCTTTATTGATCTATTTACTGATAATTCAAAACTCGTTTAAACACGATTTAAAAAAAATAAAAGTAATTTTGCAAAAAAAATAAAGATGTCATTTAAGGATGTAAAAGTCATTGGATTTGATGCAGATGATACCTTATGGGCCAATGAAGATTATTTCAGAGCAGCTGAGGAAGCATTTTTTGACCTCCTGGAAGATTATATGCCTCGACATAGTACAGCAAGAGCCCTTTTCTCCAATGAAATCAATAATCTGCCACTTTATGGATACGGGATAAAGGCTTTTATGCTTTCTATGGTTGAAACGGCTCTTGAAATAGGTGGAAAAACCTTGCCCATTGAGGTCATACATAAAATCATAGAAATAGGAAGGGATCAGCTAGAAAAACCCGTGCTATTACTTGAAGGAGTAACCGAAACTTTGGTAGCCTTGCAAAAACACTATAAATTGGTGGTTGTAACCAAAGGTGACCTTCTGGATCAAGAAAGAAAACTGGATAAATCAGGTTTAGTATCGTATTTTCACCATATAGAAATAGTATCAGAAAAGCGAAAAGAAGATTACCTGAAACTGATAAAACACCTGGATATAAAACCACACGAATTTGTCATGATTGGCAACTCCCTAAAGTCAGATGTACTACCCGTACTTGACCTTGGTGGATTTGGTATTCATGTGCCTTTTCATACAACATGGGAGCACGAAAAAATTGACATAACTATCGAAAACAACAAATTTTTTCATGCTGATAAAATGGAAGATATTTTAAATCTATTTATCTATGAATAAGAAATGGGACATCTCAACCTGGAATAGAAAAGAAATTTTTGAATTCTTTAGTACATTTGAAGAACCATATTTCGGTATTACTGCTTCATTGGATATGACCAAGGCATATGATATGGCAAAATCAGCTAATCATTCGATATTTTTGATATACCTTTATACAAGTCTCCGAGCTGTTCAAAACATATATCCATTAAAATTGAGAATCGAAGGTGCAGAAATCGTTGAATATGAGACTATCCATGCTTCGGCTACCATTAATAGACCCGATGGTACATTTGGATTTAGCTTTATTCAATATGATGAGACATTTTCTAATTTCACTATTAATGCTCGAAGTGAAATAGACAGAATTCAAAACAGTATAAATTTGTTTCCTGAGAGAAATGGAAATGATTGTATCCATTTCTCAGCCCTTCCATGGATCGATTTTACATCATTATCACATGCTAGAAAGTATAATACTAAAGACTCAGTTCCAAAAATTTCGTTCGGAAAAATCATAAATCAAGGGGCTAAAAAAATGATGCCATGTTCGATTCATGTTCATCATGGGCTGGCAGATGGTAAGGATGTAGGAACTTTTTTTGAATTATTTCAGGATGAGTTAAATAATGTTAATTTCTGATTCTCATCACTCCCTAAAAAAATCAATCATCTAATTTCACTTCATCCAGGAGAATCAACTGGTTACCTGTCTGAATGTTAATTAAAGGAATTTGAGCAGTATTATTTAGGGCTTCCAAAATTAAATTTGATAAAATCAATTCTTTACTTGTACCTGAAAGTTGCAATCCTGCATTGGTTCCGATAGCATTGTAATCAAATAAAATTTTACTCTTATCCAGCGATGAGTTACCTTGGATTGTAAGGCATTTATTGACATTCAAAAATGATGTAATCATCACGGAATCAACTGCAAAATGATCAAAGTATATCGTATCAAACTCAATGGCGCATTGGATTGCGAGTGAAAGGCTTCCTATTCCTGAGTTTGATGAACTGTTGATACTATTAGGTTTTGTCATGTGTGCTCTTGACTCAGGACTGGTGTAATCGGGGCTCGTATTGCAAACACATCTTGTAAAAATGGATTGAATTGGACCTGTTTGATTGTATGCAGGAAGAGTTGAAGACCAACTACCGTTGTCTACCCGATATTGAATGGTACTACCAACCGGACACGCTGAACCTGTAGGTGGTAAAAAATGACCATTATCCAAATTACAAGCTAAATCAAAATAACTATTATTAATTATCGCTTTTCCTGGTGCCATTGCAAGAATCGGACAGTCGTTTACGTTTGCTCCAGAAATAATTACTGCAAACTTTTGGTGATTTGCCATCATAGATTTATGGTGGATTTTGATAGTGTAAGTATCATTAGCATTTGTTGATGCTAAATGAATCATTTCCACATTATCTCTCATATTATCTCCTGTAGTAGGAAGAGACAAAGGTAAAACTGGATTTAGAACATAAGGAAAAAAAACACTATTAGCTGGACCAATCAATCTCATATCTAAATCATTAACCAAAGACGATACAGTTGAATTTAATGCAGGAGCCTGCGCGTCACCAGGGAGATCTGTCCAAACCAAAGAAGCTCTTAAAGGTTCTGCTCCTGTTGATTGAACTATCAAATTTATAGTATCATTGGGAAAAAGACTGCTTTCCATCATGATAACTCCTTGACCTAAGTTAGCATTTCTAGTCATGAACTCAACAGCTTTCCTAGTATTCATAAGTCCCCACCCAAAACGATAATCTGGGCCAGGCACTCCGTCTATTTCGTCATTGGCAGTGTGGATGATCAGTGCTTTTTTCATGGCTGAAGTTAATTTTTGACCAGCATGTAGGTTTTCCTGATGCTCCATAACAATACCTAAGGAGCCACTAACCATTGGCCCTGACATTGAAGTACCTCCTGATGCAAAATAGTGTGTATTACTGTTTGCCCCAGTTGAAGTTACATTTAAACCTTTTGCAACAACATCAGGCTTGACTCTACCATCGTCAGTAGGCCCCCAAGAACTAAATCCAGTCATATTACCTATACCATCTACTGCTCCTATGGTCATCACATTTTTACCCAAAGCTCTGTGCGAAATGCAATCAAAACCATTACTTCCTCCATCTCTTATGCGCGTTTGACTACTCTGTGTCCAATTGCTTCCATCCCAAAAATAATGTGACGCACCTGGGTCTGGGCCTTGGCCTCTATCATTACCCGCAGAAGCCGATATCAAATAATCTGGAGCATTGTAAGCCAAAATATCCCATTCCCTTGCTGTTTCACCATAATGTCCGAAAGCATAATCTTCACTTACCGCTACATTGGCGTCGCCAAACCAATGCCAGGCAGCAGTACCCGACCAGCTACCATAATGCCAACCTGTCAAATAACCATACGAATGTTGAGATACTTCTAATCCATTAACCGCAGCATTTGCCATTTCTCCAGTATCGTTATTCCAGTCGTGAGCCCATAAAGTTGCATTGTAAGACATACCTTTTGCCAAGGTGCTTTCACCTTCAGCTATCATAGTACCGGCTACATGAGTAGCGTGGTTATGATTCGTTGATGCATTATCAACTTGAGTGATTCTTGATCCAAATTCTTGATGCTCTTGGCGCACCCGACCTGCATCCCAAATACCTAAGATGCTTCCAGTTCCACTAAGATGATATCCAGCTCCTCCGCCACTATAAACTTCAGATGTTTTAATTAATGAAGCTCCACCAGCATTGTGTGTAACCAAGTACGTGGGCCTGAATTTTTGAAAACTTATTAACTCAAAAGTTGTCTCTTCTTTATCCGTAATTAAACTTTGCAAATTCATTCTTTTTGCCATTTCCAAAGCTCTGACCTTTCTTATAGAAAAAGTATCCGCAGAAATGCCTGCCATTTTTTTAAGCAATACACTATTGTAACTTTGTCCTGCTAAAGAGCTAGAAAATAATACCCATAAAAAGCAGTTTAAAAATTTGGAACTATAAAAATTGATGCTCATTGCTCTATAAAATTTAGTTAAAATATACTAAGACTTTAATCCTGTTTCCACAATAAACTGCTCCATGTAGGTTAGCATAAAATCATGTCTTTCGAGAGCTAACTGTTTACCTTTCTTAGTTTTTATAAGGTCTTTCAACTTGACCAATTTTTCATAAAAGTGATTAAAAGTAGAACCTTGATGATTTTGATATGATTCTCTGGATTCAAACTCAGTTGGCTTTTCAGCTTCATCATACAATCGCCTGTTTTTGTACCCACCATATGTAAAAGCTCTAGCTATACCTATGGCTCCTATAGCATCTAATCTATCTGCATCACGAACTATATCTAACTCCAAAGATGAAAAATCGGAAATTGAAAAACCACCTTTATACGAGACATTTCGGATGATATCCAAAACATGACTCAACCTTTGCTGTTCAATATTATGACTTTTCATGATACTTTCAGCCAATTTTGGTCCAATACTTTCATTACCACCATAAAACTTTGCGTCAGCAATATCATGCAATAATGCTGCTAAAATAACCACTTCTTTATCTGCTTGTGGTTCTGTATCTAAAATTTGTTTTGCTGAAGACACTACTCTACAAACGTGAAGCCAATCATGACCAGCTTCACCATCAAGAAGTTTGTCTTTAACAATTTGACTAATTTCGTCTAAGGTATCAACCATCTTAAATTACTTCATGTCAAAGTTATAACTTACATATAACTCAGTACCAGCACCTGTATTCGCTAAAGATGACGTCAATCCATAATTTGCTAAAATGCCTATTTTAAGTTTGGCATATTTATTACCAAATTTATCTAATATGATACCGCCTTGCATAGCTGCCATGCCAGTACCTGAAAAGCCTAGCCCAGCCCAGAACAAATTTTCTTTTTCATACCTTAGACTATATAACACATCAATAATGTCAGGTTGTACAACATTAGCAGTAATCATCGGTTCCACATAACTATCATAACTGTAAAATCGTCCCCCAATATTGAAATGAATATGCTTTTGTCGGACTTGGTCAAATTCGTCGATTAAGACATCCGTGGTGTATAGTTGATTTATTGCGCCCCCTATGAAAAAAGTATTCCCCTTGTATTCTCTAACATTGGATGTATAATAAAATCCTGCTCCGATGGCAGGAAAAAAGGAACTGACTCGATTATTTAGAATAAGGTTATCATCAAAATCATTAATAACCGCATTATTTCCATCAAAACTATATTGCTGAAAATTAGCTGAAATCCCTAAAGACATCTGACCATATTTTGACAAAACTTCCTTTAATTTATAAGCATAATTCAATTGTATACCCATTTTACTTACAGGACCTGTTTTATCAAAATTTAAAATAGCTCCACCACTCATATTATAATCTAACAAAGGGTACTGAAATGAAGCAAAGCCCGAGATAGGTGCTCCTGAGAATCCTATCCACTGTGTTCGAAAAAAACCATCAAAGATCATATCATTTCCTACTGCAGTAAATGCTGGATTCCAACTAGCTCGCGTTTCTGATATATGCGAACTATTGGCCAATTGCTGAGCTTTTAAAGTTAGTATAGTTACATTTAGCAAAATGAATGTAAAAATTATATTGAGATGTTTCATCTGTTTATTTTTATTTAATGATTATTTATCCAATGGAATGTACATGAAAATAATTGTGGTAAATGTATCTAGCTCTACCGCTTTTAGCAGGCTGAGTACACTAAGCTGGATTCATGCTCATTTCATATTTTTATTTTTTTTAGTAAATATTTATAAATTATTCCCATAAAATAGTTAGTGCACTTTTGACCACTTGATCTCCGTATATCAATACATAATAATAAGTATCAGCAGGTAACCGTTCACCATTTCTGGTCCCATCAAACAATGGACCTGTGATTTGATAACCTTCAGTTTCAAATATCAAATTACCCCAACGATTAAATATTCTGAGTTGATTGTCTGGATAATCGGATAAATCTCCAAAATATAACTCATCATTTTTACCGTCACCATTGGGAGTAAGCATACTGATAGCTTTGAAATTGTCTACTTTAACGCATACTTTAACTTCATCAGTAAATACACAACCATTGACATCTGTAATAGTAACAGAAAATATGGTTTCCACGATGGGCTTAATAACTGGTTCTGCTACATTTGGACTACCTTCTATCAACTCAGCATTACTCCATTGATAAGATACACCTCCAGTGGCTTTTAGTTTGATCGTCCTTCCGATGACCACGCAAGTATCCAAACCAGCAGAAACATTTACAGGTTCAAAAACTTTAATCTCTATAGATTTGCTAGCTTTATTTTGAGGACAAACTCCATCTGTTACCTCCACGTTGTAAGTAGTGGTTTTCGATGGATTGACAGTTACAATGGACTCATTTAATGAACTTAACGCATTTCCTGCATCATCAGTCCACTTATATAACAAACCTCCAGAAGCTGTCAGTTTGACCGGCTCACCATTACATACCCCTGGTTTATCCGACAATATATTTGCAGTCACGACAGGATTCACAGTAACACTTATTGTATCTGCATCCGTACATCCAAATTGATTGGTCACTGTAACTCTATATTCTGTTTTAGTCAATTGTGAAAGTTGTCCAGCATTTACAGTCAAAGAAGCTGCCTTAGTATTGTCACTCCAGATATAATCGGTGTGTGTTCCAGCATTCAAATTTCTAGTTTCTCCAGGGCAAAGACTGAAGTCAGATCCTAAATCTACCATCGGACTGGTTCTAGCAGTTACCGTAAATGTTTTCGAAATTTTACAATTTGCCGCATTTGAAACTACCAACTCATAATTTCCAGCCTGCGTTATGGATAGGGAATTGGTGGTTTGGTTGTTAATTATGGTATTGTTTCTTTTCCATTCAAAAATATTACCACTTGATGTTGCATTAACAACAATTGTTTTCCCTAAGCACAAATCATAATTATCATTAACCATAGTTAAGGTAGGCTTGGGTTCAAACGTAATCCTAACTTGCTCAGTCCTTTCACAATTAAATGAATTTCTTACCACTACCTTATAAAGCCCTGTTTGTGTTGCGGTAACATTTTGAGTATTGGCCAAAGATACTCCATTTAATGTCCAAGCATAAGATGTTTGATTGGGTCCAGCATTGAGAATAGGAGCAGGATCGCCATCACACAGTGTCCTATCGTTACCAAGGTTTAAAGCGGGTCTAGGGTTTACCTTGATGGTTACTTCTCTAGTCACTTCACATGCAGGCGTACCGCCTTTTACACTTACTTTATATGTTCCTGCTTTAGTGACTGATAGTGTAAGACCAGTTTGGCCTTGAATAATATTACCATTTTCATCAAACCATCTAATTTCGGGTGATGTAGCATTAGAATTCAATGTAATTAAATGACTTTCACCTTCGCAAATAGTAGCATCACCATTTAAAGTTACCGTAGGTCCGGGTATAAATGAAACTGTAATTGCATCGGTATTATTACATCCAAACTGATTGGTGACAATAACGCTATATGTTCCATTAGTGGATACGTTCAGATTTTTTGTAGTTTCTGGTAGGTCAACATTGTCTTTTTTCCATTTAAACTGAGCACCGTCTGTACCAGCGTCCAAAGTAACTGTATTGCCTTGACATGAAACCAGTGTAGGATTACCTAAATCCACTACAGGAAGTGATCTGATTTCAACCTGAACTGATTTTCGGGTTTTACATTTTGCAATATTTGAAGCTTCAATAGTGTACGTTCCAGAGCTATTTACTGGAATAGTTAGGAAATTGGAGTTAGTTATTGGGTTGTTATCATTAAACCACTGTACTTGATTATGTCCAGTAACCTTAGCTGTAATGCTATTAGTTTGACCTTGACAGAAATTTATTAAGGCCGGAAAATCTTCAATTATAGGACTTGGAAAAAAATCAACTTTAATCAAATCATTTGAACTACAACCTGTGCTATTTTTCACTACCACCCTATAACTTCCTGATTGCACAGCTTCATAAATCGAAGCATCAGCACCCACTATTCTGTTATTATTAAAAAACCATTCGAAGATAGTACCATCAATACCCGCATTAAGTACAGCTTTTTCACCTTCACATTTTGTTTGATCAACCCCTAAATCTACTATAGGAGCATTGACCTGCTTAACGGTCACGTCTGCTTGATTTCTGCAGTTAAAAGCGCTGAATGCAACTAATCTATAATTACCACCTTGTGTGATTTGAATACTTGACCCGGTCTGTCCAGGTATCAAAACATTATCTTTATACCATTCGAATTTTGTAGCATCAGTTATTATAGCAGGTTTAAGTTCAAAAGTTTCTCCAGTACAAAATTCTTGATTTAAAGGAAAATTGATAGCAGGATTGGGATTAAATGTAATGATGATTTTGTCTGTTTTTTTACACCCTGATGAGTGAATGACTTCTACTTCATATGTACCTGTGGTGTTCACTGGAAGTGTTTTTGAAGTAGTACCTGGAATAGCCACTCCATCTTTTTTCCAGTTGTATGTCGTACCATTATCTCCAGCATTCAGTAAAACATTTTCACCTACACATTTACTTTGATCAGGTCCAAGATCAAATGTCAACGGGCAACAATTTTCTGGAGCTTTAAATACATTGGGTTTATCAAATTTACAATCAGGAACTTCTGTAAAAAATACAGAAACATTTCGATTGGTTCCGTCAGAATCCAAACCGGTCAATGTTATCGTTTGTGGGCTTGTGGTCACATCGAAAAGCTGACCATTTACATTTATTTTACCTGTTGTTGGTGCTCTTTCATAAGTCAGAGTTAAAGTTTGAGTGAATTCATTAGGTCCAATTACACAAGGTGTTTGAGAGACCGAAACGATATCATTAAAACGACAATTTGGCAGTACCTTGATATCAAAACATTCAGCACTTGTCATCAAGCAAGCCCCATCCTGAATGATCTGTAAAAAAGGTTTCCCTATCCATGTACTGATGTTATTATCATCCTTGTACAAAACGCCATAGACACAAAATTCACCTGCTTTTATAGTTCTAAAATCAGAATTATCATTGAAGGCAGCTACATGATTGGTTCTTTTGTCTACTGCAACGTAGGTATATTTATAGCCCATCGGGATTTGTACTCCATTGTATACAGTGGCTCCTTGTGGTTTTGTAAATGTTATATTGTAATTAAACGGTAATTGTGGTGCAGTAAGCGAAAAACTACTTATGTATAAGAAATAGTGCCGCCCAGCTTCTAATGAAACCGTCATGCTTTCATTAGGAGTAACATTTCCTGTTGCTGGATTTTCTACTCCCGTACTCGATACATGATTGGTACAGTTGGAACCCGTAAACTCATTTTGATATAAATTTAAAATAGCTGGAAAGACTCCACCATGAAAAATTGTATAAGTTCCTGAAACATTGACTGTGAAAAAATGTAAATCTCCTCTCACTTGATTGCCTCCGTTTTCACAATTTGGACCATTTAAAAAGATAAGTCTACCTGCCAAATCTGAATTCCTTACATCTCCGCTGATGTTGGTGATGGGAACACCAGTATCATTAGTCAGTCCCAGATTAAGACCAGGGTCTCCTTCTAATAGTGTTTTGGAACCTATAGGTTTGATGGTTGTTGGCTGTGCTATACATGTTGAATTAATGCTGAAGTTTTGTGATGAAAGTGCAAAAAAGGTATAGCATTCGTTATCCATACATTCTATCATAACTCTAGCATTGGTGGTCGCACTAAAGGAAGCTGGCAGATTTAAAGAGTAGGTACCCGCCGCATAATTGACATTTTCAGCAAGTATTAAACCATATGACTTGCCACCGTCAGTAGATAATCTTAGTCTAACTTTTTGACACAACGTATTGGATCCGTTTGTATTCCAAGTTATGGTTTCTGTCATTCCTGCATTTAATGTTTCACCACCATTAGGCCTGACCATCACAAAAGGTCCTGTATTGTCTACCGTAATTGTTAAATCGTCATTGGCCACCGTAGCTCCATCTGTAACATTATCACGTACGGAGACATTAAAGTTCATCGTTCTTGCTACTGATGGTAGCGGTTCGAAGTCATTAGTTCCACCATTCATAAGAATGCTAAAGGAAGGAAAATACCTAAAATTTAAAGGAGACGGCGGAAAACTTCTGAAAAGTGGTGCTTTAGGATCAGAACCCGCCGCAGCACCTTTTTTTCCACTAGTAGATATACCTGGCCCATCTTCATCTATCTGCTCCCAACAATAGGTAAGATTATTATTTTCATCATTTTGTTGTGTAACGTTTGCAGTCAATTTAAAAGGAGTCGATTTGGGTATCTTAAATAGATCACCACATGCTGCATCATTGATTATTGATGGTAAATTGGCATTATCTGTTGGGTTACCACATGTCCCACCTGTACCATTATACACATAATTATACATTTCTTCAAGACTCTTAACATGGAAGTAGTTATCTAGCACATCTCCACTAGGGATATTCTGACCTTGACCACATATACCATTATAACTCATGATGGTCGTACCAGAAGCTATTTCATATGAGTTATTAGATGCAATAGCATCATCACATGATCCACCGATACCATTGAAAGTATGATTTGCTCCAAATTGATGCCCAAATTCATGAGTAGCGAGACTTATCCAACCATTGCCTACATTATCAAATGCACCACTCCATCCTCTTGATTTACTGATAGGAGTACCCGAATTGCTACAAACAGATCTTAACTGAGCTACACCGCCATTACTCCATCCATCGCCATCTTCATGCTGATGAAAAACATGGCCAATATCATAAATAGCTGGAGTGAATAATGATCCGACCACAGTACCTGCTTGATTTGGTCTATTATCGCCACCCATCTGGTCTGGGATAAATGGATCAGTCGCAGGATTAGCATATAACTGTGTTCGACCGTTTGAATACTGTAATCTAAAGGCTAACTCGTTATTAAAGATTGCGCTTATTGCATTGACTGTGTTTACCACTGCTGTTCTTACAGCACCATCATTATTACCATTATTGATATAAAACTCACCTGTAATTGCTAAAGCCAACCGATAAACATACTTTTTTGTGCCCATGGCGATTTTCGTTCTCGATCCTTTACTGAATGGTGAAGGCATAGTTCGCTGGTCGTCCATTGTATGATCATGTCCACAAAAGTTTTTCATCCTTATCAAATCTGGTTGTGGTCCGTATTCAGCCCAATGGTGAGTCACCACATTAGGATCATTGGGATAGATGCTTATCATTTTACCATTACTGATGATAGTAGCATAAAGCCCATATTTACTTAGAGTCAATGCACCGTAAGCTGTAGCGTCGGATTTTGTTTTCAAATCGAATGTCTTAATTTCTGGATGTGTCCTTCGGAAGTCTTCATCCACAACATCATTGGGAATAGCTTCAAATGAAACTAAATTTCCAAACAAAGGTAAATCCACTGTCAGTGTAGATCTGCGATCTGTCTGCTGTGCTTGCCTCAACTTGCCTAAGTAATCCAATTGAATGATTTCCTTAGTACCAAAAACATCAGCATTTTGGGCTACAAATGTGCTGAACTCATTACTTTGCTGCCCAAAACTCAAAAGGAATTGGAAAACAAAAACAAAAGATAGAAAAACTCGTACCATAAATATTAATAAGTTTGATTTTTAAAGATGTAATTTACAGGCATAAAAATAATTATTTTCTGCAGTTTAATCATGTTTCTATAAGATTTTAACAATCAAAATTTAAATAAAACATATTTTAAAGAAAGTTTAACATCAAAAGTCAAACTTTTAAAGCCGATTTCAAGTTTATAAAGAAAAATTTAAATGAATAAGTTTGTAATTTTTGTCTGTCTGATCTTATTGTCATCCACTGCGCTTACTGCACAATTTAAAGATTTGCTAAATAAAGCCAAAGCAGATGTTGCTTCAATATCTGGTGATAACAAAGAAATAGGACAAGGTCTAAAAGAAGCCCTAAATAATGGTATTGAATCAGCTGTAAATCAATTGTCAGTTGAAAAAGGTTTTTTAGAAAGTCCTTATAAAATCCTAATCCCAGATGATGCTCAAAAAGTAATAGATAAAGTTAAATTGGTACCAGGTTTTCAAGATGTAGAATCCAAACTAGTACAACAAATGAATAAAGCTGCAGAAATTGCCGCTAAAAAAGCTACACCTATTTTTGTCAATGCTATACGCAGCATGACCATACAAGATGCTAAGAAAATCCTAACGGGTACTAATAACGCAGCAACGTTATATCTAGAATCAAGCTCAAGGCCTAGTTTGTACAATGAATTTTTGCCAGTTATCCAAGCCAGCTTAGACGAAGTTAATGCAAGAAGCTATTGGAAAACGGTCATTGATGCATATAATAAAATCCCATTGGTAAAAAAGATGAACCCAGCTCTTGACGATCACGTCAACAACAAAGCCTTAGATGGTTTATTTAGTTTGATTGCAGTAAAAGAAAAAGGTATAAGGACTGACTCTAGTCAAAGAACAAGTGAGTTATTAAAAAGAGTTTTTGGAAAGTAGAATTATTAATTCTAATCACATAAATCACTGGAACTTTAAGCTTTTATTGGCTTATAATAGTGAAAACCAGTATTGATTTATAAAAGCAATTTGAAATTTAATTAGATATTTCACTACACTAATCCAAAATTTGATTTCTTTGTAAACTAATAGTTTAAAAAGTATACCTTTGCAGTGCTAATCAAAATTGTATAGGTGTGAGACAAATCTTTGGTATTTTCACTGCGTTAGTTACTGCCGTTCTAATTATATTCATGGCACAAATGTTACGAGATGGACTTTACCCATTCCCTTTAGATATCAACCATGACGATCAGATTGCGCTTAGCTCTTGGATGTCCAACCTACCCAACACAGCGTTTATCATAGTTGCAATAAGTCATGGATTAGCGGCATTCATTTCAGGTTTAATCAGTAGCCTAGTTTCAGGTCAGAGTAGAATGGCCATAGGTGTAATTACTATTAGTATTATTTTTATTGCTGTGATGGTCTATTTATTTACCTACAACTTCCCTGTTTGGTTTGTAGTTACTGATACAGTTGTGACCGCTTTATTAGGATTTATGGGTGTGGTCGTGGGTAGTGCAAGATATGTAAATTGAGTAATCGTCCTTCCTAGTGTTGTTTATTTTACCTAAAAATACTTATCCCAAACAATGAGTAATAAAGGTATTAAAGCTGGTAAACCTTGCACTAAAAACAGCTTGAAATGGACTGAAAACCACCCATATATACCTGCGACAACTACACAAGTCAGAAAAAAAAGAGCCATATTTTGGGACCATTGGACATCGGATATTGTCAATGACCACAGTAATCCTACAGCTAAGAAGCCATTATACAAACCTTGGTTAGCAGCCAAAATTTTAGTTTTTTCAAATAAATCTCTATCCAACATGGTAAATGTCCTTTTACCAAGTGTAGTCCATGCAAACATCTCCATATAAAGAAAATATAAGTGCATACCAGCTACTAACGCTACAAAGACAACAATGATAGTACCAATCATGTGGATTATTCGTTAGAAGTGCCTTCTGATTTTTTCGCTTCGAAATAAGACAACAAATCTGTCAATTTAGATTTTAAATCCTTTCTATGGACAATGAAATCTAAAAAACCATGTTCAAGTAAATATTCAGATGTTTGAAAGCCTTCAGGAAGGTCTTTTTTGATGGTTTCTTTAATGACTCTTGGCCCCGCAAAACCTATCAATGCTTCTGGCTCGGCAAAATTAATATCACCCAACATGGCATAAGATGCTGTAACACCACCCGTTGTAGGATCAGTCATAAAAGAAAAATAAGGAATTCCATTTCTTGCCAATAGCGTGAGCTTGGCAGAAGATTTTGCCATTTGCATTAATGAGAATGCGGATTCCATCATACGAGCACCACCTGATTTTGATACAATCATCAGTGGAGTTTTATGTTCTAAACAATAATCTACAGCACGAGAGATTTTTTCCCCTACAACAGACCCCATAGAACCCCCAATAAAGCCGAAATCCATACAGGCTATCACTAAAGGATATTTTTGCACTTTACCCGCTGCTACTGACATGGAATCTTTGATATCGCTTTTTTTATAAGCATCTGCCAATCTATCTTTATATGCTTTAATATCTTTGAACTCCAGCATATCTACTGACATAATTTCATCAAACAATCTGGTGTATTTACCATCAAAAATGATCTCAAAGTAGTCAGTAGAACTGATTCTGGTGTGGTAGTCACACTTAGGACAAATGAAGTTATTTTCCCTTAAGTCCTTTACAGTAGTTAACTCATTACATCTGGTACATTTATGCCAAAGTCCATCAGGAGTTTCCTTTTTGTTCTTGGTAGCGGTTTGGATACCTTCTTTAAGTCTTTTAAACCAGCTCATAATATCACGGATTAAATAATTAAAGGGATTTCGGAATTTTAAAGCGCAAAATTAAAGATATAAACTCATCTTTACTAATCAATGATTGTATTTTTTCATATAATTTATTAACATATATTTAACTAATTATATTTCATGTAAAAGATGGTTCAACAGGCAACTGTATAATCTGGCATTTATGTTGAAGTTTCAACTTTGGATCAAAATACAAAATTTAATTAAGATTCATAAAAAAGCCGCTGTTTAAACAGGCTGATAATTTTTATGGTATATCTTTAATGTGGGATTCAATGTCCTTCCTTCTTATGAAAGGTTTTAGGATGAGTAAAATTAGATAAAATACAATAAATAAAGTTCATAACCCGTAAAAAAATAAAAAAACATCTTAATTTCGCACTTTATTCAAATAAAATCTTTTTAGATGTTCATAATAAATATATATCTAAAGTTTGCTATTATTGCCGTAGGAATCTTAGGTGGTGCCATTTTATCATTTGTCCTTGGAATTGGCTATACTTGGATTTTCATTTTAATTGGTATTGTTTTCCTAATAAGTTATATCTTACTCGGAACTATACAGTCTTCGTCAGAGCTCATGCAAAAATTAGAATTTGATGCTGCTGAAAAACGACTTAATTTAACTATTTTCCCAAAGTTAATGTATGTAACCAATCGAGCATTTTACTACATTTTAAAAGGGTCTCTAGCAGCACAGAGAAAAGACAACTATGAAGCAGAGGAGTATTTCAATCAAGCTTTAGCCTTAAACCTACCTTCTGATAATGAGAAAGGCATGGTTTTATTACAAATGGCAGGTATTCAAGCTCAAAAAAACAATTGGACAGGAGCTAAAAACTATTTTTATCAAGTCAAAAAGCTAAAAATTACTGAACCTCAGATCAAAGAACAGTTTAAACAATTCGAAGCAGCTATTGATAATAGAGGTCAAATGAAAGTTGCCCAAAGCATGGGCATGAAATCCAATCAAATGATGATGCCCGGTGGCAAAAGAAAAAGACCAAAAATGAGATAATCAGTTTTAAACAACTAATCAGAGAAAGCTAAGTAGAAATTTTTCTGGGTAGCACTTGCTTATTTTTGTAAAGACAAACCCATGCATGCTATAATGATATCTTTAAAAATCGCATTTTCGTCACTGCTTCTGCTTCCTACCCCTTTGCTGTTTAAGTCAGCCTTCTTTAATGTTTTCATGATATAATTTAATTGACTAATAGAGTAATTTCCTGCCGCTTTTTTATATTCCTTCATAAAGAATGGATTGACTCCCATTAGCTTAGATAGCTCCTGATCGCTTACGGATGCATGAAACTTCATAATATAAATCTTATTAAAATAATTAAACAAACTTCCAACCACAACTACTGTTGGATTTGCGCTTGGATTTTGTGTGAAATACTTAGCTATTAAAGCCGCTTTAACAAAATTTTTCTCCGCTAGTACTTTTTGAAACTCGAAGACATCAAAATCCTTGCTAACACCTATTTGCTCTCTGATGTCATCTACTGTTATCTGTCTTCCTGCAGTAATGTTTAAGAGCAGTTTATCAATTTCATTGGTCAATCTACTTAAGTCAGCACCGATATACTCAGACATAAGCTCACAAGCAGGCTGATCAATGGCATATCCTTTTTCTAAAATATATCTTTTTGCCCAATCCGCAATTTGATTATCATAAAGTTTTTTCGATTCAAAAACTAAAGCCTTTTCATCGAGTATTTTTGCAAACTTAGTTCTTTTATCAAGTTTTTTGTACTTATAACAGATTACCAACATGGATGTCGCAGAAGGTTTCTCTAAATATGGCAACAGATCAGTCAGAGACTTCATATCCTGAGCTTCCTTTATAATAATGACTCTCAGATTGGACATCATAGGAAACTGTCTTGCTTCGTCTATCACAACTCTTGAGTCGATATCTTTACCATAAAGAATGATCTGATTGAAAGCTTTCTCTCCTTCGTTCAATATATGTCCTTCTATACAGTCACATATCTGATCCATGAAGTACGGTTCATCACCGTGCAAAAAGTATATAGGTTGATACTTTTTTGACTTTAATTCCTTTATGACTTGATCAAAAGACATGAAAATTTTATAACAATTTTGAAATAGATTTGTGAAATTACAAATATGTCATTACATTTGCAAACTTTCCGAGAAGTTGGGGAATTAGCTCAGTTGGCTAGAGCGCTACGCTGGCAGCGTAGAGGTCACCGGTTCGAGCCCGGTATTCTCCACATTTTTCACTTAAGGCATCATACTTCTTTCTCCAAGTTTACATTCATTAAACATAGGAGTAACTTGTATAAAAGTTTCCGAACGCTTCTTCTTCAACCACTTAAGAAAATACTCATTCTTTTTACTTTCTTTGGCGAAATTTGCAATTTTATCAAAATCTTCTTTAAGATTGGCTTTGTGTGGTTTGGTAATACTATTCAATTGTACTAATCTGTACCCCTTCTGACCATCAGGCATTGTCATCAAAATTGGTTTTGAAATTCCTTTGGGTTTTAAATCAAAAATAGCAAAATAGGTATCTGGGTCTAAATCATCAGCAGCAAAAAAGGTACTGTTGGTATTTTGATTTTTGACTCGTCCACTATTGGAGTATGAAGGAAGAGCTTTCATGGAAAACTTTCTAACAGCCGTTTCAAAACTCATTGAATCTATGAGCACTAAATTCCTTATAGAATCTAATTTTGACTTTGCTATATCTAAATCATTAGGTGTTATGTCAGGCTTTATCAGTACATGTCTTGCACGAACAGAGTTTCCTCTTCTCTCAATCAATTCCATAAAATGAAATCCAAACTCGGTTTCTATGATTTCGGAAATTTCATCTTTGGCTAACGAAAATACGGTGGCCTCAAACTCAGGTACATAAACCCCGCGTTTTGCAAAGCCCAAATCTCCGCCTCTTAAAGCAGAACCTGGATCCATAGAATTTTTACTTGCAGCATCCGCAAAGGTCATCGTTTTAGAAATTACTGCATTTCTCAATTCCGTAATTTTATCGAGTGCCATTTTTCTAGAATTTTCATTTACTTGAGGCATTAGCACGATTTCCGATATTTCCATCTCGGACTTAAAATATGGAAGAGAATCTGAAGGAACGCCGAAATAAAATTTTTCGACTTCTTTAGGTGTAATCTCTATTTCAGACATTAAGTTAAACTGCATCTTTTCTGCAAGAATTTTATGTTTTTGGTCATCTCTGTATCTTTCTTTCATTTCTGAAATAGTGGCTCCGTAATATTCTTCAAAAAAAGCTTCATCGCCATTCATTTGTCTCAATACTGATTCGAATCTGTAATCAAGTTGGGTTTCCACCTCTGCATCCGAAATTTCTACACTATCTATCTTGGCATGATAAATCACAAGTTTCTGAGCAATTATATTATCCAAAATATCACACTTTATCTGATCGCTCACATTGGGATTTCTAGACTTTGCGTATGAAAACTCTTCCTCGATTTCTGACAAAAGAATATATTCGCTGCCTACTTTTGCAACTACTTTATCAATCAACATAGATTGAGCATTTAAACAGACGGAAAAGAAAATCGTAATAAAAATATAACTAACAAATTTGATCATTTTAATACTATTCATTTTTATATATTTCAAATATTTTTTTGTTCAGCGCATCATCATATAATTGCTGCCTATATTTTTTGAGCAATGTATTTTTCCGTTCGCTAAGTATGGTTTTAATTATCTTGCTTTCTATAAAGTCAAACGGTGGAATAGATGATTCGTCGTAATATTTTATGATTTTAACAAAATATTCATAATCCTTATCAGAAACACTGTAACTATTACCGGATTTTTTATCTAGTTTATATATCAAACTTCCAGGAACTAGCGATTCTAAATCATCCTTGGCTACATATAAAGATGTATCCAATTGGTGATATATAGCTTTTTCTCTTATTAAAAACATAGCTTCCGTCAAATCTGATTTGTTAAGTGCTTTTCTAATATTGGTAATTTCAGATTTGAGCTTTGCAGGTACCTTTGCAATGATACACTTAAAAACCGGATGTGAAAGTATATATGATGCTTTATTGCTTTCATAAAATGATTTTTTTTCTATTTCTAAAATAATGGTATCTAATTTTTCTTCTACCAGTTTTTTTTCATAATTATAAACCAAAAGCGATGATCTGTAATCGTCTACTAATTTTGTAAGGTTGATGTCAGCAGCTATATTATTTTCCGCCTCCAATATCATTAAGTTTTCTCTTACCCAATTTTGTATGTAGCCGTCAACAATAGCTGCACTGTCTAAAGCAGATGTACCATCATATATCAAATCATCCAATTGAGATTTAAATAGGTTACGCTCTCCTACCCTTGCGATCAATGGGTCTTTTTCATTACTTCCGAAATGAAATCCATTTTTACATCCTGAGTTTACAAGAAATAACAAAGGCAATAACATACTCCAAAAAGGGTTCGACTTGAAGATCACTTTTTTAGAGCATTTAATACTTCGTGATAAATTACTACATTAAATTCCTTATTCAAGCTATTTAACCATTCCTTTTCAAGATAATCCTGATAATCTGCTACAATATAGCCTCTAGCTTCATTAAGGGTTTTAAGTCTTGATGGTATAATTTCCTTAGCCTTTTTAAATGAAAATGTTGTTCCACTAGGATCTGCTTGAAGTGAAGACAAGGCATTCTTTTCCCATTTTATATCAGCTACATCTTTGCTACCTTTCTCGTATTCTGTTTCGGTAAAAGCAACCAACTTAGATTTCTTATTAAATTTTTTATCCAATCCTTCTACGCTATTCTTAGATACAAATTTGTAAATTTTGTCCGCAACCTTTTTATCAGATGTAGCAATTTTGATATCAGATGTTATCATTTTTTCAGACCAAGTATATCTATCCTTAACAGTTTCATAAAATACTTTTAAACCCAATGTATCTTGATTGGCCCTATCCCAAACATTGATTTTGGTAGCTTCAAACAATAAAATCCCTTCTTCATATTCTCTCATCAGTGACTTAAAATCAGGATATTTTGCTTCGAGGGATTGCTCTTCAAAAGCCATAGCCGATTCATTGACATACTCTGTATATAGCTCATCTACTGTCTCCGTTAATGGTTTGGTTTTATCATACTTTAGTCTGGTCTTTGTATTTTTCTTACAAAAGCCAGCAAAAGACTTTACAGAAAATATCTTATTACCGCCTAGACTAAACAAGGTCTGACTACTTGTATTTTCTTGCGGCACCCATTTATAGGAATAAAATTCATCCGTCAAGCTTTCAGCAAATCTATTAAGTTCATTTTTATCTTCTTTAAAACCTGATGCTTTTTTGATGTCATCGACCAACTTTATTTTAGCGGCGTCAAATCTTTGATCCTTATTGATTTGAGCTTTCATTCTTCTCACAAATAAATCATATGTATCACCTGATGGCTTCGCAGTACGTTTGATAATGTGCCACCCTGACTTTGTTAAAACAGGCTTAGAAATATCTCCATCTTTCTGCAATGAGAATGCCGCATCTTCAAATACCTTATCATAAGTATTAATACTAAATGGAGCCAATTTACCTCCATTTTTCATGGTGTTTTTATCAATAGACATCTTTTTTGCTACTGATTCAAAATCTCCTCCTTTAGTTAAAGCTTGAAATAAACTATCAGCTTGTTTTTTATTATTTTCAGGTAATAAAATGTGTGATACTTCTACTATTCCCCTTGCAGGTCTTTTATTGGTTACTTGGATGATATGATATCCTATTTTAGACTCTATGATTTCAGATACTTTACCTATTGGATTTGAATAAATTGCTGTTTCTAGTTCATAAAAACCGGAAGGCAACTTTGCTGTAAAATATCCCATATTTCCACCTTTGGATGATGTTGTTTTGTCTTGGGAATACTCTGTAACTGCGGCAGTAAAATCAGCGCCTCCTACCAACTTAGATTTAACTTCCCTGAGTTTTGCTTTGGCATCATCTCTTTGTATTTTGGTCGAATTTTCACTTATGGGTATAAAAATATGACTAAATTCCACATCTTCTTGGGTGCGGGCGTAAAGTTCCTTTAATAAAAACTCAGTAACTTCTTTATCTATCAAATAACTGCTAGCCAATTGCTTGCGATAGCCTGCCAATTCCGTTTGGAGTGCAGATATGGTATCTAATTGAAGTTGTTTTGCCTTCTCTACTTTTAATTTAAATTTGGTATACAAATCTAAATACTCCATCAAACTTTTTTGAGAATAGTCTGCGCTATTACCATTATTCTTTTCGTAGATATATTTAAATTCAGATACTTTGACGTCAGATTTACCAACTTTCATCAAAGTCGCTTCAGATGACTGAGCATAGGAGTAAATGCTTGGTAATAATGATAAAAGGAATAAAAATAAATTTTTAAACATATTAAGATTCTATTTTTTTAATTTAAATAAAACGCAAAGATAACAAAAATTAATATATAATTTATCAAAAAACTACCCACTTATCTTATAAACCAAAGGCCATGATTTGCCCAAATGACCTTAAAACAGAGTGTACGTAAAGTTTAGCCCTCCAGAAATGTTAAATCGGGAACCTTCAAACGATATAATAGAACTATTCGGAGTATATACATCACTTCTAAAATTAGGATTAAACTCACTGACTTCAGAAGGTCTTTCAAAAATCACATTTTCATTGTTTATCCAATCTAGATTCAAAAATCCAGATATTCTTGACCTATTATTAATAAAATAGTTGGCTTGAATAGGCAAAGACAATCTTGCTGCATATTCATTAAATTTTTGAGTCGCCAAAGAAATGGTGGGAGCTACACTAAAAGTTGTACGGGAATTTGGATTAAGAATCACTCCATAACTACCTGTCATAGTAGTTACATTATTAGCTTGTCTAACTGAATTATGCAGACCATGAGATAACCTGAGCGATGTTTCTGTACCAAAAAATAGATTTTTGTTTTTAGCATTTACATAAGATATTGACGCCACCGCACCGCCCGAAAATTCGTTTTGTCGGTTATTACTATTATCATATTTATACCAATTTTGTTGTGCCCAAGGTGAAATATGGACAGTGAGTCTTTTACCATTTACTCTTTGTGCTGTAAAATTCCCTGTCCAGTTATCGTTCAATATGGTGAATGTCTTGATATTTTGATCTATACCTTTAGATGTCAGCCACTTGGAAAGTTCAGAAAGTTGATAAATATTGGCTCTTCTAAAATCAAATACCCTTCGGTTTTTAACAGAAGCCATCAATGCGGCCAATTCATATAGTTCTTCTTCCGAAAATTTAGCACCAATAACACCTGCTTCCAACAAATCATTCATCAAAAAATGCGCATCAAAAACTTCAGATACGGGCTCTAATCTTCCAAATCCTAATCCAAGTGAAATATTAGCTCCCGCCAAAGCATTAGATAAATTAAGATCATCGTTAAAATTTAAAGAAAGTCGATGATTGACTTCGAAAAACTTGCCTTTCAACCCTAAAAAAGAAGCTGTGTCATTCAAATAATTTCGATTAATCTGATTTTTCAAAACCTTCATATTAAAAGCTTTTGTTTTTTCAAAGTTAGGTAAAAAGCTAAAATCTGAATAATGGTAATCATTTTCAAATGAAACAAGATCAGTTTTTTGTTTTTTTGATGTATTTACAAATTCAAAGAAATCTGCTCCTATATCGTAACGCAAACTACGCGCTTCCAAACCGGGTGAAAGTTTAAAATCACTGTAATTCCCAAAAGAATTAAAATTAAGATTAAGGCCTCTCACTTTGGTTTCTGGAAATTTGTAAAGATCATAATTATATTGGCCTTTCAGCATGGAAAGAAAACCCAAAACGAATAACAAAGAAATACAAAATTGCCTTTTCATAAAAATAATTTGATTTGTTAAAAAATTACATCCATATCTTTGAATAACTTTCAAAATAGAATAATGCTGCTTCTAGTGAAAAAATTTAATTTTTTTTTAACTGTATCGATCCAATATTAAGTGTTTATTATGATCTTATAAAAAATGAAATAACTATTTTTTAAGCTGATTGTATTTTAATCTACAATTTACCAATAAGGATTATTTATTCGTGGGTTTAGTGACAATATTTTGAATTAACTTTCAAAATCCATTTAATAGTGAAAATTATTTAAAAAATGGTTTACTTTGTGATACAAATTTACCTTTAATATATGAAGCAAGTTTCAGGTCACATCATTGACATTTTAAATCGACAAATTTTTGACGGTATAATCACCATAAACGAAGAAGGTAAAATTGAATCTATAATGCCATTTGAACATGTTTCGGATCAATATATACTTCCTGGCTTTATAGATAGCCATATACACATTGAAAGTTCTATGGTTACACCTTACGAATTTGCAAAAATAGCATTGACCCATGGCACGGTAAGCACCATATCTGACCCACACGAAATTGCCAATGTATGCGGAATGAAAGGTATCCAATTTATGATCGAGAATGCCCAAAAAGCAAAACTCAAATTTCATTTTGGTGCTCCTTCTTGTGTACCGGCGACTGATTTCGAAAATGCAGGTGCGGTAATTACATCAGAAGATATTGCCCAGTTGATGCAAATGGAGGATATATGGTATCTTTCTGAAATGATGAACTATCCAGGAGTACTAGCCCATGATCCAGAAATCTTAAAAAAACTTCAAAGTGCCAAAGACAACGGCAAACCCATAGATGGACATGCTCCTGGTCTGACGGGCATAAATGCAAAAAAATATATAAGGCATGGCATTTCAACCGATCATGAGTGCACGAGCCTAAACGAGGCTTTGGACAAACTTCGTTATGGCATGAAAATCATTATCAGAGAAGGTTCAGCAGCAAAAAATTTTCAAGCCTTACATAGCCTGATCGCTTCTCACCCCGATATGATCATGTTTTGCAGTGATGATAAGCATCCTGATGACCTTATTGACGGTCATATCAATCAATTAGTAAAACGAGCTGTGACTCTTGGATATGACTTATTTGATGTCCTGAAAATTGCTTGTATTAATCCAATCTTGCATTACAAAATTCCAGTTGGGTATTTGAGAACCCATGACTCGGCAGATTTTATTATAGTAAAAAGCATAGAAACTTGGGAAGTAATCAGTACTTACATAGATGGAGAAATTGTGGCAAGTCAAGGAAGGGCATCTCTGTTTACTCATGAGCAAACGATGATTAATCATTTTAACACATCAAAAATCACCGCAGAATCATTAAAAATAAAATCGACAAATAAAAAACAACCCATAATCATAGCCATCGACGGCTCCCTTATTACAGAAAAACAATATCAAACTCTTCCTGAAAGTTCTGATGGTTCCATGCTTTGCGATATTGAAAACGATATACTAAAAATATGTGTAATCAACCGCTATCAACCTGCTCCTCCTGCCGTTGGGTTTATAAAAAATTTTGGTTTAATTGATTGTGCTATTGCATCTACTGTTGCGCATGATTCTCACAATATTGTAGCAGTAGGAACCGATGATTCTCTATTGGCGGAAGCCATCAATGCTTTGATAGCGTCAAAAGGTGGTTTGTTTGCGTTAAATAAAAATGATAAAAAACACATTCCATTACCTATAGCTGGTCTGATGAGTGATCAAAGTGTCGTAAATGTAGGTCAACAATACAAAGAAATCACCGCTTTTGTCCATGAAAATGGGTGTAAACTTCACGCTCCATTTATGACATTATCTTTCATGGCACTATTAGTCATACCTAAAATAAAAATGAGTGATTTAGGCATATTTGATGCCGAACGGTTTGAATTTTACTAATGACGTGATTGATTTTGCTGGAAGTCAGTAATAAACTAAAACCATCATCTCGCTGTTTAAATAATTGAATTCAAGATAAAAGAAATTGTTCTAATGGGTATTCAGCATTTAGTTCAAGGTGATATTAAAATTGTAGAATGTCCAAGGGATGCTATGCAAGGTATACATTCATTTATTCCTACAGATATCAAGGCAGAATATATCAATAAGCTTTTAAAAGTGGGCTATGATACTATAGATTTTGGAAGTTTTGTTTCCCCAAAAGCGATACCACAAATGAGCGATACAGCTGCTGTATTGTCAAAACTGGATTTATCAAATACTAAAAGTAAACTCTTAGCAATTATCGCGAACTCGCGAGGAGCTCAAGATGCGGTGCAGCATGAAGAAATCAGTTTTCTGGGATATCCCTTTTCCATTTCTGAAACCTTTCAGATTCGAAATACGAATGCCACTATTGAAGAGTCATTAATGCGCGTAGAGGAAATTCAAAATATTGCAACCCAAAACAATAAAAAAACAGTTATATACATTTCAATGGGTTTTGGAAATCCTTACGGTGATATGTGGAATGTAGATATTTGCCAATTTTGGGTAGATAAACTAGCTGATATGGATGTCAAAATCATCGCATTGTCAGACACTATAGGTATAGCCACCCAAGAAAGCATTTCCTATTTATTCAAGCATTTGATCCCACCCTATCCCGATGTTGAGTTTGGAGCTCACCTTCATAGTCAACCCCATAATTGGTATACCAAAATTGACGCAGCTTACCAAAGTGGCTGTAGAAGGTTTGATGTGGCTATCAAAGGATATGGTGGCTGTCCTATGGCTAAAGACGACCTGACTGGCAATATGGCAAGTGAAAATGTAATTCAATATTTTGAAGACCACCAAATTGAAATTGGGCTCGATAAGACAGCATTTTATGATGCCATGCAATTCAGCTCAAATGTATTTCTACAGGGTTAAAACCGTTTTCTATTTAAATGGATTCTTAAGTTCTGGTTTTTTATAGAAAAGTGTATCTGTAAAGGTATCAATAAAATCTAGTAAAGCTCTCTTGTAAAATGGCGTCATCTCAAGCTGATGTAGATTTTTATCTTTATTTGGAGATTTTTGTCCCCCCGTGCCATAGAAGTCAAGAACTTCATCCAAAGTTTTGAATCGCCCGTCATGCATATACGGAGCTGTGTATTTGATGTTCCGTAATGTAGGTGCTTTAAATTTCCCATTATCAGCTTTGCTTCCTGTAACCTTACCCCTTCCTAAATCTGGAAAACCATCTAACGATTCCCCCGTAAAGGTGAGTCCATTATTAAAAAACTCATCGGATGTTGCTAATGGGATATTGTGACAATGCCCACACTCCATATCTGGCAAATCAGGATCATCATCAAAAAACAATCCAAAACCTATCAGTTCCAAATCAGTGTATAATTCCTTTCCAGCCTGTACCCTATCAAATTTAGAATCTGCTGAAATAATCGTTCGCTCAAATTGAGCAATGGCTTTTGCTGCGAGTTCTTTAGTGATTTCAGATTTATCATTGATCCCAAAAGCTTCTCTAAACATAGTGGGATACTTAGGGTGAGCTTTGAGTTTTTGGATAACTGATGGCCATGTGGTATTAAGTTCCAAAGGGTCTTCTACTGGTAACAGTGCTTGATCTTCTAGCGTCTTTGAACGCCCGTCCCAAAACAAGCCTACTTGCGAAAAACCTACATTGATGAGGCTCATGCTATGTCTAGTACTGGGCTTTCCATCAATTCCTAAGCTAAACGCTCTACTATCACTAAAACCCAATTCAGGCAAGTGGCAAGATGCACATGCCATAGTACTATCCCCTGACAGAATAGGATCATAAAATAAATGCTTGCCTAACTCTATTCCTTGTTTGGTCATAGGATTATGCGGTGGGATAAACATCTGTGGAAAATGCTTGGGTAAATTGAATGTAAAGCTTTCAGGTTTGAACTGTATATAGCTCAAGTCATCGTCATTTCCTGTTTCTGGATCACAAGAAAACAACAATCCAATCAAAGTAATGTAACAAAAAAAGTATAAAGTTCTCATGACCTTTCAACTAATTTCCAAGAGGCAGAATAGCCTAAATTATTTAACAATTAAAAACGTATTTAGGTTTAGTTCTATTGCCTTGGAGATACTGTCTTTAGTTGACTTTAGATTCACGTTTTGAAAAAGCTTTCTATAATCAGCTTGTATTTTATATTTAACACTTTCGCCTTTTAGGGTTGTATTAACATTTTCAGAGTCTCGAACTACATACTTCCATTTATTGTTATGAAGAATAGTAATATTAAATATACTATCTTTATCCAATATCCTTTTGAACCTTAAGGTCATCAAAGCAGTTTGTCGATCACTATTTTGCAATTTTCCATTTTCTGATAATACGTGATTGGTCGGTAGATTGACAAAACTATTATTTAAAACATCGTCTTTAAGTCCTAAACAAAAACTTAAGCTATCAAATTTACCATAAGCCTTTATACTTCCTATTTCAAGAAGCGAATCAGCCGACCTCAGAATTTTCATATCATTATTAACGATCAAAGCATTATCTAGATTTCCGATAACTTCATTAATCTTAATTGGGTTTTGTTTTTGAAAAAGTGTAAAATCGGAAACATAAAAACGCACATCTTGGATGATAAATTTTTGACCTAGCGTGTTAGATATGGTATCTGATTTTCCATCTTTGAATATTGGATCTACAACGAGTACCAATTTGGGGTAAAGACAACAGTTAGTACAGGCATCATCTGCCGACACATCATAATTGGCAGCTAAAGTATCTAAACATCCTTCTTTTCTGGTGTAACAACTCAACCATAAAACTATACCCAAAACGAATAAATACTTTGACATTGTGTTAATTTTTTTTCATTTCGTCAAAAATTTTCTTGATGATCTGCTTTACCTGCGCGGAAAAGTCTTTTTCCATCATCCAATGGTAATAGTTGGGCTCTTGTGTAAAAACATCATAAACTGTTTGTCCAGAGTATTTTCCAAAATTAAACACAACCTGGCCTTTGGCATTTAATTTCAATCTTTGGGTTACGTCCAAAGCCGAATCATCTTTAATAAAACTAGCTATGGCGTCTATATCATTTTTAATCGGTGCAGGATGAGAAAAGCCATCGCCATCTATATAATTCACATCAGCGTATCTCAAGATTTGGCCTTTAAAAACTTCAACAGTTGCCTTTGTATCCGCAAGCGCATCATGGGCGTCAGACAGATCTCCATCACAGTAAAGCCTATAAGCTGCCTTTAAAGTTCTAGGTTCCATTTTATAAAATATCTTCTGAATATCAATAAGCCTCCTTTTACTGATATCAAAATGGATACCGACCCTATGAAATTCTTCCATCAACATAGGTACATCAAAACGATCTGAATTATAGCCTGCTAAATCAGCGTCTCCTACAAAATCGAATATCTCTTTACCTACTTGGGCGAAAGTAGGCTTATTTCTGATCATCTCATTATTGATTCCATGAACCGCAAATGCTTCATCAGATATAGGAATACCAGGATTTATAAGTAAAAATAGCTCCTTAGGCTCAGGAGTTCCTTTTGAATACTTTATAAACGCTACTTGCAATATACGATCTTTCAGGACATTTAACCCCGTAGACTCTATATCGAAAAACACCAAATCCTTTTCAAGGTTAAACTGTAAATCTATCATTAATTCTATTTTTATATTTCAAATTTAATATTTTATCATACCTAATTTTGCTCATTGTGCAAATAGTATTTAGAAAATCCATTGCTGACACTAAACTCGAAAACGCCATCGCCTTCATTATCATAAATAAAACAAGCTTCTATACCTTTTAATTGCTCTACTAGTTCCAAAGATTTTTTTAGCCCTAAAACCATAAAAGCTGTAGCATATGCATCAGCAGAAATACAGTCATCCGCAATAACGGTTGCACTTAAAATATCTGTAGGTTGGCTGATACCCGTTATAGGATTAATGATGTGTGCAAACTTTTGCCCCTTTGATTCATACATATTTCTGTAATTTCCACTGGTCGCAAGTGATTTATTGGATATTTGCAGTGGTAGTTCTATTTCTGACTCCTTAGCTCCTTCTTTTGGTTTATTAATCCCAATAACCCACTCCGCGTTTTTATCGTTGAGTCCCTGAGTTCTTATTTCTCCACCTACTTCAATCATAAAATTTCTAATCCCTGATTTTTCTAAAAATTTTGCAATGACATCTACAGCATATCCTGGCGAAATAGAATTGAAATCTAACTTTACATTTTTATTAGGTTTGTGCACACAAATAAAATCCGAAGTATCTTTAGTAATGTAAATACTGTCAAAAACAAGCAATTTAAGCAGTTCCTTAACCACAAGGGTGTCCACTGATTTTAATGCTTTTTTTTCCTTATAACCAAACCCATAATAGTCCACCAAAGGGGCTATTGATGGATTAAAAACACCTGCTGTCTTTTGATAAACTTCTTTTGATTTTTCAAAAATTGGTTCAAAATAAGGGTCGGATTGAGACGAAAAACAATAAACGCTATCCGCCGCATTGAATAATGATAAGGTGCTAGTATCTATATATGCCGACATGGATTCATTAAAATGACTTAAAATAGAATCTATGGACGTTTGTACATTTTCGGGGTATTTAGTCTGGATAGTGATATGATAAGTTGTGCCCATGGTGGGTCCTTTAAGCTTATAATAAGGCGTGGACTCTTCCTTACAACCAAGCATAAATATAATAAATAAAAACGCTATAATCTGCTTACAATGCATTTTGAGCAACATAAATTAGGGAATTTTAAGAAAAGTTATTTTGAAGATGTTAATCGTTAAATTATGGACAAAGGTAAGTATAATAAAAATTTTAGCTTTAAAAATATAAGGTGTATTTTATATTGAGTCTTAGATTTTAATATATTTTTGTATTTTTTTGTATCCTTAACACAAGGAAATTTACCCAGTAAATCCTTAAAAAAGGGAGAAAGCCTCCAAAAAACCCCTAAAACATCATTCATTTTTATGAACTCAGATCAATTTGTCCCATTAAATCATGATATTAGAAATAAGGAAGAACTCCTGAAATCTTCGGAACACTTTAGAAAATTGATGGAAAGTCGAAGGTCAGTACGAACTTATTCTGATGAAGATGTGCCCAAAGAAGTCATAGAAAATATTATCATGACAGCATCTTCAGCCCCATCAGGAGCCCATAAACAGCCTTGGACTTTTTGTGTGGTAAGTGATCCAGATATCAAGAAAAAAATAAGAGACGCTGCAGAAAAAGAAGAATATGAAAATTATCATGGCCGAATGACAGATGAGTGGTTAAAAGATTTAGAAAAATTTGATACCAATTGGCACAAAGAATTTTTAACTACAGCTCCATATATTATTGTCATGTTTAAGAAAGCCTACAACTTAGACGAACTTGGCGCAAAACATAAGAATTATTATGTATCTGAATCAGTAGGTATTGCTGCAGGGTTTCTTATAGCTGCAATACATATGGCTGGGTTGGTAACCCTCACACATACACCTAGTCCTATGAATTTCTTACAGGAAATATTATGCAGACCTGAAAATGAAAGACCTTTTTTACTTTTACCTGTGGGCTATCCAGCCAAGAAAACTGTGGTACCATACTTAATAAGAAAAACACAAGATGAAGTGAGTTTATGGTATTAGAAAAGCCGTTATTACATTGAACTAAATCCATATTCTAGTGTTTCGATCATGTAAATTAATAATTAATCAAATTTTTAAATAATTTTATAAAATGGCATTTACATTACCACAATTAGGATATGCTTACGATGCATTAGAACCAAACATAGATGCACGCACGATGGAAATCCATCATACGAAACACCATCAAGCCTATGTAACTAATCTTAACAATGCTCTGGCAGGCACTGATCATGAAAACAAAACCATAGAAGAGATTCTAGCCCATCTTGACATGAATAATATGGCGGTCAGAAATAATGGTGGTGGGCATTGGAATCATTCTCTATTTTGGGAAATAATAGCTCCTGAGAATAAAGGTAGACTTTCGGGTGCACTAGCACAAGCTATAGATGCTGCATATGGAAACAAAGAAACATTTATGGAAAAATTTGCTCAAGCTGCAATGACTAGATTTGGTTCAGGATGGGCATGGCTTTGTGTACATGATGGTGGTAAAGTAGAGATATGCAGTTCTTCTAACCAAGACAACCCACTAATGCCTGGGATTGGTTGTGGTGGAACACCTATTATGGGCCTTGACGTTTGGGAACATGCGTATTATCTCAATTATCAAAACAGAAGAGCAGATTATATCAGCGCATTTTGGAATATAATAAATTGGAATGTAGTAGAAGCAAAATATGAAGCTTTTACTAAATAATGTCATAATTGCATACTATAATAATTCATAAAAGGTTTGGCACTTGTCAAACCTTTTTTTTTTACATTAATTTAAGAATAGAAATTTATTTTCAGTTTCTTTTTGTCTTCCCAAAATAGATTGAATTCAAAACGTTTTATATTGTAAAGAATCTCAACTTGTATCTCAGTGATGATATTCTCAATGAATTAGAATATATTTTTTTCACAATTTAATTTCTTTTGAGTATAAATAGTGTCATAATGACATTTTGAATTATTTTTGCGTCCTTTATGAGTTTAGGCTTCTAAAAATAAACAAATAAAAATAATTAATCTCAAGCGTTTAAAATTTATATAATGATATCAAAGTCAGAAATATTTGGATACACTCCAGATAAAAAATATACAAAATCGGTTGCTTACTTTTCTATGGAGTTTGCTATTGATCAATCATTAAAAATTTATAGTGGTGGATTGGGGTTCCTTGCGGGCTCTCACATGAGAAGCGCCTTTGAACTCAAACAAAATTTAGTGGGTATAGGAATGTTATGGAAATACGGATATTATGATCAAGTAAGAAGTCTTAACGGAACAATGAAATCCGAGTACGTCCAAAAGTACTATTCATTTTTAACAGATACTGGTATAGTGTTTCCGGTAGAAGTGCACAATGCTACGGTCTTCGTAAAAGCATATCTTCTGAAGCCCAATGTTTTTAATAGTGCTCCAGTTTTTTTACTTTCTACAGACATAGAACAAAATGATTCTGTTTCAAGAACGATTACCAATAGACTTTATGATTCTAACGAATCTACTAGAATAGCACAATCTATCGTTTTGGGTACCGGTGGAGCCAAATTATTAGATATTTTGGGCTTAGGAACTGAAATCTATCATATGAATGAAGGACATGCTGTTCCATTGTGTTTTTATTTATATGCAAAATACAAAGACCTTACAGAAATCAAAAAAAGAGTAGTCTTTACCACTCACACGCCGGAAGAAGCTGGTAATGAATCACATGACTTTGATTTATTATCAAAAATGTCTTTTTTTAATGGCATTGCTGATCATGAAGTAAAATCAATGCTAACTATAGAACATAATAAACTTAATTATACTTTGGCAGCGTTACAGTTTGCAAAAATTTCTAATGCGGTGTCTGCCATGCATGGTGATGTATCAAGACAAATGTGGTCAGGTTATGAAGATATATGTGAAATCACTCACATCACCAACTCCCAAAATAAAACCTATTGGAAGGACGATGCGCTTGAAAAAGCATTCGAAAATAATGACGACAATGCCTTAATGGCCCGCAAAAAAGAAATGAAAAAATCTTTATTCAAAATTGTGGCTGATCAAACTGGAAAAATATTTGATGAAAATATCATGACTTTGGTATGGGCACGAAGATATGCAGGTTATAAGAGGGCAGATTTGATCACTCGTGATGCTGTTAGATTTGCTGATTTAGTTGCTGATAAAAAAATGCCGATACAAATTATTTTCGCAGGGAAACCTTATCCTGAAGATTATTCAGCTATTGATACTTTTAATCAACTTTTCTGGAACACGCTGGAGTTGCCCAATGTTGCAGTACTCACTGGCCACGAATTGGGACTTTCTGCAGCTATTAAAAAAGGTTCAGATGTTTGGTTAAATAATCCACGACTTTATCGCGAAGCTTCAGGTACTAGCGGTATGACTGCGGCTATGAATGGTTCTGTAAACTTTTCTATTCCTGATGGTTGGATACCGGAATTTGCCAAGCATGGAGTCAATAGCTTCCTAATAGAACCTGCTGATCGAGCGTTGTCAATAGCTGAGCAAGACACAATCGAATGTAGTAGATTGATGGATGTCTTGACAAAAGAAGTGCTTCCTATTTATTATAATAAACCTGATACCTGGTCTAAAATCGTCAAGACAGCAATGAAAGACGTAGCTCCAGCATTCGAATCAGGTAGGATGGCAGATGATTATTACAAAAAATTGTTTAATGCTGAAGTGAAAATATCTGAGTTTGCCAGATAAAGATTGGCAATCTTATTGTGCGTAATTTTGCAGTTATGTTTACTTCAAGAATACATTAAAAATCCAATAGTTTATAAACTCATGAACTATTGGATTTTGTTTTCTGTTATAGTTTTTGACATTTAGCTATTTTAATTTTTTTTCAAGAGATACACATCTAATAAATATGTCAACAGATACAATGGTAAAATCAGCTCCCATTACGCTTACTGATGGTGCTTTGAGTCATCTTAAGAGAATACACGAGGAGCAAAAATTAAGT
>CAMBRK010000024.1 GCA_945870185.1 Aureispira sp. CCB-QB1 | reverse complement strand
TGGCTATTGACCAAATTCAAGCAAAATGGACGAAGCCAATTAATGACTTCGGTATTATTCATAATCAAATTCTTATTATCTTTGATCATTTTTTAGAAAATGCCTAATTTTCCTTCTCTCGAGTTTACACATTATTTTTTACACTCTCTGGAAAGCATTTTATCTCAATTAAAATCAACCCAAGCCCAACTCATCCAATCCGAAAAAATGGCTTCGTTGGGTGAACTCACAGCCGGTATTGCCCATGAAATTCAAAACCCACTCAACTTTGTGAATAATTTCAGTGAAGTGAGCAATGAGCTGATTGATGAAATGAAAACAGAGTTTAAAAAAGGTGATACGGAAGAAGGCTTTGCAATAGCAGATGATATCAAACAAAATTTAGAAAAAATCCACCACCACGGCAAACGTGCATCCGATATCGTCAAAGGAATGCTCGAACACTCACGCACCAGTACTGGCCAAAAAGAACCCACAGATATCAATGCCTTGTGCGATGAATATCTCAGGCTGGCATACCACGGCCTGAAAGCCAAAAACAAAGACTTCAACGCTACAATGGAAACTCTTTTTGACCCCAATCTGCCAAAGATAGACATCATCCCACAAGACATCGGCAGGGTCATCCTGAATCTGATCACCAACGCTTTCTACGCGGTAAGCGAAAGGAGTAAAAAAGGAGAAGCAGGATATGAACCTACTATTTCTATTACCACAAAGCGGGTAGACTCCCCATTGGGGTCAGGGGGCCAGCGCGGCAAAGGGGTCAACATCCAAATCTCCATCTTCGACAACGGCCCCGGCATCCCCGACGCAATCAAAGACAAAATCTTCCAGCCCTTCTTTACCACCAAGCCCACTGGGCAAGGAACAGGATTGGGATTATCTCTTAGTTATGATATTGTGAAGGCGCATGGAGGGGATATTAGGGTGGAGAGTTCGCACTCAAGTGTATCAGATAAACCTACCATAGGATCAGAATTTATATTAACTTTACCCATAGTTTAAAAAGATCAAAATGAAAGCAAAATCAATTAAAGGTACAACTGCGGAAGAAATTAAAAAAGCATTGACAGAAAGTATGGCCGACGGTTTTAAACCTACATTGGCAGTTGTTTTTATTTCCATCACAAATGATTTGGATGCACTGTGCCATATGCTTGATCAGGAAGGTATCCAAATGTTCGGTGCAACAAGTTCTGGTGAATTTATTGATGGTGATATCAGCAATGGGGGTATTGTTGTTTTATTGATGGATATGAAGCCATCATTCTTTAAAATACTGTTGCAGGATTACCGTGACAAAGATCCTGAAGCGGTAGTCAGAGAGATGTCCACAATCGCACAAGGGCTGTTCAAAAACCCATCGTTTGTTGTTTCTGCAAGTATTAATGCAAGGGAGGAATCAGAGGCATTAGTGGGTGACCCACTTATAAAATCGATTGAGTCGGTGACCGGAAAAGAAGTCATTATTTGGGGAGGACGTGCCGGTGACGATTTTTTATTTAATGAAACCGTGGTATTCACCAATCATATTTCCACTAAAAGAGGTATCATCATGTTGGTACTGGATGGGGATAAAATATTGCTAAGAGGTGAAGCAGCAGCAGGACTTAAGGCAGTTGGAACAGAAAAAATTTTAACCAAAGTAGAGGGTAAATGGGTGTATGAAATAGACCATCAACCAGCAGCAGAAATGCTGTTAAAGTACCTTGGGCTTAACTTCACAGAGGAAGAAGCTAAAGCGTTTCACCCAAAGGAGGGCATCATGTTTAGCGTTTCACGTGAAGAAGGAGACCCTGTAATACGGGGAGTGGGCATGTTTGATTGGAAAGAGAAGTCTTTTTCTGCTTTAGGCAGTATTAAGGAAGGAGATAAAATACGCCTTTGCCTTCCTCCTGATTTCGAAGTGGTGGATGAGGTACGGGAAAATGCTGAAAAAATACAACAGAATGAGATTCCTGAACCAGACGCATTACTCATGTTTTCTTGCGTTGGTAGGCTTGGGCAATTTGGTCCGTTGATGAGTGACGAAATAGAAGGTGTAAGGAAAGCTTTCAATGTGCCGATGGCAGGTTTTTTTACCTATGGTGAATTTGGCAGGACAAAAAATGGCAATAATGAACTTCATACCAGCACTTGTTGCTGGGTGGTGCTAAAAGAAAAATAGATGACCCAGAATTTACAAAATATATTGAGTCTCTTAGAGCAAAGTGAAGCGCTGTCTATTGAGAAAAAGAACCAAGTAAAAGATTGGATAAAAGAAATTGACAAATACATAGTCACCACTGAATTTAAGCTTGATCGCACTGAGAAAGTAAAACGTACTACTGTCATTCTTCTCGAAGAAACCATAGAAGAACTGGACCTAAAGAGAAAAGCGATTGAAGAGACCAATGTAACCTTGCAAAAGACGCTGGAAGATCTTAAAGCGGCTCAATCCCAACTCATCCAATCCGAAAAAATGGCTTCGCTTGGAGAACTAACAGCAGGCATCGCCCATGAGATACAAAACCCGTTGAATTTTGTCAATAACTTCTCGGAAGTAAGTAATGAGCTGATTGCAGAGTTGAAAGTTGAAAGTTTGAAAGTTGAAAGTGAGCGGGATAAAGGGTTAGAAGATGAATTATTAAATGATCTTGCCCAAAACTTAACAAAAATCAATCACCATGGCAAACGGGCTTCCGACATCGTCAAAGGTATGCTGGAGCACTCCAGAAAATCTACAGGAAAGAAAGAACCCACAGATATTAACGCCTTATGTGATGAATATCTGAGATTATCATACCATGGTCTGAAAGCGAAAGACAACGATTTCAATGCTACTTTCGAAACCTATTTTGACCCCAATCTGCCCAAGATAGACATCATCCCACAAGACATCGGAAGAGTCATCTTGAATCTGATCACCAACGCTTTCTACGCGGTAAGCGAAAGGAGTAAAAAAGGAGAAGCAGGATATGAACCTACTATTTCTATTACCACAAAGCGGGTAGACTCCCCATTGGGGTCAGGGGGCCAGCGCGGCAAAGGGGACAACATCCAAATCTCCATCTCCGACAGCGGCTCCGGTATCCCCGATGCTATCAAAGATAAGATCTTCCAGCCCTTCTTTACCACCAAACCAACAGGAAAGGGAACTGGTCTGGGATTATCTTTGTCTTATGATATCGTGAAGGCGCATGGTGGGGAGTTGAAGGTGGAAACAAACAAAAGAGAAGGATGTGAGTTTATAATTACATTACCCTATCAAACAAAACAAAATGATGGTCCAACTTTGTAAAAGAATTTATGGCTTGGGCTTGTTGATTATATGTGGAGGAGTTTTCTTTTCATGCAATAAAAACCCTGGTGATTCAGTAAAAAATAATCACCTTAAAATAGTGGAGGTTGATGGTTATGTAGTGCCCAGAGACAGTATGCAACAACCCAAAATAGAACCCGTAGGCAATCCAATTGTAATACCTGGTACAAAACCAAAAGTCACATCGATTGTTCCAACCTTAAACCTGGTCCGTAACCCCAAAGTTGTTGCGGCTGGCCTACCTAAAATATGTACGCCTGGTCAGGACGGTTTCTCACTTCCTAAAATAGTACCTGCTATTCACCATCCAGTAGTAGCGGGGCTACCCAAGGTTACACCTGCAAAAGAGGTTTCAAGCACAGACCCAAATCCACAAAATTTCAGCTCTTTTAACAAGCTGCAAGGCTTGCAAAATACCCAAGTTAAATCTATCATAGAAGATAAAAGTGGTAATCTATGGATAGCTACTGACGGTGGCGTTGTAAAATATGATGGAAAAAATTACACAAGCTTTACCAAAAATGAAGGATTGAGCAGCAATAATATTTGGTGCCAATTTGAAGATAAAAACGGAAATCTATGGTTCGGCAGTTTTGGCGGGGGAGTCACTAAATATGATGGGGTAAATTTTACCTGCTTTACTACAAAAGAAGGACTGAGTAGTGATTATATTTTCAACATCACAGGAGACAAAAATGGGAATATATGGATTAGTACTTGGCGAGGTGGTGTTTCAAAATACGATGGAAAATCATTTACACATTATACTACAAAAGAAGGACTTTTCTATAATAGTGTCCTTCAAATCATCGAAGATAGAAATGGGAATATTTGGATAGCTACAGATGGTGGTGGCGTATCGAAATTCGACGGAAAATCATTTACGAACTTTACGATAAATGAAGGTCTTAGCCATGGTATTGTTACTTGTCTAACGGAAGATAAAAAAGGTAATCTTTGGTTTGGTACCCAAGGAGGAGGTATTTCAAAATACGATGGACAAAGCCTGCCTGCCGGCGTGGCAGGTTTTACACATTTTACTATAAAAGATGGACTGCCCAACGATTTCGTGCTTAGTATTATAGAAGACAAGGCTGGAAGTATTTGGTTCAGCACTTGGAACGGTGGTGTTGTCAAATATGATGGGCAAAGCTTCAAACATTTTGATGTATTAAAAGGTCTGCCCGCTAAAAATATTCAAACTATTTTAGAAGATAAAAGTGGCAATTTATGGTTTGGCACGGAGGGCGATGGTATTTCAAAATATAATAGTCAGGGTGTTAGGCATTTTGCCCAAAAAGAGGGAATAAATTATCCCGTGCAGGGAATTGCTGAAGATAAAAATGGAAACATATGGTTTGGCACTTTTGGCGGTGGTATTTCAAAATACGATGGGCAAAGCCTGCCTGCCGGCGAGGCAGGTTTTACGCAGTTTGCTGAAAAAGACGCCATCTATTCTCTTTTGGTTTCAAGTATACTCATTGACAAAAGTGGAAATATATGGTCCGGTGCTCTTCCTAGAGGTGTTATAAAATACGATGGACAAAATTTTACTCATTTTAAAGAGGGGTATCGGATTACGGCTATCGCTGAGGACAAAAGCGGAAACATTTGGATAGGCACTGAATTCAGTGGCGTATGGAAATATGATGGAAAAAAATTTACCCATATTACAACAAGGGTAGGGCTTAGCTATAATGTTGTTTCTTGTATCAAAGAAGATAAAAACGGCAATATATGGATCGGCACCATTGGTGGTGGTGTTACTAAATACGATGGCAAAACCTTTATGCATTTTACAGAAAAACAAGGACTAAGTAATGATATATTGAGCATTTTAGCGGATAAAAAAGGCAATCTGTGGTTCGGTACACTTGGCAGTGGCGTTGAGAAATACGATGGCAAAAACTTTACGCATTTTACAGAGAAGGATGGATTAAGCAATAATTCGGTAAGGAGCATTTTGGAGGATAAAAGAGGCAACCTTTGGTTTGGAACGGTAGCGGGGCTTTCCAAACTAACGAACGAAAAACAGGCTGAAATTACTGAAAAAACAAAACGTGGAATCGCCATTGAAAATGATGCTTTTTTTATAAACTATACTGCAGAAGATGGGTTTAATGACGTTGGTAAAGCTATATTTCAAGCTAAAAATGGTGCTATCTGGGTCGGTACAGGAGACAAGCTCACCGTATTTCAACCTGATGAATTGAGGACAGATACTTCCTCGCCTAATCTGCAATTAACTAATGTGACATTGTTTGACGAGAACATTCCATGGGCCGATTTAGCACATAAAAAAGATACAAGTATAATCCTTAGAAACGGCATTAAATTAGACAGTTATCAGATGGTAGGAATTTCTAAATGGTACAACACCCCGGAGAGTTTAAGTTTGGCATACAACAATAACTATCTCAGTTTTAATTTTACCGGCATCACCGTGCAATCGCCCGGTATGATGAAATACCAGCATCAACTCGAAGGTCTCGAAAACAATTGGACTGCATTGACCACTCAAAACGAAGCAACTTATGGAAATCTGCAGCCTGGCACCTATACATTTAAGGTTAAAGCCATCAATAAAGATGGTATTTGGAGTAAAGAATTACGTTATACATTTACCATTCGTCCCCCATGGTGGCGAACCTGGTGGGCTTATATATGTTATGTTGTGCTTATTGGCGGCAGTATTTACACATTTTACCGATATGAACTCAAACAACGTTTGCAGCAGGCGGAGGCCATCCGTTTAAAAGAATTGGATGAAGTAAAAACGAAATTATATACCAATATTACACACGAGTTCCGCACGCCTTTGACAGTTATTCTGGGCATGGCACAACAGATTTTTGACAATCCGAAAGAGCATTTTAGAGAAGGTTTAAACATGATTATCCGCAATGGGCAAAATCTGCTGACGCTCGTTAATCAAATGCTCGACCTGAGCAAATTGGAAAGTGGTAAATTAACCTTGCATTATCAGAGGGCAGATATTGTTTCATTCCTTAGATATATTGTGGAAAGCTTCCATTCTTTAGCCGAAAATAAAGGCGTTCAACTTCACTTTATACCTGACTCAGAACCATTAATCATGGATTTTGATGAAGTAAGGTTACAGCAAATTGTTTCCAATATTCTATCCAATGCTATTAAATTTACACCCAAGGGAGGCCATGTTTATGTGTCTTCCACTATCAAAAATGACAGCGTTTTTCTAAAAATAAAAGACACAGGCATAGGTATTGCTGACGTTGACTTGCCGCATATTTTTGATCGCTTTTACCAATCAGATAGTACCCATACGAGGCAAGGAGAAGGCACGGGTATTGGTTTGGCATTGACCCGAGAGTTAGTAAAAATAATGGGAGGTACCATTTCTGTCAAAAGTATTAAAGGTAAAGGTTCTGAATTTGAAGTTAACTTCCCTTTTTGGCAAATTTTGAATTTTTAAGAAACAAACCCCAAAACATCACTTATTAACACCGCTGTTCAAGAGCAAGTCTCAGTGCCAATCACAAATGAGAATGAAGATAAGTCCGAGACATTTTTGAATAACCAAGCTAGTATCTCCCCAATTAGTACACCAGATAAACCCCACATATTAATTGCAGACGACAACGAGGATGTCCGAGCCTATCTTGCAGCCTGTTTAGCTAATGATTATGTAATTGAAATTGCTAAAAACGGACAGGAATGTGAAGACCTTGCTTTTAATACAATACCCGATCTGATTGTACTGGATGTGATGATGCCCTTCAAAGATGGCTTTGAGGTGTGTAAAACGCTGAAAACCGATGAACGCACCAGCCATATCCCCATCATCATGCTAACCGCCAAGGCGGACATGGACAGCAGGTTGGAAGGTTTGGAGCAGAGTGCTGACGACTACCTGACAAAACCGTTTCACAAGAAAGAACTTTTGTTGCGCATCAAGAACCTGCTCGAATTGCGGCGGCAACTACAACAATACTACCGCTCCACTTTAGAGTCTAGTTTATCTGAAAACGATGCCCTTATTGCTGAAATTCCATTGCCAACTTCCATCATCATTCCAAAAGGTATAAAAAAGGACAGTAAGAACCCAAGTATCCCATTGGGCAATAGCTTAGAAAATGTATTTGTTATAAAAGTAAGGAAGGCAATCGAAGCCCGCTTGGATTCTCCTGATTTTGATGTTGAAAAACTCTGCCGCTATTTGGCCATGAGTCATTCACAAGTTCACCGTAAACTCACTGCTTTAACAGGACTTTCTGCTACCCATTTTATCCGCTTTGTCCGATTAGTAAATGCCAAAGAGATGATAAACAGTTCTGGCTTCAGTATATCGGCCATTGCCATGGACTGCGGATTCGATGACCCTGCCTATTTCAGCCGGGTATTTAAACAAGAGTTTGGAGTAACTCCTCAAGGCTGGCGAGAGCAAAATTCTCAATAGGATTTTTTTTAGTAACAAATCGGATACTTCCGCAACTCGGAACACCCATAATGGACTAAAAATACCTAAATAGGCTGTCTATGTCCAATATATGCAATCTAAGTCCTATTTATGACATCTAAGTCCAATCAGGTAGCCATATCTGTCACTTAATTTTGTCCTGTTGTTTATTCAATATCTTTTGAAACATAGCCTTTACATTTATTTAACTCTTAAATCATTTTATTATGAAATTTAATTTTTGTTTAATTTTCTCATTATTCATCATTTTAGCAACCCAATCAGGCTGTACTAAAGATGAAGAGAATGTAGGTGTCAATTACCAAGTAAATGAAATTGGCACTGGAGCAGCCATCCATGGTACCAATGGAATCACCTTTGGTCCTGACGGCAGTCTGTACATTGCAAGTTTTTTAGGTAAGGAAATCATTGTAATGAACAAGCAGAATGGTCAAATCATCAACCGAATTGGCTTTGATATGGGGGTCAAAAGTCCTGATGATCTGGTGTTCGGACCTGATGGATCCCTTTATTGGACAGACATATTAGTAGGTGAAGTAGTACGCAGAACTCCAGCTGGAGTGGTAACTAGACAATTCGTAGCATCAGGTGTCAATCCTATTACTTTTTCAAAGGATGGAAGACTTTTTGTTGCACGTGATTTTACACCAGGAGATGGGCTTTATGAGGTAGACCCTAATCTTGTCAAACCACCTAGAGCTTTGATCGCATCTACAGCAGACAATACTTTTCCACTTGGATGGATGAATTCGTTTGATTTTGGTCCCGATGGCCGCTTATATGGTCCACTTTTTCTTGCGGGAATGGTGGTAAGTGTTAATGTTGGAGCTCCAGATGTTCCTATTTCAGCAAGCCCTTGGACTGATGGAACGATAGTACCATTGGCAACGGGTTTCAAGTGGCCGGTTGCTGCAAAGTTCAGTCCTGCCGGAGTACTTCATGTATTAGATCAGACAGGTGAAGTATTTAAAATAGATGTTAAAACTGGAGCTAAAACACTATTTGTTACCCTTCAGGACGGACTTGACAATCTGGTCTTTGACGCAAGCGGCAACATGTATGTCTCCAATGCCGACCATGGCTGGATTACGGAGGTTCAGCCAGGTGGGCAAACCAAGATTATTAGTAAAGGAGGAATGATTAGTCCTATGGGTTTAGCTGTTTTGCCTGGCACGAACAACCAAGACGCCTTATTTGTAGCCGACTTATTCAGATTAAGAGAATTAAATGGCTCCTCAGGGCAAGAATTGTCAGTTGAAAAAGGACACCTACTTCCAGAACCAAGCAAGTTGACAACACCCTTTACTGTTTCTGCAGATGGAAATAAACTTGTGGTTTCCTCTTGGTTTAATTCGTTGGTTCAAGTCTGGGACCCAAATACTAAAAAAGTACTTGAAGAATTTTCTATGCCTGTTCCTATCAATGCCATCCGATTCAAAAATGATCTGGTAGTTATTGATTTAGGCCTGGGTGGTGTTGTCAAGGCAAGCGATAAATCAATGATTCTGCCTATAGACAATGTCAAAGTATTTGCACCAGGTGGCTTGGCTACTAATGGAGAACTCCTATGGGTAGCAGATTGGGGTACGGGTACAATATGGCAGATCAGCTTTACAGGCGATAAACCTAATGCCCCCGTTGCTGTTGCTACTGGCCTTATGAAACCTGAAGGTTTAGCTTTAGATCAAGATGGAAGTCTCTTAGTAGTTGAAACTGGTGCTTCACGTCTGTCTCGTGTTAATTTAACAACAGGAGAGGTAAAACCAATAGCGGAAGGGCTTAAACTTGGGGCAGCCGCACTTGATGGCTTCCCGCCAACTTGGGGCTTTGATGGTGTTGCCGTGGGTAAATCGGGCAATATATACGTTTCAGGATATGGTAAGAATATCATCTATTCCATTTCCAAAAAATAATCTATTTTAATAAGTTTTTAGAGTTACTAAGTTTTAGATAGAAATACTACTACATGCACCTTTTTGGGGAGACCTGGAAAGGTGCTTTTATGTCTCTAATACACGATAATGTAAAAATTGAATTCTAATTCCTCGAAAGTTTTCTAAAAACAAGGATGCAAATCCGTGGTTATTATTATCTCACCCGTTAGGGTTACACCTGAACAGTAATAGTTTTTATAAGTATTTGTTATTGAATCAGTATAGCTATTTTAGGACGAGACAGTCAGGTAAATCATAAGTTATTATCATAAGGTTATTATATGTCAGGCTTATATTAAATCTAATTTTATTTAAATTTAATGATTGTTTATTATGCCTTAATGATAATATCATAAATGAAGCTAAAGACATTTCAGAAGATATAAAATCGAGCCAGCCTACCGTCCTGTCCGATAGAAAAGATGTGAAGGAGGCAGTTGCAGCACTGCCAGGTCAGAAGGAAAAAGGGATTGAGTTTATCATTAAATTCTCTTAATTCCAAAAAGATTAAACTTTTTTTATCAACTTTCGAAATATATTTCCAAAATTGCATTAATTTTATAATTAATTCTCATTTATTACTTCTAAAACAAATAAATATGTTAACAAGACAATCATTACCATTAAACGATTTTTTGTCAAATCTGGAGTCATTTGATATTATACTCATGAAAGGAATCTTAGTCACAAGCCTGGAGGCACAAACGCTTACCAGTTCAACTTGGTCTCATGTAGCTATGGTTGTTGTGGCTGGAGATTTCGGACTTCCGGGTATAGATCCCAACGCAAGGCTGATTTGGGAGGCAAATACCGCTGACACAGCAATAGACTTGATATACAAAACTCTGAAAGAGGGCCCTCAGTTAGTTTATCTTACTGACAGGATTATTCATAATTATTGGAAAAAATTTGATGGTGCATATGCTGCCAGGAAATTGATGTATCCTCGACGTCAGGAAATGATAGATACATTGAAAAAAGTGGTAGCAGAAACGCATGATTGTGTTTTACCAATAGTAGATGGTCAATACCTTGAATTGCCTTATTTTTTAATGGGCCGATTTGAAAATAAACAATCACCAGAAGGTACTTTTTTTTGTAGTCAGTTAATTGCCCATACCTATCAGGCATTAGGACTGATGTCAAATTATTATGTAGACAATAGTTATGTTCCGGCTGATTTCACTCAGGATGTCGATATTTCATTATTAAACGGTGCATGGTTAGGTAAGGAAATATATTTGGATACCAACACATTACCTCCTCAGCCTACAGAAACATCAAAATAAAAACTCCAGATAATCAAACAAGTCTGTATGCTTAATCCTGATACTTCAAACTTATGAGTTACTTTACTTTAAGTTCGTTTTCAATTATGGCGCTGATCATAATGCTGACATCTATTATTTTTATTATAAGTTTATGGAACGTTTCTGAAAAAGCAGATTATAAAAAATGGCTCATACTTTACCTTTTTGGTTTGCTTATCTGGCACTCCATGGGTTTTATAAGTGGTGGATTGCATACAGAAGTTCGTGAAGCTACTTATAGATTTACAAATCTTTTTTTTAATTTAGGAATGTGTATCAGTTTGTTTTCATTTACACAAATTGCATATTTATTTCCAGTAAGTTTTTTAAAAAAAGAAAGAATCTGGGCATTCTATCTTTTTTTAGGGATATCGATTTTTTACATTTTGGGTATATTCTGGTTTCATTTTATTCAGGACCAAACAGAACTAAATTCTTTTACATATGGAAAGTTTGTCAATGGAATAGCTGGAATTTATAGTTCTCTTATAAATATTTGGATCTTCATTGTCTATATAAGGAAGTCTATTTATTTCTCCAGCATAAAATCAAAATATGTGACTCCTTCCGTTTTATTGGGAATTACTGTTTTTTTTGTAATTGGTATTGGTTCTTTATTTGTTTATCCTGGTATTACCAATTCGTATGTCCTTCCAATATACATATATGGAGCGTGGGCATTAATTCAGATTCAAGCATTGATTTTCATTATTTACTCAGTTTTTCCTATCAAATTCCAGTCCAAACTTATTGGATTTACTTTTTGCAGTATAATGGCGATTTTATCAGTTACTGTTATGATCATTCTCCCTTTCACAACAAATTCTGATGACCCTATAAATTTAGCACTCCGAATAGAACATCAGGTTACCCTTTCCAAAATGTTATTCATTATCATTGGATCCACTTTTTTTATAATATCAATCTATCCGGTTATTCTTAATGTGAGCCTTATAAAACCTTTGGAAAAGCTATTGGATGGCATACGTCATGCTGATCAAGGTGATTTAAATATCCATATACCATATAACACACTTGATGAAATTGGTCAACTTACCGATAATTTTAACAAAATGGTGATTTCTTTAAAACATTCTAAAGATGATTTGGAAAATCAAGTGAATGTTCGTACTGCCGAATTAAAAAATTCTCTGAAAAATCTTCAGGTTACCCAATCACAACTCATCCAATCCGAAAAAATGGCAAGTTTGGGAGAACTGACTGCAGGCATCGCCCATGAAATCCAAAATCCGTTGAACTTCGTCAATAACTTCTCTGAGCTAAGTGTAGATCTTGCAAAGGAACTGAAAGAAGAAGTTGAAAAGCTCAACATACCAGAAAAGGATAAGGAATATGTGAGTGAGATAATAGGAGACTTAAGCTCCAATCAGGAAAAAATCAATCACCACGGCAAACGAGCCAGCAGCATCGTCAAGGGAATGCTCGAGCACTCCCGCAAAAGCACCGGTACAAAAGAACCGACCGATATCAACGCCCTCACTGATGAGTATTTGAGATTAGCATATCATGGTCTTCGTGCCAAGGACAAGGATTTTAATGCCACGATAGAAACTCATTTTGACCCCAATCTCCCAAAGGTTGACGTCATTCCGCAAGACATCGGTAGAGTACTCCTGAATCTCATCACCAATGCCTTCTACGCTGTAAGCGAAAGGAGTAAAAAAGGAGAAGCAGGTTATGAACCTACTATTTCCATTACCTCAAAGCGGGTAGACTCCCCATTGGGGTCAGGGGGCCAGCAAGGCAAAGGAGACAACATTCAAATCTCCATTTCCGACAACGGCTCAGGCATCCCCGAATCCATCAAAGACAAAATCTTCCAGCCGTTCTTCACTACCAAACCCACAGGGCAAGGTACCGGTTTGGGCATTTCTCTCTCTTATGATATAGTGAAGGCACACGGCGGAGAACTAAGAGTAGAAAGTGTGATCGGTGTTAAAACAGAGTTTTCCATTATATTGCATATTTTATAGAATTCTCAAATAAGACGAGCAAAGAACTTGATGTTTAGTGTTATTTCACCAAAAAAAATAATTAATATTAAAACTTAAAAATACTTCATTTTTCAGAATTTAAAATTAAATATACTTTTCTATCTTTTTAAATATTGGATGAATCCAATAAAAATATTTATATATCATGGCTTGAAAACGCTACATTAAGTAAATTTGTCCTTTTCGGTTGATCCTGAATATTAACAAAAACAAATAAAATTATACAAAATAGTAAATTTTAGTTACTTTTACCTTGAAATAATGAATTTGTCATTTTTAAATCAACAGTATTTTTAAATTCACATTTATAAATCGATTCGTACCCCAATTTTTAAAATGATGATCAAGATATTAGTAGCTGACGATGAGCCTGACATGGAGACATTGATCAGGCAAAAGTTTAGACAAAAGATTCGGGAAAGCGAGTTTGAATTTGTTTTTGCGGAGAATGGGCGTATTGCCCTGGAAAAACTAAAGGCCTCAGCCGATTTTGATATTGTATTGAGTGATATCAATATGCCAGAAATGGATGGATTGACCTTGTTGTCCAAAGTATGCGATGAGTTACCCTTAATAAAGTCGGTGATTATATCTGCTTATGGTGATATAGAAAATATCAGAGTGGCTATGAACAATGGTGCCTTTGATTTCATTACAAAACCAGTAAATTTTACAGATCTCGAAAAAACCTTACAGAAAACCATAAAAAGTGTAAATCATATCAAGGAAACGCTCAAAGCTATCAAAGAAAATAATATTCTCAGGATGTATGTCGACGAGAATGTCTTGAACTTTATGAACTCGAGAGAATATGAAAAATCACTAACCGACAACGAGACAATTGAAGCAAGCGTAGTTTTTATTGACATTTGTGGTTTTACATCCATAAGTGAAAAAGAGACTCCCGACGTGGTAGTAAAGCTCCTTAATAAATATTTTGATGTTATGGTAAAAGAAATCATAGCTCAAGATGGTATTATAGACAAGTTTATTGGTGATTGTATTATGGCCGTTTTTAAAGGAGATTATCATCTTGATCGATCGGTTGAGTGTAGTCTAAAAGTAATAGAAACCTTAAAAGCACTAAAAGATGATGATCTTTTCATTCCACAAGTATCTATAGGAATTAATAGTGGAGAAATGGTTTCTGGTAATATTGGTTCGGCCACTTTGAAAAGACTGGATTATACAGTGATAGGAGATACTGTCAATATCGCACAAAGAATACAGAGTATTGCTAAACCAAATCAAATCTTGGTCAATGAAACTTGTTACAAAAAAATAAAACAATCTTTTAATTGTAACCTTGTAGGTGATTTTGAACTTAAAAATAAAGCCTCTGGTATTACCGTATACGAAGTATTAAGTTAGTATTTAAAAGTTATTGAATTTATTCCCCATGAATTTAAAGTCAAACTCCAAAAATTTATACATCCAAGATGCACTTTTAATGATTGCAGGAGTGATAATTGCAGGATTTGCATTGAAAGGATTTTTAGTTCCCAACCATTTTTTTGATGGAGGGATTACTGGAATTTCTCTTTTACTGTTTGAAATTTATCATTTTAACCTTGCCATTGTAATTATCTTGCTTAATTTGCCCTTAATTATCATCAGTTATTTTACCGTTGGGAAAAACTTTGCCCTGCGGACTTTAATCGCTGTAATATTACTAGGGCTAAGTTTGTGGTTAATTCCTACAGTACTATTAACATCTGATAAGCTTCTGATCTCAATATTTGGTGGAGCATTTCTAGGTTTAGGCGTGGGCCTTGTCATGCGATCCGGTGCCGCTCTAGACGGTATAGAAGTACTTGCTATTTATACACTAAAAAAGACATCGTTTTCTATGTCTGAGATTATACTTGGACTTAATATTTTAATTTTTGCGACTGCTGCTTTTTACTTTGGGATGGAAACCGCTCTATATTCTATCCTGACCTATTTTTCTGCTACCCGCACCATTGATTATGTCATCGAAGGTATTCAAGCTTTTACGGGAGTAACTATCATTTCTGGTAAAAACGAAGAAATCAAGCATGAACTCGTACATAAACTTGGAAAGGGTATCACCATCTATAAAGGCGAACGTGGTTACTTACCTGATAGTTTTGAACAGAGAATAGATTGTGATATTATATTTACAGTTATTTCAAGAATGGAAATGAGAAAACTACTTAATGTAGTACAAGATATAGATCCTAATGCTTTTGTTATAGCAAATACCATCAGAGAAGCATCAGGAGGGATCTTATCTAGAAAAAGCCATCATTGATATATTACCATTAGGTATTACTTTATTTCCAGTGTTTCAAATCGCTTTAAAAATGCAGGATCAAAATCAGCTCCGTGGCCAGGTGTGTCATCTACAGTGACTTGCCAATCTTTGTGGTAGGTCATCCCTCCTATCACAGGATCTTCTGAAAGCATCAGTGGACTATCGAGGTCATGATATAGAATATGATCCCAAGCCATGTCAAAGTGTACTAATGCCGTGATTCCCAATCTAGATTCGGAAAATGATCCCGTCTGACAATACACGTCAGCAGCTTGGGCAATAGCTGCAATTTTCATGGAATTGCAAATACCTCCCGACTTACCAAGTTTGATATTAATGAGATGTGCAGCATGTTGGCTCAATACCTTATAGGCATCTTTATGGCTAAAAACTGATTCGTCGGCCATAATCGGAATAAAACTATCTGCTGTCAATCGTGCCTGATCTACAGTATTACCAGCCATGATGGGTTCTTCACAATGTTCTAAATTTAGATCTTTCATACTATAAAGTGCTCTTTTGGCATCCAAATAATTCCATCCCTGGTTAGCATCAATGCGTAAAGGTAAGTCCTCTCCTACTGCAGACCTGATGGCCTCCATCCTTTCCACATCTCTGGTATATCCACGTTCTCCAAGTTTAATTTTCAATACCGGAAAGCCCATTTCCTTAAATATAATCGCTTTCTCTACCATTTTCTCCTTGTCTAGCAAGCTTACAGTATTGTCAGTATATATTATTTTGTCGCGGTCACCTTTCAGAAATGCGTACAGAGGCAATCCGTCCATTTTGGCTACCAAGTCATAAAGTGCCATGTCAAAAGCGCATTTTACGGAGGCATTACCCACAATCATACGATCCATCAAGGCCACATGTTTGTGAATTTCTCTGGGGTCTGCGCCGATAAGTGCTTCTGCCAAATCTTTGGCAAAGGCAATGGTACCGGTCTGCGTCTCGCCATGTATAGATCTGTAAGGACAACATTCGCCCACGCCATAAATACCATCCGAATTATAAATTTTGACCACAGTATTTCTGGCATGGGTCAGTGCTCCCTTAGAGATAACAAATGGCTCATGAAGCTTTATCTGGGTAGGTGTGATTTCTATTTTATGAATTTTTGTTGCCTTCATCTTTCAGCATTATTTATGTAAATATTTTAAATTTGATTCAATCCGTCTGCAAGTATGGTATTAAAACGCCAGACATCTTCAAAAGAACTGTATAATGGTACAGGAGCCACCCTGATCACATCCGGCTCTCGCCAGTCAGCAATAATCCCATGTACAGTGAGGTATTCGTGGAGCCTTTTATCGGGGTTTGTCATTTGTAAAGATAACTGACAACCTCTTTGATTAGGGTCAGATGGTGTGATAATAGTAAGTGCACTGCTACCGTTTTGCGAAACCAAGAACTCAAGATATGCTGTAAGCTGTTCAGATTTTTTCCTAAGGCGGTCCATACCCGCTTCTGCAAATAGGTCTAAAGATGCTTTGATAGCTGCCATAGACAGAATGGGTGGATTACTGAGTTGCCATCCTTCGGCAGTAGGTATAGGCACAAATTGGTCCCTCATCAAAAACCGGGTCTTTTTATCATTTCCCCACCATCCTGCAAATCTAGGTAAATCCGCCTGATGATGCCTCTCATGAATAAAGCATCCCGATAAGCTTCCCGGGCCTGAGTTCAAGTATTTATAGCTGCACCAAGCTGCAAAATCAGGACCATCATCATGCAAGCGCAACAACAGATTACCAGTTGCATGGGCCAAATCAAACCCAACCACACAACCCTTGGCGTGTCCCATTGATGTGATGGTTTTGATATCATAAGCCTGTCCCGTATAATAATTGACGCCACCTATAAGGATAAGTGCAATATCATCTCCTTGCTGTTCCAAAATGTTATGGATATGAGTCATGGAAACGATTTCGCTTCCTGCATCAGGGGCAAGCTCTATCATTCCTACTTGCGGATCAAAACCATGGAACCGGATCTGACTCTCAATAGCATATCTATCAGATGGAAAAGGCGAATAATCAAAAAGTATTTTATACCTTTTGGGCGTAGGCCGGTAAAATGATACCATCAAAAAATGCAAATTAGCAGTAAGGCTGTTCATTACTACTACTTCTTCTGGCTTTGCGCCAACAATATGCGCCATATTGTCCGTCAAAAATTCATGATACGGCATCCAGGAGTTTTTAGCGTGAAAATGACCCTCCACACCCAGATTTTTCCAGTCCTCCAGTTCCTGATTGACATAGTTTGACGTAGATTTTGGCATCAGGCCCAAGCTATTACCACATAAATAAATGATATCCTGACCACTTGATGTTTTGGGGATATGAAACTTGTCCCTAAAAGCATGAAGTACATCTTTTTGATCCTGGTCTAGGGCATATTGCAATGAAGTATCCAATGGCGTTTTATTTAGAAGTACAAAGATAAAAAATCGAGAAAGAAATTTATTTATTTTGGAGAATGATATATCCACCTCATCACATTATCATACCAGATTTGATCTCGCTCCATGTTGGATATAACCTCGGCTAGGACGGCGTCATCTATGACTTTACCAGGATAAGATCCGGGAACACTTTCCATCTCTCCCAAAGGATAAGGATCATCTAATCCGGCTATGATTTGAGCTGTTCCTGCTCGTTTGACCATCAATTCAAAGGAAAGTACATCATGGACCAAAGTGTCAAAAAATACATTTTGAGCATGTTGATTTTCTTCAGGGTTTCTTGTACCCTTAAATAGATCTGGTCGTCCTTTGTAGCCTTGTACTCTTCGTCCCAATCCCATATGACCAAATTGATTGCCATGTGCAAAACAGGTCCTTACCTCAGGAAACCGATCCGGAAAGTCCATCAAACTAAAAAAATGCCAGGCATCAGCTGTCTGAGCACACATCCAGATCAAATGAAATCGCCAAAATTTGTCTTCCAAATTAATAATTTCTTCTGCGTTATAAGGGTGAATTTCTATAGCCAGTTTGTATTGATTGGCCAATTCGAAAATAGGTAACGTTGATTCGCCTGCTATCGCCGTCCATTTTCCTTCAGCATTCAAAAAATGCGTTGGTAGACACAGCAAAGGCATCCTCAACTCTTCTACACATCGCTGTATCTCTAGAAGTGCATCATCCACATATAATGGCTGTATTACAAAACCCGTAATAAATTTATCCGGATATTCATGCTGAATAGATGCGTTGTAATCATTTTGAAATGTGATGACATCTTTTGAGTCTTGCCTTTTATATCCATTGCAATATAATTGAGACAAATTCAAAATCACTTCTTTATCAATATCATTTGCTTGCATCCAATCCAGTTTGCGATCGAGGAAAAAACTTGGATCAGTTACAGGTCTGCGCCAAGCTCCCTGACACATATAAGAACAATCGTCTTCTACCCAAAAAATCTCTCTTTCCTTCATAAATTTTGGAATTTGATGAGGGTATGGTAGTAAGTGTCCGTGGCCGTTGATTCGCATTTTTTAATTAATATTCGTCAAAAATAATAAAGTAATCATTAATACCAAAAAAAAAGACCCACATTGCTGAAGGTCTTTTTAAAATTATATGACAATAGAGTTATTTACCCCCGAAACTGACACCTAATGTCAACTCATGAGATCCATTGTTGTAATCTTGGATCTGGTGAGAAGATGTATTGTATGAATATAAAAAATTAAGTTTCTCGATTTTTGTACCTATTAAAAATCCAAGTCTCTTGTCTGCCCCTAAAGTATAGTTGACACCACCCAAAAGTTTGTCTTCCAAAAAGCCAAAAACTAAGTTCATATCAATATGTGTGGGCACATTATTTAACCTTTTCATCATGATACTTGGAGTCATAGTGATATCCGTCTGTACATCCAGTTTGTATCCAACCTGCATGATAAAACCTATCGTTCCTTCGGGCGCATCATTGTCTATATCGCTGATTCTGGAACTTACGGCAGACGGTAAAACCAAACCATAAGATAACCTCTGCATATATAAACCATACAATCCAAAAGAAGCATCAAAGTATTCTGTACCCGATAGTGCTCTATTGATTATTGGGTCTCCAGGCGCAGAGTTGCCTACTCCTGACAAACCATGTTTGATATATTCAGCAGATATACCAAAACCTACTTTATTGTTTTCTGAATCAATCATATAACTCAAGCCTACCGCTCCTTTAGTAGTTTCCAATTCACCAAATCTATCGCTCAGTAGATTAATACCTAAGCCTAATTTATTACCTATCGCACCATTATAAGCAAGAGTGATTGTTGAAGGTGCGCCATCTATGCCTGACCATTTGTTTCTGTAATTCAATAGTACATTATGATTCATTTGATGTCCAAATGAACCTGGATTGATCAATTGTGGATTAAGATGTGCTTGGGTATAGATGTACCTTTCGTCAAAATAACGAGACGTCTGTGCAGTCACCCAAGAAGAAACACTCATAATGACAAAAAGCACTAGGACGGATTTAAAAATATTTACTGTTTTCATATTTTACCTTTAATACTGTTCAAAATTTAAATTATTCACCACGAAGTAATGTGACGGTACCTTTATAAATTTCTCTTCTTCCTTGTCCGAAATTTACGTTGAGTACCCAAATATAGGCTCCTTCGCGCAAGTTCTCCTTGTCTGAGTCCACACCTTGCCAGGTATTGTCATAATTTGCCTGAGAATATACCAGTTTTCCCCATCTGTCAAAAATGGATAAATCTGATGAGTTTTTATCGGCACAATTTATTATAAATAAATCATTTAGTCCGTCTCCGTTTGGAGTTATGATAGTTGTTGATGTGAAACAGTCACCACCTATCAAACACTCTATTACTTCTTGATTTGTCAATCTCAGCTCACAAAGATTAGCATCCGTAACGGTAATATTATAAAACCCTTCGCTCAAGCCATCTGCTTTATTCGTAATGACATTTTGACTGTGAAACCATCTATATCCATAATTTCCAGCACCTGTATTCCCCATATTTATTTCTATGGAGCCAGTTTCTTTGTTTGGTTCAGAACAATTTCTGGTGACGGAAGCATTCAATCTCGATGGTTCTATGATCGTAATTTCTTGTGAAACTACTGTTCCTACGCTATTCGTTGCTGTGATAGTGTATTTACCTGCAGAAAGATTTGAAAATGTAAAGTTAAGAAGATTAACCACCTGAGGAGTACCTATGGTATTAGGTCCAGATTTTAACGTTAAAGTTATTGGAAGTGATCCTTTTGTTAAAGTGCCGCTGATCACACCATTGGTCTCACCAAAACACTTAATTCCAAATCCTGTAAAATTACTGGTTACTGACACTGTACCCAATTCAGGCGCAATTTGTGGATCAGTTATTATAGGAACTTCAATTCCATTTCTGACAGCCGTACATCCGTTTGCATCTGTTACGGTTACATTATATGTTCCTGCCCTAAGCTTATCTATTGCTAAAGTAGCTGATGTCTGTCCATCAGGAATACCTCCAGACCACATCGTTCTGTAATTAGCAGTTCCGCCGGCTACAGTAATGTTTATTCCTCCATCAGCAGCTGTGGTACTTGAAGCAGGAGTTATGCTTGTGACATTGATTGTTACAGGCATTGGTTCGGTGATTGTAACGGTAGCAGTACCTGATTGTGCTGGTGTAGCACTATCGGTTACAGTTACAGTATAGCTTCCTGCCCTCACATTCTGAGGATTAGACCCTGTAAGTCCACCCGACCATGTGTAAGTATACGGAGTACATCCACTACTTACATTTACGGCAATTCTGCCGTCACTTCCTGCATTACATTTTACATTGGTAGGAGTAAGTGTTACTGTTGATAGAGGTGTCTGAGTGTTTCCTACAACATATGAAGATGTAGCTGTACAACCTTTTGAATCAGTGACGGTCACACTGTAAGTACCAGCATTCAGATTGGTAGGATTTGGTATATTGCCTAATGATGGATTCCAATTGTATTGATATCCTCCGCTTCCACCTGATGTTGTACTAATATTTATTGAGCCTTTATTTCCGCACGCAGCATTGGTAACTACTCCCGTTGTAGGTATAGTAATAACTGTTGGTTGTGTAACCGTTGCTGAGCAAGTGGTGCTGACCACACCGCTACATACAACTTCAAAAGTATAAGTTCCTGCACCAACTCCTGTTAAAGTAAGGTTTCCCGCAGAAACAGCACCACTTTTAACGCTTGTACCTGCAGATGTCTTCCACTGATAGTTACATGCATCTCCATTTAAAACAGTGATTGCCACACTACCATTGGTTCCTCCGTTACAGTTGGGAGGTGTAATTATTCCTACTGTACACGTTGGTTTAGGTGCATCTATACATTCAATTAAAATTGAACCTCCTGTTGCAGTACTTGGTACCATAGCAGGAACTCCATTTAGTGTACCTGTTACATCAGTAGGTCCAGGTACATTGATATTTGCAGTGTAATTATTAACTGTAGGACATAATAACTCAAAACATATTTTAAAAATCACAACTCCATCAGCTCTAGAAATTGAATTTCCGGTAGTCCAAGCAAGATTTAACGTATTGGTTGTATTTGAAAAAACAGAGGAGTTCAGTCCATCTAAATTATATCCTTCTGTTCTGATGAATTTAAGTTGTGCATTATCCCATCCAAATCTAGTCTGGAGACCAAATATGTTATCAAAATCTTCAACGGTTACATCTACACAAATAATATCTCCTTTTTTGCCAGATCCCGTTCCTGTTTTGATTTTTACCGGTGGTATAGGATCGGTACCAATATTGATTTTACCATAGGTATAACATACAGGTACAACTCCTTTGTCGTCCTCCCATATGGTCTCTAAAGTTCCTATTCCTATTTGTACACATCCTGTACCCGTAGCAGTCAGAACTTTGAATTCAAGCTCCATAACCACAGTGTTATCTGGTAAAGTCAGTGGAATTGCAGGCTGGTCATTGAACCAAAGGTATTTAAATTCTCCTGTTGGTGCGCCAGCAGCGTTAAATCCACCAGAAAAATTAGGAATACCACCTGACTGTGGTGTTATTACTTGTGTATATTGTAAGATGGCCGGATCCCATTTTATGGAACCTTGACCAGATTGCATGATTTTAAAGTTCTTTACTCGTATAGGTATACGTATGGTCTGATCTTTGCTTGCGCTTACAACTGAACCAGTAAAAGTCAATGCATTGGGGTTCGTACATACAGGATCGACACAAGTAGGCGGTGGTGGTGGTGGGCCATCTCCTTTAATCCTCACGGTCCCTTTAGTATTAGTGAGGTTTTGATCTTCTGAGAAGTTAGTATACACTACATTGACCCTTCTTGGAGTATTGCTGGTGACAATATCCGATTGAGTACTTTTAGCACCTATCGCTTTAAAATTTATTGTAAAAAGTCTAGTATTTGCAGGTAAAGTAACACCGAAAGCTCCCACACCTCCTGGAGGACCTGGATCATCCCACGCAAATGTCATTTGACCTTTTTTGATTGCTACACCTGATCCAGGTATACCAATACTTCCTGCAGACAACCCTCTTAAAGCTGCTGTATTAATATTGGTGACATTAACAAACTCCAAAACCAAGGAATCATAGTTTACAGAAAACTGTAGCCCAATGAGACCTGTAAAATTGGAAGCCGTCACATCTACCGATGCATTCGCTCCTGGATCCACCTCTGAACTTGACATAGCAATATTCACTTGGGCGGAAGCAAAGTTTATACAGAAAAAAATTCCTGTTAATAGTGTAAAAAAGATTTTCCTCATGTCGGAAATTTTTAGAATGATAAAATCAGTTTGCAAAATTATATATTATTTTATGATTTATTCAATATATTTTTCACATGTTGTCAAAACTTTCTGAGTGTATAACGATATAAAACTACATAAAGTCTAGTAACATATAATATTCAGTGCAAATAATGCGCCAAATTTTTAATTGATCAATAAATACAAGGGAATCTTCGATATAAAGTGCAAATATATAGTTTTTAAAATTAACTTATTGAAAATAAATATACATAATTTTTACAATCTTGTCAAATAGAATGTCACAAAGCAACTCCATTTGTTCCAGCCCAACTATCCTTATGTAGATTCTAAAAAAGAAATAATCTCAATCTTTTAAAAGTTCGTCAGCTATTTTTTGGTCCAGCATACATTTAAAATGTCCTAAAGGACATTCGTCATATCCCAATTTTGAACAAGGTCTACACGTCAAACCATTTACTTCTAAGTTGATCTGTTTTTCGCTATTTTTAAAACCATAGTATGGATACATCCCGAATTCAGGAATAGTATTGCCCCATAATACTATGATTTCCTTTTGTAATGCCGCTGCAATGTGCATGAGTCCAGTGTCTCCTGATATAACTCTACGGCTGTGCTTAACAAAACCAGCACTTACGCCCAAGCCTACCTTACCACAAAAATCGATTACCTTTTCAGGAAAAATTTGTGATAATTCTTTGGCAAGCGCTGAAACATCTTTTCCTCCTGCTAGTAATGTGTGCCCACTATACCCTGCGATAATTTCCACACATTTCTCTTTGGGTATACGTTTTGTAAAATAGGTGGCTCCAAGTACTAATACCTGATATTTTATCCCCTTTACTAACTCTTGAGCGTCATACTCATCTTCAGTCATAATGAAGTAGTCTAGGCCCATTCCATCATCTTTTATATTCAATGGTTGTAATGCCTCAAAATATCTATCTACCAAATGTTTCTTTTCTGGTAGTAAATTCCATTTTAACCTTACGGACAACCATTTTCTGACATTGAGTTTATCATATCTTATCGTTTTGGTGTGAAGCGCCATACCTATTCGATAAGATCTCATGTTTTTTTGTAAATCAATTATCAAATCGTAACCTTCTGCCTTGAGTTCTGCAATGGTTTCACTTAAAGGTTCTTTAAGCTTGATAATTTTGTCTATGTATGGGCTTTCGTGAATGATATGCGCAAAATTAGGTTTGGTCAGGTAGTGAACTTCTGATCCTAATTGCTGCTTTATACATCTTATGATAGGTGTAGTCAGCACGATGTCTCCTATGGAAGAAAACCTTATGATTAAGACTTTTTTTACTTCTGTACTCATGGATTACAAAGATACGCTTTTAATTTCTAGTATCAAATTATTTTAATCGAACTTAAACAAAACCAGATTATTTGTATTGTTTGTTCATTCTAATCATTTAAGATGTTGCTAAAGTTTCGCAAGCCGATTATTGTATTATTCATTTTGATGTCTACATTTAGTGTATATTTCGGCACCCAATTAAAATTTAGTTTTTCATTTGATCAATTTTTTCCCAAGGGCGACCCTGACCTAGAGTTCTATAAAAAATTTTCAAAAGAATTTGAATCTGATGACAATTTTTTACTACTTGCTATAGAAAATAAACCCACTGTTTTCGATTCTTCTTTTCTTGCTACATTTCATCACTTGAGTTTAGCTGTAAAGGAAGCTCCTCATATTACTAGAGTACAATCTTTGACAACCTTGAGCGTACCTGTAAAAACACCTTTTGGTATTACGGCTATTCCTATGATTCACATGGATAGCCCAGAATATTATGAAAGCGATAGCACAAATCTCATCAACGACGAACGATTGGTTTACAACCTTATAGATTCTGCAGGAACATCAATGGTAATAGCTTGTAAGACTAAATCAGATCTAGGGATGGATGAGTCAAGAGAACTTACTGACAGAGTTGACTCGCTATTAGTTTCTTATAGGCTCTCACAAAATGCACATATACTTGGTCGAGCCTATTTTCAAAGAGAACTGGTAGATTTTCAGAAAAAAGAAATGATGATGGCCTTTATTACCTCAATCATTTTGGTTACATTTATCATGTTTTTGATTTATAGGAAACCTATCGGCATAGCTATTTCTCTTGGCAGTATTGCTTTGGGTTTACTTCTTTTTATGGGCTACCTTGGGGCTGCAGGCGTTGAGCTCAATGCTGTATCTGCATTATTTCCTGTAATTATGTTGATTGTAGGGTCTTCGGATGTAATCCATATCTTTAGTAAATATGTAGATGAACTCAACAAGGGAAACTCGAAGCAAATAGCCATGGAAATTACCATCAAGGAAATCGGCCTAGCTACATTTATGACCTCTGCAACTACAGCTATAGGGTTTGCTTCTTTATATTTTTCAAAACTTAAAACAATACAGGATTTCGGGTTGAATGCCGCTATAGGAGTGATGATAGCTTATTTTACAGTTTTGTTTTTTACAACATCCGTACTATCTTTATTTGATAAAAATCAAATCATTAAAATACAAAACGACGGATCCAGATGGACAACTTACCTAGAAAAAATATTTAGGGTTACTAAAGTTTATCAAAAACGAATTTTTATAATATTTTTAGCTTTGCTCATGATCTTTGCATTAGGGATATCCAAAATCAGCACCAATTATAACATAGAAGATAACCTACCTCGAGGCTCTAAAGTCACGACAGATTTCTTATTCTTTGAAAAAAATTATGCTGGATTCCGACCCCTTGAGTTTGCTATTGAATCAAAAACTGAAGAAAAAGCAGACGATTATTTAATACTAAAGGAAGTGGATAAAATAGAACAAAAAGCTAAGTCCACAGGTGTGATCAAATCTTCTTTATCGTTGGCTACTCTTTATCGGAGTATAAACAAAATGAATAATTCCAATGCCAAAGAATCTTATCTTTTTCCAGAAGATGAAGAATCATTTTATGCGGCTCAGAAGATTGTAGAACGCGGCCTGAAAGATGAATCTAATGTTTTGCTCAGTAAAGACCAGCAAAAAACCAGAATTTCTGCTCGTATTTCAGATATTGGAGCTGATAAAATTAAAGCTTTAGGTACGGAACTTGATGACTGGGTCAATAAAAACATTGATACATCTTTAATCTCCGTAAAAAGAACAGGAACTGGTCTGATCCTAGATAAGAACTCTGAGTATGTCACTAAAAGCTTGTTACAAGGTTTGGGCTTTTCTATCTTGATCATATCTGTACTTATGGCATTCCTTTTTACATCTTTCAGAATGTTGGTCGTCGCACTGATTCCTAATGTGATTCCATTACTTTTTGCAGCTGCAATTATTGGTTATTTTGGTATCGAATTGGAGGCTGGAGTTGCGATTATGTTTTCCATTATTTTTGGAATCGCGGTGGATGATTCTATACATTTTCTTAGCAAATTTAAGCTGTGTTTAACACATGGAATGCCCAAAGAGAAAGCCATTCACACGACCATACATGAGACAGGAAAAGCCATCATATTTACGACCATAGTCATGTTCTTTGGTTTCTTTCTTATGGTTTTTTCAGTCAATCCTCCTACATTTACAGTAGGCGTATTGATTGCTGTAACTTTAGTGAGCGCACTTGTTTGTGATTTACTACTATTACCGGCACTGTTATTAAGGTTTACAAAATAATGGGACGTTTATGCGGAAATCTATTTTACGAATATAATATCATTGATCTTGTCACCTTGTTGTATCTTGTGTACCACATCCATGCCTTCAATCACTTTACCAAAGATGGTGTAATTTCCATCTAAATGGGGTGTTGCCGAATGTGTAATAAACCACTGAGTACTTTCTGTATGATTGCCTGCTGAGGCCATACCTATATAACCTGCACCATCATAATACATTTGAGATAGTTCTGATCTTATACTATATGGATCTGACCCATATCCATCTGCTCTAGGACATCCCGTTTGGATTACAAAATTAGGGACCACTCTATGGAATACTTTTCCGGAATAGTACTTTTTATTGATCAAATCTACAAAGTTTGATACTGTAGCTGGAGCTGCGTTCTTAAATAGCTTTACTCTTATGAGTCCTTTTGAAGTTTTGATAGCTGCTACACTAGAATCACCTATGGTGCCTACCAATGTCCAATCTATAGGATGATTATGATCAGGTGTTTTTGATTTATAAGTTGTACCTTCAAGATATGCAATACATGAAGCCAGTTCATTATAAGTCTCTATTTCCATAGGCAACTTTAGCTTGGTTAGTGCATCTTTCATAAATGCAAGGTCTTTGAGCCATTCCTTCCAAGCCATTGCGGGTTCTTTAAGTATGATGGACGCAACGGCTATTTGTCCAGAATCGCCACTGGCAATGCCATTTGCCAATATACCTAGAATTTCGGCTTTTACCTTTCCGTATCCATTGCCAAAAGCTTTATAAAATAATTGATTTTTCAATATACTCCCCAAACCTTCCAGAGCCGCTATTTTTACTATTTGATCTTTTTCCTGAGCATAAATCTGAGCAATGATCATGTAATTAAAAGGATCTTTGCTGAGTGCATTAATATATGCGGCCTTCCCATATAGAGATGGTTCTGATTTCAAATTTCTCTTTATTCTTTCTGAGAAAGCTACCTTTGTTTTAGTAAAATATAAGGCAGTGTGTGCCAAAACAGCTCCGTTCATGGGTGCTCTGACTTGCCATGGAGTAGTAACGGTATCGTATTTTGCGTAAAGAGGTACATCTTCTATAAAGCCATTACTCACAAAAACATTGGCTGCGGTTGAGGAAACATGAAGATTTGAATCTTTCAAACTTGGTAAGATAGCATCACGCATTTTAAAATAAGGATAATTACCCAAAGCCCTGATAATGTTACATTTGACTCTATAATCCGATTCCTTTACAAGTGCTACCTTCAATGGATCTACAAATAGCGAATCCTTATTTTTTCCAAAAGAAGTAGCTAAGGCCATTTTTATCTCTGGGTTTTTCTCTTTTGCAAAGATATCCGTTAATCTTATTGCAGAAAGGTTTAATCTTATATCTTTGGCTCTAGCCAAGTACTGAGCAGCTAAGAGTTTCACTTCATATGGAGTCGTCGTATTATTTAGAAAGTCCACCATTTTTGAAGTTCCTTCTTCAGAGACTATATTTCTCAATCCCATTCTGTAGATAGCTTTTGCTTGACCTAAAAGCAAAAAAGTATCTGTCATACGGTAAGTTTTTACTGAAGCCAATGCTTTTAAGTCATTTAAACTACCCGTTTTGCCTACGGCTTCCAGAATATTGGCATTATAAATATTATCTATGTCCAGAGTGTCTTTACCTCGAAAACCTGCTATCAACCTATCTGTGATTTTGGTATCACCTACTTGTCCTAATGCATAAGCCGCTGCTGCCCTAACTTGCATGACTGGATCCTGAAGCATTTTAATTAATGAATCCTGGGCTTCTTCAGACTTAATCGATGCAAACGCCATCGTGGCCAGATATCTGTATGACGGATTTTCGCTTCTGAGATGGACGTACAAACCTTTGATATCACTTTTATCTTGGAGATCTAGTATTTTTTGAACATCTGAGTCAGACATAGAAATTTTAATTTCAGTATCCATAGTCTTAGTATCCGGAATACAAGAGGTGAACCAAATGGATACTAAAGCTGCTAAAACCATTGAAAAAATAATATTCTTTGTCATCTTCGATTTGAATTGAAAGTCCAAAATTAATGTTTTTCTCGAAATTATAACTAAACTCGTTTATCTTTGCGCACTATATCTCAAAATCCGATGGGTGTTAAATTAGTGACTAAGGAGGTTTTAAACAGAAAAGCAAAGTTTGAATACAGTTTTATTCAGATGTTTGAAGCTGGCTTGGTACTTACAGGCACAGAAGTAAAAGCCTTGAGACTAGGTATGGCCAATCTGAATGACGCTTATTGTCTTTTTGAAAACGGTAACCTCACTGTCAAGAGTATGTTTATCGCGGAGTACGACCACGGCACCATATACAATCATGATGCCCGAAGAGACCGAAGATTACTACTTCGCAAACCTGAGCTCAAAAAATTGGAACGTAGAGTGACTGAAAAAGGCCTTACTATCGTTCCTTACAGGTTATATTTTACAGCTAGAGGCTTTGCTAAATTAGAAGTAGCCCTAGCACAAGGTAAAAAAGCTTTTGACAAACGGGATTCTATCAAGGAAAGAGATAGTAAAAGAGATTTGGACCGTTTGAAAAAGATCAAGCTTTAAACCTATCTTAAAATCGCAAAATCGCATTTTGCGGTCAGCAAAAATTACTTTTTCACTTCTTTGCTAAAGCTTTCTTTCAGACCTACCGTTTGATTGAATATCATAATTTCTGAAGAAGATTCTATATCTGTACAGAAGTATCCCTGACGAAGAAACTGATATTGTGAGCCAGGACTACTACCTTTTAAAGATGACTCCATCATAGCATTAGATATAATTCTTAAAGATTTATCATTATAATACTCCAGGAAATCCTTGTCTTCATCAGCCGTAGGGTCAGCGACTGTAAATAATCGGTCATACATCCTAACCTTACAAGGTAGTGAATCACTTGCACCTACCCAATGTAGTGTCCCTTTTGGTTTAATGCCAGATACATCTTCGCCTGATTTACTATTTGGGTAATATGTAACATAAATAGTTGTAACAGTTCCATGTTCGTCTTTATCTACTCCTATACAATGAAGTATATAAGCATGCTTTAACCTTACATCTGACCCCGGAGTCATACGGAAATACTTTGGTGGGGCATTTTCCATAAAATCTTCTCGCTCTATGTACAACTCACGACCAAAAGTCAACGTTCTACTACCTGCATTGATGTCTTCAGGATTATTTTCTGCGTGAAGGATTTCTGTTTGGTCTTCTGGATAATTAGTGATAATGACTTTTACAGGGTCGAGCACAACCATGGCCCTTTGAGCTGTGTTATTAAGTTCCTCTCGCACGCAAGATTCCAAAAGGCTGATTTCTATGGTGTTTTCTCTTTTAGCTACTCCAGCTTTGTCACAAAAATTTTTAATCGCAGCTGCTGGATATCCTCTCCTTCTCATTCCTGAAATGGTAGGCATACGAGGGTCGTCCCATCCTGTTACATAATTGTCGTTGACCAGTTTTAGTAGTTTTCGCTTGGATGTAATCATGTATTCCACATTCATCCGTGCAAATTCTGTCTGTTTGGAAGGAAAAATGCCCAGTTTCTCGATAAACCAATCATAAACGGGACGATGGTGTATAAACTCTAATGAGCAAAGGGAATGAGTGATATTTTCAATGGAATCTGACTGACCGTGAGCAAAATCATACATCGGGTAGATGCACCATTGGTCACCTGTACGATGATGGTGCTCTTTTTTGATCCGGTAAATGATCGGATCCCTCATGAGCATATTGGGAGATGTCATATCTATATTGGCTCTCAATACGCGAGAACCGTCCGGAAACTCACCATTTTTCATCCTTTCAAATAAATCAAGGTTCTCCTCAATGGAACGTGATTTATATGGACTATCTTGTCCTGGGACAGAAGGTGTACCTTTCATTGATGCAATTTCTTCAGGTGTACTGTCATCTACGTATGCTAGCCCTTTGCCTATGAGTTGGACCGCAAAACCATATAACTGCCCAAAATAATCTGAAGCATAGACGGCATCACCGTTCCATTCAAATCCCAACCATTTGATATCGTTTTGGATACTATGCACATATACTGTTTCTTCTGTGGTAGGATTGGTATCATCAAATCGAAGATTGGTACGACCACCATATTTTTTTGCGGTCTCGAAATTGATACATATGGCTTTGGCATGGCCTATGTGAAGATACCCGTTAGGTTCCGGTGGGAATCTGGTCAGTACTCTGCCATTATGTTTTCCAGACTTCAGGTCGTCTTCTATGATTTGCTCTATAAAATTGAGTGACTCTTTTCTTTCTTCTGACATATGTTAAAGTTAAAGCTAAGATTAAGGTTGAAATTAAGATTAAGACTGAGACAGTCAAGATTTAAACATTAAACAAATAAACGTTGAACAAATAAAAACTACATTCTTTCCGGCATTTCTATTCCTAAAAGGTCAAAAGTGGTTTCCAAAACAGATCCTACCTGATCACTTAATTTTGCTCGGAATATCTTTGCATCTTCTGACTCTGCGTTAAGAATTCTAACTTCATGATAAAATCTGTGGTAATCCTTCGCCAGATTATAAGCATAATTGGCCAAACCTGAAGGATCGTATTGTTCTCCGGCATCTTTAATGATTTGTGGAAACAGCATCAGGTGTCCGATCAATGTTTTTTCATATTCATTGACGGTTGTGTATTGACTATCTTTAGAAAGTATATCATTTCCAGCCTTTCTTTTTACCGATTGTATCCTGACATAAGCATTCTGTACATAAGGTCCGGTCTGTCCCTGCATATCTACTGATTCTTTAGGGTCAAAGATCATACGCTTTTTAGGTTGAACTTTGATGATAAAGAATTTTAACGCCGCCAACCCTATTTTCCTAAGAATATCTTCTTGTTCCTCATGGGACAAGGCTGTTATTTCGCCTCTGTCAGCAGACATATTTCGCGCCTCTTGAATGACTTCGCTCATGAGATCATCCGCATCTACAACGGTTCCTTCCCTAGATTTCATTCTACCTGTAGGCAAATCTACCATACCATAGGATAAATGATATAGCCCTTGTGCAAAAGGTTCGTTAAATCGTTTGCAAATTTCAAAAAGCACTTTAAAGTGATAATCTTGTTCATCTGCAACAGTATATACCATTTTCTCAACGCCGTGGTCTGCATACCTCTGTTGCGCCGTACCGATATCTTGGGTGATATAAACTGACGTACCGTCACTTCTCAATACAATTTTACGATCCATGCCTACATCTTCGAGATTGACCCAAACAGATCCATCTTCTTGTTGGTAAAACACCCCTTTTGCAAGACCATCTTCTACTGCTTTCTTTCCGAGTATATAAGTATCAGATTCATAGTACAATGCGTCGAAGGATACACCCAACATTTGATATGTCTGGTCGAAACCTTCGTAAACCCAAGAGTTCATTTTTTTCCATAATGCCGTAACTTCAGGATCTTTTGCTTCCCAAGCGATCAACATAGCCTTGGCTTCTGCACCCAATGCACTGTAAGTGTTGAAATAAGTATTTTTATATTCCTTGAAAAAGGATGTTAAATCCTGGCCCTCTTTTTTATTTTTTTCATACACAGCAATTCCCATTTCGGTAAATTGAAAGCCTTCATATTCTCTTACAAATTCCTTTTCAAAAAGTACATAATAGTCTCCTACAAAATGGTCTCCTTTGATATTAGCTGACGTTGGTGTAGCGCCGTTGCCAAATTTTTGCCATGCCAGCATACTTTTACAAATGGCAATTCCTCTGTCATTGATCACTTGTGCTCGGATTACTTCATAACCATTGGCTTTCAGGATTTTGCTACAAGACCAGCCTAAAAGGATATTTCTGATATGACCAAGATGTAACGGCTTATTCGTATTGGGTGACGAAAACTCAACTAAAACTTTTTTGCCATTGGCTGGAGCATATCCATAATGGGGTGTCTTTTGGATCTTGTCGAAAACTCTTTGCCAAAATGTATCATTTAAGGACAAATTCAGAAATCCTTGTACGGTCTCATAAGCTACAATATCTTCGTTATTTTCAACTAACCAAGCTCCTATTTGTGATCCAATCTCTACAGGAGACTTTTTAAGTGCTTTCACGAGTGGAAATATGACAAAAGTAAAATCTCCTATAAACTCTTTTCTAGTCTCATTGATAAGTATCTCATTATCTAGTATTTCAATAGCGAAAATGGACAATACTGCCTTCTTAAAACTATCTCTGATGTCACTTAAAAAATTCATCTCTGATAAATTATTATCCGTTTTTTTTAATAATACCCCTTTTCTATATTGAAAAACCTTTATTTAAATGTAAATAAAAAGAATAATCAATAAAATATTTATATTTTTGAGTCACAAAGGTACGTATTTCCGAGCCAACCACATTGTAAATGGGTTTAATTTTAGGTTTAAGTCAAAAATCATTAATAAAAAATACTAGTATAGTAAAAACAAAAATATATAGTAATCAGTTTTTAAAACAATTGAATGAATATTAATGTATATAAGCAAAAATTATAGTTAATTTTTTGTAAAACTATTTGAATATTAGAGTATTAGTGTTATTTTTGTGCCGTTTTTAGTTTTGTGTTTAGTTAACATTTCAATTTTTATAAATTCTTAATTATATAGCCGATGAGGAGTTTTGCTAAGTTTTTATTTCTTTTCTTTTTTACAACAGGAGTATTGTCTTCCTGTAAAAAAGATATTTCAGATGATACTGCAGACAATGCTATCCAAAATGTTTCAGCTTATGATTATAAAGTAGTTCATCAATGGAATGATCTATGGTTGGAGATAGAAAGACACGCTGCAGGATACAGACCGTGTCCTACTGCAAATGCTCTTGGTTATGTTGGTTTGGCTAATTATGAAGCTACTGTACCAGGAATGAGCAACTACCAGTCCCTTGCTAACTTATATAGCGGTCTAAAAATACCTGCAATTTTTACCAATCAAGAATATCATTGGCCTACTGTGGTAAATTCTGTAAATTATTATTTATACAGCAGACTGTTTCCTGAAGTTGACCAATCTTTGTACAACAAAATTAAAACGCTTCACGATAAAAACGAAAAAGAATATGTAGAGCAGGTAAATCAGGATATTTATATCAGATCAAAAAACCATGGTCAAGCAGTGGCTGCGGCTGTGTGGGATTATATGAAAACCGATGTAGTAACCTTTGATGCATACAAAGATCCATTTAAAGAAAATAACTGGGAAGACAGATTGAATCAACCTGGTGCTTGGACACCAACTACGCCTGGACCGGGAGAAGGTATGTTTCCTTTCTATGGAAAAGGTCGTACTATGGCGATCAAAGAAGATATGAAAATATGCCGTGACTGGAAAACATATGTAGGTAACTGGACAGAAGAACCAGGAAAAGGGATATACTTGCAAGCACAAGAAGTTATGTGGCAAAATACCCCTGAGCTTTCATACCAAACAGAGTGGATAGGTGAGTTTTGGAGTGATGATTTATTGGGATTGACATTCAGTCCGCCATCAAGATTTATCGCAATCGCTGATCAAGTGTATGTACTAGAAAAAGCAAGTCTAGAAGAAGCGATAGTAGCTAATGCTAAAGTAGGTATAGCGCTGCATGATGCTGCGATAGGCTGCTGGAACTCTAAGTACCATTACAATATAGAAAGACCTGAGTCTTATATCAAAAGAGTGATAGACCCTACTTTTGAGCCTAATCTATACAACCCTATTACTGGAGAAAATGGTATTTCTCCGTCATTTCCAGCATACCCATCAGGTCACGCTACATTCGGTGCTGCTGCCACTGAGGCATTAGCTAGTGTATTTGGCTACTCATATGGTATGACAGATAATTGTCATAGAAACCGAACAGAATTTGAAGGTTATCCACGTACTTTCAGAAGTTTTCATGAAATGGCACTAGAAAATGCTTGGTCAAGAGTACCTCTAGGTGTTCACTACAGAATGGATGCCGAAGAAGGTGTGAGATATGGTACAGAAATAGGAAGAGTTGTCAATAATCTTCCTTGGAAAAAGTAAGCATCAAAAGAAAATAATAAATTAAAGGGTCGTTTTGCGGCCCTTTTTTGTTATATTTTGTTGCTTCTTTAATGTTTAAAATTATTTATTTGTATTATCATAAAGTTTAATAAATCATTAAATATTAGAACATATGAATTCAAAATTTTTTATTTTTATTTTAATTGTCATCAGCTTGCATGCGTGCAAATCAGATCATAAAGATAAAGAAGTCAGCAATAAAGTTGAAAACTACAAAGAAAACTACGGTACAGGAGAGACATCTCGTATATTTCAAAGGGTCAATGGGAAGATAGAAGGTAAGATGACTGATTACTATCCTTCGGGAAAAGTAAAAGGAGAAAAGTATTTTGTAAATGACTTACAACACGGCAAAACCACTATATATTTTGAATCAGGCGCCATAAAAGAAGTGCAGTATTTTGACCAAGGTAAGAAGATTATGGGCGATACTTTATTTTATGAAGACGGTAAACTAAAGTTTGTCACCGAATACAAAAATGATATTAAACATGGCTACCTACGCAAATGGGACGAAGATGGAGGACTCATCTATGAAGCCAAATTTGCCATGGACACCTTGATAGAAGTAGGAGGAAAGCCGGTAGTGCAGGAAAAGATTGCAAAATGAGAAACATACTACTCTTTCACGGTTTGCTTGAGTCTATTGCAGGGTTTTTACTTATATTTAACCCTCAATGGTTGTTGTTTCATACTCAACCCGAACTACAAGGTATCGTCATCGCTAAGCTATATGGAATTATGATCTTTGGCTTTGGCCTGATTTCCTATCTGCTCTCCAAAAGTTTTGAATACAATCAGATGTATAAACAAATATGTTTGGTCGTCATATCGCTACACCTGATAATTGGGTTGTATATGTATGGAGTCTTCCAACAGCGAGTCACACCGCATCCTGGTGCTGCTATTTTACACTTGACATTGGCAATCATCTTTTTAGTAATATATCTCCGTAACATTCAAAAGTTTAATCATGAACAGCCAACTTCCTGATTTATTAAATATCCTGGATCTGACCAAGCTGGAAGATGGGCATTTCAAAAGCGGAAATCTCTTTATTGGTAGTCCCAATGTGTATGGTGGTCAGGTGTTGGCACAAGCTGTATCCGCAGCAAATGCCACTATAGAAGATGACAAGGTTTTACATTCACTCCATAGCTATTTCATCAATCCTGGAGACAACGACATCGACATACATTACAAGGTAGAAAATGTAAAAAATGGGCGTTCGTTTAACACCAGAAGAGTAGTTGCTTCGCAAAATGGAAAAGATATCTTCATCATGTCTGCCTCCTATCAAAAACCTGAATCAGGAATAGAACACCAAGCCGTAATGCCCAATGTGGCTAGACCAGAAGCGTTGACTTCGTTTTCTGATCTTTTTGCAGAGTATGCAGCAAAGTTTAAACTGGAACCCCGAGGAATATTTGCGCCTAACGGTCCTTTTATTTTCCACCCCGTAGAGCATTATGATCCATTTAATCCCAGAATTCGTCCCGCTTTTAATCACACCTGGTTTAAAACTAATGGTTCTTTAAGTGATGACACATTAATACATCAAAGTATCTTGGCGTATGCTTCAGATTTTAACCTTTTGATCACGGCACTTTTCCCACATGGAATGTCGTTCTTCACTACGCCGATGCAAATAGCCAGTCTTGACCATGCGATGTGGTTTCACCGTCCTGCGCGTACAGACGAATGGCTACTTTATGTAGTCGAAAGCTCTAATGCTAATGGAGGCAGAGCATATTGTACCGGCAAAATATTTACTATAGATGGCGTTCTGGTAGCCAGTACAGCACAAGAAGGCTTAATCAGAAAACTTTAAATTATTCGCCCAATAATCCTTCAAAATAAGTAATAAACTCGTCTAAGCTCATACTTCCTACGTCACCGTGTCCTTGCATTCTAACGGATACTTGTTGGTTTTCCATTTCTTTGTCACCTATGACGAGCATAAGTGGAACTCTTTTTAACTCCGTATCTCTGATTTTTCTACCAATAGACTCCGTTCTTTCATCAATAAATCCACGAATATCGTGTTTTGCCAATGCTTTTTTGATTTCTTCACAATATGGAATCAATCTGTCTGAAATAGGTAGTAATGCATATTGATCTGGGGTCAACCAAAGTGGAAATTTTCCTGCGGTATGCTCTATCAAAATACTTATAAATCGTTCCATAGAGCCAAACGGCGCTCGGTGTATCATGACTGGACGATGGGCTTGATTGTCTGAACCGATATACTCAAGCTCAAATCTCTCTGGAAGATTATAATCTACCTGAATGGTTCCCAACTGCCATGATCTACCCAAGGCATCTTTGATCATAAAGTCAAGTTTAGGACCATAAAAGGCTGCCTCACCATATGCTGTAACGGTCTCAATGTCAAACTCGCTGACTGCATCAATAATTCCTTGCTCTGCCGCTTGCCAATTTTCTTCTGAACCGATGTATTTTTCTGGTTTTTCAGGATCACGAAGCGAAATCTGTGCAGTAAAATTGTCAAATCCCATTTTCTTGATCACCATAGTAGTCAGCTCCAGTACTTTTTGAAACTCTCCTTTTACCTGATCTTTTGTACAAAATATATGGGCATCATCTTGAGTAAATCCTCTTACTCGTGATAATCCGTGCAACTCACCACTTTGTTCATAACGATATACAGTTCCAAACTCCCCGATTCGCAATGGCAATTCTTTATATGATCTAGGTCTCACACCAAAAATCTCACAGTGATGCGGGCAATTCATTGGTTTTAAAAGAAACTCTTCGCCCTCCTTGGGTGTGTGAATCGGTTGGAAGCTATCTGCACCATATTTGGCATAATGACCTGATGTAATATATAATTGTTTGCTACCAATATGTGGAGTAACCACCATCTGATAACCTTGTTTTTCCTGTTCGTTGCGTAGGAAGTTTTGAAGACGCTCTCGAAGCTGTGTACCTTTGGGCAACCACATAGGAAGTCCTTGTCCTACTTTCTCAGAAAACATAAACAGTTCCAACTCTGTACCCAATTTGCGATGATCTCGCTTCTTAGCTTCTTCGATCATCTCTAGGTACTCTGTAAGCTCTTTTGCTTTGGGGAAAGTGATGCCGTAGATACGTGTCATTTGCTTGCGCTTTTCGTCACCACGCCAGTAAGCTCCTGCAAGGTTAGTCAGTTTTACAGCTTTGATATTAGACGTATCGGGTATGTGTGGTCCACGGCAAAGGTCTGTAAAGTTGCCTTGTGTATAAAATGTAATGCTGCCATCCTCCAGACCTTCGAGCAACTCTAACTTATATTCATCATTCTTTTCCGCAAAGTGAGCTATCGCATCCACCTTAGATACATCTTTACGCTCAAATGTACTTTTAGTACGCGCTAGTTCGAGCATTTTTTCTTCTATCTTGGGCAGATCCGCTGGTGTCAATGTAGTATCTCCAGTGTCCACATCGTAATAATACCCATTATCGATAGCTGGACCAATCCCAAATTTGATACCTGGATATAAAGCTTCAAGGGCCTCTGCCATAAGGTGGGCAGACGAATGCCAATATGTAGCTTTTCCTTCCTTATCATTCCAAGTAAAAAGTTTAACATGAGCATCTGCTTGAATAGGTCTGCCTGCATCCCATATTTCTCCATTTACAGAAGCCGCTAGTACATTCCTAGCTAGACCTTCACTTATAGAAAGCGCTACACCCATAGCACTTGTCCCTTTTTCGTATTGTCGTACACTACCATCCGGAAGTGTAATATTAATCATTTGCATATTTTCAACCATTTGAAGGCACAAAGGTAAGAATTTAATAAATAGTAATATCTAAAAATAAAATTCCCTTTATTCTTTATCTTTTGTTTAACGTTACTGATCACATCAAATCCGCCAATTCCATCCACTTTTCTTCTTTTTCTTCCAATTGGCTCTGTACCTTGTCTAGCTCTTTAGAGAATTCCATGATTTTATCAGGACTTAGACTTGCATCATCAAATTTAGCAGTGATTTCGGCCTTTTTCTCTTCGAGTTTTTTGATTTCTTTTTCTATCCTGGCGAAATCTTTTCGTTGCTCAAAGGTGGCCTTACTCTTTTCTTCTTCCTTGATTTCTACTACTTCAACAGTGGTTTTATCAGCTTTTGATCTATCTCTGTCTTCCGCTTTTTTCAATTCTCGATAATCAGAATAGGTGCCGTTGTAATCTCTTAAGACAGCATTTCCTTCCAGGATAAACAAGTGATCCACCAACTTATCCATAAAATACCTGTCGTGTGTCACAATGATCAGACATCCAGGAAAATCCAATAAATATTCTTCTAATACATTGAGTGTGATGATGTCAAGATCATTAGTGGGCTCATCAAGAATCAAAAAGTTAGGATTTTTCATCAAGATAGTCAGTAGATACAATCTTCGCTTTTCTCCACCACTCAACTGTGATACATACACTCTTTGCTGTAGCCGAGGAAACAAAAAGCGCTCCAACATCGATTCAGCCGATATTTTTTGCCCTTTATCTAACGGTATATACTCGGCAATGTCCCTGATGACATCTATCACCATTTTATCTTCATTAACGACAAGTCCATCTTGTGTGTAATATCCAAAAACAATGGTATCTCCTACTACGATTTTGCCACCATCAGGTTTTATATCTTGTGTCAAAAGTTTTAGAAAAGTCGATTTACCGGTACCGTTTTGGCCTACAATACCGATTCTTTCCCCTTTTTTAAACTTATATGTGAACCCGTCAAGAATCTTTTTATCCCCAAAGTTTTTGACAATGGCGTGCGCTTCCAATATTTTTGATCCAAGTCTTGATGCTTGAATGCTGATTTTCATATCATCATTATTGAGCCTAACTTGGGCTTTTTCTTTGATTTCGTAAAAGTCGTCTATTCGGGATTTAGCCTTAGTACTTCGTGCCTGAGGTTGACGGCGCATCCATTCCAGCTCCTTGGAAAAGAGCTTTTTGGTCTTTTCGAGATTGGCGGCATCATTGAGCAGTCTGGCTTCTCTTTTTTCTAGATACTGGGAGTAATTGCCCCGATACATGTAAGTATTTCCATTTTCTAGCTCGATGATTTCATTACACACACGCTCCAAAAAATATCGGTCGTGTGTCACCATAAAAAGTGTCAGATTGGGTTGCTGAAGGAAAGTCTCTAACCATTCGATCATTTCCATATCCAAGTGGTTGGTAGGTTCGTCTAGTATCAGGAAGTCAGGCTCTTCTATAAGTATCTTGGCCAAAGCCAGACGTTTTTTCTGTCCACCTGACATTTGACCCGTTTTTTGGTCCATATCTGTGAGTAGTAATTTATGGAGAATCTCATGAATCTTGGCTTCGAGATCCCAAGCTTTTAGGTCTTCAAGACGAGTGACACATTTTTGAAGTAAAGCATCATCATTCATCAAAAGTGCTTTTTCATAATCTCTGACGGCAATAATCGCTTCATTATCAGAATCAAAGATGGTTTCGAGCACGGTAGCATTGGGATCAAAAGCAGGATCTTGCGTGAGTATGGACGTTTTTATTTCTTTAGAGATGATGATTTTGGCATTTTCACCATCCGAACCTTCTTCACCACCTATGACTTTGAGAAGCGTCGTTTTGCCACTACCGTTTTTGGCAACCAACGCTATTTTGTCGCCTTTAGTGATAGATAGATTGACGTTTTTGAAAAGCACTTTATCGCCATAAGAGCGACTTACATTTTCTAAAGAAAGGTATTGCATAAGATGAATTGATGAAATAAGGTGCAAAATTAGCAAAAATTAGGGTGAAAATTGCTTTTCGGGTGGGCAAGGTGTGATATTATTGTTTTGACTTTACGTGATGTCCTTAGAATTGCTTGAAACATATCTCAAATATGAATTATCAAGTTCCGTAGATAGGGTAAATGCAAAAGTACTGTTTGATATTAAAAGCAATATCGTTTCAGCAAGTCTGGAATTGGTTAGCGAAAACGATTTGTCTTCTCAATTATTCAGTATCACAAACCAAAATGGCCAAATCCGTCGAACGACATCAGTAGATCAAAATCAAATTGATGTTAGTAATTTGCCCGACGGCTTATATTTTATAACAAGTAAGAATACAACTGTTCCTTTTGTTAAGGTGGATTAGTCAATAAACATAAAACAAGACCAAAATCATCTACCAATATTTGTTTTGCAATCCTATGAGATGTAACTTTACGATTTTAATACATTTGATATGGTAGACAAACAGATACTTACACCAGAAGGTATACTCTTAAAAGACAGATATAGTCAGGATGATTTAGCAGATTGCCCTCAAATTGGTTTTCAGGCAGGACATCCTCCCTATTTAAGAGGCCCTTACAGTACTATGTATCTGACTTCTCCTTGGACTATCAGGCAATATGCCGGATTTTCTACAGCAAAAGATAGCAATGCATTTTACAGACGCAATCTAGCTGCAGGTCAAAAAGGCCTTTCTGTTGCCTTTGACCTTGCTACTCATAGAGGGTATGACTCCGATCACCCAAGAGTTACGGGTGATGTAGGTATGGCTGGAGTAGCCATTGATTCTGTAGAAGATATGAAAGTTTTATTTGACGGCATTCCTCTAGATGAGATGTCGGTTTCTATGACAATGAATGGAGCTGTCATTCCTGTTTTAGCCCTTTATATCGTAGCTGCCGAAGAGCAAGGTGTAAGTATGGATAAACTTACCGGTACCATCCAAAACGATATTTTGAAAGAGTTTATGGTGAGGAATACTTACATCTATCCACCAGCATCATCGATAAAAATCATCTCTGATATCTTTGCTTTTACCGCGGCAAATATGCCAAAATTCAACAGTATTTCTATCAGTGGATACCACATGCACGAAGCTGGAGCACCTGCAGATATAGAGTTGGCTTACACTATTGCAGATGGTATGGAATATATTCGTGCTGGTCAAAAAGCAGGCTTGGACATTGATCATTTTGTATCTAGGTTTTCCTTTTTTTGGGGTATTGGTATGAATTTCTTTATGGAAATCGCTAAGATGCGTGCCGGTCGTCTACTATGGGCAAAAGTTGTAAAAGATTTTATGGCCAAAAACCCTAAGACGCTGGCTTTACGTACGCATTGTCAGACCTCGGGATATAGTTTGACGGCTCAAGACCCATATAATAATATCGCTCGGACTTGTATCGAAGCTTTAGCTGCTGTTTTTGGCGGGACTCAATCACTTCATACTAATTCTCTGGACGAAGCCATCGCCTTACCAACAGACACTTCGGCTAAAATAGCGCGAGATACTCAAAAATATCTTCAATCGGATACACACATGACGTCAGCCATCGATCCTATGGGTGGTTCTTTTTATGTGGAGACTTTAACCAAAGAATTGGTAGAAAAAGCATGGAAACACATCCAGGAAGTGGAATCTCTTGGAGGCATGACATCTGCCATCGAAGCTGGTATCCCCAAAATGCGCATAGAAGAAGCTGCCGCGGCTAAACAAGCTAGAATAGATAGTAAAACCGAATATGTCGTGGGTGTCAATTATAATCAACGTGAAAATGAGCCTGAACTTGACATTTTGAAGGTAGATAATTCCAAGGTGCGTTTAGAACAGATAGAATCTATCTTAAAAATCAAAGAAAATAGAAATGACCTGAATGTGCAGAAAGCTCTTGATAATATCACACATTGTGCTCAAACTAATGAGGGCAACCTACTAGAACTTGCCGTAATTGCGGCCCGCGAAAGAGCGACATTAGGTGAAATATCCTTTGCTATGGAAAAGATATTTGGTCGTTTTACGGCCACCAACAAAACCATTACAGGGGTTTATGCCAAAGAAATAAATATGGATGCAAAATTCAAAGAAGCCAAGTCGTTGTCTGATCAATTTGCCGAAATGGATGGTAGAAGACCTCGTATCATGATTGCAAAATTAGGTCAGGATGGTCACGATCGTGGTGCAAAAATAATTGCTACAAGTTTTGCAGATTTAGGGTTTGACGTCGATATGGGACCACTATTCCAGACTCCAGCTGAGGCTGCCCGCCAGGCTGCAGAAAATGATGTACACATTTTGGGTATTTCTTCACTCGCAGCGGGACACAAAACTTTAGTCCCTGAAACCATAGCTGCTCTAGCCGAAATAGGTAGAGAAGATATCATGGTCATCGTAGGAGGCGTAATTCCTGCACAGGATTACCCCTATTTATTCGATGCTGGAGTTGCCGCAGTATTTGGACCTGGTACTATTATATCTGAAGCTGCTAGCGAAATTCTAAAAATTATGATCGCGAAAGCATAGTTGTCTATAACCCTATTGCTTCCTTGATCTGTTCAGAATGATTCGCTGATACTACGTCATAAATGATGTGGGAGATAATACCATTTTCATCAGTGATCACTGTAGATCTATAAACACCCGTAACTTCTTTACCCATGAAAATCTTAGGACCATAAAAGCCAAACGCGTTCATCATGCTTAGTTCAGTATCCGCTATCAATGAATAAGGCAAATCATATTTGTCTATAAATTTTTTATGTTTCTTTTCATTATCTTTGCTCACGCCATATATATTGAAGCCTTTGTTTGTAAAAAACTTATAATTATCTCTAACGTTACACGCTTCCTTGGTACAAGTCGGTGAATCATCCTGACCATAAAAAAATATAATATTCTTCTTCCCCCTTAAGGATTCGTTATTTACTGGATTACCATTTTCGTCAGTAGCATTAAATGGAGGAATAGGATCTCCAATGCTGACATTTCCCTTTTTACTATCGCTCATGCTAAATGTTCTTGATTTTGAAAAGCAGGAACAACAATAATGAAGTTTAGTTTATTCTTTATTGGAAATAATAATTGATGAGAATGGTCTATCCTTTTAAAAAACGTTATTCGGAAGTTTTAAAGGTGTGATGTTCGGCCATTTCTTTAGCGGCCTTTAACATACCTAACATTCCGATAGCCAACACCATCAATCCAAAAGCGATTTCTTTCAACACTTCTGAAATTGAGAGAAAGATGCCTAAAATACCAAAAACTAGTAAAAATAACGTAAACAATGCAAATGTGTAAATAAAAACTTTAGCATACTTTGGGTTTTGCCATACCTTTAGCGAGCGTTTATTCTGGATTTTTGTGGTATCCTGAAGTGTAGAAAAACTTATCCCAAGACCCATCCATATCATAGCATGATTAAAGTCTGCCAATATATTTTCCAACCCATTAAATAATGGTTTATAACCATAAAACAACGCCAAAACCATAAATGGATACTAGAGATAACTTATGGCTTGAAAATATTTCTTAAACTCGTACATTAATACTATTTCAATTCTCTAATCTTTATATTACGATACCATACTTTATCTCCGTGATCTTGCAAAGATAAATGACCTTTTTTAGACAAACCAAAGTCTGGCATATCTTTAAACTTGCTTTTAGCAATTCTGTTTTTCCATTCTTCATTATGCATAGTAAACGAAACCACCTGAATTCCATTGAGCCAAAAATCTACTTTCCCTTTATTGCTGACAATTCTGGCTTCATTCCATTCTCCAGCCGTTTTTACAGCAGGATATTTGCATTCAATCATATCATACAAATCTCCTGCACGATGAGTAACAAACTTAGAGTCTGGATGACATGAATTGTCCAAAACCTGCATTTCTGGTCCTGTTTGCCAAACGTAATCGTATTTATCACTTTCTACCACATTAAACATGATCCCACTATTACCACAGTTTCCTATCTTCCACTCACACACAAACTCAAAATTTTCATAGGCTTTATCTGTAATGATATCTCCACCATCAGGTGCTTGCCAATGGCCTTCCTTGTTTGGCTGTGCGTTGAGATGTATGGCTTCATCCTGAATGACCCAACTTTTTCCTATTGATTTTTTCCTGAAGTTGCGCCAACCATTTAGGGATTTTCCATCAAAAAGTAGTTGCCAACCTGCTTTGGTTTCTGGTTCGATCAATCTATTATTTGCAAAGATGTATGGTGCCTTTGCCACTACTCCACGTTCTGTTTTCGGCACCTGATTCATGGTATACCAAGCTTCAGTACTCCATAAAGAACGGCCTGCCTCGCTGATATAGTGTTTTTTAAGCCTTATGTATATCATATGGTTGTCCTTTTGCCCATCAAACTCGAGGAAAACTCTGTTTCGATCACTTGATACGGTAGCTGATTTTACTTTCAGTCTTTTTTCATTCAATTTAGGTCCTCCATATTCTATAGTTGGTTTATAGTACCATTGTTTTACTTCAAAATCTTCCGTATTCCAACCATCAGCAGGGTTTAATGGCTCTGTAAATTCTATTTCCATACCATTTGACTTTGCTCTTACTGCCAGCATTTCAAATGTTGGTTTATTGTTGAAAACCAATCTTTGTAGACCATAGTGGAGTTTTCCAGCATGACCCCAATTTCCTGGGTTTCCGATGCCGCCAATATATAAATCATTGTTTGGTCCCCAAGCTATTCTGTTTACTCCTGCTTCCAGTCCTTGTATAAACCTAAAAACACAACCTTGAAGTTGGCCATTCACCTTTTCTACAAAAACCCGTTTTACACCACCATTGGTGACATCACCATGTATCATCTGCCCTTTGTAAATACCCAGATCAAGTGATAAAGGTGTACTAGGTGAGTTGCCTATCTCGTCTTGAGGTAACCATACCAAGGGTAAGTCTTCCTTTTTGTTTTTGGTACCCTCAGGGTCTACAGACCTGGACCCAAACCATGCCCCTTCACGGACATGAGCTATCTTGGACGAAGGTAACCAGTCACCTTGATTGTCTGCTACAAACAAGTCTCCTCCATATCCGATTCCAATACCATTTGGTGTCCTTAGACCTGATGCAATAAAACTCATTTCACCTGTATTCTTATTGACCTTTACTACCTTTCCTCTATCCTGTACTTGTGGTTGTGTACTGGCACCTCCGGGATTTATAGCTGTAGCCAAAGTAGCGTAAAAATGCCCATCTTTATATGCCAATCCAAACCCAAACTCATGAAAATTGGAAGATACACCCCAATCATCACAAAGTGTCTGATATTCATCTATGATTTGATCCCCATCAGTATCAATGAGTCTAGTAATCTCGTGTTTTTGCATGACATAAATAGTGTCATTTACAATCTTTAATCCAAGGGGTTCTGCCAAACCGAACCCGATGCGTTTATAAGTCATTTTAGTAGAGTCTCCACTTTGTACGTTTTCAACAACATATATCGAACCCGCAGCATCCCAAGTACTTACCACCATACGACCGTCTGACATAAAATCCAAACCTCCTACTTTGGGTTTAAAAGCGTCTGGTCTCGCCTGAAACAAATCAAAGGAAGGATGCACAGCATTTAGAGGATACTGATCTCCTGGTATTTTAGAAACACTTGCCATAGGGAGTTTATGCGTTCTTAGGATTTCAAGGTTTTCGTTTTTGTGATATATGTTTAGTGCTGGTATTACTTCGAAGTCCTCGTCTCCTGGTTTTTTCCAGTTGAACGAAAGAAATTTTCCACCACCACCTTGAAAGTATTCGAGTTTAAAAGGATAATAACCTTTTTTCATTTCTATACTCACCTCTCCAAACTCTGCACCATGTTGTCCGTCATTATCTATAACTTGTTTGTCATTGATATATAACTTAGAGCCGTCATCACTCCATATATGAAAGGTATAAGTACCTTCCTTTTCTATTTTGAGGTGTCCTGTGGCTATCAGTGCAAAATTATCTTCAAGCTCTTTGAAATCACCACCAGACAAGTTGTCAAAATTTGGTAAAATACCTGCTTGTTTGGGTGTTTTTGTTGCGGGTATGCTAGGCATCATCGTTGTAGTCTTAGGGATATCATAAGTTTTGACTACACTACCTGGCAATATCTGTTCTTCCTTTATGTTGTTTTCCGGTTGCATGGTCAGTAGCGATGTGCTAGCTGCTGGCGCCTCCTTTTCTTCATCTTTGTCCAAGGACATGATATAACCCACCATTTTTTCGATATCTTCATCTGCTAGGTCTGGATGTGGTGTCATCATTTGTTCGCCCCAAACACCCGATCCACCATTTTTGACTTTTGATGAAAGTAGCTTGATGTTTTCTGGTGTATTGTTGTATTTTTGAGCTATAGCGACATATGCGGGACCGATGGTCTGAAGGTTTTTATTATGACACGTTTTACAATCACTTTTTGCAATGAGTTTAAGTCCTTCTGGCAATCCACCCTCAGTCTCTTCATCTTCGGTTTCTCCACCTGCTACATTTTTGTTTTCTATAGTTGGGGTATTTAGGAGGGTTGTATTAAACTTGGTAGATGCATTCCCATTAAGCATCAATGACCCTTCGATAGCCAATGTGTTTACTTCATCAAGTTTTATTTCTTGTTTTGATGATATTGCCATCTTACCATCAGTCTCTATGTTGCTTTCTACCACTATCGAATTGATATTGAACTTCAGGCCAACATTAAAGCCGTCAGGGACATCTTTGGTAGTAATGTTTCTTTCAAAAATGGGTTGTCCTGATGCCGATTTTGATGCTTCTACTTCTTCATAAATCAAAATGGGTTTTGAAAATTGATTAGATGACAATTGAAACATCAGTTGAGCCTTACCGGATACAAAACGGTGGCCTTTGTAGTCGTATTTAATTGCTACTGTGTCCTTTCCTTTTAAGACAAACCAAGGATTTCTAAATTTATTTTCGATATAGCTATTTCCTATCGTAATGGGTTGAGGTCCGTGTGCAGTAGTGTAAACTGCACCATCAAAATATACGCTTCCTTTCCAAGCTTTGTAAAGCGCGCCCGTTTCTGCATGATAAGATGCCCAAAGCTGATCTGATAAAGCCAATGTTATCATACGTGGATTCCAGTCCAAAACAGATCTAAAAACCCAATGCTCTATAGGTCTTTGTAAAGCAGCACTAGTATCTTTTTGGGAACACTGTAAAAAAACAAATCCTAGTGTAATGGCAATCAACACTTTATAAAATCTCATGACGCTCAATTTATTAATGATTTAAAAGGAAGGACTAAGGTAATGTGTTTTTTTGTTTTTGATGATTATTTTTTGAGATATTCATACAATAATCGACAGAATAAAAGTGAAAAATGCCTATCGTTTTACTCTAAGGTAGCTTTTTTAATTAGGTAAAGTTGCCTTAGATATTTCCATAGGTGACATTTTCATGGTGCTAACTTTAACCGGTATAGGGACTAGAGGTTCGTCTTGTTTATTGGTCAGTGTATTTCCTATGGCTTCTAAAACGTCCAATCCTTTGAATACCTGACCAATGATCATATATTTTCCATCCAATCTGGGTATTCCTTTTTTGTTGTGTACTATGTAAAACTGACATCCTGCAGAGCGTTTTTCAGGATTGTCGTCTCTACCTATGCCGACAGCACCATAAATATGCCGGAGACTGTCATGAAATTCAGGATTGATTAAATACGGTGAGTCGGCAAATCCTTCTGGAGTGTCCGGGCATCCTCCCTGAATTACAAAATCTTTGATGACTCTATTGAAAGTAAGGGTATCCCAATAATTTTCTTGTGCCAGTTTTATAAAACTATTTTTGTGTTTCGGTGTCAAATCTGATAATACAAATAACATCTCACCTATGGGTGTGCTTATTTTTCCTATAGTTTTATAATCATTTTCTTTTTTTAGTGTGCTACAAGAATACACCAGAAAAAGCGACACCGTAAAAATAATATTAAACCTCATTTTTGTATTTTTACCGATGGACTATCAGCGCAATAGCTCTCCAAACGTGTCACCTCTTTTGAGATCGCCCGTTTTAAAGCCTCTCGTAAACCACTCCACCCTTTGTTTGGATGTGCCATGGGTATAGGTTTCTGGTCTGGTGTAACCTTGTGTACTGTTTTGTATATTGTCGTCACCTACAGCTGCTGCCGCATTAATGGCTTCTTCCACATCACCTGCCTCTAGATATCTCTGCTCATGGTGTGCCCACACACCAGCAAAATAATCTGCCTGTAACTCCGTAGCCACTTGTACTTGGTTTCCTTGAGCCTCCCTAAGTTGCCTTCTGATATTGTGTGTTTTTTCTAATATTCCCAGCTGATGTTGTACATGATGGCCGACTTCGTGTGCAATCACATATGCTATAGCAAAGTCACCACCTTTGGCTCCAAATCTGCCTTTCAACGTATTGAAAAAGGACATGTCCATATACAGCGTTTTGTCGCCTGGGCAATAAAAAGGGCCTGTATTACTATTGGCACCTCCACATGCTGAATGTATTACATCATTAAAAAGTACCATTTGGGGTTCTTTGTAGTTCATTCCATTATCTCTGAAAAGCTGGTGCCACGTGTCTTCAGTAGATGCTAAAACGGTGGAGACAAACCGACCAACCACTTTTTCTTCTTCAGTAAGTGCATTCATTGGTTGTGTTGTTTGTGGTTTCATTTGTTGTTCAAGAGCTTGAACAACTTGCTGGCTATCTCCTCCTAAAAACAATTGTATTAATAGAAAAATAATACCTATTGCTCCACCACCTGCTACGACTTTGCCTGTGGTGCCCACGCCTCTTCTGTCTTCAAAATTTTCGCTCTGACGACGACCTTCCCATTTCATATGGTTAACTTAAGATGGTTAAAAAATAATCACAATGTTAAGACTATTTTTTAATAACCAAGTTACTTTTTTGTAGAATATTTATTTGATTATCTTTTCCGACACCAATACTGCTTAACGTGTCATCAAGCTTCAAGGCTGTATGCCAAAATATAATCTAGACAAGACTTAGGAGGACTAAATGTCACTTTAGGCAAGGTGTTAAAACCATCTTTTAATTCATGATATGATTCGAGCAGGGTGCTATCATCTTCCAGGGCAAACTCCATCTCGAGTTTTTCAAAAAGATCACACTCTTTATAAATGAATCTGACTATATTGTTTCCGGTGTAATGTTGTATCATATATTGAATTACGAGGTGAAATAATTAAAATATCATTCTCATAACACGGATATTGATTCATTTATTGTGTATCTGAGATACTTTATTTTACTCTATACCAAGTCTGTGTTCTTCCTAAAATAGACACGCCCATGTAACCTCTGACCTTAAGTTTATCTTTGCCATCCAACTCTACTTTGGCGCTGTAAACTTTTCCATTTTTAGGATCTAAAATTTCACCATCATCCCATACTTTTCCGGATTTTACAAGGTCCCAAAGTATATCCATTCCGACTATGGATTTGCCTTTTTTATCTCCAGAACAAGCATCACATTTTGTTATTGTTGCAGCAGGAAGCAACTTGATTACTTTTCCATAAAGTTTACCGCTTTTCTCATATACTTCTATATGGGACTTTTCTCTTCCGTCTTCATCATCTACATTTTTCCAGATTCCTACAGGAGATTGTGCAGATATTATTGAATATGTGAAAAAGAAACAAAATATTGAAATTACTAATTTTGACATTTTATGATTTTTTTTATTTTAATTCATTTCCAAACACGATTAGTACTCTTCAAGTTCACGAGGGTGCCAAAATTTTTCATTAATTTTGAAAACTATATTATTTTCAATGACGATTCCTTCTTGTTCTAGTCTCTCTTGCATCAAGGTAGGAGTCTGAAAATGCAATCTACCCGAAAGTTCGCCTTTTCGATTTACAACCCTGTGTGCTGGAACGATATGATCTTGTGCATGACAATGATTCAGCGCCCAGCCGACCATCCTTGCCGAACCAAGACCTAAAAAATCAGCTATAGCGCCATAAGTAGTCACCCTGCCGTATGGGACCAGACTAGTGACATCATACACCCTTTGGAAATAATGATCCTTTTTATATTCTTTTACTTCTTCCTTTTTCTTTAAAGCCATGAGACTTATTACTTTTGCACAAAAATAATCAAAATGGCAAAAATCAAGGTTAAAATAAATAAAGTAAATAACCTTACAGATGCCAGGTATTTTGCAGCTATGGGTGTAGATTATCTTGGTTTTTGTTGCAATACCGGTACAGAAATGTATTGCTCTCCACAAAAAATCAAAGAAATCACTGATTGGGTAGAAGGACCTGCTTTTGTTTATGAATTTGATGGTTGGCAAGACTATTCAGATATTTTATCTGTTTTGGACATGGGAAAACCAGATGCGGTACATTTAGGAGCATTTGCTACTTATGAAGGTAGTTTTCATTTGCCAATATTTAAAGACTTTATTTTAGAAAACTTAAACGAAATCGATCTTTCTACAATTGACTTTCCGGTTTTACGGAGTGATAAGACATACAAGGAGTTGACCAAAGAAGAAAAGGAAATCGTTCGAAATGCTTCAAAACAAAAACCTGTTATTTTGGATATCAACATCAAAGCTTCTGACTTAAATGATATCCTTAGTGAACTTAATGTCAACGGTATTATATTACGCGGTGGTGATGAAGAAAAAGTAGGATTCAAGTCTTTTGAAGAGTTAGACCTGATTTTTGATGCCTTACAATAAAAATATTATTGACCCGCTAAAAGTACTAATGCTGCCAACAAAACCCACTTTTATTATACGTCAATCGTTGGCATCTTTTTCCATCTTTATTTTTTCCTTTACATTGTACCTTTTTTGTTTTTAGTGGGTTTTCATTTTTCTTCTTTCTACTTGTTTGTAGACATTTTTCAGGGGTGCCTTTCATCTCTATTTTATACACGATACCCGATTCTGACACCGCTGTAAATTTTCCGTTTTCGGGTATGGTAACAGGTTTAATGGATGAAGAATCTTGGTGGTCTACAGGAAATAAAATGTCAACCAATTCATTTTTTTTGACTTCTACTATGATATCATATGATGTTAACCTTTTGTTACCCGCTTTGACAAAACTTACTTTGGCACAATAGTCACCATCGGGTGGTGTTTTTTTGCACCCAATTGTAGTTACTAACAAAGTAAAAAGTATAAAATATTTTAGAATCACAAGCTTACATTTAATTCCACAAAAATAACCTTAAAACACTTATTATTGATATGTATTGTTCACATTAAAACACGATATAAAAAATTTAACCTGGATTATGCGTTAGAACTTTGTAATGAGAAGCTAAAATGCAATAAATCAGCTATTTATATTCGAAAAGCGTAGCACCGCTACGGTTACAGAAGAAAAATAGTCCGCCACGGCGGATTCTGATTTGCAGCAGTTTAGCTTCGGAATAGATTTTCTAATGCATAATCAAGGTTTAATATACTATAACTTACCCAACTTTCTCCCATCCTTTTTTGATATGCTCTTCGGTGCTGTTTGCTTTTTATTAAATTTTTTGGAGTATCCTTGTGAGCATTTCTCTCCATCAACCGAGTTGATCAGCCAATCGTTCCATAATCATCTTACTTATACGTCTTCTATATTCATTTTCATGCAAGTAATATTGAAAAATTTCATCAACAGTCATCATACCCAATACTACGCCTATGAGCACATTTCTCAATCCTAGATCTTTCTGAATGACTCGTGTAATATAATCTAGTCTGCCTTGGTGATTCATTTTGGAAAAATCTTTCTCGTGCTTGTTTAGACTACCCACAAAAACACTTTTTATGAGTTCATTCTGAAACTTCAATATAGGCCGTAAAACTTCATTTTGAAATAACTCTATTTCAGAAGTTTCGGCTTTGGTGACAACATTCGATAAACTAGAACGAAGATTTGTTACTGATATGGATCTATTCATGTCAAGCTAAACAAAGCACCACTCTTTTCGTTCAGCGTTTCACAAATCTTTTGTTTATTGGATAAGATGGAGTTGTGCCCATTGTAAAAGTATGATAGTTTTTGCATCTATAATGGATCCATTTTTCAAAAGAAAAGCTACGTCATCATAAGAATACTCAATAAGTTCTATATCCTCTTGTTCAGATATGTCTCCTCCTCCAAGGTGTTTTTTCTGCTCAGAATGATATACGGCAGTGAAAAAGTAGATTTTTTCCATATGTGCTCCTGGTGTTGCGAAGGCTTCATATATCTTGTCCACTTTATCTATTTTATACCCTGTTTCTTCTTCTATTTCTTTTATGATGGCTACTTGAGGGTCGAGACAATCTAACATACCCGCTGGACACTCCAAAATAAAACCGTCAGCGTGACCGTTAAGTAAAACAGGAAGCCTAAATTGTTTGATCAGTAATATTTTGCGTTCATATGGATGATACATAAGGACTGCAGCACCGTCACCACTATTATATATTTCACGGGTTTGGGT
>CAMBRK010000023.1 GCA_945870185.1 Aureispira sp. CCB-QB1 | reverse complement strand
AATATATCATGTGCGTTCTAAAAATTAGGTAAATAAAAAAATATATCGAATCAAAGATAAGGGAATTAAATTTTACGTGTGTAACTTTTGCGCCACTTTTTTCATATATTTTTAATCATAAACCAAAATATACCCTTATTGGGGTAGATCTTGCTTTGAGTGCTCAAAGTCTTTCTTTCTGTACTCGTAATTTTCCATTGATATTTAGTATATTAAATAAAAGGACTAGCCTTTTGTATAAAATAGTGCACATCTTGCATAAAACTGCGTACTTTTAACACAACACTGTGTACTTCTTGAATAAAACTGTGTACTTTTTAAATAACAGTGCGTACTTTTAACAAAATAGTGTGTACTTTTAGCAAATTTGTGTGTACTTTTAACATCATACATTGTAGTTTTTACAGATTAATGAGTAGTTTTAGTAACATACATTTTACTTTTTACAGATTAATGCGTAGTTTTAGCAACATACATTGTAGTTTTAACAGATGAGTGCGTACTTTTAACATCATACTTTGTACTCTTTGAAGGAAATTTCTTATTTTCCAGATTTGAAAGCTTAATTCTTGGATGGTATGGGTTTCTTTTGACATTTATAGACGTTTGACCTCCTTCTTGATCTTCAAAAATTCCTTGCCATAGGGCGATTATAGCTCCAATTTATAAAATATCCACACAGCCCAAGGCAGTATTGGTGACCTTAAGTCATGGTTTCCGAAATGATGATTCCATTACAAAATCATTTATTTTACCTATCCGATTACGAAGTAGTTTTTTGGCAGGGTGGCATTCTAAACTTCATACCGAAGTTGTAATGTATAATATGAGTTTAAAAAATTTCATTCCTTAGATTTTCTATCTATCATATATTTTTCAATATCTTTGCCCCTTATGAGATTAAAGAGCCTTCAAATCAAGGGTTTTAAAAGTTTTGCTAATGATACCATTCTCAATTTCAGTGAGGATGTTATCGGGGTCGTGGGTCCTAATGGGTCTGGAAAATCCAATATTGTGGATGCGATCAGATGGGTACTTGGCGAACAAAAAAGCAAGGAACTCAGGCTTGAAGCGATGTCAGATGTTATCTTTAATGGTACCAAGACCAAAAAGGAAGCCGCTACTGCTACGGTAGCATTGACTTTTGACAATAATAAAAATTTACTACCTACCGAATACCAAACCGTCACCATTTCCCGAACGCTCTATAGATCAGGTGAGTCTGAGTATAAGCTCAATAACGTGGTCTGCAGGCTGAAAGATATCAATTCGCTTTTTTTGGATACGGGTATTGGGTCCAATTCCTATGCCATCATCGCTTTAGGTATGGTAGATGATATCTTGGCTGATAAAGAAAATGCCCGTAGGAGGATGTTTGAGCAAGCAGCAGGAGTATCAAAATATAAAATCAGAAAAAGGGAGACCCTCAGTAAGCTAAAAAGTGCCACAGAAGATCTCAATAGAATCGATGACTTGCTTTTCGAAATAGAGGGTAATCTCAAAAGCCTGGAAAAACAAGCCAAAAGGACTCAAAAATATCTCGATCTCAAAGGTGAATATAAAGAGGTGAGCATCAAACATGCCGTACACTCTATTTATGAGCTCAAGCAAAAATACAAAGGTATCTCTGAACAATTATTGCGTGATCAGGATACTTACCGCGCGAATGATGTATTGCTATTGGGTCAACAAGCCAAGTTGGAAAAAGAGAAAAAAGACAACTTGGGCAAAGAAATGGCGCTATCTGACCATCAAAAAAAGCTCAACGAACTGGTCTATAAGATCCGTAGCCGTGAAAATGAAAAAGGTCTTTTGCAACAGAAAGCCGGATTTAAAAAGCAAAATAAAGAGCAGCTTTTAAAGAACATCGCTGAAAACGAAAATGAATTGGCTCGTGCCACTCAAGATGTGAATCATTTGGTAACAAGGATTGCGTCAGAAAATATGGCATTGCAGGAAATCATCCATATACTGAGCAAATCCAAAGTCATTTATGACGCCATCAAGACGGAATACAATACGGCTAAAACGAGTTTTGACACCCGCCAAAAAGAAAAACAAGAGCAAGAAAGACAGGTTTTCGATAGTGAAAAGACCATAGCCATATACAAAAACACGATAGAAAATCACGAAAGAGAAATTCAACGTATTCAAGAAACTTTATCTTCTAGAAAGAAAGAAAATGAAAGTATCCAGAAACAACTTGAAGCTCTGAATGCGGACATTGAGATAAAAAACACCGAATTGCAGAAACTTCTGCAAACAGAACAACAAAGGAAAGATAAAATAGCTGACCTAGAATCCAAAAGAGATAAATCTCAAGAATCGCTCAATCAAATCAATAGAAATATTGATTCCAAACAAAACGAATTCGACTTGCTCAAAAGTATGATCGAAAGTTTTGAAGGTTTCCCGGAGTCTATCAAATTCCTGAACGAAAAGTGGAAAAAAGATTTGGTCATTCTATCTGATATCCTAGATGTGCAGGAAGGCTTCAAGGCACCCATAGAGTTGTATCTGGAGCAGTATCTCAATTACTTTGTGGTGGCTGACGTGAAAGAAGCTATGCAAGGTATTTCACTGCTAAAAAATTCACAAAAAGGTAAAGCCAATTTTTTCCTTTTGGACCAAATCCAACAGACCCAAAATAAAGGAAAAAAAATCGACGGACTTACTTTGGCAACGGATGTGGTCCAATGTAATTCTAAGTATGATCCATTGATGGCTTACATCCTGAATGATGTATATATTTTCCATGGGGAATGGGAACAATTTAACGCCCAAAATGATGATATTACGGTCATCTCTTCATCAGGTACTTTTTTAAAACAACATTACACGATTTCGGGTGGTTCTGTGGGTCTTTTTGAAGGTAAGAAAATAGGACGAAAACAGAATCTCGATAAGTTGGCCGCTTTTTTGGAGGAAAACAACAAAGTTAAAAATGAGCTTATCCAACAATTAAATGGGATAAAAACGGAACTCGTTCAGCTCAAGTCCAATGACCATTCTGCATTCATAGAAAAGATCAAAAAAGAGACGCAAACGCTCGAACAGTCCAAAATACGGCTACAACATCAGACGCAGACTTTTACGCAGCTCAAGGATGAGAGTGATCTCAAAATCAAGGGGTCGACTGAACAGATTAAAGATACCCAAAAGAAAATAGAGTACTCAGAACAACAAAAAAATACGCTTAAAAAAAGGATATCCGAGCTGGACAAACCCGGCGGTGATCAAAATCAGGACATAGATGTGCTGAGCGAAAAAATGTCAGCTGCATCAGAACAGTACAACAATGACAATATATCACAAATCAGACAACAAAACCTGCTCAACAACTTCATAAAAGACAAGGAGTTTAAGGACCTGAAAATATCAGAACTGACCCTAAAACTCAATAATGATAAGCAACGTTTGATGTCAGAAGATCGCGAGCGTATCGATATCGAAGATCAACTCATCCAATTGGAAACCGAGTTGCGCAATTATTATGAAGAGAGGAAAAATTTCCAATCTACACTTAGTGAAGCAGAACAGGATTTTTTCAAAGCTAGAAATGCCATCAATGAGTTGGATGACCAAATTAGACAACAGACCAAGACTCAATCCGCGCTTCAACAAACTATTCAAACGCTTAAGGATCAGTTCTCGGAACAAAAATTCCAAATACAGTCGGTAGGCGAAAGATTGAGAATAGAATTTGGTATCGCCATCAATGATATCGTCAACAAAGAGCCAGAAAAAGACGTAGATTATGCTCAACTCTCTGAAGAATTGGAAAAGATAAAAACCAAAATGCAGTCTTACGGTGATATCAATCCACTTGCGGTAGAGGCGTATAATGAAATGAAAGAAAGGTATGACAACATCCAAGTACAACGAAAAGATATATTGGATGCCAAAGATAGCCTGATGGATACTATGAAAGAAATAGAAACCACAGCGACTGCACAATTTATGGAAGCATTTGAAAAGATCAGGACCTATTTTATAGACGTGTTCCGCAGTCTGTTTACAGAAGATGATACCTGTGACTTGATCTTGCTGGACCCATCCAATCCATTAGAGTCTGATATTGAGATTATAGCCAAACCCAAAGGTAAAAAGCCTAAATCATTGAGTCAATTGTCCGGTGGTGAAAAAACCCTAACTGCCACAGCCTTACTATTTGCATTGTATCTTCTGAAACCTGCACCATTTTGTATTTTTGATGAGGTGGATGCACCTTTGGATGATGCTAATATTCAGAAATTCAATAAAATCATTCAAAAATTCAGTAAAGAATCTCAATTTATCATCGTGACACACAACAAATCCACGATGGCAGAGGTCAATGTACTTTACGGTGTCTATATGGTAGAACCTGGAGTATCCGCAGTAAGTTCTGTAGATTTCCGAGCTCTGAAACACGAACCCATCTTAGAAAGCCTGAACTAAACCATACCCATGAATTATCTGGCTCACATGCTTTTATCCTGTACCGACTCCCATCAGATGACAGGAAACTTTATGGCAGATTTCATCACCAATAAGGAGGTTAAAACACTGCCCGAAACGATCCAAAAAGGCATTGAACTTCATAAAAAAATAGATCATTTTACAGATAATAACGATGAAGTCAGGAAGACGACCAGGCTCTTCTACCCTACCCAATCCAAGTACGCGCCTGTGGTCGTGGATATCCTCTTTGATTATTTCTTAACCAAAAACTGGGCTTTGTACTGTTCCATTCCCATCATTGAATTTGTAAATCAAACCTACGATAAGCTTTCTGAACACGAAGAACACTTTCCTGCAAGGCTAAAAACACTTTTCCCTAAAATGGTGGCTGATGATTTTTTGATGTCTTGTAAAAATGAAGAGCGACTTGTTAAAACGCTATTTCATGTTTCAAAAAGAGCCAAATTCCAAAACCAGATTCATACCGCATATGACGACATGCAAATCCATTATGAACGATTGGACCAATGTTTCCATACGTTTTTTCCTGCATTGATCACCGAAGTAAATCAATTTTGCCAATGCGAGTAGCATATTTTGTTGCCCAAGATTTTTATTTCAATAACCATAATGGGAAATAAGCATGGATCATTACGGACTTATCGGGTATCCGCTATCGCATAGTTTTTCGCCTACCTACTTTAATCAAAAGTTTAAGGAGTTACACCTAGATGCACATTATGCAGTTTATCCATTGGAAAATATAAACCAGTTTTGTGATTTGATACGGAACACGACCTTTAAAGGTATCAATGTAACGATCCCTTACAAAGAATCCATAATTCCTTATCTGGACGAAGTCGACCCTGTAGCCCAAGAAGTCGGTGCTGTGAATACTATCAGCTTTAAAAATAATAGAACGATTGGATATAACACTGATGCTTCAGGTTTTGAAAAGTCATTAACTAAATGGCTGCCATCTGAACACAAACTAAATGCACTCGTTTTAGGAAATGGTGGAGCAGCAAAGGCTGTCATTTATGTCTTAAATAAACTCCAAATAAATTTCAAAATCGTAAGTAGGAATCATATCAGTGGTGTGACATATGATAATTTAACTCCTGAAATTTTTGAAAACCATCTATTAATTATTAATACTACACCATTGGGTATGTACCCAGATGTCCAAAAACGTCCAGATTTGCCATATTATTTACTAAATGAAAAATATTTTCTATATGACCTCATATACAATCCGGAAAAAACTTTATTTTTGACCGAAGGTTTAATTAGAAACAGTAAAATTAAAAACGGATATGACATGCTCATCCATCAAGCTGAAGATGCATGGAAAATCTGGAACCAAAAACAATAATAATTTATGGCAGGCCCCGAGCATTACTCTCAGATAGATTTTGAAAACACAGAAATTGCTTTTTCGCATAAATCAGACAAAGAGCTTAAAAAAACTGAGTGGCTTTTCAAGCTTATGAATATGGAAAATCTGGTCAAGATAGGTTCCAAAATTGGTCTCTTTGCGATAAAATTCAAGTTGCCTTTTACTGAAACCATTGTAAAAAACACCATTTTTGCTCAATTTTGTGGTGGTGAATCCCTTTTGGATTGTCAGCCAGTAATAGACAAGCTCTATGAGAATGATACCTTTACCATTTTAGATTACGGTGCAGAAGGTAAATCCGATGAGGATGATTTGGATACCGCCATGAAAGAAACCATTAAAGCCATAGAAATGGCAGCATCCAATAATTCAGTTCCAGTGGTTAGTACAAAAATTACTGGCTTAGTAGATAATAATGTCCTCATAAAACTCCAAAATAATGAACCCCTTTCCGATGGTGAAAAGCGCAACTACCAGCATCTTGTAGAAAGACTAGATGAAATCTGCGAAAAAGCCCATGAATTAAGTATTGGTGTATTTGTAGATGCTGAAGAAAGTTGGATGCAAGACCCGATAGATGAATTAGTGCTACAGATGATGGAAAAATACAATAAAGAAAAAGTGTGCGTATACAACACTTACCAACTATACAACATAACAAAATTAGATCACTTGAAGCGAGACCATCAGAGATGTTTGGCAAAAAATGTGCTCTTTGGTTCCAAGTTGGTAAGAGGCGCTTATATGGATAAAGAACGTGCAAGAGCTGAAGATATGGGATACCCGTCTCCTATACATGCTAACAAAGCCCTCACGGATCAAGCTTACAATGACGGCATCACTTATTGTGTGGAGCATTTTGAGAGTATAGCATCCTGCTGTGCTTCACATAATGCTGACAGTAATTTACTACAGGTCAAGCTTATGGACCAAAAAGGTATCGAACATGATCACACACATTTAAACTTTTGCCAATTATATGGCATGAGTGACAATCTTACCTTCAATCTTTCCAGAGCAGGCTTTAACGCTGCTAAATATGTGGTTTATGGCCCTATAACGGATGTAATCCCTTACTTGATCAGAAGAACCGAAGAAAATGCTTCGGTAACCGGCGAGATGAGTAGAGAATTATCGTTGATTAATAAGGAAATTAAGAGGAGGGGGATTTAGTTAGGTACTGCTGACAAAGTCAAATGCTTATCATGAATATATGTCTGAATTTATTGGCATGTTGTTAGTATATCTTTCTTTTCTTATTATGTCTTGTATGTAGCAGCCTGTATTATGGCTTCGAGATTACTTCCTTCCTCAAAGCTTCTTCTATTTCAACTTTGATATTTCTTCCTTTTAGCCTTTCTTCTACCATTGCTGTTTTTGCAGGAAATATATCAATATTTTCAAATTTATCAAGTGCCGGATTGTAAACAGCATTGCCGTCAAATTTCTTATTTACCACTTTTGTTGCCATATTTACTTCTGTTTTATTGCAAATCCTAAATAATTTATATTCTTTTTAAAACGCTCAAATCCTTCTTCTAGTTCCCCGAGTACTTCGAAATCATCAGAAATATAGTCAAAGAATTTTGAAATATTAATTTGGTAGAGTCTTGTTCTACTTGGTGTAACACCACTTAAATAAACAATGGCATCAGGGAATTCTTCAAAAAATTCATATATCGTAAATGCTACAGTAGCAAATACTTTATCTGTATCCCCATTATTAGTGATTACTTCATCATCTAAACCACCTGTTTCGGTGTTTTTGTCTCCGAATCCAAGGTTAAAGACATTAGTATCATTTTTTAAAGGAGTGTACTTGATTACCTTTACAATGTTTCCATTGATGCCAGAAGATATAAATTCAAAATATCTTGACTTTATACTTGTTTGTATTTCATATCTTTCTATATCCATAGTATACTCTAATTTCATAAATACAACGCTCTCTCACACAAATCCAAATCAAAGCTATCATTGGATGCTATAATCACACATCTGTTTTGGGTATTTTGCTGCAATAGTTCAGCAAACCATTTTTTGGCATTGGTATCCAAAAATGAAGTAGGTTCGTCCAAAAGCAATATGGAAGTATCGCTTAATATGGCTAAAGCCAATTGAATCTTTTGCTTCATACCCGATGAAAACTGAAACAATTGTTTGTCCTGAGGTACCTTCAATTGGATGATGTCTTGAAAGGCTTCAATGCTTACTTGTTGACGTAATGGTTTAAATTTACTATGAAATCTGAGCATTTCGTCCAATGTAAATTCATTGATCAGGTCTGTATATGGAGCAGCTAGCGCTATATGCTTAAAAATTTCAGACGTTGAAATCCGCTTATCACCAATTATGTAGGCTAATGTCCCTTGTGAAGGACTCAAAAATCCAGACAAAATTTTGACTAAAGTAGACTTACCACTGCCATTATTTCCAGCTATGGCCACAACCTGTGCATCAGTAAAAGAAGTATTTATATCTCTCAGAATCCACTGAAAATCATACCTTTTAGAAACATTACTAAGTTGTATTTCAACCATTATTGTTTAAAACCTTTCATCAGACCACGATCTGCCTGACCCAAAAATTCCAATATAAATTCTTTTTCAGGCGACTCTTTTACTGTGGCTTCTATGACTTCTACTGATTTTTTAACATTGTAGCTTTTTACAAAAAGAATTCTATATATGTCTTGGATATGATTTATCTGCTCTGTAGAAAATCCCCTTCTTTTGAGACCTATAGAATTTACCCCAGCATATGATAGTGGTTCGCGAGCTGCTTTTACATATGGCGGTACATCTTTTCTGACCAATGATCCACCACCTATCATGGCATGATCACCGATCTTTACAAATTGGTGTACAGCAGACATTCCACCTATGATCACAAAATCACCTATGATGATATGACCTGCCAGATTTACATTATTGGCCAGTATACAGTTAGCGCCTACAAAGGAGTCGTGCGCCACATGAACATAAGCCATCAACAAAGTATTTTTGCCTATTTTGGTAGTCATACTGGCTTCTGTACCTCGATTGAGTGTGCAACATTCTCTCACCGTTACGTTATCTTCTATGATCAGCGTAGAATTTTCACCTTTAAACTTGAGATCTTGGGGAATCGCACCAACAACAGCTCCTGGAAAAATTTTACAATTTTTCCCAACAAACGATCCTTCCAAAATGGTGGCGTGTGGGCCCACCCAAGTGTGATCACCTATAACCACATTTGCACCTATATACGCAAAGGGCTCAACTACTACTTGGTCACCCAATTGAGCTGTTGGGTGAATATAACTTAAATTACTAATCATTTGATCTTTTTACTATCTGAGCCGTTAACTCTCCTTCTGAAACGATTTTATTTCCCACGTATGCTGTGCCCTTCATTTGAACAATACCTCTTCTAATGGATTCCATTAATTCCATTTTCAAAATTAGTGTATCCCCGGGAACTACTTTGGCTTTGAACTTTACATTATCCATTTTGAGGAAGTATGTATCCCATTTTTCATCCTCTTTTGCTACGATCCTCAGTGCCATGATGCCTCCTGTTTGAGCCAATGCTTCCATTTGTAATACTCCTGGAAAAATGGGATTATCTGGAAAATGGCCTAAAAAAAACTCTTCATTGTAGGTCACATTCTTGACTCCAACAATATGGCTATCAGATACTTCTATAATTTTATCCACTAATAAAAAAGGATATCTATGGGGCAAAAAAGCCTTGATCTGCTCACTGTTCATAATGGGTTCCTCATTAGCATCGTATATTGGTCTACCTAAATTCTTTTTATAGTCCTGATACTTAGCTTTCAATACTTTGGTGAGCTCTATATTTCCAGTGTGACTTGGTTTGGTGGCGACAATCTTTGCCTGAACATTTCTGCCCAACAAAGTGAGATCACCCAAAATATCTAATAATTTATGTCTAGCGGGTTCATTCTTGTGTCTAAGTGGAGTACTGCAGATAACTCCTTCAGCAATAGATGCATTAGGCTTGCCAAGTTTGACTTTTAGGATGGCCACATCGTCATCTGAAAGCTTTTTATCTATAATCACCACCGCATTATCTATATCACCACCTTTAATCAATCCTGCATCAAATAAAGGCTCAACTTCTGTCAAAAAAACAAAAGTTCTACTGTCTGCAAAATTATTTATAAAATCTTCTCTGGATTTCATAACCGCTACCATATCACCCAAAGTATCTTCAGAAAACTCTAGGATAGCGCTGAGCTCAAAATGCTCACTTGGGAAAACTGCATATTCAGATCCAGAATGCTCATCAATAAAACTAAATGGTTCTGAAATTATAAAAACATCCTTATGGGTTTCAACTTTTTCAAGTTCTGAATTCGAAATCTTATCTATAAACATCTTGGAACTGCCATCCAAAATGGGTATCTCCGGTCCATCTGCTTCTATAATTATATCTTCTATTTCAAGAGCGTTTAATGCCGCCAACAAGTGCTCAATGGTAGAAATTGATCCCGCACCAGAAACAAGCGTAGTACCTCGATTAGTTGTAGTCACATTAGCAACATCAGCATTGATCTGAACATGTGGAGTTAAATCTGTTCTTACAAACTTGATACCTGTACCTACATCAGTTGGTTTAAGTGTAATGTTTACAATTTTTCCAGTGTGTAAGCCCACACCAGAAAAAGAAATATTATTTTTAAGAATATTTTTAAAATTCATATTTTCAATAAAAGCTTTAATGATTTATTGATTACTTTTCAGGTTATCTATCTGGGATTGAATCAAACGTAATTGATGAACAATTTCAGGCAATTTTTTAAAGTAGGCATAAGATTTTAAGTAAGTTTGATATTCGATAGCTGGAGATCCGTAAAGTTTTGAATTCACTTCTTTAATGGAAGAAGCTAAACCTGATTGAGCTTGAATAAGTGCACCATCTGCAATACTAATGTGTCCTGCCATACCCACTTGACCACCGATCAAACATTCATTACCAATTGTAGTACTACCAGCCACACCAGTTTGAGCAGCTATTGCTGTATTTTTTCCCACGGTGACATTGTGTGCGATTTGAATGAGATTATCCAATTTAGCACCTTCTTTAATGATGGTTGACCCCATAGAAGCTCTATCTATAACTGTGTTACTTCCTATCTCAACGTCATTTTCTAGCACTACGTTGCCTGTTTGGGGGATTTTTTTAAAATTTCCTTGATCATCTTTTGCAAACCCAAAACCATCACTTCCGATTACAGTATTTGCATGGATGATACATCTATCTCCAATTTTACAATTATGATAAATTTTCACTCCAGGGTAAATGATCACATCCTGTCCAATCTCCACTCTATCCCCAATAAAAACTTGTCCAAATATTTTGGTATTTTGGCCTATTTTCACATGAGGTTTAATGATAACAAAATCGTCAATAGCCACGTTTTCTTTTATGATTGCTGTTGGATCAATCACAGCCGTACTTGCAATTTCAGATTTTATACTCAGACTTGAATTAAATTTTTCCATTAATATTGCCAAACAGGCATACACATTTTCTACTTTAATGAGGGTTGCATTTATTTCCTTTTCAGGAGTAAAATCAGAAGAAACTAATACAACTGATGCCTTTGTAGTATATATATATTCTTTATACTTAGGATTTGCCAAAAAAGTAATGGTACCAGGTTGACCATCCTCTATTTTTGAAGGGCCTGAGATAGGAGCGGAAGGATCACCTACGACTACACCATCGATCAATTGGGCAATATTTTTAGCTGTAATTTGCATTGCGCAAAGTTAATATAATTCTCTTTTTAGCTTCATATTTATATGAATATTTCCAAAGTTTTATGACAAAGGACTTCTTTTTATCTATATCTTTGCGTTTTTATCTGACCAAAACCAAATAGGAATATTAATTTCACCATAAATGTCAAATTTAAAAGCCTTATATAATATCATTGACCCTGAAGATAAATTCTGGCTTAATCACATTGAAACATGCTTCCTCCCAAGCTATTCGGTAGAATGGAATACCCTTAATGACATAAGTCTAGAAAGTCAAATGTCTTATATTCAAAAGGAAGCATATCATTTATTAGTTGTAAAACTTTCAGATTTACCCTTAAATTTACCAGATAAAGTCAAAATAATTGCTCTAAGCCCTAGAAAAATCACCCATGAACAAATATGGTGTGACCCAAATGCCATTGACTTTGAAATGGATTATAGGTTAAAAAAGAATACTAAGATTTATATCCAAGATCAAAGGCAGCAATATCAAATTTCTAGTCTAAGGTCAGATTTAGAAATTGTGTCATCAAAAACTGACAGTGAAGCTTATATATCATCGGACAAGGAATTAGATCATCATAAAATAAATATAGCTTTGAACCCTAAAGAATTTATGCCCATGGCTGGATCAGGTGCTTTGGCCGTTGTTATGCATGAAGAGGATACAGCCTTAATTAATCTGGTCAGAAAAGCGCATCACTCAGAAACGGCTGTTTTAACTAATATAGAAAGGAAAGTAGTCAAACTCAATCGTTCTCATGAATTGAATATATTGGGTGTCTATTGTTACAAAGCTCCAGATCAATCATTTCATATCTTAGCATCCGGATTGGTAAATGGTCAACTCCTTAAAGCCCGACTATCACAAACCACAAGTCATGGTTTAGCTGAAAAAGTGTTAGAATCATTTTATTCACAAATTAACTAAAAGACCCATAAATGTACCTTGTATTCGATTGCTCTGCCATAGCAGGCCCTACTAATTACAAAGCCAATTTTACAGAAACTCAAGCTTGGCCCAGACTTATTCATATTAGTTGGATTTTATTGGGTGAAGATTATAAACCCATAGAAGACTTTGATTGTATACCACAGATTCCAGGTCTATTGATTGACGACAAATCAAAGACTAAAGCGCATATTGATGATGAAGATATTAAGAAAAAAATGGCACCGCTCGAAGAAGTATTGGATAAATTTAGTGCCAGTGCTGCAAAAGCAGAATTCATCTTTGCACATAATCTCAACTATAATGAGAATATTTTGGGTGCTGAATATGTCAGAACTAAAAAGAGTATCAATTTTTTCTCTAAAAAAAGACATTGTCTGATGGAAGAAGGTACTTATTATTGTAAAATTCCATCAAAAGGTGGAGGGTATAAATATCCCACTTTACCAGAACTCCATGGAACTTGTTTTGGTCAAACTTATGGCCCAGCTGGAAACGCACGGGCTGATGTAATCGCAGCTACACGCAGCTTTATTAAACTTAAGAAAACAGGAAAATTGGACGATCTTTTTGAAGATTAAGGATAAGGTTAAGGCTAAGGTTGAGATTGAGATTAAGGATTTTAGTTTAAGGTTGAGCTCGTTGATTGAGCGCAACATAGTGGAGCCGAAATCACTTTATGGTTAAGACTGAGATTAAGGTTAAGGTTAAGGCTAAGGTTAAGGTTAAGGTTAAGATTGAGATTAAGGATTTTAGTTAAGGTCGATCTCGTTGATTGAGCGCATTCGCCGCGGCGAAGGAGTCGAAATCATTTTAAAATCAACATTTCAACATTTCCGCAAACAAGCGAAGCGAAGTCACGACATGGCGTGATCAGCATTTCCACAATTCAGCAATCCAACAAATTAACAAATCAGCGATTCAGCAATTTCAGCAATTCAACAAATTAACTCTTCTTGATGCCATAGAAAAACTGGCCAATAAAGTCTTGGGGAATCATATTTACTCCTGGAAAACCTAATTTAATATCTTTGCCATCGTGTGGAATCGCAGCAGTACCAAATAGGTAATCCCAAATGGCCAAAGTAAGTCCAAAATTGATACCATATTTTTTGTCATCAGGTAAATCATAGGCATGGTGCCAAATGTGCATTTCAGGACTATTGAAAAGATATTTCATTATCGGACCCAAACCGAAAATACCGAATATAACCAAACCGATCATCACCATGATTTTGGAAGAAATAGCGGCATCATTGAGCAGATTAATGTCAGCTAATCCAAAAACTACCACACTTCCTATGAGTACACCCAAAATGCCACCAGTCACTTTGCCACTAACTACAAAATTGCTATGATTATAGTGTCCTACTGCCAATGCAAATATATGGATGATGAAAAAATCATATAATCCGATACCTAATAATGCCAATGGTATGTACTCCAAGGTACGATATACGATAGTTTCCATCCAATGATATCTCAGATGAGCTGCAAATCCCATTTCTTCTACAGAATGATGAATTTTGTGATATTGCCACAGCCATTCTACACGATGCAATAATCTATGAACCCACCATTGAACAAAATCCCTGACGACGAAGCCTATCAACAGAATAGCCCACATTGGAAACGACTTCAAAGGATTGAAAGATTGCAAGTCTATACCAGTAAGAGATTCTATACCATTATTGAACAACAATACAATGACATCAGATGCCGCATTATATATGATCAATGAAAAGATAAAAAAATTGAAAAACATGTAGAAAAAGTCCAACCAAAAGTCCTTTCTAAACAAAGGTTGGTTTTCTCGCCACGGTTTGATCATCTCCAAACCAAAAAAGAAAGCTGAAACTATCAATAACCAATAAAAATAATTTTTGAATCCTGGATGTGTAATCTCATACCATACATAGGAAGCATAGCCACTATACCCATTCAAAAATGTTTGTAAAATATCACTCATTGGATTTCTCTTAAGATTTTGGAAGCAACATTAAAATTTAAAAACAGTTTAGTTCTTTGCCCAAGCAGTATACCCACCGGCCATGTTAAAAACTTTTTTAAATCCTTTTTGCTGCATCTGTGAGACTGCTCTGGACGATCGGCCACCTACTGCACAATATACGATGTACTCTTTGTTTTTGTCCAAAGCATTGAGCTTCTGATCAAAATCCGGTTTGCTAATATCTATATGCAGCGCGTTGGCTATTTTTCCTTGATTAACTTCTCCATCCGTTCTGACATCAATTAAAACAACTTCCTTGTTGGCCTTCATTTTTGCCTTACAAGCGTTGACATCTATATTGGTATTGACGGTTTGATCTTCGCTAACGATAGCAGTGTTTTCACGTTCAGGTGAACCGTTTGCAGTAGCAGCTTTGTTTTCCTTGCATCCGATGATGGTAAAAAAAGTAATTAAAAGAATAATGGATCTCATATGTATTGATTTAGATGTAAATAAAATACAAAGGTAATCGTTTTTGGTATTCAATCAATGTAACATGAGTTACTAAAGTATGATTTATCTATGGATCCAAAATAAAAAAGCAACAAACACACTCCAAAAATCAATATTTATAGAACTTATGACTTCGCATCATCTTGTCGTCTGACCAAGTCACAATATACATTCCATTTTGTAAGCCACTGATGTCTACTTCGTGTCACAATCTATAGAATGCACAAAAATAATTCCAACCATATATCACTCAGAACTTAACAATTTTTGGACAGAGATATTTAATTTCATGGACCATACCCAATCTTTCACTAATAGCGTTTCCACTTTTAGAAGTGGAGTAATGCTCCTATTAAACTCAAAATCCAAACTGTATTTATTAAGCTGGAAAAAAGAAAAACCAATGGCATAATTTACATTTATTCTTTTCCAATTGTCTTGGTATTGATTTACCGGATAAAGATCATTAATGTCATCTTGTCGTTCAGATTCGATATCCTTAGATAAAAGAGCATTTGTACTAAAACCAAGAAAGGGAGATATTTTTACTTTATTAGAATTATTTCTAATATACTTGCACTTAACATCAAATGCAACATAGTTAAAACTATTTTGCAAACTTAAATAACTAAATGTAGGGGATGGTATAGGACCTGTTTGGGCTTCTTCCGTATAACCCCGCTGTCTGAACATCAATGATGAAGTTAAATGAATATGATTGTAAACTTGCTTTGATGCATAAGCTCCCACGCCAAATGTCTTTAGTGAATTCCATTGAAACTGGCCATCATCAGGTTTCGTAGGATCACTATTGGTATGGCTTGCCAAATTTGCTTCAATAACCAATCCATAGTCAATATTTTGCAAATAGCATTTTGATATTAAACAAAAATATATTAAAAATGATAGAGATATTTTAATTACATTCATTTTTATAAGATTTATATTAACCTGAGTACCACGCAAGGTACTCAGGTAAGTTGTTAAATAAACTACGAGTCTTGCAATTTACTATTTTACAAGATTCCATCTACTAGGTCCATTTCCATTATATGTAGCAGGTATATTATAATTCTGCATATTAATGGTGGTACATATTTTCTTATCATTCCATACCCACCAACCACTAGTGCTAGGATGCATAGGGAAAAATCCATTATTAGTCCAAGGTATAAAAGTACTCCAAATAGGCTTAGGGTATGAGCCACCTGTAATATTATTGTTATAAACAGTAGGATAGTCTGAACAAGTGGGCATTAATGACATATCATAAGACCATGTAGCATTGCTAATTGTTAATGACGGACCAAAACTAGACGAATAAACCCAATTTCCCCAAAAGTTTTTTCGCTGGGCTTGTGTCCTTACTTGAAACGTACAACCTGTGCCATAGACACATGATGTTGAACCAAAATTTGCTTTTGCACGTCCATCTATTTCAACTTTTACTCTGAATGTTTTTTGACCATTTTGCTCCCAACTATTTGTTTTTGAAAATGTATTTTCATGCGGTAGAGAGTAGCATAAACTTCTGATTTCTGTTTCGTGATTCTCTACTGTTCCTTCTGGGTTGTATGGATTGGTCTTGATAACTTTGATTTCACCATTTTCAAACTCATCTGTTTTTGAAATTGCTAATGGCAGTTTTGCAATGTCGCCATCTTTAATAATGTAGATGAAGTTGAAATTCGAGTACTTAATCAATTGCCCACCTACTTTTACCAATCCGTTTAAGTTAACGGCACTTGCAACCATTGGTTCTACTAACGAATAGTCCCAATAAGAATTAGGTGCTTGACCATAATATCTTATCAATCCTGCATTTAAGGCTTGATTATGTTCAGTAGAATGATAAGGTTCCTTGGCTTTCTCTACAAGCTGAGCTTGCTCTGGAAGGTTTTCAAGAGACAAATCTAAATTTGTTTCTGCATTCATAACATTGTAAAACACCTGTCTCTGCGTTGTAATACCTTTCTGATTTTCCCAAGAATTGAGTGATGTATGGGACGAAGTGTTTGCTTCGGCAAGAAATTGATCTAAATCAGAAAATGAATTAAAAACAAGATAATCTGATTCTTTTGCTATGGACATAGAAGGAGTAAATGACTTATCACGTTTTTCTAGGTTTTTATCAGACTTAAGATTCTTCTGTTCCTCCTTTTGACATCCTATGTACATCATACTGGTAATCATGAATAATAAAGCAAATAGCATGTTTGAAAATTTAAAATATTTCATTGTTTTTAAAATTTAAAATAGTGATAAAAAAATTAATTACTTTTTTGCCAAACCATTAGCAATGTCTATGGCTACGCTAAAATACTAATCCCTTTTCAGTGCTCTATCAAGATGAATAACTTAATTAAATGTGGTTCTTTTTCCGAATATCTGCGTTAAAAATACTCGCTGTAGCTTAGGCTACATCTGTGTACCGCAATAGCGGCATTAAAATTTTACGCTTTGATCTTCAAAAAAATAACTCTCATTATAATTTTAATTTATTATCTGGACAGTGCACTAATACAATTTTAAAAAAGAAAACATACCTTTGTGTCTCCGATTAGATCGGTCAGGAGCTTACTCCATTTTTCGCGAAATGGGCCAAAGTAGGCTCTTTTTTATTTTTGTCAGTTTTGGGAAGGTAAAATATGTAATTACTAGTTCCTTATTAGAAATTGATAATTACTAATGTTTTCTTTGGGTCCAATCTCCTGAGATAGGTTTCCCTTGGTTTTTGTTTTTAGGTCATATATTGTTGTCATTTATTGGTTAAAACCTTTCGAATTACTTAAAAGTCAAAGTACCGAAAGTATAATACATTCCAAATTGTAATCCCTTAGGTGTAATGTTAAGTGTTTCTTCATAAATAACTCTGACGGAAAGATTTGGTGGAATAGAAAATTGTCTATCAAAATTCAGTCGTAATTCGTCTGGTTTGCCAACTGGGAAAATGCCATGAATATAAAAATTTAGATGACCACGACTTCCCATGTCTTTTTTTACATTTATACCCGCACGACCACTAATGTTATTAAACTCAACTGCCTTTAGTGGAGCAACACTATTGGTTTGCATTACAATGTCAAGCTTGGTTTCTGTGTCACCATTAATAATTTCGTAATCGAGGGTTTGCAAGTAGTTTGAGATTTTATCTAATGAGATACCTAAGTCTAAGCCTAATGTCAAGCCATATTTATTTATTTTGGGAAAATTGTAATTTAAAATGACAGGAATACTAAAGAATTCTGCCCTAAAATCAGTAATATTATTAAACGAAATATTTTGAAATTTGTATTCTAGTCCAGATTTGATCCTAAACTTATCGTTAAAGGTATAATCTGTATTTAAAGAAAGTCCAAAGGGTGTCTTAGAATAAATGGATTCATTATAAACCTCTATTCTATATTCACTAGCATTGAAGGGCATACTGTGAAATCCTACTCCTATCTGAAATCCCTTTTGGCTTTTTACCAATATTGGTACCAATAGAAGTATAAAAAAACATGAAAAGGTTGTTAATGGCTTAGATAAAAACATACTGAATTGATTAGTGATTAATGAATATTTTGATAAAAAATAGTTATTGTTTTATAAATTTATATGAGTAGATTCCTAACCCATCTGTACACAACTGATCATCAGATTTAAGATTCTTCTGTTCATCCTTTTGACATCCTACATACATCATATTGGTAATCATTAATAATAAAGCAAATAGCCTGATTGAATATTTAAAATATTTCATTGTTTTTAAAATTAATATTGTGATAAAAAAATTAATTACTTCTTTGCCAAACCATTAGTAATGACTATGGCTACGCTAAAATACTAATCCTTTTTTCGTACAATCTTAAAAAAGAAAACATCCACTTGTACGTAGCATTATCTAGGCTGAAGACATTTTTTTGTAACAACAAATACTCCCCAAAAATCATTTTTTTATAAAACTTATGAATTCGCATCATCTTGCCGTCTGACTAAATCATGCTATACATTCTAGTTTGTAAGCTGCCGACAATTTCTAATTAGTACTGATTTATTTGATACTACAATTTATATCTCAACCCCAACCTCATAAGTAAGGAAGTTGATTCGGTTGAAAACTGTCCATTCATCACTCCTATTTCTGTAACTCCTTCTATACGCCTGTAAAAATTATAACTTGCTCCTGCTAATAATTCAAAAGTTCTAAATTGCTCGTAGGTTTGTAAGCCAAATTGTTTGTACTTTAGATGTCCTAAGTCTACTCCAACCTGAAATTTTGCTTTGGTAAGTGTTATCAAATCGTACCTTAATCCAAATTTATAGGTACTGTAACTTTTGAAATTTGAACCAACTCTAATATCAAGATGTAGCTTTTTATAAAACTGAGATCCAACACTTAGTTCTTGCTGCAAACCATAAGCACCTAAAAAAGTTGTATTAGTCCCAATGAACGATTGTGAGAAAAGAATTTGTGAATAGATAAAACAAAACAATACTAATGATACAGTTCTCATAATTTTATAAATTTATTTATGTGTAAAATATTATTTAATCTCGTTTTTAAAATATACATGCCCGATGTCAAAGTCGAAACGTCCACTTCACTAATATCTGCATTTAATTGACTCTGAGTCATCACTACCTTGCCTTCCATGTTAGATATGATATATTCCCAGACTGGATCAGAAAAACTAATGCTATGACTTGCAGGATTGGGGAAAAATATATTATTTGTATTTTGGATTTCGTGCGTTCCAGTGGTTTGTTTTTCAAATTTTATGGTCCAATCTGGTGGTGGTAATTTAGTAAGGTATCCCGAGTCATTTATTGTTTGTAAAGAATCATAAGGACCATCAATACCAAATTTTATATTTTCACTAAAAGGGTGATTAAGCCCAAATGTTGGGCCTAACAACAGCGGGCCTACATTCACAGTTTGCAAATAAAACCCTTCATTGGGTACATAAACGGGTGAATTATCTAAAATATAATCTCCAAATTTCAATTCAATATTTCCATTTTCCAAAAACCAAATTTGAAAATTAATATAGCTATCAAATTGTTTTACTGAAGGATCTGAAGTAAGTCTATTTTTAGTGTATTGTAAACAAAGTGCCTTTTTGCCATCCTTTACCTTTAATGCATACCTTAGATCAGATGTGACTTTATTAATATCAGTAAGTTTATCAAATTCGTATCCAAATGCCATCAAGATTATCGAATAGTCTATTTCATCTTCAAATGAATATATGGATTCATAGTTTCCATTAATGTAATTAAATGATGTATCATAATAAGGAAAAATAAAGTCGAGCTCAAACCGTTTATTCCAACCAAGGTGATCTCCAGTCTCTAAAATTACAGAATCAAAAGTATCTAGCTCTATATACGGGTCAGGGAAAACGGATACTTTATAATCTTGAGCTTTAGCACTTAGAAATGCTAAGATGATAAAAACCGCTAAAAAAATAAATCTCATTTTAAAAACATTTTAAACAATCAGAAAAGCAACATAGGTTGCTTCTCTGATATTACATTAATAATAAAGTTATTCACAACATTCGAAGTTGGGACTTCCTATCGCATTTATGGTTATGTTACCAATGGTTTTTCTAAAAGTACCTACTACATCACCATCACAGTGATGAATTTGATCTTTACCAAATAACCCAACATTGACACTTGCTGTTCTATTATTACAGCTATTACAAGACCTAGTTTCTGATTCAGTATCTATAATCGTACATGCTGATCCTTTTCTTCTTGCAAAGATATTGGCTCTTAAGTTACTGTTATTTGGCACCCATTTAGAGCCATTCCATCTTCTAGAGAATATTTCTGCTCTTTGATATGCAGATACCCTATTTTTATAAGTTGATGTTCTATGGCTTATTCCTTCAGTTCCAGTTGCGTTTTGTGCCCACAACCAACCAGTATCTTTGTCATCCGGATCACATTGAGGTCCAGCATTCCCTTGAAGACTTGCTGTTACTAAATTTTTACGTATACAATCAGGCCTTGCCGAAACATGTAAAAATAAATTTGAAAGATTTGACATAGGTATATCAAATGTAAAATTCCCGTTTACTCTAAATGTACTTGAAGGTATTGCACCTATTGGCGGAAAAAACTGACTGTTATTTATAAAAATTTCAACAGTTCCATCCCCAGCACCAAAAACAAAGTCCTGACAATTTCCAAAAATTCTGATTGTATTACAATCTAATCTCCTGATTTTAATCTCACACCCACACCAAGGTCCCAGGAAGGACTGTTCTTCTGTGTCCTCTCCCCATGCTGCTCCAACTGGTATATCTGAAAGTGCTAGCTCATTTCCTTTGGGGATTGAACGAATAGCATTCCTTGTTGTAGTATTATTAAATGAAGATCTTAAAACTTGACTATTATTGATATATGTTATCAAAACATCTCCAATTCTAACTTCGTAATATTCATTCAATACTGCCATAACTGCAGGGTCTGTCAAAAATGGTTTATATCTATTTTGTGGATCAACGAATTCATCATTTACAAGTTTCTTATAAACAGATTGAAAATCAGATGTGTTGAGTACCTGTTCTTCAAATTCAGTGCCTTCAGCTGAAAGCAGGTTGTTTAAACCTTCTAAATAACTTTTAAAATGTGAATAATCCCTAAATTGTAAAAGATCTCCATTTGGAATAGGTCTATCCAAACTAACTCTAGTTTCTAAACTTTGATTAGACTTATTTCCTAAGTCATTCTTCTGTTCCTCCTTTTGACATCCTACAAACATCATACTAGTAATCATGAATAATAAAGCAAATAGCTTGTTTGAAAATTTAAAATATTTCATTGTTTTTAAAATTAAAATTGTGATAAAAAAATTAATTACTTTTTTGCCAAACCATTAGTAATGTCTATGGCTACGATAAAATACTAATCCCTTTCCAGTGCTCTATCAAGATGAATAACTTAATTAAATGTGGTTCTTTTTCCGAATATCTGCGTTAAAAATACTCGCAGTAGCAAAGGCTACGTCTGTGTTTTTTGCCTTGATCTTCAAAAAAATAACTCTCATTATAATTTTAATTTATTATCTGGACAGAGCACTAATACAATTCTAAAAAAAAACATACCTTTGTCTCTCCGAGTAGATCGGTCGGGAGCTTACTCCATTTTTCGCGAAATGGGCCAAAGTAGGCTCTTTTTTATTTTTGTCGGTTTTGGGTGGGTAAAATATGTAATTACTAGTTCCTTATTAGAAATTGATAATTACTAATGTTTTCTTTGGGTCCAATCTCCTGAGATAGGTTTCCCTTGGTTTTTTTTTGTTTTAGGTCATATGTTGTATTTATTTAAATGGTTAACTAATTTTGTTATACTTATAAATCGCCTGTTAAAAAATAGTTTCTTACTCATAAGAGTAAGTATGATATGGACACTTTTGTTCACATCAAAAATATATCTTCGTTGTACATGCAGACTTGCTGCACACACGAAAATTATTACTTCAGTACCACATACCTAAAGGTATACTATACATTTCTAGAGCTTCAAAAACAGTTCGTTGTTGGACTAAAACTCATCTTGATTCCCTGCCAAACTTATACAAAAGGCGGTTACAATTTTTTAAGTTACTTTGTGGAAAAATCTCACTTCACTGTTAACTTCACCATCAAAGTAAAAACAAATTTAAAATTTCTTTTTTAAAACTACCAAATTTTTTTACATTTTTTTTAAAATTTTTTACATTTTTTTTTTGAATTATATAAAATATTGATAATCTTAGTAATAAAATTCATCATAGCCCATCACTTCTCCCCGATCACTATTCTATCTTTGCCTTGTAAATCCTGAAACAATTTAACATGCTTTAAACCAGCTTCTGTAAATACCTGACATACCTGAATACCAAAATTTTCATTGATTTCTGTGATCACTTTGCAACCATCCTTTTGGTGGGCCATGACCATTTTGGCTATTGCTATATAAAACTCCATAGCATCTTGATTTACAAAAAGGGCCAAGTGTGGTTCATGTTGTAGGACGTTGGGATGCATAACATCTGCTTCGGATGTCGTGATATAAGGTGGATTAGAAATCACTAAATCCACTTGTGGTAGCGTATGCCAAATCTGATCATCCAAGAAATCTTGATGAATCCACGGAATATCAGTTTTGTGCCATTTGGCGTTTTCTTCGGCAGTTTTTAAAGCATCACGACTCACATCCAAGCCATATATAGTAGTCACTTTTGACTTTAAGCCCAAAGTAACAGGAATGATACCCGAACCCGTACCAATGTCCAATACAGAAGTCACTCCCGCATTATTGATCAAATCCAAGGCCATATAAACCAGCTCTTCAGTTTCTGGCCTGGGAATCAAAACAGAAGGATTCACTTTAAATTTAAACCCATAGAAGTCTGCCAATCCGCCTATGTATTGCCAAGGTTCGTGATTTTTCAATCGTTGTGCAGCTTTAGATACCAAAACTTGCTGTTCTGGGTTAAGCACATCTTCTGACCAAAACTGCATCTGCAATAGGTCTTCTACCAAATACCTAGCAATGGTAGAAGCCTCCCGAGCATCATAAATATCAGACATACTTTGATCTAAAAACTGGTATGCTTCCTGTGCTGTCATCTCATATATTTAAAGGTAAGCCAAAAACAAATGACCAATGCTGAATTATACATCAGGTAGTATTTGATATCTATATACTGACCCATTTTAATGCCATAAATGCGATAGTTGTAGGTCATTAAAATCATCTTTTGTATAAAATATGCTACTACCGTAGCCATTGCTAAACCATACACCCCAAAATCACGCAACCACCATAAACTTAAAGCTATATTGGCTATAATTTCCAGGATGCTTGAAGCAATTATAATCCCGTGTTTATGATGAGCCAAGGTGTAGGATTGGGGCAACAAAACGCGGCTGGTCAGGATCAATAGATAAACATTAAAAATGAATGCTGAATCTTTGTATTGGTGGTCATAAATCACAGGAAACAAAACCGGTGACAACACCATCAATATCAGTGATAAAGGTGCCAAAAAATGAAGATGTTGGGTAGCTTTTTGTCTCAATGTTTCCAAACCGGCTTGTTGGTCCTTCATAATTAAGGGTATCATGGCCACACTCAACGAACTGAACAAAAGGGCTGAAAAAGGCATTTCTCTCGCGCCGTACCTAAATACTGGAAAGAATTCAGTACTAAAATTTTGAGTAACCAGCCAACTGTCAATAAAGTCCATAGCCTGTGATAGTATCATATTCAGAATCAATGGCAAAGTAAGTAGCAAAAAGGATATTGACCCTTTAAACGCACTAAAAAGCGTATTATATTCCAATACATGTAATAAATATAGCCACCTGATAAAAGACCAAAATATCAGGACAAGTACAAAAGCATGTAATGTAGGACTAAACAAGGCTACCAATATATTCAGTAACAAAAGACCACCTTGACTCCAATGGGTATATTGTATCAATTTTTCCTTCTCATCCTTAAGGTAAAACACACTTTCTACCAAAGATATAGGCACAGAAAAAAACAAAAAGGCAACGAGAAAAGGCAAAAAAGGCGAAATAGCACTACTACTGATCAAATACAGTAATTGAGGAAACACAATGATCGCCACAATGACCAATACAGAAAGAAACGTAAGGCACCAAAAAGCGTATTTAAATATTTGTTCTTTATCTTCACCATCCTTTGAAGCATAAAAATTAAAAAGTGCATTTTTGATACCACTGGACCAAAATCCTGAAAATGTTACTACACCAAAAATAATGAGTTCATAATAACCCAAATCTAGGGCCGGCAATGATGATTTCACCATGATGACTGAAACCAATACACTCATCAAATATCGTACTACTTGGAAATACTGATATGCTGATACTGCATCTGATGAAATCTTATGATACCACTTCATCCTGCAAATATATACATGTCACCGTTAAAAGTGGGTTTGACTGGTGAAAATGTAAAAATATTGTATTTAGCTTGCCGCTTAAGCAAGCTTTATAAAAACAAAACTGACGGCATCAAATGTCTTGAGACCGTCAGCGTATTGTTTGAATTCCGTCTTATAATTTAAATCTTATTCTTCTGCTTTATGGTCTTTTACATAAGTAGTGTAGACGATAACATTGGTATCCAAATCTCCTAAATAAGTCTCAATAGAATCTTTTACATCGTCCCAATCCAAACCACCAACTCCAGTCGCTAATTTAGGTATAGCAACACTGTCTGGTTTCTCTTTCTTGATGAATTTTGAGAGTTCCTTCAGTGTTTTATTCAAACTACTGATTGATGCTTTGCCTGGATGACCACCTTTGGCAGATTCAGCTGGTTCTTGTGCCATGAGATTTACAATTTGTACACCTCCTACTCCACCCCAGGTCCATATTTCTCCAGTTTTGGGGTGATGTCCATGACAATAATGTCTAAAATCTTTGACCATAGCTGGATACATTTCCCTGAGGCTCAGGGCGAGTCCACTATCGAAGTGGTCCATAGGTGCCACACTGTGTGCAATTACTTTTGATTCTGAAAGCAGAATATCTCCTTTTACTTCTTTGATCATTATAAATGTGCTTTTGATTGATACAAAAATAAGAATATCTGTACTTAATCTGGGTTGACCCATATCATTTACAATGGTGATGTATATCAAGTGTTAAAACCTTGAGCTTCTTGTTTCATTCGATGGGCAACCTCAACACCCAGATAGTTATCAATCCAGTGATGCCCTAAGTAGATTAAAGGTGTGAGTAAAATAGCCATTCCAAATTTATAAAAATAATTGACCAAACCAATAGCCAGTACTCGGGTTAAATCCCAATCAGCGCCAATGTAGAAAGCGATGATCAACACAACAAAACTATCTATAAATTGAGATACTAAAGTACTTCCGGTAGCTCTAAGCCAAACCCATTTTTCGCCAGTTATAGCCTTAATTTTGTGAAATACGGCCACATCTAGTATTTGACCCACCAAAAAAGCAACCATTGACCCTATGATGATCCAAAGTCCTTGTCCCATGACTTTATTGAAAGACAAACTCATATCTGTGATGTTTTGACCATCTGCATTAGAAAGTCCACTTTGAAATTGCCACCAATCATTTGCTGGCAATCCAATAGCCCCATAAACCATGATAAATGCATAGAACACAATACCAATTGCGGTATAGGACAAAAATTTTACCGCTTTCGAGCCATAATATTCGTTGATGATATCAGTCATGATAAATACTACAGGCCATAAAATAGCTCCTGCAGTCAGATTGAGTCCCAATCCTTGTACACCAAATAATTGGATGTTTAATGCAGGAATACCCAAGAGCTTCTCTAACGAAAAAATCTTGGAACCGATAAACTCTGCCACAATGGTGTTTGCCGTAAAGAATGTCGCTAATAGTATAAATAATACTACAGACTTATTGCCAAGTATAGATTTTATTGCCATGAAAACATCAATATTTTATAACTCATAATTGGGTTTAATAGAATGTGCTCTGTCAGAACCATTATAAAATTGTCTGATTATGGAAACCACCTCGTCAGCATCGTCAGTTATTGGGATCATATCCAAGTCCTTTTCTGAGATATTATTGGCTTGATGCAACATCACATCTACGATCCACTGCTTCAATCCTGACCAATATTCAGAACCCACTAAAATTACGGGCACGGGAGATATTTTATTGGTTTGTATCAAAGTCAATACTTCAAACAACTCATCTAAAGTGCCAAATCCTCCCGGGCACACGATAAAAGCTTGGGCATACTTGACAAACATTACTTTTCTAACAAAGAAATATCTGTGGTGCAATATCCTTGCCGGCTCTATATATGGGTTGTTAAATTGTTCAAAAGGTAAATCTATATTTAATCCCACAGATAGTCCGCCACTTAAATAAGCACCTTTGTTGGCAGCTTCCATGATACCTGGTCCGCCACCGGTGATGACCCCAAATCCTTCTTCGATACATTTAGCAGCGATATCGGTGGCTAATTTGTAATATTTATGGTCAGACTTAGTCCTTGCAGATCCAAAAATAGAAACACAAGGATCTAATTTATTCAATATTTCAAAACCATCGACCAACTCAGCGATCACTTTAAACATCGTCCAAGAATTTTCACCCTTGAGTTCACTCCATTTCTTGAGTTGACGGTCTACATGTTCATTTATATGTTGGATTTCATTTTCACTCATTTTTCGTGTATTTAATTAATTGCAAAAAAAAACCTGCGGTAAAAATGATTAACGCAGGTTTCGATATATTTGTTTATTTGCTTCTACATCACCAATTCGCCTTTGTATTTTTCATACTCTGACTTCAGGTATTTAGCAAAAGTATTAAAATCATCAAATTGTTCGAAAAGTGATTGAATGCCTGTATTGGCATGGGCTGCACTATGTACATAATTCTCTACATCTTTAGCTGTAATGGTTTTACCTGACAATATAATTAGACGTTCTACAACGTTTCTCAATTCGCGAATATTACCTGTCCAATTTACAGATTGTAACATTTTGACTGCTGCCGGTTCGACCTTTTTATGTGGTGTATTGTATTCATCACACACCAAACCCACAAAATGTTCTATCAAGTCCGGAATATCATCTGAGCGCTCGTTGAGTGAAGGTACCTTGACGATGATGACCGCCAATCGATGATACAAGTCTTCTCTGAAATTTCCTTTGGCAATTTCCGCTCTTAAATCTTTGTTGGTAGCAGCGACCACACGGACGTCTACAGTAAGATCCTTTTCGCCTCCTACCCTAGTGATTTTATGTTCCTGCAATGCTCTCAAAACTTTGGCCTGAGCTGACATACTCATATCGCCTATCTCATCTAGAAAAAGTGTACCGCCATGCGCTTGTTCAAATTTGCCCAATCGCTGTTTTATGGCGGACGTAAAAGAGCCCTTTTCATGACCAAACAACTCACTTTCGATGAGTTCGGAAGGGATAGCTGCACAGTTGACTTCTACTATAGGATACTCTTTACGTTTGCTCAATTGGTGAATCCATCTAGCTACTAATTCCTTACCGGTTCCATTTTGACCTGTGACTAGTACTCTAGCATCTGTAGGAGCCACTTTCTCGATGGTCTCTTTGATAAGCTGAATTCCCGAAGAGTTGCCTATGATCTCCTGTACCTTAGAAGCCGTGACTTTTTTCTGAAGTACTTTCTTTTCGGTAATGAGATTTGATTTGTCCAAAGCATTCCGGAGTGTAATCAGTAACCGATTCAGATCAGGTGGTTTTTGGATAAAGTCAAAGGCTCCTTTTTTTACCGCTTCTACAGCAGTATCTATATTACCATGTCCGGAGATCATGACCACAGGTGTATCAGGCGAAATATTCTGAATCTTTTCGATAGCTTCCATACCATCCATTTTGGGCATTTTAACATCCAAAATGATCACATCATATGTACTTTGCTTGATTTTTACAATACACTCCAAGCCATCAGCTGCTTCATCAATCACATACTTTTCAAACTCAAGTATGTCCCTAAGGGTTTTTCTGATGCTCTTATCATCATCAACGATTAGGATTTTTGCCATATATAAATAATTAATATTAAAAAAAATAGGATTCAAAAACAAATTAACCAGTGAAAAAATATTTTACATACTGATTTCAGGGTGTAAATATACATACTATATTTTAATCATAGGTAATTTTAACACAATCAATTTTTTAAACATACCATTTTATTCTAATTTAATGGGTCTTTTCATTTAAGTTTGTATCTAAAAATTCAATATGATTATAAATAACATATTAAAGCAATTATTAATTTATAAAAATAATTATATTTGCGGTTTCAAATGTATAATCATTCAAAATTAAAAATTTATGAAACAATTAATTTTCGCATTAGTATTTTTGGGAGTTCTATCATGTAAAAATGATGATAAAGGTAAAAACGCAACTAACATCGACCCCAATACAGTACCCGGTGCAGCGCCCGTAGATCCTAGCACCATTAAAATACCAAGTGCATGCTCTATGATCACTGAAGCTGAAGTGCAAAAAATATTAGGTACATCATCACCAGTAACTTTAAAAGAAGCACCAGACCCACATAACGATAAAGCAAAGTCATGCTTTTTTAAATGGGATGATGTCAATACACCTAATGCAGGTATCCTGGTTCAGGTATTGGCTAATCCTGTTTTTGAAGAATATCCTGAATATATAGCCACTTTCGTAAGTAATAAACTAAAAGAAGGAGAAATGATTATGGGACAAGATACCCCTATCAAATATGGTGAGTTTGACGCTGATGGAAGACCGGGCGCTTATTCTTTCCAACAAGGTAGATTTTACTGGACAGCCAATAACAACATCTTATTTATGCTAGCATTTAATGTATCTACCCTAAGTGAGAGAAACATGAAAAATGCGGCTGAAGAGATCGCAGAAATCGTAAATGAAAATTACGCTAAGGTAGCGAATTAAATCTTGTGTAGAATATTGATATGTTCTACAATGGCATAAGCTTTAAAAAGCTAAAGCACCTAGACATAATATAAAAACCGATTTCTTTTGGGGAGTCGGTTTTTTTGTTTTTATGATTATAACTATTGAACTTTGTAAAGGTACAAGTTGCAAACTTGCGCTAGTAATGAGTCAGTCATTTTAGATCCTATTTCTAAACTACTATATTTCTCAGATTTCCATTTAAATATGAAGTGATATTTTCTGCAATGCCTTGTATCAATTTTTTGCGTGCATCCTGTCCGGCCCATGCAATATGTGGTGTCACCAGGCAATTAGGATGGTTTAGTAGTGGGTTATGCAAAGCGGGTGGCTCTTGCATAAGCACGTCCAATGCAGCGGCCTGTATGGTACCATGGTCCAAAGCATAAAACAAATCCATTTCATGAACCAAAGCTCCTCTACCTGTATTGATCAGAATAGCTGTTGGTTTCATCTTTCGGAGATTTTCTTTTCTAATCAATTGATTGGTTTCTTCGGTAAGTGGACAATGTAAGCTTACAAAATCCGAATCAGCCCATAAAGTATCTAAATCTACAAAAGCTATGGGGTCTGGTTTGGATTTTGTGGTGTTTCGGGTATGAACGATGACTTTCATACCGAAAGCTAATGCCAAATCCCCTACCCTGCGACCTATATCTCCATAACCTACGATACCCATAGTTTTCCCATACAGCTCAAAGATAGGTTGGTCATAAAAACAAAAGTCAGGAGATTTTGCCCATCTGCCAGCTTTAACTTCTGCATCATAATATTCATGACGATTAAGCAATGCAAAAATAGATGCAAAGACATGTTGTGCTACGGAATGTATGCTATACCCGGAGACGTTACTTACTGGAATACCTCTCTTTTTTACCGCAGCTACATCTATATTGTTATAACCTGTAGCTGCAACGACAATATACTTTACATTTTCCATCCAGGCTAATGATGCTTCATCTACCCTAAATTTGTTAACAATCACGATATCAGCATGTTTCACCCTATCTGGTAATTCGTCCATGGATGTCCTATCGTAAGCAACAAAATCCCCCAAAATGGAAAGGGATTCGAAAGTAATATCGCCGGGATTATTGGTATAAGCATCCAAAAAGACGATTTTATTCGTGGCAACTTCCATGATAAGATATTTATGTTGAAGATTAAATTTTGAAGCAATAACTGCCTCAATTAAACAATGCGAAGAATACAAAGTTTTGAAGCGTATAAATGGAAGCCTGTTCTTAAAATGTCAAGTTTCCCTTAATTGAATATGGCATTAATTATATGGGATTGTACGTCTTTGGAAATTTATACAAATTTTATACTTGTGATTGTTCAGAGAAATTATGCACAATACTTACCTTTGACCTATAAATAACAGACCATGCCATATACCGTTACCGAAAGATTTTTAAAGTACGTACAAATAGATACACAAGCAGACCCGATGAGCAGCACTTTTCCTTCATCCATGAAGCAAAAAGATTTGACTGCAATTATCTGCAAAGAATTGGAAGAAATGGGAGTAGCCTTCACTACCAATGATGCAGGGTATGTATATGCTCATATTCCAGCTAACATTGACCGAAAGGTACCTAAAATATTTTTTTGCGCTCATTTGGATACCGCACCGGATTGTAGTGGTACGGATGTAAAGCCTTTGGTGCATCGAGATTATCAAGGAGAGGATATCGTTTTACCTGATGACCCAAGCATTGTATTAACACCCGCACAATTTCCAAATCTTTTGAATAAAAAAGGTCATGATATCATAACTGCTAGTGGATTGACCCTTTTGGGTAGTGACGATAAATCTGGAGTAGCCATCATTATGGATGCATTATACCAACTTACTCAAGATTCCACTATACCTCATGGAGATGTCAAAGCACTATTTACCACCGATGAAGAGATCGGCAAAGGAGTGGCCAAAGTAGATTTGGGCTTATTGGACGCTGATTTTGGTTACACTTTGGATTCAGGTGACTTAGGATGTTTTGAAGATGAAAATTTTTCGGCCAATGCTCTTAAACTTACCATCAACGGAGTCAGCGCTCATCCGGGATATGCCAAAGGAAATATGGAAAACGCTATCAAAATAGCATCTGACATTGTCGCAAGACTGCCCAAACTCACCTTAACACCCGAGACTACCGAGGCAAAAGAAGGATTTATTCATCCTACCAAAATTCAGGGTGGTTTGGAGTCTGCTACTGTAGATTTTATTTTAAGGGATTTTGAAACGGCAAAACTGGACGAATACGCCTCTTTAATTACAGATATTGCCCACGATGTTCTGTTGGGTTATCCCAATTCCACTGTAGATGTTGAAGTCAAAGTACAATACAGAAATATGAAAGATGTATTGGACAATCATTCACACGTCACCAAGACTGCGCTAAAAGCTATGGAAAATGTAGGTGTCAAACCAGTTTATGGAAGTATCCGAGGTGGAACAGACGGTGCTGCCTTATCTCACATGGGTTTGCCTTGTCCCAATCTATTTGCTGGCGAACAAGCGATTCACTCCAAATACGAATGGGTATCCGTTCAAGATATGCAAAAAGGAGTGGACACTGTGTTGGAAATTTGTAAGCTTACCACTGAAATGTAATGATCTATGGAGAGACAAATTCCACTCTTCCCCCTAAGTATCGTAACCTTCCCTGGTGAGGAAGTAAGACTCCACATTTTTGAGCCTAGGTATAGACAATTGGTACACGACTGTATCCAAGAGAATAAAAGTTTTGGAATTCCGCCGTATATAGAAGGTAAAAGTCTAAAATATGGAACCGAACTTTTGGTCAAAGAAATCGTCAAAACCTATGATGATGGCAAAATGGACATCAAAGCACAAGCTACAGGATGGTTTGAGATCATTGATTTTTACCGAATATTTCCAGGCAAACTCTATCCCGGTGGAACGATCCGAGAGATGCCTTGGGAAGATGACGGTGACATAGTTAGAAGTACGATTCTTTGTGACTTGATTATGGAGTTGTACGAAATCATGAAAATCACCAATGTGCCGATACCACATCCCAAAGATTTTAAATCATGGATGATCATACATAAATTGGGACTCAATATTGATCAAGAAATGGAATTACTAATCATTTCAGAAGAGTCTGAAAAACAAGGATATCTGATCAGGCATTTGGAAGCTTTGATTCCTGTGGTCAGGGAAGCTGAAAACCTACGAAAACGAGCCGAACTCAACGGACATTTTCAAAACTTGAAGCCGCCGAGTTTTTAATATAAACTAAAGTTTCGGAGTTAATAAACTCTTGCTAAATTGATAATTATATATTGAAATATATTTAAACATACTTAATAATTAATTACAAATCAAATAATCTACTTTTACCATTATCATATGAAAAACAAAATTATAATATTTAGCTCTTGGCTAGATTCACAGGGCAGCGGACAATCCGGCCTTTTCATTTTTAGTCAAAACTTTTAAAAATAGCGTTAAAAACAGAAAACTGTATGAGCCAAAACGTAAATTTAAAGCGAGATGGAATTAACGAAGTTCCACAAATGTATAAACGGATCGCCAAACGCAAAGGCGAGCCCGCCTGACCACTACGTAATAGGCGGGCAGGTTTTTTCACGCTGAAGACGTGACAGGTATGTTTAGCTATTTTTTGAAGTTTTGGCGTTAAGAAAAGGAAAAAGCCCTGCCTCGCCGTACCGTCAGGGCAGGCAGGCTTGACTTTTTGGTTCTTTTGTGTCAAAGCCTGCCACGGCTTTAGCGTGGACAAAAGAACAGTAAGTAAAATTTTACCACCGATCAATAAATTTCAGTAGTTTGTAAATTTGATAAGGACAAATTAAAAATGATAATAACGAAACTTTAGTTATTAATTCATTTTTTCAAATTTAATCGACTTTTCTACCCAATCCTTCTTTATAAACCGCCAAACATCTTTCCCGTGCCACCTTATGATCCACTATAGGCTTGGGATACTTTGCTGTGCAAAATTCAGGCACCCATCTTTTTATATAAACTTTTTGCTTATCAAATTTATCCGTCTGTGCATCAGGGCTGAAGATACGAAAATATGGTGCTGCATCCGTGCCACATCCTGCTGCCCATTGCCAACCACCGTTATTGCTTGCCAAGTCAAAATCTAATAAATGCCTGGCAAACCAAGACTCTCCCCAACGCCAATCTATCAAAAGGTGTTTGGTCAGAAAGGAAGCGACGATCATCCTTACCCGATTGTGCATATGTCCGGTTACCTCCAACTCTCTCATGCCTGCATCTACGATGGGATATCCAGTTTTGCCTTGACACCAGGCTTCGAAGTCCTTTTCATCGTTTCTCCATTGTATTTGATCATATTCGGGCCTGAATGCCCCTTGGGCCACATGCGGAAAATGAGAAAGTATCATGGCATAAAAATCTCTCCATATGAGTTCACTTAAAAAAGTATCGTTTAGTTTTGCAGCTTTACGAGCCTTCTCTCTGATGCTGATGGTTCCAAATCTAAAATGGATGCCCAATCTTGTTGTACCTGCAATTGATGGAAAATTTCGGTTCTCATCATATTTTGCGATCAATCCTTGTGAAACGGTCTTTTCAGGAATGGTCTTTAAACTTCTCTCAAAACCCATAGCTTCTAAAGTTACCGAAACACTTGGCGATGAAACATCTTCTAAGCGCTCATATAAGTGTTCGGAAGGATAGGAAGAAAAATAGTAGGAATCCAAAACTGATGCGCCATTTTCGGTGAGTTTGGAAAGCCATTTCCTTTTGTAGGGTGTAAAAACAGTGTAAGGCTTTCCATCGTCTTTGACCACTTCATTCTTTTCAAAAATCACATGATCCTTATACGTCCTAAATGGAATCCCTTGCTGTGAAAGCAATGAAGCTACGGCATCATCTCTTTGTATGGCATAACGCTCGTAATCGTGATTGGTAAAAACGGTTTGTATTTGGTGAGTAGCCAAAATTTCTTTCCAAACTTCTACAGGATTACCGTAATAAATGTTCAGGTCTTTTCCTTTTGCATGGAGTTCCTGCTTCATATTTTGAAGCACATCAAAAATAAAGGTAACCCTGGCATCATCCTTGTCTACCAACTTATTTAAGATTTCAGTATCAAAAATAAATATCAATTTTACAGGCTGTTCGCTTTTTAGGGCGTGGTACAAACCTGCATTATCTTGCAATCTAAGGTCTCTTCTAAACCAGAAAATATTAGTCATAAAAAAGTTTGAAGGAATTAAAAACGTTCCGTTAACAAGGACCTTTATAAATTGTTTACGTTTTGAAGATGTTACAGCTCCATTTCTAGGTTTACTTTTGCATTATTGAGTTCAGACAAAGCATGAAAATCTTTAAGTTTTTTTGAAATTTGAATGCCTGTTTCATAAGTATCTAAAGCTTCTTTGGGTTTCTCAAGTTTTTCATACAACTTACCTAGGTGATAGTACATGCCGACATAATCCGGATCATTTTTCTGTAATAGCATAAAATGGCTTAAAGATTGATCCAAATCCGCACAGGTTTCATATTCTTTGGCCAATGCGTAAATCACAAAACTATCATTGGGATCTTGATTGTACATATCTAGCAAAACATTTAATCGATCAGTTTTCATTTTTTTAACTCTGAGTTTAATTTTTAAAATAAATGATATATCTTTGTGGCAAAAGTATGATTTTAAACAAGCATACAAGAATATTGTTAATTCAAATATAAAACTTTACCAAATGAATATTTTAGTGTGTATTAGCAAAACACCGGATACTACTTCCAAAATATCGTTTAAATCAGGCGATACGGAATACAATAGTGATGGTGTAACCTTTATTATGAATCCCTATGACGAGTGGTATGCCTTAGTCAGGGCGATAGAACTTACGGAGCAAAACGGTGGCAATGTAACGGTACTCAACGTAGGTCCAGCATCCAATGACATCATCATCAGAAAAGCATTGGCTATAGGCGGAAGTGATGCCGTAAGGATAGATACGGAAGCGTCCGACGCTTACACGGTTGCATCCAACATAGCAGCCTATGCAAAAACCAAAAGTTTTGATTTGATATTTTTGGGTAAGGAAACCATTGATTATAATGGATCTGAGGTAGGTGCCATGGTAGCTGAGCTATTAGATTTACCTTATGTCTCTTATGCATCAGCATTGGAAATATCAGGAAGCACGAGTACTGTCACCAGAGATATTGAAGGTGGTGTAGAAGTGTGTCAAGTAGATGGACCATTTGTACTATCTGCAGCCAAAGGTATGGCAGAACAACGCATCCCCAATATGAAAGGTATCATGATGGCCAAAAACAAACCCTTGGAAGTAATCGCACCCATTGGAGATGCTGCAAAAGTCAGTACTGTACAGTTTGTACTACCACCTGCAAAATCAGGGGTCAAACTCATAGATCCAGAAAATATGGATGAATTGGTAAGATTGCTTCACGAAGAAGCCAAAGTCATTTAAAATAATCCTTAAATCACAGAAACAATGTCAGTATTAGTATATATAGAAAGTCCCAAAGGACAATTTAAAAAAACGGGCCTTGAAGTCGCTTCATATGCTTCTAAAGTAGCACAAGCTACGGGAACTGAGGCCATAGCTTTGGTCATCGGAAATGCTCAAAATGCAGGACAACTAGGACAGTATGGCATCTATAAAGTTTTGCATGTCAACAGTAATGACACCATAGAATTTGATGCTCAGTCTTTTACGAAAGTGATCTGCGACATCGCCCTTGCACAAGGTGCTACCACAGTAATACTCTCCAATACCGCCAATGGAAAAGGATTGACTGGTAGATTGGCCATCAGAATGAATGCAGGAAGTGTGTCAGGTGCCAATAGCTTGCCGGATCTAAGCAACGGCTTTGTGGTATCCAAATCAGTGTATTCAGGAAAAGCCATCGTCAAGTATAATATCACTACCCCAAATAAAGTAATTTCTGTAATGGGCAACAGCTTACAACCTGCAGCCTCTGGAAGTGATATAACTGCTGAGCAAATTCAGGTAAGCTTTCCGACTACAAAATTAAAAGTATTAGAAAGAAAAACTTCTGAGGGCATCGTTCCTTTGCCTGAAGCAGAATTGGTAGTATCCGCAGGACGTGGTATGAAAGGACCAGAAAATTGGGGCATTATAGAAGATTTAGCCACATCATTAGGCGCTACCACGGCGTGTTCTAGACCGGTAGCAGATACGCATTGGAGGCCTCATCATGAGCACGTGGGACAAACTGGAGTGGCCATCAGGCCCAATTTATATATTGCAGCAGGTATTTCAGGAGCCATTCAGCACTTAGCTGGTGTAAACAACAGTAAAGTGATCGTAGTGATCAATAAAGATCCTGAAGCACCATTCTTCAAGGCAGCTGATTATGGTGTGGTGGGCGATTTATTTGATGTGGTGCCTAGATTGACAGCAGCTATTAAAAAGTTTAAAGCGTCTTAATCACGCTATGGAAAATAAGTAGTTATATTAAAAGCCTCTTTGTGAGGCTTTTTTTTTGCAAATAAATACTAATTTTGCTTTTTAAAAGGAAGCAGTACCTGCTGAAAAGTCAGAATCGCTCAATTTAATGATTGCTATTGCTCTGGGATATCGTTCAAAAAACAAGCGATAGTAAATGAAGAGGCAAAAGTGCGTCTATCGTCTTTGTAGAATATTAAATATAAACGAAGGATAATCAAAGCGATAGAAAAAGCATTTTGATTCGGGAATGCACGGTGCTTCGCAATCGCCTTTTTTTGAACTGGTCTTTTCCTGCCCGACTCCGTAGGCAGGCGGGTTGTTTACTTTTTTTGACAGGAAAAAAAGTAAAAGCCTTGCCGGCTCGAGGCAAAAGTTAAAATGAAGTGCAAATGATTTAGGAGCTTTGAAGAAATCCCTGTGCATCGAAATCAAAAAAATTTGAATATATAAAATTGATAATTATAAATTTATATTACACCAAGCAAACCTTAAGTAAACCATTTATTCATAAATAACCATGTTAATATCATCAGAAACCATCAAAGAAATAGCAGAACAATTGGATTGTGGGCTTAGGGCTTTCATTCATAAGAAAACTAATGAAATGATATTTATTCCCAATAAAGATGATTTACCTGGCATAGATATGGATGCGTGGGCAGAACACTTGGAAAAATTAGATGAACATTTTCTAGACTATTATGAAATCGAAAAATGGAGTTCCAGATATGCATTCAATATTATGGCCGAATTTACAGCATTGCCTACCCTATCCCAAAAAGTAAAAAACAAACTTATACACGCTTTAAACCTTAAAGGTCCATTTAGACATTTTAAGTACGAAATCGATCAATTGAATACAGAAAGGCAGGAATGGTTTGACTTTAAAAATAAATGTCAGGAAGATTACGTCCTTGACCAATTGAGAATGATGCATCAAATGTAGGCTGATACAACCATCTTGAACTATAAATTCATCAAACCATATTGACCTTGGTCATGTCTAGCACTGTTTGATTGTTGATTTTACTGCACCAACCCTTTGACCAGCTAATACTATTACCATCAAGCCCTTTTGGAATTTGTAGCAGCAACGCTTTGACTTTTGTGAAGGGCTATAGTATATACGGCTTAATGTTATTGACTGGCACTTTCATTGTTCTTCTATGATTGATTGACCTTTTGATTTATCTCCCGAAGTCCATTCCCAACTTTCATGTAGGCGGATTTTGCCATTTTCAAGAATTTCAGGTTTTGATTTACAAATTCCCGTCATGATCTCACCTTCATGGTTCACTTGGTGGTAACGCATATCAATATTACCATTCTGATCAACCAGCCCAATTAGATGTCCACTTTTTATTTTACCGCCCGCGTATTCGGATGTCAAAATTTTTCCAGTTTGCTTGTAAATAAAAACTGTACCATTGGATGTTTCACCATTTTCGGAATTGGCAATTGGCCTGAATATTTTGTTGTTATAGTTCATTGTGTTGTATTTCTAAAATAAAAAGTAACGGTTTTGTGATATAGAACGGCCGCAACGATAGCAAGTCTGATCTCATATAACTTGTTACTGGTCGTACTTTCATTTACAAGGTTTAAGCTTTTCTTCATTATTATAATTTTCTAAAGCATGTGTCCAATCGTATCTTATCGGAATTTCATTCATTTCAACTTTACGGTATTTCATTACTGCGTTTCCAGTTGACACCCGTTTTCCATTTTCGTTTAAATTAACAGTATCACTTTTTTTCTCTCTAGTTATTTGCCCATTCTCCAAAATTGATAAGTTCATAAATGTCTCACAGTCTTTTGTGTAGCCTATAACTTGTCCAATATTCATTGAAAATGTAATATGTTTTGCAATTTTGCAATACTTTTCCTTAGTAATTTTATGGGTTTCATAAGTTCCAATATTGTATTGAAGCGTTGGACCCCCATCCATAGGAAAATCAATAATCCTTAAAGTATCGTTTCTGAATTTTATGATTGATTTTTTAGGACTCATCAAGAAATCACTATTAGAGTCCTCCCAATAATAATATGTGAGTTCATTTGTGTTTTGAATATCGCATTTCAAAATAATAAATAAATTTATTAAGAAAACAGAGTATAGACTCATTTGTATTTTTTATGACTAGTAATGTTAAAGTAATGCACCAAAAGTTGGGAACAAAAAGTAATAACAATATTCTAAGATGTAAAGTTAAATAAAATCTTATTTACTAGGTTGATGTAGTGTAAATGATTTGGAGGTTGGGTTGCATCAACAGGTACTTTTTCATAAAACGTAGTATCAGGAACTTCTACTGCTAATTTCTCAAATGATTTGAGAATGGGATAATAATCAGTAAGTGTGATTTTAATATTTGGGCTGTCCTTTTTTAAGTCCTTTACCAAATTAATTAATCCACCGCCCGAAGCTAAATCTATAATTCGGGGTAAAATGATTTCAATGGTATCTCCCACTTCAACGACACCACCTTCAATCACAATACTTTGCTAAGAATGTTTATATTAACTATGACTAAACCTTAATTTATTAGGAAATTGTAGCATTTACGCAATCATTCTTTTTTACTTAACATAAAGAGTTATCTTTCTTTTCTAATTATGTGTTATTTTGCGGCCTAAATATTTTCAACAACAAGATGAGAACAGGAGTCAACCAAGAAGAACGGGTATACAGTGGCTACAATTTTAGCTACTCTAGCCCTGAAGACAGTTGGTTTAAACGCCAAATAATTACCGCTATTGAAAATCGTACAGGGAAACCTGAACTACAGCGCATCTATAACGAGCTGCACGATAATAATCCTGACCCCTACAAGGTTTGGCATGAGATCTTGGATAAGCTCCATATCGCTATGGATTTTGATGAAGAACAACTCAAAAAAATACCCAAAACTGGTCCTGTTATTTTTGTTGCCAACCACCCTTATGGTATTGTAGACGGAGCTATATTCCTTCATTTGGTTTCTAGAATACGAAAAGATTATTTTTTGTTGATCAATGAGGTACTCGCCAAGGAACCGATTTTAAAGGGACATTTATTGCCCGTTGATTTCCGAGGTAATGAAGCAGCTTTGCAGTGTAATTTGAACACAAAAGAAGAAACTACTCGACGACTCAATAATGGGGAAGCCCTCATCATTTTCCCTTCTGGTGCAGTAGCCACACGCCCTAGGTGGTCTTGGAGCGGAAAAGCGGAAGAATGGCCTTGGCGGCGGTTTATTTGTTCCCGTATTCATGAGACAAAATGTACTGTGGTGCCCCTTTATTTTCATGGTGAAAATAGCAATTGGTTTCATTGGGTCAGTAAATTCAGCATGAATCTTCGTCTGGGTTTACTCTTGTACGAAGTGATGAATAAACGAGGAAAAACCATTCGTACCGAAATAGGAGACCCTATTACATACGGTGAAATGGAACAGTTTCCCGACCGACAAGAACTCATTGAGTATTTACAAAAACGAACTTTAGATTTAAAGGAATAAAATCATTTTTTATGTTTAAATACTTGAACTTACGTGTATTCTTACCTCCTTTTTTACTGCTACTGATAAGTTCTATTTTAAGCATTGTATACGAAGCATCATTTTTAGCTTATGTTAACGAATTGAATACTTGGATACTTCAGCATTTCGATTGGTTATTTTCTTGGGCAACTTTTTTGTTTTTTGTTTTATTGATAGTCATTTATTTCACACCATTTGCTCATATAAAAATAGGTGGGCCAGATGCTACACCAATCCTTAGTAAGTGGAATTGGTTTAGTATTAGCTTGTGTACCACCATTGCGACGGGTATCCTTTTCTGGGGAACGGCTGAACCCATTTATCACCTCCATAGTGTTCCCACTGGATTAGGCATTGAAAATGGCAGCGCAGAGGCAGCGAGGTTCTCGATGAGTACGATGTTTATGCATTGGACACTCACTCCCTATAGTATTTATACAGTAGCCTCCTTGTTATTTGCGTTTTCATTTTATAATCTAAAAGAAAGTTTCAATCTCGGAGCATTGATTTATCCTGCCTTTGGCAAACCCATTCACCGCAAGGTTCTTGGTGGTATCAATATCATCGGCTTATTCGCCTTGGTGGCTGGTATGGCGGCCTCCTTGGGAACAGGCATTCTCACGATTTCAGGAGGCTTAAACTCCTTGTTTGACTTTCGGCAATCTGATGGATTGAATTTTGGTATCATGTTATGTATTGTAGCTGCATTCACCATTTCTGCCATATCGGGCTTGTTAAAAGGCATCCAGCTTTTATCAGATTATAATATTAAGTCATTTATTGTCATTGCCATTTTTATGCTCATTTTTGGACCCATTACCCAATCTTTTTCTTTGGGTTTCGAGGGTATGGGCGAGTATTTTGCAAGGTTTTTTGAACGAAGCACAGCTTTCAAATCAAATATAGATACGGCTTGGCAACAAAGTTGGACCGTATTCTACTGGGCCAATTGGTTGGCCTGGACACCTGTGACTGCATTATTCCTAGGGCAAATTGCGAGGGGTTACACCGTGCGGCAATTCATTCAGTTTAATTTATTCTTCCCTGCTCTATTTAGTGGACTTTGGATGATTATTTTTAGTGGCACAGCCATTACCTTCGACCAAAATATGTTCCCTGGCTTGCTTCAAGATGTCTTACAAAACGAAGGAGCTCAAGGTGTGATTTATGCTATTTTTGACAAGCTGCCTCGGAATGGTGTTATAAGTATCTTTTTCCTGTTTATAGTATTTATCTCATTTGTAACCGCAGCAGATTCAAATACTTCTGCATTGAGTAGCATTAGCTCTAAAAATATTACCCAAGAAAATGCTGAAGGATCTAACATTGTTAAAATACTGTGGGGACTTATCATTGGGCTTGTTGCTTTTATTATGATTAGTTATTCAGGGATTGATGGTATAAAAATGCTTTCTACTTTAGGAGGCTTCCCTATTTTATTTATCATGATTATAGTCGCTTTTGGTTTGAGCCGTGTCGCTTTTTCCAAGACATATAGAGAACGGATATCAAAAGCATAGACAGTTTTATTTTGTTATAGCTGTTTAAATCATCAATACTCAAAAATCAAAATACAGTGAGTTCTACAAGTAAACTTAAAAATGAGTGCCCTACAAAAAAAAATACCCGAATTCACACTCTGCATACTTTACCACGTTGTAGATATGGTTTTTATTTCGCCCCTTCAGGGCTTTCATAACCCTTACTTATCACACAGGTGGGCTGCACCCACCTTTAAGATATGCCGCCCCGTTGGGGCTAATGAGCTATACTAATAATATCTTTACCATGTTGCAAACAGAGTTTTAATAATCTTTTCAACCCTGAAAGCCTGCCTGCCATAAAGCAACGCAGGCAGGGGCGTATTATTTAAACGAAGGGTTTAGCCCTTCGGTAAAAAAGACTACTTAACATAAAGCCCTGAAAGGGCGTAACTAAAACTTAATCATATGGGACAATCGTTAGTTCAAAATTACATTTATATCATACTTAAAACATCAGCTACTTATTGTGTCGATATTCTATTTAAAAAAAATGCCAAAATAGCCAATTATTGTCTAATTATTTTTGAAATCTTGTCTGCGATTGACTTTGAAGCCATAATAGCCCCATCCATATAACCGCTTGATGTTTTTGCAGTTTCTGTTCCCGTAAAGAAAAGTTTGTCATTCATATAACTTTCTTCAAATACAGCATGACCATTATTAAAATGTGGAGGCAAAAAAGTATCATTGTTGGATTGGATGTATGTATCATTCCATATTTTATCGTTATAACTCATGTATTCCGTAGCATCATTGCCAAAATAGCGTTTCAATTGATCCATAATTTTTTGCTTTCGTTCTTCAAAAGTATAATGTAAAGCTGAACCGTTTAAAAATCCTTTTAGTGCAAATTTTGTGTCTTCAAAATTGCTATGATCATATATTTCGGAAGCTAATCCTGATTGACTGTAGATACTTCCTGAAAACCCTTTTTCTTTCCAAAATGCTTTTTTGTATTCCACAGAAAATTTGATGGAACCACTCATCCAGGTTTGTGTTTTCTGCATCACTTGGATGAGTGTTTGCGGTAATTCTGGTGAAAATTGAATTGAATAAATCGCCAATTGGGGTGGTAAGGCAACAATTACATATTTACAGAAAAAATGATTATTCAAACTATCTGTGATTTTAAGTTTGTTATCCGCTGCTGCAATTTCTACAATTTTGGAATTTAATACTATTCTTTCTTTGCCGATATGTCGATTTAATGCTTCAATAATACTGTAAGTGCCGTCCTTAATTCTGTGGGCTGAATGACTGTTGGATGGCACGTAATATTGCTGTGGCGGTTCAAAAGACATCGTTTCAAATAAGGCAATGCCTTCTGTATGTTGTTCAAAATAGCCCATATTGAGTTCTGACAATAAACCTAAAAGGTTTACATGTTCGCTACTAAACCAAGTGGCACCCATTTCCATGGGTGTATCATCTTGACCGTATATGGTTTCAATACGGCCACCCAAACGATCTTGTGCTTCTATAATCTTAAAACTAATTCCTGCTTTCTTGAGCTGATAAGCTGTTGACAGTCCACTTAAGCCTGCTCCGATAATGATTACATCCTCCATATATTATTTTTAACTAAAACCTGTAAAATCTCTTTGGCATCTTCATCATCAGCTACACGTTTTTTTATGCAAACATACAATGAAAATTTTTAATCTTCCTAAATTTCAAATATGTTACAGTCTTCCACTTATTCTTGCCTTACGATTTTGTTTGATGTGACGGTTAAACCAGATTTTCACCACGGCCCATCCTTTGTAATATTAATGAATCGTCCGTTTTCTAATCGGAAGGCACCACCAAAACCTACAAACCAAAGTTGTTTTTGTTGGTCTTCGTAAATTTGAAAAGTCAACGGACCATAATTTCCTTCTTCTATTCGATATTCAGTGAGTTTCTCACCACTTAAGCTGTATATACTACGACCGCAATTAAACCAAACATCACCCTTATGATCCACCATGACACTGCCTGTTGCTGTACGTTCATCAAAGTGCTTTTCTGAAATATTAGTAAGGATATGCTCTTTGAGATGAAAAAGTCCTATGGAAGTCGATACATAGTATTCACCTTTTTTGTCTTCAACTATTTTGCTTACAAAATGGGTTGGTATCCCTAATTCTTCAGAAATATTCTTTAATTTTTTATTTGAATATGAAAATAGACCTGCATTAGAACTAAACCATATTGTCCCCTTGCTATCTTCAAAAATATTATGAACCATTTTTGTACTTGAAATAGCAAGTGTAGTATCTTTTTGTCCTTCGGGTAGGTCGAATTTTGTGAACCTTTGTCTATCAAATATGCAAGCCCCTGCTATAGTCCCAATCCAAACATTACCATTGATATCCGTCTCAATACACCACACATCATTGCTTATCAAGCCATCTGATTCGTAATAATTAGTCACTAATGTACCATCAATACTACTAATACCATCGCGATGCGCAAACCAAATTATTCCATCTTTATCTTCTGCAATGTCTTCTACAGTGACACCTTTTCCTAATTCATCTTTTATGCTATCTATATGGATTAATGAATCACCAGTTTGTTTAAACACACCATTTTGGGTTCCAAACCAAATATTGCCCTTGCTGTCTTGTAATATAGCAGGTATTACGCCACTTATCTGCTCTTTTGGTTTTTGTAGCATAAAGGAATTTTGCGTTCCATTTACCGATTGTAAAGGCGTGTTTGCTACATCATATCTATGGTGTTGACCTTTGCAAGAGACTACCAATGTGGTCAGCAATATGATAATCAATGATTTTAATGTATTAAATGACATGCTTTACTTTTTATTGTTTTTCTTTTTTACTATGATGAAGAACTAGAAGTTTAGCACTAAAAGTGTTAATAATCATTATACGATGTAAAGTTAATTTAAATCTTCCGTACTAGGTTACAGTAGTATCCCCATATTTATGATATGATAAGTTGTTACATCTTTCATGGTTCAAAAATAATATTTCTTTCTGTACTCTTCTTATATTTGTCCTTAGAAGTAATCTCTCCTGTCCCAGCTGAACGATAGTTTTTACTATTGGGGTTTAGGATATATTCAAGTTGATACTCAATCATTTTTTCAAAAGGAATCAGAAAATCCTTCGTCTCGCATTGCTCAATATTACCTTCCTTAAGTAAATTTAAGACCGTATACACTGATTCTATCGTGCTAAGACAAAGAGATTCCGGCTGCTGTTTGATAATAAATTTTGATTTTATATGATTATCAAAACTCACTCTTTTTAGTTTTTGCAAGTTCTTACTTAACTTAAGCATTTTACGGGCGCAGAACCATGTGCCATCGAGCAGGAAGATGTATGGATGATTACCCATAAATGAACTTATTTCTGCACCTTTACTTTTGGATAAGTTGAAATTATCTTTGCCTGGATAAAGTAAAAAAGAACCATTTTTTTCATTATTCAGTATTTCATTTACCCGATGATTGTGGGTAAAATCGACACCAACTATGATTTCTGAATTTTGAAGTTGAAGTTGAGTCATATGTCCCGTTCCGTTTTTTTCCTTTTTGTATTCCATCGGGTGCATAAGAATAATAAAATGAGTATTAGTTTGCAAAGGATTAATTTGTTTACAAATACAGGTGCTTGACGGTCTCTTGCATTGGTAACATTGGATTCTTGAATTTTTGATTTCTTCTTGCAAAGTGATTTTTTCTAATTGGGTATAACCTACTTATCTAAACAACAAACCTACGACACCCAAACGGTTTTTCCAAACTAATGATAGAATATCTAAGTAAAAGATCGATTCCATCATTTTCCTTCCATCTATCTATCGAGAAAGAGGGCATTGTTGATTGATTTATTCATTGACCCGTTAAAATAGCATTAGACATGATTTACAGATGGTGATTTAGGCATGAGTTGCAAACTTGCGCCAACAGAAGATTGTAGTTTATCAGGCTAGAAAAAACCTGAAACTTGCGACTACAAACCTTACACGCTATGTTATAAGAACATTAGCTATTGGTGCTGTCTTTTATCGTCACACTGTTTTGGTCAAGCTATTGTAAGGATCATACAAAACGACGAAATTATTTTATTACTTGCAATATGGCTATCATGGCCGTCAATATGACAAGCCAATGTATAATAATATTGTAAGTTAAGTTTTTGAGCCATATAAAAAGTATTCCGAAAACAATTCCCCAGGTCAAAAACCACCAAAATTGATCTATTGATTTTAACCCGTGTTGAAAAATAAATGGGAAAGTTGCAGCTATTACAGCAAACCAATTATTGATTTTATTACTTACCATTGCTCTAATTGCAAATCCTCTATATATAATTTCTTCTGATAACCCTGCTGTTAAACCCATGATTATAAATATTATCCTTGCTAATGTTGTCTTAGGCGTTAATGAAGAAATATTGTTCATTTTTTCCGGATCTACTATTGAATTTGCCAATGCTATTTCAATAAATGCAAGCAAGCCAAACGCAAAAAATAAATAGCCACCAATGAAAAAAAATGTTTTCTTCTTAGAAAACGAAAACCCAATATCTACCCATTTCCAACCTGCTGAATGCAATATTCTTGAAACGATATATATTTGGATTAAGTACCAACCAATTATAATTATCCAGAAGGTATTGAAGAAATCAAGTCCTATATTTGTGATTAGCTGACGATTTAATAGCAATAATGATATTAGCGTAGCTATAATTGGAAAGCCAATAAGCACCACAAGAATTTTTGATAAAGATATTGCTTTGACGCTATCAGTATTTTGTATCATTCGAAATGTATTATATGATTAAAAGACGCAAAGTTAAAGGTGAAACCAAAACTAGTAGTTATCATTTGGTAATTCCTAAATTTTTTCTGCTCTTATTCTGCTCAAACTTTGTGGTGTAATCCCAATGTAAGATGCTAAGTATTTCAGGGGCATCCTTTCTATTTCTTCACTTCTTTCCAAATATTCAAGATACCTTTCTTTTGCTGTTTTTGTCAAAAAGTCAATTTGATGTTGTTGTTTATCAATTAGGGATGCTTCTGCTACAAGTCTTGCTACTTTTTCACCAAAAGTTCCTATAAACAAAACATGATGAAAATTTTGGTGTGAAATGCGGAAAACAGTTGCATCTTCAAAGAGCCTCACTTCAATGGGCGTTGGTTTCTGCAATGTAAACGACATATAATCACATAAAAATTCATTTGCAAAAGCAATGTCAATACAAACAAAATTATTTTTACTCCAAATTAAGTTGCCACCACTTCCTTTTAATATGATGTTCAAATATTTTTCTTTTGTATTTGATGCTTTCAATATTGATTCTTTTAAAAAGTTCTCTACTATTCCCAATTTTTCGAAATTCTCCCAAACTTGAATTTGAAGGCAAATAAAAGGATCGAAAATTTTTTTAAGTTGTGCTGCTATCATTGATTCTTGGGCCTTTTTATGCATGCCATTATCGTCCATGCGCAATTATGTCTAACAAAGCTCTTACATTGTTACTTGGTTGACTTTTTACTATTACACAAAATTGGTACTTTATTATCATTATATAAAAAGATAAAAAAACAAAAGTAATAATAAAAAGATTAGTAACTAATGTGCATATTAATGATAAAAGCTTCATAATATCATACATAGATCATTAGATAGGCACTAAAGATAGGTTGAAGACATTCTCAGACGAAAAGTTAATGCGCATGACTGTGCATTTTGTTTTTAACTCATTCCTGTAAGGGTGTTGCCCTATTACTTTTGGCCACTTGCATCCTCCCCATATAAAAAAACACCAAGGCTACCACAACACTCATCACCAAACATATCCAATACGTTACATTAAATCCCCATAGGTCTGCCAACTGCAGACTACCTAGTGGAGCTACAATGTGAGCTACACCATACGCCATGGCATACAAAGCCATGTACTGACCTCTGCGATCTTCTGATGCTCTCGACACAGCATAGTTGGTCATAAAAGGCATAGCAAAAAGCTCTGCCAAAGACATAAAAATAATGTATCCTATGGCAAAAGATACATGTGCCGTACTGATCACCAAAAGACCAAAGCTTAATACCAGCATCACGCTGCCTATAGTTACCATGTACATATATCTCGTGATATGCTCCAGATAGCGGATGATCGGCATTTCTATCAGTACGATGATCAATCCATTTAAGGCCAACAGCTGACCTATGGTACTTTCTGTATAACTAAATTCCTGACTCCAAAATACGGGTGTGCTAGAAAACAACTGAAAAAACAATATCCCCCATATCGAGGTCATGATGATAAACTGGAGATACGGAATATCTTTGTAGGCAGATAACCCTTTGGGGGCATCGGATTCCTTCTTTTCAGGTTTGTACTGTGGGTCGTACGGCAAAAATAAGAATAAAACACCCGCAGCTAAGAAACAAGTCACTGCATCCAAGCCAAATACCCATTTGTAGCCTATATATTCTGCTACAAAACCGCCCACAGCCGGCCCTACGGAAAAACCCAGATTGACCGCAAATCGCATCAAGGAAAATGACCTGGTCAGGTTTTCGGGTTTGGAATACAATGAAATAGCGACACTATTGGCTGGACGCAGCATGTCTGTAATGGTAGAAAATAAAAATACGGTCAAGAGTATGCCATAGTAATCCTTAACAAAGATCAGCATGATCAGAAATAAGATACTTCCCAATAAAGAACATAACTGGACATAATAAAAACCAAATCGGTCTGTGAGTTGTCCTCCGAGATACGCACCTAAGATACTTCCCAAGCCGTAGGCACCCATCACCCACCCTGCTTCTCCTTTGCTGTACCCTAAGTCTTTGATCATGTACAGAGACATAAAAGTCAAGACCATAGCCCCAGCTCTATTGATAAACATAATCAAACTGAGCAGCCAGACACTTTTGGACAGACCAGAAAAAGCATCTTTATAAATATGGATTCCTTTTTTAATCATGAAAACTAAATACCTATGAGCTCTTTGGCGTTGGCTATGGCTGCTTGTGTTGGCGGATTGCCACTCAACATCTTAGCGATTTCGGTGACTCTGTCTTCTAGGCTAAGTTGGCGCATAGCGGTGATCGTTCGGTGATCATTTTCTGACTTATAGACCCAATAATGGCTTTGAGCCTTGGCGGCTATCTGTGGTGAATGGGTGATACTGATGATCTGATGCTTTTTGGAAAGATTTTCCAGAATTTTGGCCATACGCTGCGCTACATCACCTGAAACGCCCGCATCGATTTCATCAAATATCAGCGTAGGCAAGGTGATCGCTCCTGCCACCAAAGATTTGACACACAAAGTAAGCCTAGACATCTCTCCACCGGATGCTGTATCTTTCAATGGTAAAAAGTCACTGCCTTTATTGGGTGAAAAAAGGATATTGACATCATCCAATCCTGTAGCAGACAATTGAGATAAGGGTTTGATTTCCACTTTGATATGGGCATGATTCATAGACAGGGTGACCAATAGCTCATGGACATCACCTTCAAAACCCGCAACGACTTTCTTTCTGGCCTGAGACAACGTATCTGCAATGGCTCTCAACTCCGTTTCTTGAAGTTGCAGGCTGGATTCCAGCTTTTCTATTTCTTGGGTCAAATCACCAAAGCCATCCAACTTGGTTTGGATATCTGTTTCGATTTCCAAAAGAGCTTCAGTATTCAGTACATTGTGCTTTTTGAGCAATCTATTGATTTGACTCAGTCGGTTGTTGATATTTTGAATGGCTTCTTCATCATATTCTGTATCATCTGCGATATGGGATGCTGATCGGGCGATGTCTGACAATTCTTCTTTTACCGATATCATTCTATCATAAATATCGCCGTACATTGCGTCCAGGTTTTTGACAGCAGCGTATTGGTTGACCAGATTTTGCAATTGGGAAATCAACGCATTTTCGCTATCTTCCAACACTACACCCAGCAAGGTATGATTTTTTTTGATGTCTTCTGCCGAGGTCAATTTATGTAAGGTAGCTTCCAGATCATCGTATTCTCCTGCTTTTAGCTGGACTGCCTGAAATTCACTCATTTGAAAGGTCAAAAATTCGATTTCCTGATGAGCATTTCTATTCTTTTCGCGAAGCTGGTCAAGATTTTTAAAGGTGTGGCGATATGCCTTGTACTTTACAGCGTAGTCTTCCAAAAGCGTCTTGTTGCCTGCCAAAGCATCGATCATTTGTAATTGGAAGGCCGGCTTCTGGATATCGAGCGTATCAAATTGCTGGTGAATATCTATTAATTGCTCTGTTATGGTTTGTACCACGTCCAAGGTCACGGGACTATCATTCACAAAGGCTCTACTTTTACCACCGGGAGCAATTTCCCTTCTGATGATCATTTCATGATGATAATCCAAGCCCTCTTCGTCAAAATAGGTTTTAAGACCGTAGTGTGAAATATCAAAAGTCGCTTCTACAAAACATTTTTTGTCCGCATCAAACAATACTTTGGTATCCGCTCTATTGCCCATAATGAGACCCAAGGCACCCAAAAGGATAGATTTTCCGGCACCCGTTTCGCCCGTGATTATAGTAAGTCCTTCCGGAAAGGCGATTTCCAGCTTTTCTATAATGGCGTAATTCTGTATTTCTATTTTTATCAACATAACAAGGCAAAGGTAATAAGAAAACCAATGGATTTGTAGAATCGATGTGAAATTTATTTATGTATTTGTTTTGCAAAAAAGGTCAACAGCACAGCTCACCACAAATAGAAGGATAATCCCTCAAAAACAAAAAGCCACAAAATAAAAGTTATCCTGTGGCCTTTCGAGTAAAATCAATTCGTATTATCTAGTCACATACATGACTTCTTTCACCGCCTTGATCACTTTGGCTGGTGTTGGAAGATACTCATCCAAAAACGTAGGTGCGTATGGGAGCGAAGTATCCGCTGAGTTGACTCTGATCACCGGAGCATCCAGATAATCAAAAGCATATTTTTGTATTTCGTAAGCGATCTCTGCACTGACACCTGAGAAAGGCCAAGCTTCGTCAACCACTACCATTCTATTGGTTTTCTTTACAGATTCTACTAAAGTATTATGATCTAATGGTCTGATCGTTCTGAGGTCGATGACTTCTGCCGATATCCCTTGTTTTTCGAGTTCGATGGCAGCTTCTTTAGCTACTTCTATCATCTTATTGTACGATACGATGGTCACATCAGTACCTGCCCTTCTGATCGCTGCCTTTCCGATAGGTACAACATAGTCTCCATCAGGAACTTCGCCTTTCAATCCATAAAACATTTCTGACTCCATCACACACACAGGGTCATTATCTCTGATAGCAGCTTTGAGCAATCCCTTAGCATCAGCTGGATCAATACACGAAATCACTTTGATTCCAGGAATATTGGCCATCCAGCTTTCAAAGGTCTGAGAATGCTGTTGTGCTAGCTGCCCGGCAGAACCTGATGGTCCTCTGAAAACTATAGGACACATAAATTGTCCTGCTGATTGAGACAATGTTTTTGCCGCATTGTTGACTATTTGGTCAAAAGCTAAAACTGCAAAATTCCATGTCATAAATTCTATAATAGGTCGTAGCCCGTTCATAGCAGCACCCACACCTATACCTGTGAATCCTAACTCTGCGATAGGTGTATCGATAACTCTTCTTGGTCCAAATTCGTCCAACATTCCTTTGCTAACCTTATACGCTCCATTGTATTCGGCCACTTCTTCTCCCATTAAAAAGACATTTTCGTCTCTTCTCATTTCTTCAGACATGGCTTCACCCAATGCATCTCTTAAAGTCAATATTCTACCCATTATTTAAACTATTTTTTATTGATCATCATTTGAAGGTGCGAAATTAAACAAAAAACCTTTATACTCAGTTAAAGACTATCAGAAAATAAAAATATCCTTACAGGTAACCACTAAGTATAAAAGAATTAAGAATGAAATTCGCATTTTCAAACATTTGTGAATAAAATATGTTCAATTCAGCTATGTAGAACTTTTTATTTATTTAATAAATCGAAAACTTAAATTGAGCGCTTTAAAAACAATTATATTACTCCCAATAATGCTGTCTTTTCACTTGACAACCATTCATAGTCAGCATCAAGTTAAAGTACTAGAGAGTTACGATGTATTGGAGCCTTCTTTGGATTTAGAGTCAGATACTACTTACGTGATTAACTTTTGGGCTACTTGGTGCAAACCCTGTGTCCAAGAATTACCTTATTTTGAACAATTGAATTTAGAAAGTAAAAATAAAGCGGTAAAAGTGATTTTGGTAAGCCTGGACTTTGCCAAACAAATCGATTCACATTTGATACCTTTTATTGAAAAAAGAAAACTAACCTCACAAGTCGTTTTTATGGCTGATAAAAATTATAACCAATGGCTCAACAAAGTTAGTCCGGAATGGTCAGGTTCTATCCCTGCTACCCTACTACTCCGCGGGCAGCAAAGAGCATTTGTCGAACAAGAATTTGACTCCGCAGATGAGCTCAGCACATGGATCTATTCATTTATTAAATCATAAAATTTCAAACAAATGTTTTTATTATTTACCATTTTATTCAATGTTTTGGGTAACAACCCTGCTGTTTCTGGATATCAAATAGGCGATAAAGCTGCTGATTTTTCCCTTAAAGCCACAGATGGGAAAATGATCAGCATGAATAGTTTTCCTAAAGCCAAAGGTTATATTATTGTATTTACCTGTAACCACTGTCCTTATGCTGTCATGTATGAAGACAGGCTCAATGATTTGTCCAAAAAATATACCTCCAAAGGTTATCAGTTGATCGCTATCAACCCTAATGATCCTGCCGTAAAGCCTGATGATAGCTATGACAAGATGATCGTTCGGACTAAAGAAAAATCATTCACTTTCCCGTATTTATTTGATGAAGGTCAGCAAATCTATCCAAAATTTGGGGCTACAAAAACTCCGCATGTTTTTTTACTCAATCAAGATAAGATAGTAAAATATATAGGAGCTATAGACAATAATGCAGAAGATGCCAATGCTGCAACTGAATTTTACTTAGAAAACGCGATATCAGCATTGGAAAATGGAAAAGATCCAAACCCTTCTACCACAAAAGCAATCGGTTGCTCCATTAAAGTCAAAAAATAAAATCAAGCTTTCGGTGTAAAACAAAAAAGGGGATCAAAGCTAATGGCTTGATCCCCTTTTTAATTGGTAAATAATATTTTAACAGTAAACGTCAAATGCTTGTATAAGATTGTGCGCTATAGTTTGTGCGGAGTTACCTTCTATGTGTCTTCTTTCCAGCATGTGTACTAATTTGCCATCTTTGAATAGTGCGATACATGGCGATGATGGAGGATAAGGAAGTAAAAACTCTCTAGCTCTATCCACTGCCTCTTTATCAACGCCAGCGAAGACTGTGACTAGATGATCAGGTTTTTTACCATGAGCTACAGCCATTTTAGCACCTGGCCTAGCATTTGCAGCAGCACATCCACATACTGAGTTGACTACCAATAAGGTGGTACCTTCTTTTTTATCTAAAACTTCATTAACAGCGTTGGGATTTTCCATGCCAACAAATCCGAAATCTGTTAAATCCTTTGCAATAGGAATGGTTAATTCTGCAGGATACATATTTAAAGTTGATTTTATATTAAACGATTGAATTCAAAATTAATGGTATTAACAAAAAACGTTATCTTTTGTTTTCTATTTTTTGTTCTTGAAAAGAAGATGTATAGATTATGTTTTCCTTTTCTTCTTTTGTGCTGCTGGAAATAAAATATTATTAAGTATCAGCCTATATCCAGGACTATTAGGGTGTAAGTTTAAGTCTGTTTCTGGATCATTTACAAAATGCTGATAATCTTCCGGGTCGTGTCCACCATAATAGGTCCATGTTCCATATCCATGAGTACCATGAATATATCTCACTTCAGAAGCCGCTTTAGTATCCCCCAAAACAAGCACGTCAGATTTTAAAAGAGATTTTTTAAAGGAGGTAGATTGCCCCATAAATCCTTTTACCGTAGTTGTGTGGTTTTGGCATAGCATAGTAGGTATTGGATCCCATTTTGCCGAAAATTCAAAAAGGTTAAAGTAGTCCACTTCTGGAGTCACACTTCGGTTCTTGTTATCTATATCCGAGTGTTCATATGTGACAGGATTCAGAATGATAGAAAAATCCTTGAATGCAAAAGTCTTATTGAAGTCTAGCTTACTTTGTGCATTTGGATCATATCCATCGCCATCGTACATTTCTGCACAAATATCCAAACCTTCAGCGGCCAAAGCAATATCATAAGTATCTGTTGCAGAGCACATGGCAAACATAAATCCACCCGCGTTGACATATTCTTTTATTTTTTTAGCTACAGCCAATTTTAGTTGTGAAACTTTACTAAATCCCAAACTTTTTGACAGTTCTTCCGTCTTTTGTTGATTGAGCTTATACCATGGCGTACCACCTTGACTAGCATAAAACTTACCATATTGGCCTGTAAAATCTTCATGATGCAAATGCAACCAATCATATTGGGCCAATTTACCTTCTAACACTTCCCGATCATACACTTTTTCAAATGGAATTTCCGCATAGGTCAATACCAGAGTCACTGCATCGTCCCAAGGCTGGATTCTATTGCCTTTAGGATTAAAGTCAGGAGTGTATACTGCAATTTTGGGTGCCTTTTCTAACTTAATTACTTCTTGGTTGAGCTCGGGATTTGCAATATCTGTTCTGATGCTTATCCATTGAGCATTTGAAATAACATTGTAACTTACTCCTCTAACTTTAAGTTCGCTTTCTAAGCCTTTGGTGTGGGGAAAAGCAAAACTACCACCTTTATAATTTAAAAGCCAATAAGCTTCTATACCTTGATTGATCACCCAATAGGTTATTCCGTAGGCCTTCAGATGATTTGCTTGTTTTTCATATTCCATGGGTACTAAAAGGTAAGAAGCACTCAATGATAACGACATAGTCAAAGCTAAAATCAAACTTAAAAGTATCTTCATCAAATCTTTTTTTATTTTAAAACGTTTAAATTGGCGAAAACATTACAATCGAATAACATATTTTAAACCTAAGTAGTTTTTGTGCATTTAGGATAATAAATTTAAATGTGTATTGTTTGAGAATATTTGTAGAAATACGGACCTTTTTTTAATCTTTGCACGATAATTTAATAAGAACACGTGATTAGTACATTTAGTTTTTCATATCCTTGGTGGTATTTGATTTTTTGCTTAGCTTTAGGTATCGGGTATGCATTTTTGATGTATTTTAGAGATATAAGATTTGCTGAATATAGTGTTTGGTTCAAACGCTCTCTTGCCGCATTACGTGCATTGAGTGTATTTATGATTTCATTATTGTTATTGTCTCCATTTGTCAAGACGACAAAAGAAGATATCAAAACACCACTAGTGGTCATTGCTTCAGATAGGTCAGAATCTATTGCAACTGGCGAATCTAAACAAAATCAAGACCTTTATAACCAAAAAATACAGGAATTATCAGAAGACCTAGCTGGAAAATTTGAAGTTAAAAAAATATCTTTTGGTAGTGAGGTACATACCGCCTACAAGGATAGCTTAACAGATAAAAGCAGTAATCTTAATCATGTATTTAAGTATATTTCTGAGAATTTAAGTGACCAAAACTTGGGTGCTGTCATCTTAGGAACTGATGGTATTTACAATGAAGGTAGTAATCCCTTATATTCCAATCATGGTATTAATGCCCCATTGTACACCATCGCTTTGGGAGATACAGTACAACGCAAGGATTTATTATTTCAGAATGTTCTTTACAATAAAATCGCTTACCTAGGCGACAAATTTCCCGTACAAGTGGATATCTCATCCAACAATTGTGCTGGTGCTACGTCCAAACTAGTGCTGGAAATGATCAGTGGAGGAGTAACCAAAAGAATCAGTGAAGAGACTATCAATGTAAATAGTAACAACTTCTTTACTACTAAAAATTTAATCATAGAAGCCAATCAAAGTGGAGTCATCAGATATAGAGTCTCGTTAAGTCCCGTGAGCGGTGAGTTCAATTCCAAAAATAATGTCAAAGAGTTTTTTGTTGAAATTTTGGATGCAAGACAAAAAATATTATTGCTCGCCAATGCACCACATCCGGATTTAGGAGCACTAAAAAACATTATTACAGAGAATAAAAATTATGATGCTCAAATTTCTTACGTCAATGACTTTAAAGAAAATATTGCCAATTATAACTTAATCATACTCCATAATCTCCCTTCAGAGACAGCAGATATATCAGGTATCCTCAGTCAGATTACTAAGAATAATATTCCTAAAATATTCGTTGTGGGACTTCAAACATCGCTCCCTAAGTTTAATAATGCTCAAGATGTGATCAAGATTGTGGGAAACAGTAAGAATAAAGAAGAAATTCAGGCAGAGTTTAATGGTGGATTCAGCCTTTTTACGACAAGTGATGATTTAAAGACTAAACTCAAAACCTTTCCACCGTTGACCACTCCTTTTGGAGAATACAAGACTGCTGGCACAGGGAATGTCTATTTATTTCAAAACATCAAAAAAGTTAAAACCAACTATCCACTGATCGCTTTCGATGAGAAAAACGGTATCAAAACCACTGTATTCTGTGGAGAAGGTATCTGGAAATGGAGACTTTTTGATTTTCTTCAACACAAAAACTATAATTTAGTCAGTGAACTCGTCGGAAAAACCATTTTGCTTACTTCTGTAAAGACTGATAAAAGAAAATTCAGGGCCAACACATCAAAAAACTTGTATAAAGACAACGAGCAAGTATATTTTGATGCACAGCTATACAATGATAGTTATGAAATGATCAATGAGCCCGAAGTCAAACTAGTCATTAAAGATGAATCAGGCAAAGAGTATAATTTCACTTTCTCTAAAACTCAAAATTATTATACGCTCAATGCTGATCTATTTGCTCAAGGTTCCTATAGTTATACGGCTACGACTACTTCCAACAATAAAGCCTTGACTGCTGTTGGAAAGTTCAATATCGAAGCGGTCCAATTGGAACAATACGACCTAACCGCAAGACATGGGCTATTAAAAAGTTTGAGTTCGCAGTATAATGGTAAAATGATTTATCCCAAAGATATTTCAACACTTAAAGACATCTTGCTCCAAAACGAAAATATCAAGCCCGTGCTCTACCAGACCAGTAGTACTAAGGCGATCATCCATTTGAAATGGTTATTTTTTCTCATATTAGGACTTTTAAGCTTAGAATGGTTTTTGAGACGGTATTTCGGTAATTATTAAAGTCATGCGCGTTTATTTAGACAATGCTTCTACCACACCAATGCATGAAGAAGTCATCCACAAAATGACAGAAATCATGCGAGATATTTATGGTAATCCTTCTTCTATACATCAACACGGAAGAAAAGCTAAAAGCATCATCGAACAATCCAGAAAGACAGTAGCCAAAATCATCAACGCATCTATAGGTGAAGTTTTTTTTACTTCAAGTGCCACCGAGGCTCACAATATGATACTAATCAAATCTGTGGAAGACTTAGGTGTACAGCGTATCATTTCATCGCCTACCGAACATCACTGTATCCTACATACGTTGGATCATCTTCATGGTTGTGATACCGCCATGTTGTCTGTAGATCACGAAGGCACCTTGGATTACACACAGTTGGAGTCTTTATTAAAAGATTCCAACAAAAAAACGTTGGTATCGATAATGCATGGCAATAACGAAATAGGTACGATGGCAGACGTCAACCGTATTGGCCAGTTATGTCATCAATATGGTGCACGTTTTCATTGTGACACGGTACAGACCATGGGTAAATATCCCATAGATGTGCAACAATCCAAAATACATTTTTTAGCAGGATCGGCCCACAAATTTCATGGCCCCAAAGGCGTAGGTTTTGTCTTTATCAGTAATGAAAATATGTTGTCACCTTTCATACATGGTGGTGCCCAGGAAAGAAATATGCGCGCAGGTACAGAAAATTTAATAGGTATTGCCGGATTGGCAGTAGCTCTTGAGATCGCAAATGAAAACATGATGGCATGGCGCGAAAAAGTTTCGACGCTCAGAAGTGAATTCAAAGATGGATTAGATCGTTTTTTTGATGATATCAAATACAATGGCCGACAGGATGATATGTTTTTGCATCACGTACTGAGTGTTTCCTTTCCGCCAGGCCCCAAAGTAGATCTTTTGGTCATGAATCTCGATATAGCAGGCATATCAGCCTCATCAGGAAGTGCGTGTAGTGCCGGTATCGAAGAAGACTCTCATGTGATACAAGCCATAGGTCATCCTCCGGATCGCAAAACGATAAGATTTTCCTTCTCTGATATGAATACCATGGAAGAAATACAATATACCATCGAAAAGCTGAAGGAAATGACGAAGGTTAAGGTTTAGATTGTTGAGAAGGTGGAGATTGTTGAGAAGGTGGAGAAAAGGGATGCGCAACAACTTAGCAAATCGCACAACTTTAAAGCAAATCTTGGTTATTGTGTGTGTCAAACTGAGCATCGTCGAAGTGTATTCGCCGCGGCGAAGGAGCCGAAATCACAACATAACAAACAAGCGAAGTCACGACATGGCGTGATTAAACAATAATAAC
>CAMBRK010000022.1 GCA_945870185.1 Aureispira sp. CCB-QB1 | reverse complement strand
AAAGTAATAAGGGTAAGCAAAAAGAAAAAAAGTAAATGCTGCCCGCATAGGGCAAATGTTTAAATGAAGTGCAAATGATTTAAGAGTATTGTGCAAATTCCTGTGCATCGAAATCAACAAATACAAGCATATTGTATTGATAATCAATATCTTGAATTACACCAAGCAGACCCTATCTATAGGAAGTTTGGTCTGCATAATCTTAAATCATAAAACTAACTCATTTTGTAACCTGCTTGATAATCTAGTTGAATAACTTGGTATCGAACTTAAACTATTACCACTCAAAATGGTCTTTTCACCATGATTTAAGGAGAATATCTCAAAATTTACATTAAATAATATTAGACATAACTACATATATTCAAAATTTCTATATCTTTGTTTTTTTAATGTATAGATATTGAAAAATAGCGCACATATACCATCTTCTGAGCAAAAAAAAGTCATCCAAAGCACACAGACTTTGAAAACTGTGACTTATACCTGTCCCAAAAATGCGACTAAAACTATGGGTTTAATGGCCATAGATAGCATACAAAAAGATAAAAATATCTTATTTATCATACCAGATGAAAAGACCAGGATTTCATTATCTGACTTTCTAGAATCTTCAGGTATGAGTGACGTATTACTATCCTGTAAAATTTATGAAAATGTAAGTCACTCTGAAATTGAGCAAATTAAAAAAAATACTATTGATGAAAAAAAGAACATAGACGTAAATAAACAATCTCACTTTGAATATGAAAGAATAAAATCATCCACTAGTCTGGCTTTTAGAAAGAAATATAGTGACAAAAAAGATGGGAAAACCTGGCGTAATTACGTAGATGAGTATGCCCAACTAGAAGCTGATCCCAAAGCCAAGCTGATGGCAAGATACCTGAATAGTGCTTTGTGTCCTAAAAATGACGCAACGTTTCAAAACATTTTGGATGTTGTTTATGAAGGTATGAATTATTATGCACCCACATTTGAGTCATTAGAGTATGGAGTGCTGAAAAATGAATTGAATCTTTCTAAGCTTGGACTAGATGATCTCAATGATATCACTTATGAAATTTTTACATGGAAAGAAGCTGCTACTATTTTAAGAGATAGATTTCTCCATGCATCCAAAAATATTGAAGAAGAATTTTTAACCGACAAGCTAAGGCTCATCCAAGATTTAGAATATCAAGTTGACTTCATTGATTTCGAGTATGGACAATGGAAGGCCCAACCAAAGAAAAGTAATGCCAACTTTTTATCCACCATTTTTCAAAACAAACAATCAAAGCAGGAAGGCTTTATAAAGTCAATTATTGATAAATGCAAATCAATTGAAAATAAGCTTCAGAGCTTAACTCCATCTCCTCTATCCATTCCAAGTCTTGAAACAGATATTGTGTCATACTGCGAAAAGCAAAAAGCACAGTTATCAGAACTTAAGTATAACCTCAAGGCCACATCACCTGAAATAATCAAGTCTGCCAATAGATTCAATAACGACCATCCTATTCTTACTGTCCTTGAAACTGAATTGTCTGCCTTAGTTGAGCAAATTAATGCTCAAAAAATATTAGCTAAACCACTCGAGATCAATACGCTTAGTTTTTCAAAACAAGTCGATTTTATAGTGGAGCTGGTGAGTAGATTTGATCGTATTTTATCTGAAATCGAGCATAATATACAATATTTTCAATGGTGCGATTTTCTAGACCATCTCCAAGATGAAGAAAAACAAATCATCACAGTTCTGACACGTTTCAATAGTAGTGAATGGCCAGAAACTATTAAAGCTTGGTATTTATATCATCAGATCACTGCAGAACATTTACATTTTTTAGCTTGGTCATCAGAAGATAAATATCAGTACATCTCCACATACAATCAATATATCGCTGAATCGATCTACAATACAGTAATAGACAAACAAGCAACCAAAACTGATATTCTAAAAACAATAAAAAATAATGACCCTTGGCTTCACAAGTTTATAAATGACAAAAACCAAAAGGAGCAGTTGAACTGGAGATACATTTTTACTCAAAAAATGTCATTCCTATCGAAATGCTATCCGATCATCATAACAGACGGAGATGATCTTGCGGATATGAAAAAAGTAGAAGATTTACACTTAGTCGTTTTTAACAAACAAGATGTAAATACTGAAATCATGCAATTATTTGACAGTATTACCTATTTTTGGAATGAAAATGATTACCAAGTTATCCCAGACTATAGGTTGATATTAAAAGATGAAACCCACAAACCTCACTATTTATTGGCTACATCAGAGAGACTTGGCGTGGTAAGAACCATATCGCATTTATTAATGTCTACCCAAAGCTTGCCCACGGTTTACTTAATGAAAAATACATGTTTGCTTACCTATACTTCTGCCTTAATGAATACCCAAATTACAGCTGCGCTCCATCCATTAGGAATAAAGAAAATTTATACAAATGATGACCCACTAAAAATGCTTATTGGGGCACTTTTGGAAGCTGAAAATAGGATTTTTGTATTAACTGAAGATCACTTAATGCACCCTGATCATATAGATAGTATCTTGGAGCAATTAAATATTATAGATCAGCTGGAGCATTATGGGTGTGAAATGCTCAATGTAAGCAGTCAAAAGATATTTTTGAATAATAATCCTTTGAGCCATGTAATTCAAACCATTCAAGATGCTCAAGTCAATGAAAACAAATCTGAAAAAAAACAATTAATTTTTGAGTTTATCTAATCAAGAAATACCTTTGGATTTGCTCCAATGGAAAGAACATCTTCGAGTCAAAATATCAGAGGAGAAAAAGTACATTTTCGACCCTATCAGAAAAAGATTTTACATCTTTCAACCAGAAGAATTTACAAGACAACTTATCATCGCTTGGCTTATTTACGATCAAAAAATTCCGCGTAACCTCATTCAGGTTGAAAAATTATTTAATTTGCATGGGATGAAGCGTCGCTTTGATATCGTAGTCTTAAGTAAAAGTTTAAAAGCTCATATCTTAGTGGAATGCAAGGCTCATGGTGTAACTATAGCACAGCAAGTTTTTGATCAGATATCAGCTTATCAGCAAGCTATAGACGCTCCATACTTAATAGTGAGCAATGGAAGATCAACCTATGTAGCAAGCATGAACCACACAGAAAAGAAATTCGAGTTTCATACTGATTTTCCTAACTGGCAATTATAAAAAAAGCCCTACTTGAATAAGTAAGGCTTTTGTTTGTATTATTTGGCAGATATATTATTTTTTCTTCTTTGCAGCTCCTTTTACTTCTTTTGCCGCCAATGCTGCCGCTGCTTTCAATGCTCTTGGTATTTCTATCAAAGCAACTGGAATAGCAGGACTGTTTAATATTTCTATTCCCGTAGGAACGATAATCTCCTTTACTCTCAAAGATTGACCTAAGTCTAATTTTGAAATATCAGCTTTCAATTCGTCTACTAAATATTCAGGAGTAGTCTTGACTTTAATTTTTCTAACTTGTTGGATCAATTTTCCACCCAATTTTACGCCTGGAGAAACACCTTTAAATCTTAAAGGAACTTCTACTTTTATAGGAGTCTTAGCTATCAATCTAAGAAAATCAATGTGCAACAGTTGTTCAGTCACTGGATGAAACTGAATAGATTTTATAATTGCTCTGTAATGACTACCGTCAATATCTAAATCAGCAATTTTAAAGTCAGGTGTATAAATCAAATTTTTAACACTTGCAGGTGTTACATTAAAGTGAATTACCTCATCACCACCATACATTACAGCAGGTACATTACCGTTATTTCTATCTTGTTTAGCTCCTTTTTTTCCAAATTCGCTTCTTTTTGTGCCTTGAACTTCTATCGTTGTCATCGTGAAATTAATATACGTTTATTCTAAAGAGCCGCAAAGATAAGACTTTCAGTAATTTAAAACACAATTTTCACAAAAAAATATTTTTTTGTTACCTTATTAAGCACTTAAAAAATATATTTCAGTAATAAACCCATATTATATAAAAATAATTAAACTACGTAAATAATTGATTATAAAATATATAAATGTATATTTCAATCACTTAATCGTTGTTTTGATTTAAAATAATAATATACAGGAATACCTAAAATCAAGATCAATATCCCTACCCACGACTCAGCACTGAGCTGTGCTAAGGTATTGATCACAAATGCGATAGTAACAATCAGATACAACAGTGGAATGATGGGATAATATTTAAGTTTGTATCCTGCATTGGGTACCTGTCGTTTTCTGAAAACAAAAATGGTCGCTGTTGCTAATACCATAAATACAATATCCATAAAGGTGACAAAAGTAATCATCTTGTTAAATGAGCCCCAAGCCAAAATCAATACTGTAGCCCAAGTAGCCTGAAACAACATAGCTTTGTAAGGGGTACCATATCTCTTTGAAACATCTGACAAAAAACTAAAAAAGACACGGTCTTTGGCCATAGCATAATAAATACGTGGAGCTGACATCGTGTATATGCCTATGGTACCGAATATAGAGATACAAATGATCAGAGTCACCAGTTGACCTCCGAACGTAAAGACAGAAGCTAAAGCATCTCCTGCTACCCGCTCACTACTTGCCATTATTTGCATAGGCAATAAGCTCATATAAGACAATATGACTAGCAAATAAACAACTGTCACTACTGAAGTACCATAAAGCATGGATTTTGGAACAGTTTTTTCGGGTTCTAATGTTTCGCCGGAGAGATATGTAGCGTGATGCCAGCCACCCATAGACCAGAAAACACCTACAAAAGCTAGTAGCATACCACTCCATAAATTTGGAGGTATCTGTGATGTCAGATCAAAATGCAAATCATGCGGTGCATAAGGTAGGTGATACCATCCCACTCCTATAATAAAGACTATTGCCAAGAGTTTAAGACCTGTAAATAAAGATGCAAAATACTGACTTATATTCACTCCAAAAACATTAATCAGTGTCAAAAACCAGATTACACCTATAGCAATAAATGATTTTACATCTTTTGAAACCGTGAAAAAAAAATTTAGAAAATCAGCTAAAGCATACCCTAGAGCCGCTAACGCACCGGTATTGACAACCAATAAAATGATCCATCCATATAAAAATCCTGCTAAATCACCATATGCGTTTTTTAAATAAACATACACACCACCTTCTTTGGGAAATGTAGAGCCCAACTCTGAAAAAGTCATAGCTCCGAGATAAGCAACAAGCCCACCTAACAACCAAGCGAGTAGCGCATAACCATGATGTGGTATATACTGCATGGTAGAAGCAGGAGTCACAAAGATTCCTGATCCTATGCACGCACCAATTGCAATCAACGTCAATCCTCTTGTATTCAATACCTTTCTAAGTTCTGCCATATGGTGAATTCACAATTAAAATGATCAAAAATGTAATGTTAAAAAAGTTAAATCACTATAAGTTCTTAAACTATAATGATGATTTTGGATTCCTACATATCATCTTATGTTGGGTATAATCCATAATAATTGCATAAAATTATTAAAGTAATTGTATCTTTGTTAATCTTTGGCTATAAATTTATAGCAATAAGGTTTTTATTATCTGAGTGAAGAAATGATTAGATACCAAGAACATCATTTTAATTCCATATTTACCGTCCAATGCTTTAAAATAAGTTTGGCCTTGGCCTCCATTTTGCTGTACTTTAAGCCTGCTCATGCTCAACTCATCAAGGAAGTACAAAAAACAAAATATGGACATACGGAAATTCCCTTTCAATATATCAACGGGTTTATTGTATTGGACGTCATTTTTCAAAAGTTTTTACCTTTGAAGTTTATTTTGGACACAGGAGCTGAAAATACTATTTTGCTTAAGAAAGAAATTGCAGAACTCATGCGACTCCCTTACCAAAAACGTATCAAGCTAATTGGATCTGATATGAGTCAAGAAGTATACGCACTAGTCAGTAATGCAACTTTTATTCAAGTCACTAATCAACCTCTTGCTAGGCAGAACATTATAGTCTTAGAAGAAGATTATTTATTTTTAGAAGAGTATATAGGGAGTTCTATAGATGGTATATTGGGAGCTGAGTTTTTTAGAGATAAAATTATCAAAATAGATTATAGAAAAGAAATTATAACCGTCATTGAACCCAAATCTTTTGAGCCATCTCGGTATAAAAATTTTCAAAATTTTGATTTAGATGTTATCAGTCGAAAACCTTATTTGACCACTACCACTGAAGTTAATCCCGGACAAGCCATACAGACCAGATTACTACTGGACACTGGTGCTGGTATTTCCGCAATCTTCCACAACAATGTAGATAGTGGTTTAGTGCACAAAGGAATGTTTATCAAAGGTAGCCTAGGCAAAGGACTTGGTGGTAACATTGAAGGCTACATTGGAAAGATACAAAGTTTGAAAATTGGTGATTTCCAATTTCACAATATGATCTGTAGTTTTCAGTCATTAGACAATGTGATTGTTTCAGAAGAAAAATTAATTAAACATGGGTTATTGGGTAATTTATTGTTAGATAGATTCGACATCATTTTAGATTTCCACCACAAAAAATTATATCTTAAGGCTACTAAAAATTATAATAAAGCTTTTGAGTACGACCGAAGTGGGTTGACTATTTTTTCTTTCGGTCCATCACTCAGGCAATATTATGTAAAATATGTTGCCGAAAACTCACCCGCCGCTGTTGCGGATATCAGAGAAGGTGACGAGATCATAGGGATAGGACGATGGTCTTATAAGTGGTTCACATTAAGAAAAATCAATAAAATGCTTTCTGCTAAAGCTAATAAAAAAATGAAATTAAAAATTAAAAGAGGAACAGAAATTCTCAAAAAAGAATTCGAACTTAGAAACTTATTTTAGAACTTTAACGTGATAAAATAAAAATATGCTTTAATAATTTATTGAAAGTATTACTTTTGCACTACAAAATATTGATGTTGGATCCAAGACAAGGACAAGTCAGAATTTTAAGATTGGTTAGGAAGGTACATAAAATAATGGGAATTAGTCTCATTTTTTTTATTTTAGTCTTAAGTTTTACTGGAATTTTGTTAGGTTGGAAAAAAAATTCTGGTGGAATCATTCTTGCTGAGACTGTTAAAGGAATTAGTGATAACCCTTCCCATTGGTTGAGTATAGATAGTTTGCTTAAAGTAGCCCAAACATATGCTATAGGAAACCTGAAATTGAGCGATCCTGAACCTGACAGAATAGACGTTAGACCTTCAAAAGGCATCATCAAAGTTTCGTTCAAAAATACTTATGATGGACTGCAGATAGATTGTACCAATGGAAATTTGCTTTTGGTAGAAAAAAGATATTCTGATTTGATCGAACACTTTCATGATGGAAGTATTGTGGATACGACACTGAATATAAAATCGGGATCTTTTAAACTTTTCTATACCACTTTGATGTCCTTATCTTTAATGACTTTTTGTATTACTGGATTTTGGTTATACTATGGACCGAAGCGATTAAAAAGATACTAAATAAATAATATTATGAGCATAGTTTTTTTGTTAGTGGGATTGGGAATGGTAGTATATGGAGCCAATTTCATGGTAGATGGCTCGTCTGCATTGGCAAAAAAATACAATATCCCCAATATAGTTATAGGCCTTACTATTGTCGCTTTTGGTACATCATCACCGGAGTTAGCCATAAGTAGCTATTCTGCATATACTGGCAATGCTGAGATAGCATTAGGTAATGTTGTGGGAAGTAATATTGCCAATATCTTCCTGATTCTGGGTGTCACAGCCGTAATTTTCCCACTTACAGTATTGCGCAATACCGTAATGAAAGAAATCCCACTGAGTTTATTAGCGGCTTTGGGGTTGTTTGTCATGGTCAATGATGTATGGCTTGCCAATGAATCACAAAATGTAGTATCCATGGCTGATGGTTTCATTTTGCTTTCTTTCTTCGCTATTTTTATGTACTATTTAGTTGAATTAGCAAGATCTAGTGGAGAAGAAGAAGATTTAGAAATAAAAAATCTTAGTAAACTACAATGTGTACTCTATATATTAGGAGGCCTTGCCTTGCTAATTTTAGGAGGAAAGTGGTTTGTAGATAGTGCTGTCTCTTTAGCCACAGATATGGGCATGAGTCAAGCAGTGATAGGGCTTACCATAGTGGCTATCGGAACTTCCTTGCCAGAATTAGCAACAAGTGTAGTGGCTGCTATGAAGAAAAACTCAGATATTGCAGTAGGCAATATTGTGGGTAGTAATATATTTAATATATTTTTTGTTTTAGGCGTAAGTTCTATAGTAGCTCCACTTCCTAAAGGAAATATTACCAACATAGATTTAATAGTCTGTATTCTTGCAAGTTTAATTTTGTTAGCTTCTTCTTATCTTATGGGTAAATATAAGGTAACCAGAGTAGAAGGTGGTATTTTTGTCATTTTATATCTCGCATACATAGGGTATCAAGTTTCACAAGCCACTTAATCATAGTAATAGGCCTTTAAACAATATTTATGTAAGCCACATCCATAATGATTGTGTCCACAGCATCATAAAAAAGATAAACCTATAACGTTCAAGAACATATCCCTTTCTATTTAGGGTCTGCTGAAAAAGTCAGCCATTCATTTTGGATAGATACTTTTCGAAGACCTTCCGTTCAAAAACCAGCAATAGTGAATGAAGCAGCAAAAGTGCGTCTATTGCCAAACAAGCACAAAAACTAAGAAATTGTATGAAAATGGCAATAGAAAAAGCATTTTGCAGTGAGAGTGAACGGTGCTCCGCAATTGCCTTTTTTTGAACTAGCGTTTCTTGCCCGCTTCGGAGCAAGCTGGTTGAATACTTTTTTGGCAATGCAAAAAGTATTTGCCTAGCCGGCATGAGGCGATGATTAAAAAATGTAAGTGAAAGAGTTTTAACGGAAATGGTTAAAAACCCTTGCACTCAATTGTCAACATATTGATATATAATTTTGATTATCATTCGTTTAACTCATAGGCAGCAAGCCCTATTTAACCAGCATTCAGATAAAAACTCACCATTTTATGCAGAGGCTTACATCTTACGTCACAAAGTTAGCTACATATTTCTTTTTTGCCTATAAACCTGAATGCGGGTTCAAAAAATATTTTGAGATATTGTTTTCTAAATCAAAGTATTATCTTACCTTTGCAGCCCGAAATGAAAATTTCGCATTTAATCATTTATTTTTTAATCATTTACTTCAAATAAAATATGAATCATTATGAAGTTACTTTCATCATCGATCCCGTACTGTCAGGTGATGAAATAAAATCGACAGCTAGCACATATGAGTCACTACTGAAAGATCAGGGATGCTCTATTGTGCATGTAAACGAAATGGGTCTTAAGCAACTAGCTTACCCGATCAACAAAAAGTCTTCAGGTATTTATTATTGTGTTGAGTACTCATCTATTAATGGATCTCCTATTGCAAAAATGGAGCTTGCACTACGTAGAGATGAAAGAATCATGAGATTCCTTACCATCAAACTTGACAAATACGGTGTACAATACAACGAAGATAGAAGATCAGGTAAAATCAGTTCTTACAAGAAAAAGGAAAGCAAGAAAAAATCTTTTGATGGTCCACCTGTAGCTCCTGTGGCAGCTGTTCAGGAAAAACCAGAAGTTGTAGCTCCTGTAGCAGCTCCTATAGTAGCCCCCGTAGTGGCTCCTGAAGTGATTGCTCCTGTGGTAAGCAATGAAGAAGAATAAATTTAAGTAACCCATTAAATAAAAAATAGATATGGCATCTAGAGACGATATAAAATTCCTTAGTAATCCCACTATTGGACAACAAAGAAAGAAGTACTGCCGATTTAAAAAATATGGTATCAAGTACATCGATTATAAAGATTCTGAATTTTTACTTCAGTTTATCAATGAGCAAGGAAAACTTCTACCTAGAAGAATCACTGGAAACTCACTGAAGTATCAAAAGCTTGTGGCTGTAGCAGTAAAAAGATCTAGACATCTTGCTATATTACCATACGTAGCTGACTTATTAAAATAATCTTTAAATTTATCAGAAAATGGAAATCATTCTTTTAAAAGATATAGACAGACTAGGCGATAAACATGATATCGTAAAGGTTAAGCCTGGTTTTGGTAGAAATTACCTAATACCACAAGGCCTTGCTGTAAATGCGAACGCACTTAATAGAAAAAAGCGTGAAGCAATTATAGCAGAAGATGATGCAAAAGAAGCATCAAGACTTGATGATTACAGAGCAATGGCAGCTAAAATGGAGGGACAAACTCTAAAAATTGGTGTTAAAGCTGGTACCTCAGGTAAGATATTTGGAAGCGTAACGAGTGTACAAATTGCACAAGCTTTAAAGGATCAATTAGATCTGGATATCGAGCGTAAAAAAATCCACCTTCCTGAAGAAGTTAAAGAAGTAGGTTCTTACACCGCTGACTTACATCTTCATAAGGAGCTTATTGCTAAGATAGCATTCGAACTCATACAGGAATAATATTTAGATTTTTCCTAAAATATAAAGGGCAAAACACTCATCAAGAAGGTTTTGCCCTTTTTCATTTATTTATTGTATTGTCCTGAAATAAAATTGACTTTATTAATTTAATTCTTTTGTCATGTTATTGTCCAAGACGCAATGCATCGGATGTTGATTTCGAAAATTATTGGAGAAAATTTACTTCAAAAATATTCTCAGCTTATTACTTACGAAATAACCAAGTGCTCGAAAGCAAACCATAGGCTATCACATTGATGGAACTGATAGGCATCAATATAGCCGCTACCACTGGAGATAACTCACCCCTTACCGCAAAGTACAAGCCTAATACATTATACAAGAATGCCAGTACAAAAGCTCCCAAAATGATGTATCTCGCTTGCTTTAACTTGGTAAGAAAATATAATAGCTTATCAAAAGCCTTAGCTCCCAATATAGCATCACATGCAGGAGTAAAATTATTGGAGTCTTCGGAAATGACGATACCCACATTGCTTTGCATGAGTGCACCAGCATCATTGAGTCCATCACCGATCATGATTACTGAATGGCCACTACTTTGCTTTTGCTTTACATAGTTAAGTTTATCCAAGGGTGTCTGATTAAAAATCATGTGAGCGTGAGCAGGAAAAAATGATTTCATTCTATCCGCTTCCTTGTCATTATCACCTGAAAGTATGGTGATTGCATAGTTTTTGCCAAGTGTGTTGACTAGCTCTTTTACGCCATTTCTGAGTTGATGCTCAGGATTGAACCAAGTGATTACCTCGCCATTGATGGAAACAAAGACTCCTTTTTGAGTTTCAGATGCAGCACCAGTTACAAAAAGTGACGAACCCACTTTAATGATTTGTTCTTTTATTTTTGCAGTGATACCTTGTCCCGTGTATTCGTAAAATTCAGTTACATCTTGTGTATAATCTCCATCAGCCAAAGTATTAAATATGGCTTTACTCAGTGGATGATTGGATTGAAATACCGTACTTTTAATCATGTATTGCTCTTCTGCTGTCAATAATCTCCCCATATTGATAGCCATAAGGTTTTTATGATCTGTAATCGTACCTGTCTTATCAAAAATAATTTCGTCTACTTGTTGGATTCGATCTATGACCTGTACATTTTTAAGGTAGAAAAGTCGCTTACCCAATATCCTCAGTATATTACCATAACTAAAAGGAAGGGCCAAAGCTAATGCGCATGGGCAAGCTACAATCAACACAGCAGTAAACGCATTGAAAGCCAAAGATTTATCCACTATCAGCCAATATATCAATGTCAATACAGCTATACTCATAATAGTTATCGTAAAATATCTTCCCACTTTAGCGATCAGAGTCTGCGTACGAGATTCCTTATCTATACTAAAGGCATCTTCATCCCAAAGCTTAGTCAGGTAAGATTGGTCTACCCTTTTGAGCAATTGTATTTGAATATTGGAGCCAATATTTTTACCTCCTGCGAAAAGCTTATCGCCCGATACTTTTTTCAATAAATCGGACTCACCTGTCACAAAACTATAGTCAATAGATGCTGTTCCCTTGAGTAAAATAGCGTCTCCTGGTATGATTTCTTCATTTTTCACCAGTAGTGTATCTCCTGTGTCTAGTTTATCCAAACTTCTAGATTCCCAACCATGGTCTGTTTTGAGCATAGCGGATATTGGAAAATAGGACTTATAATTCCTGTCAAAAGCTATCGAATAAAAAGTATAATGTTGGAACCACTTACCAATAAGCAAGAAGAAGATAAATCCTGCAAGACTATCTAAATAACCTTCTCCTGTAGCCGACATAATTTCATAAACGCTCCTAAAAAACAAGGTCAGCATACCTACCGCTATAGGTATATCGATATTGATTTGTCGCATTTTTACAGTCCACCATGCTGATCTCAGATAATCAAACCCGCTGTAGAGTATGACCGGTAATGATAAGATAATATTGATATATCCTAAATAAAATTTGACTGATGCATGCTGAAAACCAAGATATTCTGGAAAACTTAGCAACATAATATTCCCAAACGAGAAGCCTGCTAAACCAAGTTTGTAATATAGACTTCTGTCTGTTCCTGTTTTGGAAGATGATAGCTTTTGAAGATTAAGCTCAGGTGGATACCCTATAGCTGCCAATTGCTCCACGAGTTTTCGTAGGGAAATCTTATCAGGATTAAAGCTAACTGTTGCTTTTTTGCTGAGAAAATTAACTCTAGATGATAATACGCCTGGCTGTAGTTTTGTCAAATTTTCGAGTAACCAAATGCAAGATGCACAATGGATTTGTGGTAAAGAAAAGCTGATTTTAGCTAAGTGTTCTTCCCTAAATTCTAGCAGATTATTGACAACATCCTCATCATCCAGAAACACATAGTTTTTGTTTTGTATAGATTTTTGGCTGATCCCAGGGTTGGATTCGAAGCTGTAGTAATCCCCTAGCCCATGATCTTTCAGTACGGTATAAACCACCTGACACCCATTGCAACAAAAGTGATGATCATCATAGACCAAATGATCGTCCGGACATTCGTCTCCACAATGAGTACATTTTAATGCGGTGAAATCTTCCGGTTTCCTGAGTTTAAACATGATCTGAATGCTTTGATGGTGCAAAGTTATCAAACCACCGATCTGCGCCAGATGATCCTTATTTTGTAAAATGATGACTTAGGTCATAGTTTTGATAAAAAAATAGACATTCTAACCCAAATGGTCAAAATGTCTATTTTCTAAATGTTTATCGATAACACAAGTATGAATCCTAGAAATCAAACTTAATCCCCTGTGCCAATGGCAACGTGGTGCTGTAATTGATCGTATTGGTCTGTCTACGCATGTAGGCTTTCCAGCTATCTGACCCTGATTCGCGACCACCGCCGGTTTCTTTTTCACCTCCGAAGGCACCACCTATTTCTGCGCCACTGGTACCGATGTTGACATTAGCAATACCACAATCCGAACCTGCTGCGGATAAGAAACGCTCCGCTTCACGCAGATTGGTAGTCATGATGGCAGAGGATAATCCTTGTGGCACGTCATTTTGGATGGCGATGGCATTCTCTATGCTGCCACTATATTTCATGATGTATAAGATAGGCGCAAAGGTCTCATGCTGCACGATCGGCATACCATTTTCAGCTTCTATGATACACGGTTTTACGTAACAACCGCTTTCGTACTCCTTTCCTTTAAGTACACCACCTTTGACCAAGATGGTAGCACCTTGTTCTTCAGCAGCAGCTAATGCATTTAAATAATTATGCACTGCTTGCTCGTCGATCAATGGACCTACGTGGTTTTTACTATCCAAAGGATTCCCTATACGCAATTGTTTGTATGCTTTGGTAAGTTTGGTTTTGACTTCTTCATAATGATTTTCGTGTACGATCAAACGCCTTGTAGATGTACATCGCTGCCCACAAGTACCTACTGCTCCGAAAAGTGCACCTGTCAATACCAGATTCATATCCGCTGATTCTGCTACTATGATGGCATTGTTTCCACCCAATTCTAATAAACTCCTGCCTAATCTTTCTGCTACAGTTGCTCCTACGATTTTGCCCATCCTTGTACTTCCTGTTGCAGATACCAAAGGAACTCTTTTGTCTTGAGTCATCCACTCTCCTACTTTGTAGTCACCGGTGATGATACAGCTCACACCTTCTGATACTTTATTGGCTTTGAGCACTTTATGCAAGATATTCTGACAAGCTACAGCACAAAGTGGTGCTTTTTCACTAGCCTTCCACACGCATACATCTCCACATACCATGGCAATCATAGCATTCCAAGACCAAACCGCTACCGGAAAATTGAAAGCAGAAATGATACCTACAATACCTAGTGGATGCCATTGCTCATACATGCGGTGGTAAGGGCGCTCTGAGTGCATCGTGAGCCCATACAACTGACGTGACAATCCTACTGCAAAATCGCAAATATCTATCATTTCCTGTACTTCTCCTAGACCTTCCTGCAGCGATTTGCCCATTTCGTAAGAAACTAGCTGACCGAGCGGTTCTTTGTATTTTCGAAGCTCTTCGCCGTATTGACGTACGATTTCCCCACGTTTCGGTGCAGGGATTTCACGCCATTCTGCAAATGCTTTTTGGGCTGTTTTGATGACTTTTTCGTAGTCTTTTTGGGAAGTGACAGAAACACTACCTATCAATTCACCATCTACCGGTGAGTACGATTCGATATAAGTATCCGATTTTAAGGACTTTTGCCCTGTCCAGGTACCCTCATTCTTTTTGTGAAGGTCCAGTTTTTTAAGAAAAGAAGTATTCATTTGGGTATGGTTTATAAATGCTAGAAAAATAAAGCACAAAAGTACGTAAATTGGTACAAAAAATATGGCATCCAAGTTTAAATGTACAATACGATAGTAATTTAGTTATTGGTATGATCGGCGTTACAAGCGTTTCATTCTTTGAAAGAAGCATGTGGTTAGCTTTAGATCGCAGATTGCACAGCCAATAAAATGATTTCTATTAAATGAATCACCGATTTCAAAGCCCATAAAATGTCTTTTTATTTCAAATTTTATTTGATTTGGTTCATCTGCAAAACAAAACTTATGTTTACATTTGCATTCTGATCGCAATAGGAAGTCCCCAAAAACAAATTCAAGATGAAATATTTTTCTAAAATTCAGATTTTTGCTGGACTTATTATAGGCAGCACCTTAGGGCTTTCATATTCTACCGGAGTCGATGATAATAAATCTGGTCACCCTTTAGATATCTTATTTGTAGGCACATCAGGTACCTGTGGCGACTGCCATTCTGGTGGAACTGGTACAGGTAATGTATCGTTAACAGGTGCTCCATCTAGTTTTACTCCAGGTCAAATCTATAATCTTACGCTCACCCTGACCGATAATGTCGCATTTGATGCAGGCTTTCAAATGGTAGCAGTTTCCGGTACTTCAAGCAATGTTCAGGTGGGTACTTTCTTAAATGCTACATCTGCTCCTTTCACAAGAATCACAGCTTCTGATCGTATTACTCATGGACAAAAAGCCCCAATTGTGTCCGGTACTGTTTCTTGGCATTTCAAATGGGTTGCTCCTACTATATCACCACCTGGACAAGTTTACTTTTATTATGCTGCAAATGCTGTAAATGACAATGGAAATACTGATGGAGATACTCCTAGAAATGGTGTAAGCAGTTCTATACCTTTGCCTATCGATTTAATATCTTTTGGAGTGGAGCGAGAAGACCATTATCTGCAATTTGAGTGGACCACACAAACTGAAAAAAATGCCGATCGCTTTGAAATAGAGTCTTCTGCTGATGGTAAAAATTTCAAGTTATTGGATAGTGAACATGCAACCGGAAACTCCGACAAACCACAACAATACGTAATTAAGATATTTAAGGAGCTTCAGGATACTTATTTTCGTTTGAAGATGATCGATTTAGATGGCTCCTCCAGATATTCAGAAATCATTTATTCAAAACCAAAGGCTGTGCTTCCTAAAGTACATACGGGCAACAATGCCATCACCGTTTCCTTTCCGGAAGAAGTCACAGCTACGATGGACGTTTATGATTTGATGGGAAGGGCTATGATGCATGAAGCAAATGACAATACCAATTTTTGGACTGTTGATACACATCACTATCCCAAAGGCGTTTACGTAATACGTATATCAGGTCATGATGTTGAAAAGCTTGTGCAAAAATTTGTGGTTCAATAATGGCGGAAATACTGCTATAGTTTTCACCAAAATAGCGGCCTTTTATTTCCATGATGAGTGATTACAAAAACAATACTTGTAAATATTCGGTTATTATTCATATAAATCAAATCAACAACTCATGAAGATAGATGTAAAAATCATACACATCAAAACCGTAAACGAACTGAATCATTACTGGACTAATGAAGATTTTATTCAATTGCTTGATCGTATGAATATCAGTGATGCCGCATCTTTCAAGCCCGAAGAGTTGCGGGAAATGTTGTATATGGCCATCACTGATTTTGAACCCGCAGAAGCCGCAGAGATAGTACTGACTTATAAGCTCGAGGATAAACTCACCGCTGGTCAAATCCAAAATATAGCTCACGATATGCAGGAAGAAAAGGTTGCTGAGCAGTACGCTGACCCGTCTTTTCATTATGATCTTTTCAATATTAATCAATTGCTCTACAAAGCTTACAAAGGTAAATTTCCAAACACCGAAGCATCTGTCATCCAAATGGAACTGGCCACTTCAGATGCTGAAGATATCAATACCGAAATCCTGACCAAAGCGTTAAGTCAAGGCTTGAGCGAAAGAAGTATCATCCAACGACTATACGAAGATCAGGTCATGGGCAGGGCTGATTTTGGAGATGCTGCTAAAATCATTTGGAACTTTACGGCCAAAGATCATAATACCTACGAGATCATTACTTCCAAGTATTGGATCGACAAAGATGATCTTGAAATGTCAGAATACGAAGCCAATATACAGTTTTTTGAAGAAAAAGATTGATTTTGATTAAGTTGATATCATCAGATGCATAGATGAATATTTTTGTATTTATAAATAGGATATGGACTTTTCGCAGATAAGAATGGCAACATTGAATGATGTGGATGAAATCGCCACGCTTTTCAAATTAGTCACTGACCAAATGAAAGCTAATGGTATCGAACAATGGCACTACAAATATCCTTTGTCATCCCATGTGACCCAAGATACCGAAGATCAAAATTGTCATGTATATATCGTGGATGGTCAGATAGCAGGTACGATTACTGTAGATACTAAGCAAGACGCACAATATGAAAAAGTACTATGGAAATTCCCAACTGATGTTTGTGCTGTGATACATCGATTGGGTGTACATCCATCTTTTCAGGGCCGTGGTATAAGCAAAACACTGTGCCTTTTTGCAGAGCATCTGGCACTACAAAAAAACATCCACTACATACGTTTGGACGCTTATAGTCTCAATCCCATATCCAATAAACTATATACTTCATTGGGCTATCATTTGGCTGACGGCGTTTGTCATTTCCACGGCAATGAAGCACCATTTTTTTGCTATGAGAAGAAGTTGGTGTAAAGTATAATCCAAGAAAAAATACTGATAAAAATGCCATGTTTTAGCGCCATTTTATCATTTTTTGCGATTATGATCACTGAAAGTGAGGTTCTTACAATATTTATCCAAATTATTTGACAAAGTGTGAACTCCCATATTTTATATAAATTTTAATGTAAAAGCAACAGCGTAAGGCGTCTCTTCGTTAATAAATTTGAATAAATAACATTAAACCTGGATTATGAAGCAGATTCTCATTTTTTCTTTTTTATTGGTGAGCATAGTCACTTTTACATCTTGTGATAAAGATGAAGCTATAAATCAAGCATCAAAAAATGCTGCTGAAGCAGAATTTCGTCTAGCTAGCGCAAATAAATGGATCATTACAGATGCAAAAATTAATGGTGTTTATATTTTGAAAGATAAGGTGCTCCTTGATCCGGATCAGAATGGCTTGGCAGAGTGGTTATCTTTTGATACATACAATAAAACCGTGGAAGTCAAATATCCTGATGAAGTTGAAACGACATTTTTTGACTATATCATAGAAAACGAAATATTTAAAGTGCCCCACAAAGATGGAGAAGAAGAAGTAATGACTATAAAAAGTGGTTCTGTATTTGTAGATCATTTTACATTAATACAATCCGATGGAGGTGATGTCGCAGTATTTACTTTACGAGTAGAGTAACTTCCTACATGTATATACATCGAAAAAAACAACCTATTATTGTAGCTTCCAATATGATCTAGTGTCGCCAGGCATCCTTGCCTGAAATTTTAGTTTTGACATTACCAGTATTAACACTACATAACAGCCTATTTCTTCCTATCCATGCTCGAATAAACGAACATTAAACTTTTGATTACGTTTACAACATATCTATCCTTCGTTTCACAGTCCTACTTAATTTTTTATATCAACAGGTAAAACAAACATAAATGAAAAATATCCTTAGTATCGCCCTTGTCTTATGCACGCTACAAATGGTAGTTTCGCAAACGCTTTCACCTATTATAAAACTGCACGACGGGATACAATATAGTCGGCTGTCAGCAATTGACCATATTATGAAGGATTATGTGGATAAAAACCAACTTGCCGGTGCTGTAGTCATGGTTGTCAAAGATAATCAGGTAGTATATCACCAAGGACACGGATATGCAGACCTTTTGTCTAAAAAACCGATGAAGCCAGATGCAATATTCAGGATCATGAGCCAAACCAAAGCGATTACTAGTCTGGCGATCATGCAGTTGTTTGAGCGGGGAAAGTTGGACTTAGACCAGCGCATTTCTGATTTTATACCAGAGTTTAAAAACCCGAAGCTGATTAAAACCTTTAACGCTGCCGATTCGAGTTATACTTCGGTTCCTGCTGCGAGTGAAATTACATTTCGTGATTTGTTGACGCATACATCAGGTATAAGTTATCCAGATATAGGGATAGATACGATGCGGGCTATTTATGCTAAAAATGGCATTCCTTCAGGATTAGGCTATTTTAATGAAAATCTTTTAACAAAAATGAAAGCATTGGCCAATTTGCCGCTGCTCCATAATCCGGGTGAGCGTTTTACCTACGGATTAAATACGGATCTGTTGGGAGCACTAGTAGAAGTGATATGTGGTCAATCACTTGAAACCTATTTCCAAGAGCATATTTTTGAACCGATGGGCATGAAAGACTCCTATTTTAATGTACCAGCGTCAAAATCACACAGACTGCCCACTGTATATACCGAAGACAGCAATCAAAAAATAATAGAATGGTCGCCTACTTTCAGAAATATTGATCCTGCTTATCCACTCATCCCTAAAACCTATTTTTCAGGTGGTGCAGGATTATCATCCACGGCATATGACTATGCCATTTTTCTACAGATGCTTTTGAATGGTGGTACATACAACAACAAACAAATTTTGGGAAGACGGACGGTAGCATTAATGCTAAGTCCCCAACTCGCAGATAACTTTTTTGGAGATGATAATTTTAGTTTGGGTTTTGCATTGACCTCCCAAAAATCGGCAAACTTACGTATGCGTAGCGAAGGTTCTTTTGCTTGGGGAGGATATTATGGAACCACCTATTGGGCCGACCCCAAAGAAAATTTGATATGTTTATTTCTGACACAGCATACACCCAATTCACATAGAGATTTTGAAGAGAAAATAACAAATGTGATATATTCAAGTTTGAAATAGCTATGGATGAAAATATAATTGTGTAGGGATACAAAATCAGACCTTGCACAGATTCCGCAGAATTAGCAACTTTAATCTGCGGAATGTGGGTTTAAAAGGGTAGATTCCGCAGATTAACACTATGTTTATTATTCAAATAGCGAATCTACTGTCAATACGTTGTCAATAAGTCCTAGCGTATTTTTGCTTTGATGCATTCCAAAGGTCGTAATTAATGTGATAAAAACTTGTTTTTTAGTTTTTGTGATGAACTTAAAAATACTTTTTTTCTTCCGGATATTTTCAGCATCGACTTTTGTCAAAACCATTTCTTCATTATAAAACTTGATCTCACATAGATTGATAACGTTGTCATTCCGATCGATGAGCAGGTCTATTTGGGCACCTTCATATTCGTCAGTAGCCTTTGCTATAAAACTATATTGACTGGTTTGAACTCCAGCAACACCAAGAGCCGCCTTGATATTATGGATATGCAACAAACATATGTTTTCGTATGCATAACCCGTCCAAGTTTTCCAAGTTTGAGTTTGACTTAGTGTTTGATAAGATGCTGTCTCGGTTTTGGGGATATTTTGTATAAATCTTATATAAAATAAAGAATAGCAATCAATCAGGCGATAAAGTGTGTTTTTTTTCTTTTTTCCGAAAGGAACATAAGAAGATATAAAGCCAGACATCTCTAAATCTCTTAGCATAGATGACAATCCACCACCATCCTTTATTTCTGTAAATTTGACTATTTCTGATCTTTCGATTCCTTTCCACGATGATGAAAGCGCAGCGACAATCAACATATAGCGATCTGCATTGCTGAAAAGTGCACTATATAAATTATCAAATTCGTTCCTAAGGAAACCATGGTGGTGAAAACAGATACGATCTATGTTTTGGACAGCGCTTTGTCCTTCTTGTATCTGTTCCAAATAAAGTGGTATGCCACCCAAAGCCATGTAAGTAAGAACAATCTGATATCGATCTAGAAAAACATTTTTGTGCTTCAGGAATTCTTCTGTTTCTGTAAGGGTAAAGGGCTGCAAATGGATTTGTTTTGTCACACGATTGTGTAGTCCTCCTTTGTCATTAATGATTTTTTGGGTCATCCACGCGGTGGCGGACCCGCAGATGATAACTACGATGTTGGCTTTTGATGCATAACTATTCCAGAAATAACTAAATCCTGTCAAAAAATCCGATCTACCAGAAGCAATCCAAGGTAGTTCATCTATAAAGACTACTTTGCGCGCACTAGTATCATCTCCAGATTCGAGAAGTACTTTCAACTGATGGAATGCTTCTAGCCAGTCAAGTGGTGCTGATAGCACTTCATCTGCTTTTAGTGCTTCCTTCATACTGTAGGAAAAATTTCTCAACTGTTGCTGCTTAGTCCCATCTTTAAGACCCGTCAGTTCGAAGTCTATCTTATCTTTAAAAAATTGTCTAATCAAATAAGTCTTACCTACACGTCTTCTACCAAAAACCGCAATGAGTTCAGGTTTGTCTGATGTGTATGCTTTTGTTAGTATTTGTATCTCTTTTTTACGACCTATCATGGTATGTATTTTTGCTTAATTTGCGGAATGTGCACAAATATACAACGATTCCGCAGAATTAGGTAATTTAATCTGCGGAATATGGGTAAAAAAGTATAGATTCCGCAGATTTAACTTGGTTTGTTCGTTATAGCGTTCGATCTACGATGAAGTATCATTGGGCATCTTGTCTAAGCAAGAACATAGCATTAGCTCTCCAAACCACAAAACCCGACGATCTCACCCACCAAAACATCTACATCCACCTTCTCTAACTGATGTGGCGCGCCATCTATCTCCTTGTAAGTCCCCTTTTGCAACCCACTAGCTACTTCCTGTGACGATTCAGCGGTTACCATTTTATCTTCAGATCCACGCAAGATCAGTACATCCGTCTCTATCTTCCTGAAATCTTTCTCCATCAAACCACCACCATGACCCAAATCAAACATCAACCCTGCCGTGTTTCGCACGACATCTGCCCAGTTGTCTTCTCCAAACATCGTCTGCAATTTCACCACATAAGATGGAATTTTTTCTGCCATAATATCCGGATTGAGCATCGCCACTTCTTGGGCAGCAGATGTAGGATTCCAGTCCCATTTGGTACCCAAGGTCATCATTTTACCCAGTTTTTTGGGATGGCTTTTGGCATAAGATACTGCCGCATATCCGCCCATGGAGTACCCCAAGATATGACACGTCCCAATTTCCATCTGCTGTACATACCGCGCTATATCCCCAATCAAAACCTGCATATCCAACACACCTTCATAAGGGACCTGACTATGTCCACTAAAATCTAAGGTAAATCATCAAAAAAGGGCTCCAGTTTTTCAGTAAGATCACCAAACTGCTCAGATGGGCTCAAGGCGCCGTGGAGGAGGATGAAGTGTTTCATGAAGGTTTTTTAATGTTGTGTTATAAATTTGCAATTACAGAACAATATATTGCGAAAACACTGATTTCGCAATATATCTAACCAACAGCCATTTTTGCTGAGTCTTTCCAAAGATATGGTGGCATTGGATCATTAAGTACCCATTTAATACTGATAGGTTTAGAGCCATAATGTTCTGTAAGTTTGCCTTCTCCAATAAATACATAAGACATGGTGATATCGAATTCATCGGTATTTTGCTCTCTTACAAAAAGTAATATTTTTCGTCCTAACTCTTCATGGTTAATATAAGTCAATCCACGACCTTTATCGTTTCTTACAGCATTATGTGATTGCCAGTGAAATAAAGTATCACTTATTGCAAAGTCTTCATAAAGGGTTGTAGGAGAAAAGTCTTTTTCAGATTTATTTAAAGTAATAAATAAAAGGTCGGTATTAATCTCTTTTATTACGGCATTTCCTTCTCTATTGCTTGATTTTTTATAAAATGTACTATCGCCAAATGCCGCCAATATTTGATCTCTAGTGTATCTACCATGAATTTTTAATGGCTGATGATATGGCAATGCTATTCCTTTTTCTTCGAAATCAATTTTATCTATGAGTAATTCAAGGACTTCAATTATTTCTTGAACAAGAACTTTGTTTTTACCAATACTTCTGATGCTTATTTCCAAAGAATCAAAACCTTCCGCATTTTGCCAAACATCATAGTGAAGCATAAGACACATTGACTTTTCTACTTCATTAAAGCGATCAATATCTAATTGGAAATCTTGTTTTGCTAAGTCAAGGATAAAACTAAAATAGGAAAAAGAACTGCAAGATAGCCATTTGTTTCTTATTGCTCCAAGTATTTCCTTTTCATTAGTATCGGCGAAATTTTCCTTTTGACCGGCATTAACGCAAAGTCTAGACCAACTTCCTTTTTTATAGATTAATTGTAGTGGGATATTGTTAAGTTTTATAAAGTTTTTAAGCGTTAATGGCAATGTGCTATGTTCTTTAAAAAATCTGATTTTTGCTATCAGTTGATTGATGTTTACTCTTGTTGCTTTTTTGATATTTTCAAGAATATAATCTTTAGCTTTCTTTTCTAATATGATGCTACATCCTAAAGGTAAGTGAGGAAACTCGTCTTCAATTTCTTTTTGAATCGGAGTATTGGTTTTGCCAATTAATGCTCTGAATTTACCTTCAAAGTCATATTCAGGACGGGAATTACCTACAAAGTCTAAGACTGTCAAACAATCTTTGCCTTCTGCAAGTCTTAACCCTCGACCAAGTTGTTGTAAGAAAACTGTTAAACTTTCTGTAGGTCTTAAAAATAATACAGTATCAATTTCAGGGATGTCAATACCTTCATTAAAAATATCAACAACAAACAGATAATTGATTTCTTTTTTAGTCAGCCTTTCTCTAATTTCCCTTCTTAGTTCACTTCTATTACTTACTAAATAGTCTGCATTCAAACCAGCTAAGGAAAATTTTTCTGCCATAAATTGAGCATGCTCTTGAGTTATACAAAATCCTAATGCTCTAACATCTTGATAATCTCTCAAATATTTATCCAAATTGTTAATAATTTCTCTTACACGGCTATCATTTTTTGTATAAATCTTAGTTAATTCGCTTGGCACATATCTTCCATTTTTCCATTCTACGTTTGATAAATCTACACTGTCAGTTATTCCGAAGTACTGAAAAGGACAAAGCAATTTTCTATTTAATGCTTCAGGAAGCCTTATTTCAGCTGCAATGGTATTACAAAAATCTAATAAAATATCTTCACCATCCATTCTTTCAGGCGTAGCGGTTAATCCTAAAAGGATCTTAGGGTCAAAGTAATTCAAAATAGGTCTATAGCTTGATGCAGCAATATGATGAACTTCATCAACAACTATATAATCATAAAAACTCAAAGTCAAATTTAACTTTTCAAGTTGATTATTTAAAGTCTGTACTGAAGCAAATACATGGTCAAATTTTTCTGGTTCAAGACCATCAACCCATAATTCTCCAAAGTTATTATCTTTTAATACTCCTTGAAAAGTAGCTTGAGCTTGTTGGAGTATTTCTTTTCTATGTGCTACAAAAAGGATTCTAGATCTGGAATTTGCATTTTTAAATCTTTTAAAATCAAATGCAGATATCACTGTTTTACCTGTTCCGGTGGCAGCTACAACCAGATTTTTAAGCCTATGGTGTACGGACCTTTCTACTTCTAATTTTTCTAAGATTTCTTCCTGAAAAGGGAAAGGCTTCAAATCAAAGTAAGCAGTATTGCCATGATTGTTATGAATACTTCCTTTCTTCAAAGCATTTTTTAATTTTTCATGATGCATTGATTTATCAAAGGATTCGAACTCTTTATCTTGCCAATAAGTATCAAATGTTTTCTTGAATTTATCGATGATGTGACTGATTTCTTTGGTGGTCACTTTCATATTCCACTCGAGACCACTAGTTAAGGCAGATCTAGAAATATTTGAAGATCCAATGTATCCTGTGTGAAATCCTGTATTTCGATGGAATAAATATGCTTTTGCATGTAATCGCTCATTTTCAGTATTGTAAGAAACTTTAATTTCTGTATTCTTTAACGAGGAAAGATATTCTACAGCTTTTATGTCTGTAGCGCCCATGTAAGATGTAGTAATAATTTTTAGTTGTCCACCATTTTCTGTAAACTCATATAATTCTTTTTCAAATATTCTAATTCCTGTCCATTTAATAAAGGATACCAAAAAATAGATTTGGTTTGCTGATAGTATTTCCTTTTTCAATTCACTTTCCAAAGAAATCCCTGCATTACTTCCTGTAAATAACTCACTATGAGAAAGTCTGGTGTAAGGAGTTATTTCTTTCAAATGTTTGTCAAAGTCAGCAAATCTTGCATCAACTTTACTAAAAATTGCTGATAGAATTTTACCTTCAATATCAATTATATCTTCATTAAAATCGGTATTATTCAATTCATCCCTTAACAAAAAAATTATCTTGTTTGAAAGTTCTATTTGCTTTTCTATTGTTTGATCACCTGAAAAAATACTTAACGCGCCTCGTATTACATTTGCTAAATACTGGGTTAATACTTTTGCAGCTTCTTGTTTGTCAAGAAGTGTATTCTTAATATGAAAGTCATTTTTATCAAGTTCGTTTATTCGTGTTGCAATTAATTTATTTATTAGTTGCTCATATAATCCTTCCGTCATTGTCTAAATTAAGTTTAATTATTTCATTTACTATCGGAATATCTGCTGGCGCCCAATCCAATAAAATTAGTTCATTGGTTGATAACCACAAATACTTTTTGTGTTCTTTTAAAATTATTTTATCACCTATAAATTGACAAATGTAAGGTATTAAAATGATCTCAAAGTTAACATAATCGAAATAACTATTTGAAAGTTTTTCAATAATTTTTACCTTTGTTTCTAACTCTTCTTCTAATTCTCTAATCAAACATGCTTCTGGTGTTTCTCCAAATTCAATTTTACCTCCTGGAAATTCCCACATTAAAGGTAACGACATAGTCTCACTTCGTTGTACACAAAGCACTTTATTGTCATTGATTATCACACCACAAACCACTTCAATCACCATGATCTATTACTTCTAAATGAGCTACACCATAGTCAGAAAGTACGTCGTCAAGTAACTTTTTAGTAAAGTCGCTTGAGCCGAGTAGTATTTGAGAGAAAACTTCTATTCTATCGTCAACGCTTAAGGTATTTAGGAACTCATCATCTCTAAAGAATGCCATAAAATCATCTCTTGTCATTTTTGTAAGGTAATACTCTGATGAAAATTCAAAAGTACAGTTTTTTCCCAAACATCGATGTACTTGGATTCCCTTTGTTTTTAACTTTAACTCTATTAATATTTTAGTACTTGTTCCACATTTAGGACAAGTGGTCGGTTGGTCTGATAAATCATAAATTTGATGAAAGTCAATCATTTTTTCGCACAAAGATAAAAGCTGTTTTTTGTGCTGACAACGGACTATAAGCCACATCAATTCTGATCAACTTATAATCCCATCTCTACTTATTTATAGGATTTACCTTTACCAAACTATCTTTTTTTAACCCAATACCATACGATAGCCAGCGGTAAGCAGTACTTTTTGGGTAGTTACCGCGGATTATAGGTGTATTTTGTGTGATTTGTTGTTTTTTATTATTGTCAAATTACAAATGATGAAGCATTGATCTTGATGGCTTACATCAAAATCCAGCATTTATTTTCCTCTAAAAGTCACTTTTTTCAAAAAATATGCATTTATTTTCCATTATAACTCGCTTTTTAGCGTTTATTTTCCATTATAAATGATTTTGGTGTTGTCTCAATTAGTATTTAAACAAATAAGTAATCATGTAGAATCGGTAGTAATTTTTTACTTAATTGGACGTTTCAGAAAATCAATCTTGATTCATCGTGATTTTTGAAAGCATTACTCTGTCGAAGTTTTGATTCCATTTCATCTATGTCTTCACCATATATACTGTGACTGAATGTATGGATTCTACTCATCATTTTAATGTATGGAATGGTATCTCGTTGTCTCGTGAGACGTCTTAATGCGCCCATGTAATCATCTCGATATACCGTAGGAATCATTATTTTCGGACTACCTTTATGTACCAATTCTGCATTCATCATAATTCTAGCTACCCGCCCATTTCCATCCAAAAAAGGATGGATTTCACTAATAACAAACATGATATACATCGCTCTTGCAAGTGGGTGATCAAGATTTCTATAATAATCAAAAGACCGGATGAGCATACCCTTTACGAGTGTGTGGTCTACAAAAAAAGTTTCTCCAGCTCTATTATTTTTATTCTTGAACGATCCAGGTGATTTGTCTGGTCTGCCTACCATGATTGTAGCATGACGGTACATCAAGATGTCTAGTAATTCTTGTGGTGTTTCTGGTACAAGGCTCATTTCTAGCGTATCAGATACAATTTTATAAGTTCCAGTGATGTCATGTGAGTCGCCACTTCTATTGGGTATGGGTACACCTGTTTCTATGATTTGTTTTGCTTCATCAATTTCGAATATGGTTCCCTCGATATAATTGGAGAAATAAGCTTCAAAAAATGCAAAATTCCTAAAAGCTTGTTTTGAAACATTTTGATCTCTTAGAACGGGAAATGTGGATAGTTTTAATGCAGCAAATAGGGTGTTAAATAAACTAAGCCTATCAGGATCATAAGGTAGTCCTTTTGCCCTTGCTAATGCTTGTGGTGATGTAAGAATTTTGGATGGATTTGTAGCCAGCATAGAACTAATGATTTTGGTCAATTTTTGATATTCATCTTCCAAAGCTAAAGCATCAGCAATTATTTTGGCCTTATCTCTTATTTCATTTAAAGCAGACTCTCCTTTAATTCTGATTATTTCTTCAAGCTTTTCTTCTATGGTTGGTAGAGGAAGTGTTTTCGAATCAGGTCCTGTTTGTCTAGAAATTTGTAAGTTTTCGAGTAGCGCACGTTCGAGTTGGGATACATAAAGACCATCTGTCAGCAGGTTGTCTTCGGGCAATCGTCCGTGACCTTCTATAATCCTTATCTTTATACCAGGTAATTTTATATTTTTTGTATAAGAATAACTGATAAAAATATTTCCTGTAGAAGTCGGTTTAAATTCTAAAGCAGATCTATGACTCAAAACCGCACCGGGGTATAAATTTCCAATAATTTGCCAAATATTCCTTCTGACTATTTCACTAGCTTCATCTTGAAAATTGGAAGTATAGATTCTAGGAGCCAATTTACGTATTTCTCCCTTTTTCAAAAGGTTTGTAATCCTCTTACTGTTTTGATCTGGAAACATCACTTCAGGAAGCTTTATAAACCTTTTATTTTCCATTATAAACTAATTTAATGCAAAAATAGTCTATTATTTTCCATTATAACCCTATTTTCGGCGTTTTTTATCCATTATAAATGATTTTGGTGTTGTCTTAATCAGTAATATAAATTTATCCAAGGCCACAAATTATAAAACAATATCCACCGCTAAGCAGTATTTCTCTTTTTAGCATAAGACGTATCCTAGATGAATTACTGAAAAATCTTTTTCTACCCCATCAATCAAACTCCACTACATCATCAATCTGATACGCTTTTCCTATGGGTACGATCTTAAAATCTCGGTGGTAGGTGGCATTCATATCGGGATCAAAGATGACTACTTCTAGGATGATGGACTCGGCAGTGGTGGTAGGTTTTGGGATGCCTTTGAGACATCCGATCCTATTGCTACGTTCTTCCTTTATTCCAACATCATAACCTTAGTGCCCTTTGGTGAAAATCTTTGTGTCCTTGGTGGTAAAAACTAAAAACATCCCATTTTTTCCACTAAAAGATGAAATTTACTAAAAAAAGCGTTTATTTATATTATAACCAACTTGTTATCAACCAGCAAACTCAAACAATAACCTTCCAAACCGGTCCTAGACCGAAAAGATAGGTTTCGTCAAAGTCAGATTTATCTGCCCAGTATCGGGCTGATAGACTGTGACAAACGGTTAGTAACACATTTTCAATCCAACACCCTACAATCACCTACAATATTGACAATACCACCGGAATTATGCTGTACCGTCACGGGAGCTGTGGTGTTGGGATAAACATAAACATCTTCCAGATTGAGCAAACCACTGTTTTGGATAGCACCAATACCTGTAGATGCTGAAGAATGTATGTACAAGCCTTTGATACGTAAACCAAAACCATTATTCGGCGTAGAAGATACAATCGTAGGGCTAGTACTTGAGCTCATCAAGTGGATATTTTTGGTGATATCGCCTTGGATATATATCCTTTTGTTAGTGATTATATTTTCGTTAAATAACATGATGGTGTCATTCATAAACGTAGATGCAAATCTGATCGTGTCACCGTCCACAGCACAATCTATAGCTGCTTTGAGCGAGCCGGCTCCTCTAGGGGCATCATTATCTACGGTGAGTCTGCAAAAGTTGGTCATACAAGTTTTTATAGACCACTTCTGCAACACACCATCATCCGGCATAAACACATCTTGGACGGTTAGGCGCCAATTTCCTTTGACAGATTGGGTATTAAAGCTATTCAATGTCCCTACTCCTGAACCACTAGGCTGGTAAGTGCCGCCGTTAGTAGGTGGACATGGTGGTGCACCTGCTGGTGCCCCCTGATTAAAATTGATGTCAAAATTTTCAAATCGGTCAGTATTGCACGGTTGATTCCAAAACAAGACATTCGTATTGGCAGGTGAAATAACCCTAAACAACAAATCTCCCACCCAAGTATGGGTACCCTCCAGGTCCAAGATATCCAAATCATTGATGGTACCTTTATCCATAATGGGTAAATTGGATGTGATCGTGGTATTGTCTACTATGTTTTTGGGTACATCAGTACTCGAATACAACATACACAATTCTGTTTCAAATTTAAATGAAGGATTGGACCAATCACCAGTCCCACACAAATTAACCGCCCGCACTCTCCAAAAATATTCGCTAAATCCCAATAATAGTGATGTTACAGTATATGTTGTAGTGGTCAAACCTGAAACATCAAGCACAATACTATTAAAATCTGGTCTTCTTGATATTTGTAATTGATAACTCAAGGCATTTGATGCGGCAGTCCACGTCAATGTAGGTAAGGTACTTATGTTTATTGCATTATTTGCTGGTGAAGATAACGTGGTACTTCCTGTAGCAATTGACGAAACTAGAGTAAAATCCATATTTTTTGATATTGCTCCACTTTCTCCATTCAAGAGCAAAGTATAATTGCCTGATGAGACATTGGTATTTGTCAAAGTAAGTTGTGTTGTTGATCCTGGTGTAACCACATTATTTGTAAATGATGCAGTCATACCTGTGGGCAAACCACTCACAGAAAGCGTGACCGGAGTTGTAAAACTATTGTAAGATAAAACATTGATCGTATATACCTGACTACTTCCCTGACATAAGGTGTTATAATAACTAGATAATGCTAAATTAAATGTAGGTATACTTCCTACGGTGTTTACAGTGATGTTGGCATTATTGATATCAAAGAAAATATTGCCTACTGCTCTCGCCATAACTCTGCCTGTAGAAGTATTTGATGAAGGAACAACGACGTTTTGAGACCCATCATTGGCAACACCCGCCAACAAAGTCGTAAAACTTGCTCCAGCATTTGTAGTCCAAAGCAGGTCAACTTGCTGACAATTGACGTCATTGGCATTGCTACCTGCCACATCCCATGTGATGGTTTGGGATGAAGCTTGTGGCCATGTAGAAGCACTATTTTGAGATGTTATGGCAAATGGTCCTGCTGCCGCTACAGTATTGACTATCACATCGACTTCGCTATTGCAACTGGCACTCATAGGAGTGATATCTCTGGCTACGCCTCTGAAGTTCATCGTCCTGGCCACGGATGGTAATACTTCCCAATTATTTCCGCCAAAAGGTGCACCTGCAGTAGCTCCTGATAAGACAGCAGCTAGATTAGGAAAATATCTTGTAGAATTGGTAGTGGGTTCTATAAATCTGAACATCGGACCTACGGTATTGGTTGCTACGGGTGGCATCGTGGCCACGTTATTATTCATTTGATCCCAACCATATAGGATACCGTTTCCATTCGGATCCGTAGCCGTCATAGTGAGCGCAAATGGTGTAGATCTGGGTATATTATAAGTGGTATTGTTAGTTGGTGCGGAAATATTGGGTGGTGCGTTATTATATCCTGGCACCGGGATGTCACAATTACTTCCACCAGCTGCCAAAAAGTTTTTCATTTCTTGTAGTGATATGGCATGAAAGTTTTCATCACTATTGTTTTGTACATCGGGAACGCAAATACCTGCATATCCCATGATACTAGATGCACTACCTGGTTCCATAGCTGTTGCACCATTGCGTTGACAAGAATTATTTTGAGTATGGTTCCCTGCCAACTGATGCCCCATTTCATGGGCTACGTAATCTATATCAAAAGGGTCACCCACAGGAGATCCGCTACCTGTAACGCCATAAGCTTTGGAACCATTTATACAAACAACACCCAAACCTGCTATACCTCCTGAATCTGTACCAAACACATGTCCGATATCATAATTTGCTGCACCTATGACCCCATCGCATGTAGTTTGGTTTTCACCCAACATAGCACCTGCATCTCCATTGGTAAAAGGATCTGTTGCCCCATTGGTATATATAATATTCGTATTATTAGCTATGATCACACATCGTATGGCTATTTCTTGCGCAAATACACCATTTACCCGGTTCATAGTAGTATTCATGGCTGCCAATGCATTGGCAACCGTTCCACCATGAAACACAGCATATTCGCCAGAACATGCCAAAGCCAATCTGTACTCTCTGAACATACAATCACCAATGAGCATTGCTCTGCTTCCACGTCCTCTTTCTTGTTTATCGTGGTCATCAGATACCACACCACATTTCCAATGGCTAAATTTTTGGTAATCCTTACGATAGTACACTATGCGGTGCATCAAATCATTTCTCTGAAAATGGTCTATATACGTCTTACCTACACCAGGCTGACTGACTACCGCTCTAAATCCATAAGTAGGCGAATAATCTGCAACCACAGTCATCGTAGCATTCTCCAAGCAGATGCCATAAAAAGCTTTAATTTCAGGATACTGCTTTTGCAAATCAGGATGGAGGAGATGATAGGTCACCATGGCAAAGGTGTACATCTTACCATCAGCAGTAGGCAGTTTTATTTGAGTACGCGAATCAAAAGCTCCTGAAACTTCTGACTCGTGAGGCGCTTTAAATAAAGAAACTTTCAAACTTTGATCTTCTATCTTATACAGTTTAAAAATGGTCGGCTTGATATCTCGAAGGCCTAGCTCTTGTGTATCTTGCAAATTAGCTAATGACCAATTTTGTCCAGAACCATAAAAATAAAAAGTTACCAAAAAGAGGAATGTAAGTATGGATCGCATAAAATAATGTTTTGAATGAGTCAGCAAAAATAATATAAATTTATTTTAATCCAAGTAAAAAGGAGATGTATTATTTTATATATAAATGTCAAAGCGTATATGATGTGCAAATTAAATATTGATCAACGTATTGTTGCTTTTTTAGATAGGATTTGGCTAATATTTTACTAAATAATTTCAGCCAAATGTATCACATTTAAATAGATTTGGCTGATATTTTAATATAATAATTCAGCCAAATGTATCACATTTAAATAGATTTGGCTGAATTATATAATCATTTATCCAGCAAAGTTAAATTAAAGCAAGCGATATTTTTTTTGAAGTTCAAGCTAATGACATATCTATACAATTTAAGCTTCAGCTTAGTGATTGACCATAAGTGGCATTCAATCATAGATAACGCTGACAGATGGGTAGGACAGTAGCATCAACGAGTATTGATAACAATTAAGATATCCCTACCCTATCACCTGCTCTACCACTGCCAATATTTCCTGCTCCTGCTTTCTCGCTTCCTGTAGCATACTTTCTGCCTGTGCTAATGCATCCGCTACGTAAGCTTTATCATCAAATCCACTGCAGTTGATTCTGACATTGAGTGCGGCACCTTCTACTGCGGTACGGGCACATAATGCTCCTACACCTGCATCAGATACGGAATTGGGATTGCCTTTTATTGACATTTCTTTGAGCATGGTCATAGATTCGAGACTTACTTTCATCACTTGGAGTGGTACTTCTATTGCGCCAATGGTGGCCGCATGCATAGCTGCCTTTCTGGCTGCTTTTTCTTCATCGGTGGTTTTGGGCATCTTGATGGCATCCATGATTTTGTTGAATGCATGGGTATCTGCATCTACAAGATCGATCAGTGTATCTTTGAGTTTTTGACCTTCTTCAGCTTTTTCTGAAAAATATGCTATCTGATCATCCCATCCTACTTTGTGAGCGCTGAGATTGGCTACCATCGTACCCAGAGATACACCAAGAGCACCTACATAAGCAGAGATACTTCCACCACCGGGTGCCGGCGATTCCGATGCGGTTTCATTCGCAAAGTCTGTAAGTGTCTTCTGCACCAATGGGTGAGCTGCTTTATCTTCCATCAAGTATTCTATCACTTTTTTGGATGGATCAAATGGTGATAATTCATCCAAGCCCAAGGTTCTGACTGCTATGTGGATCAATTCTCTTTCGGAGATGCCTACTGATCTTTTTTGTTGACGGAGAAAGTGCTTTCCGGCATCTATTAAAACCGATTTAGGCACTAAACCTACCAACTCCGAACCCGTGACTCTCAGCCCACGGGACTGTGCACTATTACAACAAGCATCAAAAGCAATATGGAGCGGTGTGTCATTGATATTGGTCAGGTTCATCGATATCTGTGCGATACCGTACTCCTCGATATACCATCCTATGGCTTTGACGGACTTGCATGTTCCAGGTATTCTCACCGGCTCGCCTTGGGCATCTAAGACATTTTTACCTTTAGCATCAGTTTGGATACGTCCGTTTTCACGAACGTCAAAAGCAACAGAATTGGCCCTGCGCACTGAGGTGGTGTTGAGATTGACATTGTATGCTACCAAAAAGTCTCTTGCCCCGATCACCGTTGCGCCAGCTTTTTCATTAAAAGTATTGGTGCCATAATCAGGATACCATTTAGGGTCTTTGAGCTTGGTTGCCATGCCTTCGTACTCTCCTGCACGGATGGTAGCGAGATTTTGTCTTTCTGGTTTGGTAGCCGCAGATTCGTACATAAATATGGGAATATCAAGCGTCTCTCCTACCCTTTTTCCTAGCTCGTGAGCATATGCAGCGGTCTCTTCCATACTGATGCCTGAGATGGGTATCAACGGACACACATCGGTAGCACCCATACGCGGATGCTCACCACTATGCTTGGACATATCGATCAACTCAGCTGCTTTTTTGATGGCTTGATATGCAGCTTCGATTACAGCTTTGGGATGACCTACAAAGGTTACCACGGTTCGATGGGTCGCTTTGCCTGGATCTACATCTAGGAGTCTTACGCCATCTATTTTTTCAATTTCGTCTGTTATTTGACGGATGATGGACAAGTCTCTACCTTCACTAAAGTTAGGTACACACTCTATGATTGGATGATTATTCATTTGTAAAAGGGTTTGATCATTTTAAGATTTTAAAATCTATTTGAATTAAAGAAATGCATTAAGTCGTCCATAGGATTTACCTCATATCGCTTGGCTATTTTTTTGATAAATTTCTTTACTTCTGGCCTTGGACTTGTGGTGATGATACTGATTTCCTTTTGGATATTTCTCATTTCACGTTCATAACTTTCTTGGGTGATGGACATCTTCAGCATGGCTCTATCCACTTTGTCCGCTAGATAATCAGCCACGTATTGAAATCTTGGATGGCGCCTGAGCTCACTCTTTTCCTGTCTTAGTTTTTTGGCTTGTTCCTTGAGCAATTGTATGTAGATGGCAGCTACATCTTCTTTAATATTGGCCAGTCTTTCTTCAGTATTTTTGAGCCATTGTGTTTCTATGACCAATAAAGTGATGATATCTTTATCTTCATAAGCCTTGGTCACTTGCTTCATGATTTCTTCTTTTTCCAACTTGAGCTCAGGATCGGTTTCGCTATCTGGATGGAGGATCTTAGCTAGGGAGAGATAAACGCTACGCAAATTTTTGTTTTTTATTTCGTCTTGCAAAGCGGCTACTTCTTCGGCTGCAAGTTGCTTTTTACTTTTTTTCTTAGATGCTTTATGATTAGCTTGTTGCTCCTTCAGTTGTTCCTTGGCTTGATGCATTCGTTCATGAATTTTCCCAATGGTCTCAGGGTCATCAAAATCTAAGTCACTGGTATCAAAGTCTATACCCATGGATCTCATATAATCAGATAACTCTTCCATTTGTTCTTCTTTTACTTCATTAACGATGTCATCATAATTAGTAAAGGTCCATTTTTCAAAAATTAATTTTGCGTCTTCATCAGGTATGATCAGTTCGAATGCTTCGCTGAGTAACTCTGGAATGATGAGAGAAAGATCGTTTAGTGTAGCACTCGGAAGCTTGCTTGCTTCGGACATATCATCTAGTGCCGTTGCCATCTTCAACTTGGTTTGGCAAACAGCTTCTCTTACGGGAAGTATATTTTTGATGTAATATTCAGAAAAAAGTTCTAGTTTTTTTTCTTCGCGCTGAAGTTCTTCCCTGAGCTTTTCGATAGATTGTACCCATTTATTAAATTCAATATGCTTTGGCGAAAGCTTTGGATTGGTTTTGATGTGAATTATAGAATCCATGGAAATAAAAAATTATTTTTAACCTAAAAAGGAATGGCAAAATTAGTGATAAAAGATGGGTGACTGTTAACTTATGCTACAATATTTTATCCAAACTATTTTCTGACCTTAGTCATCTTTAAATCGAACTACTTGCTCGATCTATACCAAATCAAAGCAGGAAATATCAGAAAATAGAAAAAAATTTACACCTTAAAATAAAAATTACCTTATATTTGGGAAAATTTTTACTTTATGACGATGAAAAAATTTCATCTCTTTTGTGGTCTTATAATTTTTGGATGCTTAACCCACCAAGCTCACAGCCAAAAAGTTACGGTTTCCAAAGAAATAAATGTAAGAAATAATTTAGCTTATGATATTCTACCCAACGTAGGAGACCATATCATTTTTTATCATGATAAGGGGTCTGAACATGCTTTTGAAATCTATGATCAAAATATGAGATTCAAAAGAGAAGTACAACCCGAATTTGAAAAAAAAATGATCCAACCAATAGGTGTCACCAGCACGGATAGTACGATTTTGTTTTATTATGCTTTTCGTGAAGGAAGCGAACTATTGACCAAAGCAATTATATTTGATAAGGATATAGCTATAAAAGACTCGGTCACACTTTCAGTAAAAGATAAAAAATTACTAAATGCTTCGACCAGAATTGTTTTTTCAAAAGATAAATCCAAAACTTTACTCTTCACTCCCAATGAAAAATTTTTACAATTACAACTTATAGACAATCTAAATCTTAAAGTGCTTCAAGATTTTAAATTGATTGTAGATGGTGTAAATTTAAAAACTGATTTTGAAAAAATACACCTGACTAATAATGGAGAAATCTTTATTATGACTCAAGAAAAATCGATGTGGAAATCCGAAGAAAACAAAGGATTTAAAATTATCCATATAATCAATACTACAGAGATTTTAGTGACCCATTTCAAAACGGAATACGACGAAATCACTCAAATACTTATTGATTATGATGAAAAAAACAAACAAATATCGATGGCAGGTTTTGTTTCTGATGGGAATGAAGCTACCGCGACAGGCTATTTTGGTTTTTCTATAGATCCCAAGAGCTTACCCGAAGAAGCAGAAATATTGATCAACAAATTTTCAAGTGATTTTATTTCAGAAGCTACCGGAAAAACCAATAAAAAACAAAAACAACTCAATGATTACGTCCTTAAAAATATGGTGATCAGAAATGATGGTGGCGTAATTTTGATTGCCGAATTGACCAAAGAGTTTATGAGAAGGTCACAAATGGCTGCTCCAGGACAGTTTGGAAATAATATGCCTTTACGTGGGTTTATAGATTATTATAACGAAGACCTCATTTTGATAGCCAATTATCCTGACGGCAAAGAGCACTGGAAAAAAATCCTATTTAAAAAACAGTTTTCACAAGATGATAGCGGTATTTATTCCTCATTTTATATTTTTCAAAACCCTTCCAGATTAAGAATTATATACAATGACGAAATTAAAAATAACAATACGGTTTCAGAGTATGTCATCGACCCAATCGGAAATTTTGAAAGAAAAAGTGTCTTGAGCACAGATTACCAAAATTTGAGATTGCGCTTCCGTGATGCTATACAAACAGGGCCCAATACGCTTATTGTTCCGAGCGAAAAAAGCTTCAAAATCAATATGGTAAAGATAGAGTATGGGTTGTAAACCAAAGTTAATGTTTAATGATTTTTTTTGGAAACTAGTCGGCCGTCTGCACATTGTAGTTTTAGAATATAAAATGTATTGAATTTATTACCAACAAGAAATAAAATTCACAAGAAATATTTTCAACACCATAATCTTTATTTAAGGATTATAATAAATTGCATGCCACCCCGAGCAAGACATAAAACTTGAATTTTTGTGATAATCATAACATTTTGCGACTATAATCCTAAAAAAGCATAACTATTTTGGATTACGATCACAAAATGTAATATATTTGCGTTATGATTCAAAGATTAGTAGTACAAAGAATAAATCGAACTTTAGCTTCTGGTAAGTCAGTTTTACTGCTTGGACCAAGACAAGTGGGTAAGACTACTGTATTATTATACCTACAAGAAATGTACCCTGGTTCAATGTACCTTGACTGTGATGAACCGGATGTACGAAGCCTTTTAACTGACGCAACATCAAGCAAACTTAGAAGCTTATTAGGCTCTCAAAAAGTAGTAATCATTGATGAAGCCCAAAGAGTAAAGAATATCGGATTGACGCTTAAACTTATAATTGACAAACTCAAGGATATACAAGTAATTGTGTCCGGTTCATCAGCATTGGAGTTATCAGCTGACATCAATGAGCCATTGACGGGAAGAAAAATAGAAATGGTCATGAGTGGATTATCCTATCATGAAATGTACGAATATCATGGAGTCCTGGAAGAAAAAAGGCAATTAGAAACTAGATTAAGGTACGGTATGTATCCTGAAGTCATTACGCACTCGGAAAGATCTGAGATTTTATTGCGAGAGTTGACAACTGGATATCTTTACAAGGATGTATTCAATTATCAGGATGTCAGAAAACCAGAACTTCTTCATAATCTGACTGAAGCTTTGGCAAGACAAGTGGGTAGTGAAGTGAGTTACAACGAATTAGCGCAACTCTTAGCATCTGACCCTGCCACTATAGGAAGATATATAGATTTATTGGAGAAAAGTATGGTAGTTTTCAGGCTAAGATCATTCAGTCGAAATCTGAGAAATGAACTTAAAAAAAGTAGAAAAATTTACTTTTATGATAATGGGATTAGAAATGCAATCATTGGAGATTTCCGGCCAATGAACTTAAGAAGTGATTCAGGTATGTTGTGGGAAAACTATATGGTAAGCGAGCGTGTAAAAATGAATGCAAATCTTGGTTTGTTTTGTAATCAATATTTTTGGCGAACTAGACAACAACAGGAAATTGACTATATCGAAGACTCCGATGGATCTTTGAAAGCATACGAATTTAAATATTCAAAATCTAAACCATCAAATTTTAGTAAAACCTTTACAGATGAATATCATCCAACTGTAACAACTACCATAAATACAGAAAATTACCATGATTTTCTGACTGTATCATAACATTTTGCGACTATAATCCTAAAAAAGCATAACTATTTTGGATTACGATCACAAAATGTAATAAAAATACAAGATTTATCTTCAATTTTGAAAACTTTAAGTACCCGTATACTTTTTATAAAAGCAGCAAACTTATAATATTTAGAGATGATCGAAAAGAAGTAGAATTTTGAAACTTTCTTCCAATCAAAATGGAATTATCTTTTAGTCAGTATATCCATAGTAGATTTTAAACTTAGGCTTTCTTGGTAGTTTTTATGTTGATTCTCAGATATCAAACCTGCCTTTGTACTCATCAGATCTTTTTTCTGTGGTGCAAACAAACTGACCAAAATCAAAACAAGCTTCAAAATATTTTTAAACAACGGACATAAATTATAATTCTAAGACGCTCAACAAGTAGCAGTGTCACACCAATTTTGCAAAAATAAATAGTCCGCTATTTTACATTTATGCTTTTTTTGATCAAAACTCCATTTCTATCACGGACTTAGCCACCTTACCACCCAACTGAGGGGCGATTTTCTCCATTTTCACTTTCCCAGCTGATACGTTGCTGAATTCTTTTTTAAATCTGGTCAGTATATTGAACACTACGGTTTCGATGAGTTTTTGAGTTTTGCCCATTTCATCTTTGCAGATGGTGTAAATAGCTTCATAGTTGACGGTATCACGAATATTGTCATCTTGAGTATCATAGGTCTTTAAGGTCACCTCTGCATCTATTATAAAGGTGTTTCCGGCTCTGCGTTCTTCCTCATAAAATCCATGGTAAGCAAAAAATTCTGCACCTTGGATTGAAATTTTTGTATTCATTTTTTGGTTAAATATTGGTACAAAGATAGATAAAATGTTTAAAAATCATCTTTTTGAATTAATTGAAGGAATTTCATTACTACCAATAGCATAGCAGGCAGTATCTTTGTGCATTATTAGAAACCTAACCAAATAATATGAGCCACGACATTAAAAAATCATCTAAAACAGATCTTTACGAATACCACGACTATTACAACATCGATGAGTTACTCAGTGAAGACCACATACTTGCACGAGATGCTGTACGCGAATGGGTAAAACAAGAAGTCAGCCCTATCATCGAAGATTACGCTAATAGGGCTGCTTGCCCTGTGCACTTGTTCAAAGGCCTTGCAGAAGTGGGTGCTTTTGGCCCGAGTTTGCCCGCTGAGTATGGTGGTGGTGGTATGGACGAAATAGCTTACGGGATCATCATGCAAGAGTTAGAACGTGGTGATTCAGGGATCAGGTCTATGGCATCGGTCCAAGGTTCTTTAGTGATGTATCCTATTTACAAATATGGTAACGAAGAGCAAAGACGAAAATACCTTCCCAAGTTGGGCAGTGGTGAGTTTATAGGCTGTTTTGGACTTACAGAGCCCGATCATGGATCGAATCCTTCAGGGATGATTACCAATATCAAAGACGATGGAGATGCATACATCCTCAATGGTGCCAAGATGTGGATTACCAATTCTCCTGTAGCGGATATAGCCGTAGTGTGGGCAAAAGATGAAGCAGGTATCATCCGTGGATTGATAGTAGAAAAAGATATGAAAGGATTTTCTGCACCAGAGATTCACGGCAAATGGTCGCTTAGGGCTTCTGTAACAGGTGAACTGGTTTTTGAAGATGTGAGAGTACCTAAAGCCAATTTACTGCCCAACGTTCAAGGATTGAAAGGCCCGCTAGGCTGTCTATCCAAAGCAAGATATGGCATTGCATGGGGTGCGGTAGGCGCAGCACTCGACTGTTATGACTCTGCACTCAGATATAGTAAGGAAAGAGAACAGTTCGGTAAAAAGCTAGGTCAGTTCCAGTTGACTCAAAAGAAACTTGCGGAGATGATCACAGAAATCACCAAAGCACAATTGTTGTCTTGGAGACTAGGTACACTGGCCAATCAAGGAAAAGCCACACCTGCTCAAATATCTATGGCCAAAAGAAACAATGTAGCTATGGCACTCGATGTAGCTCGTGAAGCTAGGCAGATGCACGGTGGTATGGGTATCACTGGTGAATATCCGATCATGAGACACATGGCCAATCTGGAGTCTGTAGTGACTTACGAAGGTACCCATGATATCCATCTACTCATTACGGGTATGGATGTGACTGGTTTTAATGCTTTCGGATAATAAATTCAGTAAAACTTAATCAATATTAAAAAAAGCCATTTTGATGTATTTCAGGATGGCTTTTTTGATGGCTCACACCAAGTATTCCCTTACTTTTTGCTGAATAAAAGCTTTGACGCTATCCCAAGTTTGTCCTTTTAAACTGATAGGGTCTTCACTTTCATCTGCATCATCAAAATAGGTAATGGCCTGTGGTACTGTAATGTATAGGTTTTGAGTACTGTATTTTTCTTTATGTAGTGATATAAAATCTTCAATAGTGAAATGCTGTAAAAGCTCTGCCACGTCCCAAAAGTCTTTTTTCTTGCCTCTACCCAAAATAGCTTGTACTTTCATGGCAATGATTTCTTCAGGTGCGTACATACGGATACCATCTACCAAAAGTGTAGGTCTGATCAACGCATAAGGAAACCTTACTATATCTACTTTGGTGTCACCAATGAAACAAAAAATACCGAAATGCGATGCGGTTCTAATACTTACTTGCTCAGAAAATAGTTTTTGTAAAACTTCAATTATTTGAGAATTATCAAACTTGGAAACACAAAACAAATCCAAATCCTCAGATATTCTATGACCATACATCAAGGATAAAGCAGTACCACCTACTAAATGAAAATCACTTAGCTCAGGAAGCTTCATTAATCTATTTAATATGGCAAAAGTTCCGGGTTCGACTGTCTCAAGGTGTAACATCTGAATTCTTGTATTGGTCTATCAATAACAGCGCTCGCTAAGTATAAACTTGTTAAAGGTAAATACTTAGCTTTCAATAGTACTTCTCTGACTTTGTCATCACCGTAGTATCTGCGGCAATTGCGGATATCATCCACATCGCCTCTTTCAAACACTCTTTCAATGACAAATGAAGCTTTGGCATCATAATCAATATTTTCAAAATTGACATCCCAAAAAATGCGCTTATGAAATATTGGTTTTATTTTTTCTTCTGTTGCCATATTGTAATAAAATTGATAGACAAAGATAATGCTATTTAACTAATTCTGTGGTAAGCCTAAGACTTATTGTTCAAAAAAAAAAAAACACCCAATTTTAAAAATCAGATGCTTTCGATAATTTTTATTAGGCTACATTTTAACCCAAAGTATTATTATGTATAGCCAACTCATCAATAGGAACAGGTCTTTTACCTATCAAACGTTCTACATCAGATTTTAATAATACTTCTTTTTCCAATAATGTATTGGCTAATAAATTAAGCTCTTCCCTCTTTTCGGTGAGTAAGTCCTGAGCTCTTTGATATTGCTCTTCAATAAGTTTCCTTACCTCATCATCTATAAGTCTGGCTGTCTCATTGGAGTATGGTTTGCTAAACTGATCTTGTGACATAGCGTAAAATGAAACATTACCCACACTTTTATTCATACCATAAACGGTGACCATACCATAACCCATTTTGGTTACTTGGTCCAAATCGTTTTGAGCACCTGTAGATATTTTATCAAAGGCTATTCTTTCTGCAGCCCTACCACCCAAGGTCATACACATCCTATCTAAAAGTTGTTCTGTTCGTATGATATACTCTTCTTTAGGTAGATATTGTGCATAACCCAAGGTCCCCATACCTCTAGGTACAATGGTGACTTTTACCAATGGGCTAGCATGCTCCAAATACCAACCACAGATGGCATGTCCTGCTTCGTGGTAAGCTATGATCTCCTTTTCTTTTGGTGATATCAACTTATTTTTCTTCTCCAATCCACCGATGACCCTATCCAGCGCGTAGTTAAAATCATCCAAATCTACCTCTGTTTTGTTTCGTCTAGCTGCTATCAGTGCAGCTTCATTACATATATTGGCGATATCAGCACCCGCAAATCCGGGAGTCATTTCTGCTAATACCATAGGATTGATATCTGGACCTATCTTGATAGCACGCAAATGCACTTTAAATATTTCTTCTCTTCCTATCAAGTCAGGCGGGTCTATACCAATCTGCCTGTCAAACCTACCCGGACGCATCAATGCAGAATCCAGAATATCAGGTCTGTTGGTTGCAGCCATCATGATGACTCCTTTATCTGTACTGAATCCATCCATCTCTACGAGCAATTGATTTAGCGTGTTTTCGCGCTCGTCATTTCCTCCTTGGATAGCATTTTTACCTCTAGCTCTACCGATGGCATCAATCTCATCGATGAAGACTATACAAGGCGCTTTTTCTCTAGCTTGCTTGAATAAATCTCTTACTCTCGATGCACCTACACCTACGAACATCTCTACAAAGTCCGAACCTGAGATAGAAAAGAATGGCACACCTGCTTCTCCAGCAACCGCTTTCGCTAATAAAGTTTTTCCGGTACCTGGAGGGCCTACTAGGAGTACACCTTTAGGTATTTTACCACCCAAGGATGTATATTTTTTTGGATTTTTAAGAAAATCTACCACTTCCATCACTTCTACCTTCGCTTCTTGTAGACCTGCTACGTCAGCAAAGGTTATATTAACTTTAGAATTCTGATCAAACAGAGTTGCTTTGGATTTTCCAATATTAAAAATCTGACCACCTGGTCCGCCTGGTCCACCGCTGACTCTTTTCATGATAAAAACCCACAACGCTATTAGCAAAACAAATGGTAAAATCCAACTAATGATTTGCCCCACATAATTGGTTTCTGTCCTCATAGTATGCTTTACTGCAAAGCCTTCTGTCTTGAGTGCCTGAAGTTTGTTTTCAAAATTTCCAATATCACCGATAGTAAACTTAAAATGTGGGTTAAGGCCGTATAGTTGACTTTCCTTAAGTTTAGGATACTTGGTATCTATGATTTCCTTTCTGACAAAAACATTAACGAGCTTTTCATTAATGATTTCGATACGGTCTATTTCTCCACGTTTGACCATATCTTCAAAGTTGTAGATGTCAATATTTTCAATTTTAGAATTAAAACTGATAAAGACATTGACCGCCAATATCCCCAAAATAATCAATCCATAAATCCAATAGGAGTTAATATTGAATTTATGAGGGTTTTTGCCGTCTTTATTATTTTCTGAATTATTATCCATTTGCAATTTTGCTTTTAATATATTTTAAACCTAAACAGAGATTAAAAAAAGTAGTTTTTATTTTGAAGTCAATAATTGGTTATATTTCAAATGTTTTCATATTGTGTAACGATAGCATCTCCCCAAAGCTCTTCAATTTCATAAAAAGCTCTAGTTTCTGGATAAAAAACATGAACTACGGTATCAAAAAAATCAACCAAAATCCATTTTGCGCCCGACACGCCTTCCATATGATTGGCATTAATGCCTACTTTTTCTTTTACTTTTCTCGAAATGCTATCAGAAATAGCCTTGACTTGAGTAGATGAGTCACCTTCACAAATGATAAAATAGTCGGCGGGAGCATCATCCAATTTCCTTAAATCCAACTTTAGTATATTTTTACCTTTGATATCTTGTATGGCGTCTATAATCCAATGATTAAGTGTGTTGTCACTTATGCTTTCAACTAAGGAGATACTTTTACTGTTCAATATACAGATTTTTATATTTAAAATATTTTAACAGCACAAAGATACTAAAATCTAAGGATATGATTACCCTTGAGCCTTTATTCGTTGGCAAAAATGTCATTCATTTTGAAGCAATTCATTCTACCAATACTTATGCCACAGAATTAATATCAAAAACCAATCCACCTGAGGGAACATGTATCATTTCGGACTTTCAGTCAGCAGGAAAAGGACAGATTGGCAGATATTGGCATAGTGAGGCAGGTAAAAACCTACTTATCTCTTTCATTTTATATCCAAAAAGCCTGGCAGCTACAGATCAATTTTATCTCAATATCATAAGCGGTCTCGCTGTGATGGACGTAGTATCTTCATTTTGCCAAGATGTCTCTATCAAATGGCCCAATGATATCTATGTCCAAAATAAAAAAATTGCAGGCATTCTGGTTCAAAATACCTTGCGAGGTAAAGATATCAAAGCTACCATCATAGGTATTGGTCTCAATATAAATGAAACGACATTTCCTCAGGATCTCCCTAATCCCACATCTCTAGCTTTGGAAAATGGTGAAATACACAGTATCGAAAACATCAGAATTTTGCTGGCCGTCCGACTGGAATATTACTACAATAAACTTAATGCACATCATTTGGCATCTATAAAACAGCAATATTTAAAGCATATGTATAGAAAAAATATAGAAGGGAGCTTCCTGCTAAGTGATGAGACTAAAATCAATGGTACCATCACTGGGATAGACAACGATGGCCGGTTATTGATCCTTGTTGAGGGACAGATTACAGCCTTTGCTTTCAGAGAAATTAGGTATGTTATTTAATTTAATAAATTACAGATAGAAAAACATCATTCTGACATAAGTAATGTTGTTTTTGGATCTTTATCTTTCATGTATGCATATATCACCTATCTGTTAGCAACCAAACAGCAACTAGAATACCAACGACAGAAATAGGAATGGTCCAATATTTTTTCGGTAGTTTCAAAAGATTCAATAAAATATATCCCAAGGTCATTACCACTGCTACTATAGCAATCTGCCCTGCTTCCACTCCAATATTGAAAGCAAAGAGTGGCTTTACTAAGCTCTCCTCACGACCCAAGATGGCTTTGAAATAATTGGAAAAACCTAGGCCATGGATGAGACCAAAACCCAAAGCTAGCATATAATTCCACATTACGTATTTATCATTGACTATATTTTTTAAAACCGAGTAGATATTAAACAATCCCGTCAAAATGATGGTGATAGGTATCAATTTCTCAATGAGACTAGCATTTATACTGACCAAATCCAACGCAGCCAATGCTAGCGTAAGACTATGCCCCACTGTAAAAGCAGTAACCAAAATCAGTATTTTTTTCCATTGTGATGGGTTGTACAGAGCGCACAGAACGGTGACAAATAATATATGATCATAACCATTGGGGTCTAAGATATGCTCTATACCTAGTGTGAAGTAATCTGAAAACATAAATCAAATTTTTTAGTGCGAAATTATAAATAGTTGTCGACAAAGTCTATTTTTGTAAGACTAAATCGCCACAAAAAAAGAATATGATCCACATATCTTCTAAATTGCCATCCGGTGACACCACCATTTTTACAGAAATGTCAGCTTTGGCCCAACAATATCAGGCTATAAATCTGGGTCAAGGATTTCCGGATTTTGATCCACCTACAGATTTGATCAGATGCGTTCAGGAAACCACAGCGATGCACCATCACCAATACGCGCCTATGGCAGGTGATAAATCATTAAGAGCGATTATTAGCCAGAAAATAGAGTCATTATATGGAAGCAGTTTTGATCCTATTTCGGAAATCACCATCACTGCCGGTGCTACACAAGCATTGTTTACAGCTATTACAGCGTTTATTCGATCAGGTGATGAGGTCATTATTTTCGAGCCTGCATATGACAGTTACCGGCCTTCCATCATCTTAGCAGGTGGAATTACAGTACCCTATACACTCTATGCTCCTGATTTTAACATAGATTGGGATAACTTGAAGCGCTTGATCACCGATAAAACCAAAATGATCATCATTAATACTCCCAATAATCCTACAGCTACCGTTTTCAATGCCCAAGACTGGAAAAAACTTGACGAAATTTTAACAGGTACCCAGATTATTGTTTTGAGTGATGAAGTATACGAGCATTTGATCTTTGACGGATGTCCTCATGAAAGTGTACTCAAATACCCCCATTTAAGAGATAGAAGTATGGCGGTATTCTCTTTTGGAAAAACCTTTCATTGTACAGGCTGGAAGATTGGCTACTGTGTCGGTAGTGAATATCTGATGCAAGAATTCAGAAAAGTTCACCAATGGAATGTATTCAGCGTGAATAGCATTTTGCAAAAGGCTCTGGCCACTTACATGGCTGATCCTCAAAGTTATCAAAATATCGCCAAGTTCTACGAAGTTAAAAGAGATTATTTTAGGCAGATTCTTGCTGACACATCTTTCAAACCATTAGATGTCCAGGGCACCTTTTTTCAGCTATGCGACTACAGTGCATATTCCGACATGGACGACAGGTCATTTGCAAAAAATATGGTGATCCATCATGGTGTAGCTGCAATTCCATTATCTCCATTTTATAATCATGAAAATGAAGGAACTCTGATCAGATTTTGTTTTGCCAAGTCTACAGAACTACTCGATCAAGCCGCAAAAAAGCTACGCAATATCCACTAGATCTCTTTCCACTATACCTCTCACGATCAGGTATTGTGCGGCCATGTAAGTAGTCATGATTACGATATCGGACATATAATCAGTGATGATTCCAAATTTTGTCAAAGCAATCCATGCATCCGATATAAAAAACAAAAATACTCCCACGATCACTGCCCTATACCATCTTACATTTCGCTGACGTGATATGGCTGTAGCTACCATGCTACATATGGCCAATACGTAAAAAGCTACTGGCCACTGAAGTCCTCCAAGATGAGGCCAAAGTATATATAAAAACAATGAGCCTAAGACATACAATCCTGCATAAGTCAAAACTTTATGTGTAGAAAATATGGTTTTATCTTTTAAAAACTCCACAATATACAAAATCTGCATCAACAAAAAACTACCCAATCCGAGCATAAAAAATGATTCACTTTCGATCATCAAAAAAATATCACCCAACAAAGCAAAAATCAATGCCATGGTGAAACTATTCGACTGCTTTTGCGCATTAGTAATGTAGAAACCTAAAAGACTAGCTATGATCATGGGTTTTGCCACGCTTCTATATTCAGTAAATTGATACAATACCAGAATATTGGCAGCAACAATCAACAAATAAAAAATGGTAAAGTATGGAAATCTTTTTAAACTCATCATTAAGACATTGGGTGCAAAGATAATTTATTTATATCTTTTTCTGTGCTAAAATGTAACATACATCACATAGTAAAATTTAAAATAGCCTTACTTTTGCATCAATAAAAAAATCATTCAAAATGACATATTCAGAAATTATCAATAGCGACACACCCACATTAGTAGATTTTACGGCTACTTGGTGTGGACCATGTAAAGCTATGGCACCAATTTTGGACCAATTGGCCAATAAAATAGGGGACAAAGGCAAAATCATTAAAATTGATGTAGATAAAAACGAGAATCTAGCTCAACAAATGCAAATACAAGGTGTACCGACGTTTATTCTTTATAAAAAAGGAAAGATTCTATGGCGCCAATCTGGGATGCAGTCACTCACCCAATTACAGACTCTAATAGAAAACGCACAGTAAATTTGTATTTAATTTGTTATGTATTAGATGTAAATTATACTGGAATACCAAGTTCTGATTTGAGTTCTTGCATGACGAAGGAACTTTGAACATTGCCTATATTTTCTAAAGATGCCAGCTTAGTGCTTACAAATTTTTGATAGGAATCCATGTCTTTGACAACTACTTTTAGCAAGTAGTCATACATACCTGCAATATGGTAACAAGCTCTTACCTCTTCTAATCCGATCACGGCTTCTTGAAATCGCTCAATAAGGTCCTGCTGATGATTTCTTAATGATACGTAGCACATTACAGTAAGGTTAAATCCCAGTTTTTGAGGATTCAGTCTTCCATGGTAACCCAAGATATATGCTTCTTTTTCTAGTTTCCTGAGTCTTTCAAAGACAGGAGTAGGACTGAGATTTACTTTTTCACTAAGTTCTTTTACAGTGATTTTTGCATTTAGCTGTACTTCACGCAATATGGCGATATCAAAATGATCTGGCATGATAGAATAATATTCTTTACAGGGTTAATATGTAAGACAAAATTACTACTTTTATCTACAATATAAGTTATAATCAGCATTATTTTCTATATTTTAAGAAGATGATAAACTATTAAATCTTACGAATACCTTTGTGATAGAATATTAATCCTGAACAAATAAAATGAAACCAGTTAAAAATCATATTTTTAAGCCAGAATCCATGATGATGTCATATGGGTACAAACCAGAATTGTCAGAAGGAGCCATTAAATGCCCTATTTTTCAAACGTCCACTTTTGTGTTTAAAAGCGCAGAAGAAGGAAAAGCATTTTTTGAAGTAGCTTATGGCATCAGAGAGCAAGGAGCTCATGAAGAGATGGGCCTCATTTACTCCAGACTCAACAATCCTGATCTTGAAATTCTCGAAAATAGACTTTGTCTTTGGGACCAAGCGGAAGCATGTGCTGTATTCGAAAGTGGCATGTCTGCGATCACTACTGTGCTTTTGGAGTTTCTAAAACCTGGAGATTTATTGCTTTACAGTATGCCGGTTTATGGAGGTACAGATCATTTCATCAACACCTTTTTGCCCAAGATTGGCATCCATGCCATTGGCTTCAGACCTGATATGAAATCCGGCGAAATCGATGAGCTTGTAAAAAAATCTGGGCACGCGGATAGGCTATCTATGATCTTTATAGAAACCCCAGCGAATCCCACCAATACAATCGTAGATATTTCGATGTGTGCGTCCATTGCCCAAAAATATACCCAAGACCAAAAAGTACTCATTGCGGTAGACAATACTTATATGGGGCCTTTATGGCAACACCCGCTCCAACATGGTGCAGACTTGATCATGTACTCAGCCACTAAGTATATAGGTGGTCATAGTGATGTTATAGCAGGTGCCGTATTAGGCAACGCTACTTTGATGAAAAGAGTCAAAACGCTACGTACATTCTTAGGAAATATGGCCAGCCCAAATACGGGATGGTTGCTCATGAGAAGTCTGGAAACGCTCAAAGTACGCATGGAACAACAAGCTTTCAATGCTCAAAAAGTTGCTGCCTATCTTGCTGCTCATCCCAAAGTGGAGAAAGTATATTATCTAGGGTTGATCACAGAAAAAAGCGCAAGTTATGAAGTTTATAAAAAGCAGTACACCTCTCCAGGCGCTATGCTATCATTTGATATAAAAGGTAGCGAAAAAGAAGCCTTCTTATTTTTAAATAATCTGAAATTGATACAGCTTGCAGTAAGTTTGGGTAGCACCGAAAGTCTTGCAGAGCATCCAGCTTCTATGACACATGCGGGTATTGAACCTTTAAATCGTATCGAAATGGGTATAACAGATAGTTTGATCCGAATTTCTGTAGGTGTAGAAAATTACGAAGATTTAATTTGGGATATCCAACAAGCTTTGGATTATGTATAAATAAAATGGCTGAAATTCTATCTCGAGTTTCAGCCATTTTACATGTAAAACATAGCGTTTATTTTACCTTTAAATTGCCTTACGCATTAAGCGCAGCTATCATTTTTTCAGCTAGCTCCTGCCCTATCTTATTTTGTGCTTCTTCTGTAGATGCTCCGATGTGCGGTGTCAATGATATCCTAGGATGGCTAAGGATATCCTTTCGAGGTGTAGGTTCATTATCAAAAACGTCTAAACCAGCTGCCGCAACTTTTCCAGAGTTTAACGCTTCCAACAAAGCATCTTCATCTATGGTACCACCACGACTACAGTTGATGATAATGACTCCATCTTTCATTTTTGCAAATTCTTCTGCGCCCAATATTGGTTTGCCAACAGATGGTATATGCAATGAGATATAATCAGCATCTGCGAGCATATCTTCCATATTTACTGTGGTAATATCTACCTCAAAACCTAATGCTGATGGACCTATGGCAAGTGTTACTTCAGATACATATGGATCTACCGCTAATACATCCATGCCCATGCCTAAAGCACATTTTGCTGTTTCCTGACCTATACGACCGAATCCTACAATGCCCATTGTCTTACCTTCCAACTCTATACCCTTGGCATATGCTTTTTTAAGATCGTTAAACTGAGTATCACCATTTTGGGGCATCTCTCTATTAGATTGATATAAAAATCTAGATAAACTGAGCATGTGTGCCATGGCCAACTCTCCTACTGATCGAGATGATGCCGCAGGTGTATTGATTACTGCTATACCTTTTGATTTTGCATACTCTACATCTATGTTATCTAGACCTACGCCACCTCTTCCTATCGCTTTGAGATTAGGACAAGCATCGATAAGATCTTTTCTAACTTTGGTAGCACTTCTGACACAGATAGCATCATATTCATTCAACCTTGACGGAAGGTCTGCCTGTTCTATTTTATGGGTATCCACAGTAAATCCTGCTGCTTCCAACAATTGTTTTCCGATCGGTTCTATGCCGTCATTTACCAAAATTTTCATACTTATATTTTTGAGTGATGTTTATTGAATACCTTTTTTAAAAAATTAATGTGAAGGATGACGCAAGATATGAGAGTATGTCCATCCCAACATTGAATTATTAATTTTGCAAAATTAGATATCTAACTAGTATTTCATGATCTAAATTTCGACTTTTAAATTTTATTAACTTTATTAAGCACCCACTCTGTACCTACCACCCAAATAAAAAAGGGACAAGCATCATACTCGTCCCTCAATAGATTTCACTTAATCACTGTTCTTTATGGCTGACTCACTTTAGCTTCTACTTCATAACCAAAAACATCTTTTAAGCTGAGTTCAGTTATTTTGCCATATTTTGCTAGGTCGTTCATATTGATTTTGGTTTTGTCTCCTATGACCCGGATATTCCATTTTTTGTTTTTCATGTGTTGTCCATGGAAATCCTTGATATCGGATAATTTGATATTATCAATGCTATTGTACACATCTTTGCGGGTGTCATAGTTGATGTCACGTTTGATAGCTGACTGATAATTAAAGAGAATTCCAGTTTTAGTGATTCTATTAGCTTCAATATTTTGCTTGATAGAAGCCTTACCGATTTCCCAGTTTTTTTCAGATTCTGGCATATTTTCTATCAGATTGTTCATGGCATCAAAAGCCATACCTAACTTATCTGCCTGTGTACCTACATAAAATCCAGCTTTATACTTATCTTCTTTTTTCTGTGGAGCTGAGTAAAATCCATAAGTGGAATAAGCAAGCGCCTTGGCTTCTCTGATTTCTTGGAATACTACCGATGACATGCTACCACCATAGTATTCATTAAAAGCTGACACCATTGGTGATTTTTTAACATCATATTTTTCATCCCATCTTTGTAGACTGATCTCAGTCTGAACCATGTCATAGTTTACAAAGTAGATGTTGTTTTCGTCGGTGGTAGGTGCTGGTTCGTATTTTCTAGCAGGTGGATAATCTTTTAATTTTGGAGCCAATTTGTGTGACTTTTTGACTTCTGCGGTTAAGGCAGGCAACGCTTTTGGTCCATAATAATAGACTTTGTGTTTGTAACCAAATAAAGATTTGATGATTTCTGTCAATTCTGGAGCCCTGAGATTGCGAAGTTCGGCGTTGCTCATGACATCGTTGTAAGGATTTTTAGCACCATAATCAATATAATTATTGAGGGCACCCCAGAAGATAGCACGCTTATTCAGTAAATTGTCATTTCTTTCTTTAATCTTGGCTTCTACCATTTTGTTGAGTGCATTTTGATCTGGTACTGGATTCCTCATCAGGTCTTCAATGATGGCCAAAGCAGATGCCCTATTTTCTTCTAATCCAGAAAGACTTACATAAACCTGTTCATTAGATGCAAAAATATTGAAATCTACGGCCAAGTTGTATAACTCTTTGTTGATTTGTTCATTACTTCTTTGTTGGCTTCCAATCAGTTTTAAATATTCTATGGCAATAGGTAGATTTTTGATGTTAAAACTACCCATGTCATACACGTAGTAGAAGTCAAAAAGGTTATTGGTTTTATTGGGCACACTCCATACGGGTACATCCTTGGATATTTCACCAAACTGTATGTCCTTATTAAAATCTAGGAATACTGGTTTTAGTGGTGGGTTTTTGACAGCAGTAAGATCAGCTAAAAACTTGGATTGGGCATCCCGATTGATTTCCAATGGCGTTATGGCGGGTTTTACCACTTTAGCTACTGTAGTATCCTTGCCTGTCAGTTTGAAAACCGTCATGTGATTGTCTCCAAACCATTTGTTGGCAAAATTTACGATCTCTTGTTTGGTGACTTTGCTCATTCTGTCCTGATCTTTGAGATAGTCTTCCCACTTGGTACCTGTAGAAAAAAGACCATTAAAGGTGTAAGCCATCCACATCGGGTTTTCCTGCTGTCTTACTTTGGAAACTTTTTGATTGTTTACGGTGGCTTTGATCAGACTTTCGTCAAAGTTGCCTTTTTTAAGATTTTCTATTTGTTCTAGTATCAACTGCCTTACATCTTTAAGGCTTTGGTTTTCCAATGCTTTGCCACCAAAATAGATCAATCCGTAATCGGTAAGCAGATAGTTAAATCCATAAGCTTCCAATACTTTTTGAGATTTGACCATATTTTTGTCTATTAAGCCTGAACTACCATTATATAGGATGGAACTTGCCAATTCTGCCAATACCGCTTCATCATCATTGGTATCAGGCATACGGAAACCAATGGCTACACTTTCTTCATCTGGTGTCTGTACATAGAGTTCTTTAGCTTCTGTAATAGGAGCTTCTTTTTCGTAAGTAAATTTGGGTACATCGCCTGGTTTCCAATCTCCAAAATACTTATCTACTAGGCCAATGGTTTCGTCAGCGTTAATATCACCCGCCAAAATGACTACCATATTGTTGGGTACATAGTAAGTATTGTAAAATTTACGAATCATCTTGATTGAAGGATTTTTGAGGTGATCTACCGAGCCTAAAATGGTTTGTGCGCCATATGGATGTTTGGTAAACAGACCTGCAAACATACCTTCAAATACTTTGTCACCACCATCATCTAGAGAAATATTTTTTTCTTCATATACGGTTTCCAATTCTGTGTGGAATAATCTGAAAACTGGATGAGAAAATCTGTCGTCCTGTACTTGAAGGTATTTTTCTAGGTTGTTGGAAGGGACATTTTCCATGTAAGCTGTCATCTCGTAGCTCGTAAATGCGTTGGTCATATTAGATCCTGCAGCTGACATCGCTTTGTCATATTCATTGGGTATAGCTATTTTGGATGCCAAAGTGGAGATAGAGTCTATTTGCTTATAGATCATTTTTCTTTCTGCATCGTCAGTTTTTGTTCTGTATGCTTCATATAGATTTTCGATCTGATCGAGATATACTTTTTCTTTTTCGTAATCCATGGTACCGAGATTTTTGGTACCTTTAAACATCAGGTGTTCTAGATAGTGTGCTAGTCCTGTGTTGTCTGCAGGGTCATTTTTACCACCTGCACTAGTGGTGACAAAGGACATGATCTTAGGTTCATTCCTGTTTTCGTGCAAGATGACCTGCAAGCCATTTTTTAAGGTGTAAAATCGGGTGTTAGTTGGGTCTCCAGTGACGATCTCGTAGGTGTACTTACCATCAGGAGATGTCTTTTTGACGGTTTGGTATTGTGCATTCGCTAGGGTAGCAGCAAACACAATACATAAAGTCATAATCAGGTTCTTCATGTTTTAAAGGTGTTTTATTAAGTTTGAAAATTTAATCAACGCTAAAAGTAAAGGAGTTATTTCTTAATTTGGTTGAAATATTTAGGTTTTAGACAAAAAGCATGTTTTTGGGGATGAAAGTGAATTGGGAAGTGCATCATGTTCTGTGGATGATTTGATTTCTATTTCTTTGTCTTGGTAAAAATGCTCTATCACATATATAATGCATGTACAATGCAATATTGGATTAGTGAAAATGGCAGATTGCACTAAAAATCAATGATGTGCTGTTTTAATATTTATGTAAATAATTGAACAAATTTTAATTTCTTCAAATGCCACCTACACCCAACCTTCGCTTATCGGGTATTAAACTATGAATAGAGCATAGTTTAAAACTTATTTTCCACCTCTGCCACTTCCAATAAAAAGTAATGCATGTCTGTATTGCGCATAAATGGTTTCATCCTTTCACTTCCTGGCCCAAACATCGCCAACTCGGTGTAGTCTGCTGAATGTTCCATACCGCCAAAGGCTACAGAAGTATGTTCCTTTAAATATTCGGCGTATTCTTTAAACGGAAGTTTGTAAGCATTGTAGACGCCTTCTGATTTTTGATCAGCATATCGCTGCACTATCGTTTTCACTTGCTCACTACTGAATGAGCAACCTTGATTTTCTTTGATTCGATCTGTAAATTGTGCTTCAGTACCGTTTTTATCAAAACCCACCAAAATCCATTCATTGGTATGTTTGTATTGGAAAAGCGTTTCGAATTTTTGGTCTGCTTTTTCGCCATAATACAGACCCGGATTAGCGTTGCCGTGATCAGATGTGATGACTATGAGTGTATTTCCATCTTTTTCGGCAAAGTCTATGGCCACTTTTATAGCATCATCAAAAGCCACCTGATCATGAATCAAGGCAGGAGCATCATTGGCATGAGCCGCCCAGTCTACTTTACCGCCTTCTACCTGCAAACAAAATCCTTTAGGGTGATTTTTCATCAGATCTATGGCTTTTTGGGTCATGTTGGCTAATGAAGGAACCGTATTTAGCAAAGTCTCATCATTCAGTCTGTCCAGTTCGTAAGGCAGTCCGTCCTTTTCAAAAACTCCAAGCATAGGATTAACGCTATTGGCTGTATTCATTTCAGTTTGGTTTTGGACCACCTGATATCCGGAACTGCGAAATTCATCAAAAAGGTTACGACCATCTTTTCGGTCATTAAAATATTTGCTACCGCCACCCATCATGACGTCAAACTTTAGGCCCAGATATTTCTCAGCTATTTCTGCTTGTTCTCCTCTGGATTTGGATGATACACAGAATCCAGCAGGTGTGGCATGAGTGATTTGGACCGTGGTGACACAGCCTACTTTTTTGCCCGATCTTTTAAATTTTTGCCAGATAGGCATATATTCTTCACCATTAGGACCGGTATTGAGCCTGCCATTTTTTACTCTGACTCCACCTCCCCAAGAAGAACTAGCTGCTGCACTGTCTGTAATGATGGAGCTTGCAGATGCCATATCCATGAGGCCCCGATTTACCCGTTGATTTCTGTATAAATCCAACCAATGACTGCCTTTTCCTTCTTTTTTAAATCTGAAAACATCCGCCATATTCAAAGTGCCAGAACTCATACCATCACTCACCATAAAAATGATGTTTTTGGCTTTTTTACCTTTGCTTTGGCCATTGATGATGGATTGAGTAGGTGTGCAAGCTTGTGCAGGTAAAATGAAAGATGCTCCTAACGCACTCAGTGCTGTATTTCTGAAGAATTGACGACGTCTCATGAATGTATTTTAACGATTATGTTTCAAAAATACCAAGGTTTGCATAATAAACATGTATTCCAAAAGAAAAAGGATGTATATGAGGAAAAGGTTTTAAAATTTACTTTCCAATAAATAGGGTAACATTGCTCTCCAAGTAGGCCAGTCATGCTTGATGTCATATCCCCAAACATCCAGATTGTGTCGAATACCTTTATGATGAAGTAACCCAGAAATGAATCTAGAGCCATTAGGGTCTTCATAATCTCCAGAACCCGTCATAAAGTGTATATGAGCTGAACTGCGAATGGTATTTAAATGATCTTCGTTGTGCATATCTTTGAGATAATGCATCGGGCTGTTCCAATAGCAATCATCATCCCAGTAACTCTTGGTGTATGCACCCAAATCATATAAACCTGACATGGCTATACAACCTCGTATCGCCCAAGGATTTTTGAAAAATAAATTGGCTGCATGCAGTGCACCGAAAGAAGCACCACAAGTATAAATAGATGTATCCAGACTTGTTCTTCCTTTTATAAATGGCACCACTTCATTATAAACGTAATTATTGAATTGATTTTGTCGAACAACTTTAGACCTTCCATCTATTTTATTATTGAGCCAAGATTCATTATTGATAGAATTAATAGAATAAACCTTAACTTTTCCACTATCGATATATTTTTGTATGGAATCTATTAATAAGAAGCGCTCGTATTCAAGATAGTCAGCAGCCGCAGTAGGAAGCAATAAAATAGCGGGTCCAAAATGACCATATTCTACGATTTCCATTTGTTTGTTGAGAGATGGACTATACCATGATTGGATTTCTCTATGCATTTTAAAATAATTTTGGTGCAAGAAAGCTAATTTTGATTAAAAAATAAAATAGAATTCAATAATTTATTAAAAATTAATTTTGGAAATAAGAGAAACATAAAGAAATGGCTAATTCTTGTAAATTTTGAAGCTTTGTTGATCTATGGTTATGATTTACATATTTTACTGTTTTGCTCTGCTACAAGCGTGAAGGATAGAAGCGAACATGAAGCATAGCGAAATAAAGCGGATAGCCTGACCTGTAATGAAGTAGAAGGGCACGCCCACATTAATTTACATCGTAAAAAACAAAAAAAGGCTTTCAAACATTACATCTGAAAGCCTTTATTTCATTTTGGTATTTTTAATATAAGTTAAGCCTTAGAATAACTTTCTATAGGTGGGCAAGTACAAACCAAATTTCTATCCCCATAAGCGCTATCTACACGTGCTACACTTGGCCAGAATTTAAATCCAGCTCTTAGGTATGGAAGGGGATAGGCTGCTTTTTCTCTACTGTATTCATAAGTCCATGTATCGCTAGTAACAATTTGAGCAGTATGTGGTGCATTGGTGAGTACATTGGATTCTTGATTCATATCACCATTTGCCACTTCGTCTATTTCTTTTTTGATTTCCAATAATGCATCACAAAATCTATCTAATTCCGCTTTATCTTCACTTTCAGTGGGTTCTATCATGATGGTACCGGCTACTGGAAATGATAAAGTAGGCGCGTGGAATCCATAATCCATTAATCTTTTCGCTACATCTTCTGCACTGATACCTGCAGCTTTAAATTGTCTTAGGTCTAAGATCATTTCATGTGCTGCACGTCCTTTTTCACCAGTATATAATATGGGATATGCTGCTTCAAGTCTTGCTTTCATGTAATTGGCATTTAGGATGGCGTATTTTGTTGCATCTTTTACACCTTTAGCACCTAACATTCTGATGTATCCATATGAAATTAATAAAATACTGGCGCTTCCATATGGTGCTGCTGATACCGCTTTTATGGCTTTGCTTCCGCCAGTATTTATAAGGGAATGTCCTGGTAAAAAAGGTGCCAATTTACTATTTACACATATAGGACCCATGCCTGGGCCGCCACCACCGTGTGGTATTGCAAATGTTTTATGAAGATTTAAGTGACAAACATCTGCTCCGATAATTCCTGGACTGGTCAATCCAACCTGTGCATTCATATTGGCACCATCCATGTAGACTAAGCCTCCATTGTCGTGAATTAACTGGCAAATTTCTTTGATGGACGTTTCGAATACTCCATGCGTACTTGGGTACGTAACCATGAGGCATGATAAATTATCGCTGTATTGATTGGCTTTTGCAGTGAGATCTGTCATGTCAACATTTCCTTTTTCATCACAAGCGACCACAACGACTTCCATCCCACACATAACTGCTGATGCTGGATTAGTTCCGTGAGCTGAACTTGGTATCAAAGCAATATTTCGATGACTTTCCTTTCTGTCTTCATGGTAAGCTTTAATAGTGAGCAGTCCGGTATATTCACCCTGAGCTCCACTATTGGGTTGCAGAGAACAAGCTTCAAAGCCGGTTATTTCAGACAAATATGCTTCAAGCTCATCAAAAATCTGTTGATAACCTTCTGTTTGTTCTTTTGGTGCAAATGGATGTAAGCTTCCGAACTCTGGCCAAGATACAGGGATCATTTCTGATGCTGCATTCAGTTTCATCGTACAAGAGCCAAGCGAAATCATCGAGTGAACTAAAGATAAGTCTTTGTTTTCAAGGCTTTTGATATACCTCATCATTTTGCTTTCTGAATGATACATATCGAAAACGGGATGCGTGAGTACAGGTACGTTTCGCTCCATTATTCCTAAGTTATTATCATGGACTGCAGGATTAAATTTAGAAGTAACTCCTGTAGCCAGTTCAAAAAGATCTACTATGTTTTTGACTTCTTCCATGGATGTGGTTTCGTCAATGGATATGGTAATGTGTTCAGGGTCAGGGTAGAAAAAGTTGATTTCTTTTTCCTGACTTATTTTTTTAATTTTTGTCTGAGTTGCTTCATCACATTTGATCGTGATGGTATCAAAGAAGTTTTGATTGATGACTTCTTGTTGATTTGCCTTCAGATTTTTGACCAAGACGGCCGTAAGTTGATGTATTTGTTTAGCAATGGCTTTTAAGCCTTCAGGTCCATGATAGACGGCATACATTCCTGCCATTATGGCCAACAGAGCCTGAGCAGTACAGATATTTGATGTTGCTTTTTCTCTTCTTATATGTTGTTCTCTGGTTTGGAGTGCCATTCTTAAAGCTGGATTTCCATGAACATCTTGGGAGAGACCAATAATCCTGCCCGGGATGACCCTTTTATGATCTTCCTTAGTAGCAAAAAAAGCTGCATGGGGACCACCAAAGCCCATGGGAACTCCAAATCTTTGCGTAGTACCTATTACCACATCTGCACCCCAATCACCCGGAGGTGTCAGTAAAACCAATGACATAATATCAGCGGCTACTACGACTTGAATGTCTTTGGCATTACATTGTGATGTAAAGTTTTTATAATCGTGAATTTCACCTTTTGAATCAGGGTATTGGAGTAATACACCAAAATAATCATCGTCAAACGTAAACTTACTCCAATCTCCTACAACTATCTCCACATGTAATGGGAAGGCCCTAGTATTTACCACGTCTAGGGTTTGCGAAAAAACGTTTTTATCTACAAAAAACTTTGTTGAAGGGTTGTTTTTCTTTTTCTTATTGTGAATACCTTCCACCATGGCCATAGCTTCAGCAGCTGCTGTAGCTTCATCTAATAGTGAAGCATTGGCTATGGGCATCCCTGTTAATTCAGCAACCATGGTTTGGAAATTTAATATAGCTTCCAACCTTCCCTGGGCAATTTCTGCTTGATACGGTGTATACTGGGTATACCATCCTGGATTTTCGAAAATATTTCTTAAAATCACAGAAGGCGTTATAGTACCATAATAACCTTGCCCGATATGGCTTTGATATAATTTATTCTTAAAAGCAATTTTTTTAAGCATTTTCAAATAGTCATATTCGTTCAAAGCTTTTGGAAGGTCAAGTTCCTGCTCCATTCTGATAGTCTCAGGGACAGTTTCCTCAATGAGCTGATCTAAAGAAGCCACACCAATAGTCTTGAGCATTTTATGGACTTCAGTAGCATCAGGACCAATGTGTCTTTGTGCAAAATTTGTTAGGGCGTAAGAAGACATATATTTTTTTATTTGGTTTGAAGTAAAACGGAGTGCGAAGTTAAATGTTTTCTAAATTATTTAATTAATGGATAGGTGATAAAATATTAAAATTTGAAATAATTACTCAATGGTGAAGAGATTGATATATTTTTTATAATTTTGCCCGCTGAATGGCCTCATAGTTCAACTGGATAGAATATCAGACCCGCCTGACCACTACGTAGTAGGCGGGCATGTTTCGGCTCCACCGCGTTTATAATCTTAATCAAAAGAGCTAAATGTTTTTTGTATATATATTATATTCCAGAATGCATGATCGCATATATATAGGTATGACAGAGAACTCAGAATTGAGATTATCCCAACATAATTTAGGTCAAAACCAATCAACAAAAGCTTATTTACCATGGATTATGGTTTATAATGAGCAATTCGAAACAAGAATCCAAGCTAGGGAAAAGGAAATAAAGTTTAAAACTAGTAGCGGCAGAAGATTTATTCGTAAAAATTATTTGCTTAACAGTTAAGTTATTTTACTTTTGCGGTTTAAAACAAGAAGGCCTCATAGTTCAACTGGATAGAATATCAGATTTCGGCTCTGAGGGTTGGGGGTTCGAATCCTCCTGAGGTCACTAAAGCCGCATAATAGCGGCTTTTTTTATGATATATTATGTATATGTGTTGTACAGTAAAACCTATGACAGGCTGTATATAGGACAAACGAACAATATAGAAGATCGAATTAAACCCGCATTATGCGTTAGAACTTCGTAATGAAGGTCGAAAGACCAACCAGCCTGACCACTACGTTGTAGGCGGGCAGGTAAAATAAGAATTTTCCCGAGCGAATCATACTGTGTGACGCCTTGGCGTTAGTCACCACTACCGCTG
>CAMBRK010000021.1 GCA_945870185.1 Aureispira sp. CCB-QB1 | reverse complement strand
GACCATAAAGGATCGTTCAGTCCTGCATTTTTCTATCGCCGTGATTATCATTAGTTTAATTTTAATATTCTGCAAAGGCGATAGACGCACTTTTCTGCCCACCCGTTTCACGCCTGCCTGCCGGCAAGGCAGGGTTCACTTCGTCAAAGGCTTTGCCTTTGGTGCTTTGCACTTCACTACGTTCATATCGCTTGTTTTTTGAACGATATCCTAGGCGAATAGCAGCCTTTAAATTGAATGATGCTGACTTTTTCAGCAGGCTCTAATTAATTAATACTATTTCTGGCGATAGCTTACCAACTGATATAATAATAAAACATTGGGTGCAGAGAACGTATTTGATCAAAGAATGGTTATTGAACCTAGAGAAGCATTAAAATTAATTAAGAAATAAGTCCCTGATTTAAAATAAGTAAAATCATAAAATTAGCCATAGAGCCCAAAGGAATAGATTTGGTTGTAGAACCACATAAATATACAAAATCTGATGCTGAACTTATGACCAAAATAATAAGTCATTATAAGGAAACGGGTGAATTATTGAAACTAAAGAAGCCTAAAGTAGTGTCAAAACAAAAAGTTCAAAAAAAAACCGAAGCATAAATCACTAATACTTCGGTTTCAATTCAATATTAATTAACCAATCATTTAACCAATTTTTTGGTAGTCGTTTTTATTTTATAGAGGGTGGATGTCTCTTAGTTATCCTACCCAACGATATTCATGCATGGCATTCATGTCTCTGATTAGGATCTTACAACTTTTTCCTGTGCCGTAATGAATAAAGTTTTCTCTTTTGAGTTCATTCATGATCCGAGCGACTGTTTGTCTACTAGTATCCGTAAGAAAAGCGATTTCTTTGTGCGACATGCCGTGATCTATCAGACATTCATTGATTCCGATTTTGATACCTTTTCGGAGTCCGGTCCGATATATAAAATCTACAATTCTTTCTTTAGCTTTTCTAAAAACAAAATTTTGAAGTCTTTCTTCGAGATTTTGTAGTTTGGTGACAATCACATTCATAATTAAGTGGGCAAACTTACTGTTTTGGATGATTACGGTTTTGAAAACAGAAACTGGTATTTTATAAAGTTTGGTATCCAGCATCGTTTCCGCATATTCCTTATTGATCGGATTGGGCGTAAATATATTTTCTCCAAAAATCTCGTTGTCATATGCTATATCTTTGGTCAAGGTTTTACCACAGCTAGCCAATATACCTAGTTTTACACTTCCTTTTTCTATAAGATAGACAAAGTCAGGGTTGGAACCCAAATCGTAAACTATAGCATTTTTACTATATTTTTGAAACAAGGCGTGCTCTGCAAACAAGTTTAATTGCTCCTCGGTGAGGTCATTAAGTAAAGGCATTTGCCTCAAGGCGATTAATTTAGCGGATAGGTTCATACGTTTTGAATTTTATATAATATGCACGAGACATAAAAAACCCCTATTCAATTTTAAGAAAATGTTAATTTTTTTAAACAATGGCTTACTTTTGGACATTATTGTAGTAACAATCGATAGTTTTGAGAGGAAATAAAACATTAGATACCCTTTTGCCAGGAGAATCGGCTTATGTGACCCAATTGGTAGAAAATCCCTATACATGCAAACTGATGACATTGGGTATCATCCCCCAATGCGTGGTCACGATGGTAAGGAAAGCGCCTTTTGGTGGTGCCTTTTATATCAAACTAGACAATCACCAAATGGCCGTTAGGGTAGAAGAAGCTAAATCTATTTATGTAGAAAAATCATGATGGAAAAAAACAAAAACACACCCATAATTGCACTTTTGGGAAATCCCAACTCGGGAAAATCGTCATTATTTAACCTTTTGACCGGTCTGAGACAAGAAGTTTCCAATTTCCCAGGAGTTACCATTGATAAAAAAGTAGGTACTTTAGCTTTAGGTGATCATACTTCTGCTAAAATTATTGACTTTCCGGGAACATACAGCTTATTTCCCAACTCTGCAGAAGAGAAAATTGTCATCAATACATTACTCAATCCAAATGACCCGCTTTATCCGGATGCAGTCGTGTATGTGGCAGATATTACGCAATTGGATAGACACTTGATATTAGCCACACAAGTTAGGGATTTAGGTATTCAGATGTTATTTGTGCTCAACATGATAGATTTGGTTGACCCAGGTACTCAAAAGGAACTTTCTACCAAAATCAGTTCTTTTCTTGGATGTGAAGTAATTTTGGCTTCTGTAAGAGAAGACATCAATATGGGACAAATAAAAGATGCGCTCCCCTCACTTTTGGGCATCGATAGTCACATGACCCATCAGGCTTTATATACCTTAAATCCTGTAGAATTACAAATGTCCGAGCAAGTAAAAACATATTTGGGTCTTCACAACCAGTATCAAGCAAAACTTATTGCGCATCACTTTCACTGGTTGACGTTTCTCTCTGATGAACAAAAAAAACAGATCCGTTCATTGGTTTCTCAAAATGGTTTTGAAGATATCCGACTACAAGTAGAAGAAACCATGAGCCGCTACCAAATGCAGCAGAATATAGTCAAAGTGGCAGCTCGAAGTTCAAAGGGTAGTAAACAAACCTTTACAGATAACATAGACAATTGGATTACCCATAGGATTTTGGGACCTTTGATATTTTTCGCTATCATGCTTTTTGTTTTTCAGGCTATATTTACTTGGTCTTCACTTCCTATGGAGTGGATCGAAAGCGGTTTTGCAAGCTTGGGTAGCTTAGTTACTGATCAGTTTGGTATATCTTGGTGGACCGACTTATTGGTCAATGGCATATTAGCAGGACTAGGTGGTGTCTTAGTTTTTGTACCGCAGATAGCCATCTTGTTTTTGTTATTGGCATTACTAGAAGAGTCAGGCTACATGAGCAGAGTCGTATATATGTTTGACAACATCATGCACAAATTTGGAATGAATGGACGAAGTATGGTCGCATTAATTTCCAGTGGGGCATGTGCGATCCCTGCCATCATGTCTACCAGGACCATCAGCAACCCCAAGGAACGTTTGATCACCATCATGGTTAGCCCTTTGATATCATGTAGTGCCAGGCTACCCGTTTATGCTATTTTGATAGGTTTTGTGGTGCCGGATGTTATGGTGTTTGGATTTTTTCAGGCACAGGGTTTGGCCTTTATGGGTTTATATCTTTTAGGTATTTTGGGTGTTTTTGTTACTTCTCTGGTTTTAAAACAGGTCATCAAAAGTGATAGTCCATCATATCTCATGATAGAATTGCCCAATTATAAACCACCTTTATGGAAAAATGTCGCATTGACGGTAAAAGAAAAAGTAGGTTCATTTATCATTGGCGCTGGTAAAATCATCATGATTATATCTATTTTACTTTGGTTGGGAGCTAGTTTTGGACCCGGAGATAAGATGGAGTTGGCTACTGCACAAGCTACTGCTGAAGCAGCAAAACTTCAAGTTGATGAAACAACCACCCAAAATATGATCGGAGCATCCAAGCTTGAAGCTTCGTATATAGGGCATCTAGGCAAATTTATTGAGCCAGCCATCAGACCATTGGGTTATGATTGGAAGATAGGTATTGCGTTGTTGACATCCTTTGCAGCCCGTGAGGTTTTTGTGGGCACGATGGCTACTATTTATAGCATAGGCAGCGACAGCGACGAAAAAACCATCCGAGAAAAAATGGCTTCAGAAGTTCGTCCGGGTACCAGTATACAAGTATATAATCCAGCTACATCTTTGTCATTGCTCGTATTTTATGTTTTTGCGATGCAGTGTATGAGTACATTGGCTGTCACCAAAAAGGAGACCAATACGTGGAAATGGCCGATCATACAGTTCATTTTTATGAGTATCATGGCATATGTTGGTGCGTTTGTGGTTTATCAGTGGATGAGTTGAGCGAAACCTTAGATATACGATACAATCTTTTATTTTACTAGATTATTCCCTATCTTTGCCATCCAAAATAAAACAATACCATGGCAGATAATAAAATCATTTTTGCAATGGAAGGCGTCACCAAGACCTTCCCACCACAAAAAACAGTACTTAAAAATATATGGCTTTCCTTCTTTTATGGTGCCAAAATCGGAGTGCTCGGTCTCAATGGTTCGGGTAAATCATCACTGCTAAAAATCATAGCGGGTTTAGACACGAATTTTCAAGGTAAGGTCACTTTTGATAAGGATTATAAAATCGGTTATCTGGAGCAAGAACCGACATTGGACGAAAGCAAAACCGTAAAAGAAATCGTCGGCGAAGGCGTACAGCATATCGTAGACGTCATTAAAGCTTATGAAGATATCAATAATAAACTTTGTGAGCCGATGGATGATGACGAAATGATGAAGGCCATCGAAGTCCAAGGCGAACTCATGGAAAAAATGGATCTTTATGATGCATGGAATCTCGACCATAAACTAGAGACAGCTATGGAGTCACTCCGTTGCCCTGAAGGTGAAACTGCCATCAGTGTATGCTCAGGTGGTGAAAAGCGTAGAGTAGCGCTGTGTAGATTATTATTAAGTCAGCCCGATATTTTATTGCTCGATGAGCCTACCAACCACTTGGATGCCGAATCAGTTCATTGGCTGGAGCAGTATCTCAAAAACTTCCCTGGGACAGTAATCGCTGTAACCCACGACAGATATTTCCTAGATAATGTGGCAGGATGGATTCTGGAGTTAGATCGTGGTGAAGGTATTCCTTGGGAAGGCAACTATTCTTCTTGGTTGGAGCAAAAATCTAACAGACTTGCCATGGAAGAAAAGTCAGAATCCAAACGTCGCAAAACACTCGAACGGGAGCTCGAATGGGTGCGAATGGGCGCCAAAGGTCGTCAGGCTAAAGGAAAAGCCCGTCTGAATGCATACGACAAACTCCAAAATGAAGAAACCAAAGAAAAAGAGGCCAAACTCGAACTGTTCATTCCACCTGGAGACCGATTGGGAGATAAGGTGATTGATATCAATGGCGTATCCAAAGCTTATGGCAATCGAATATTGATAGATAACTTTACAGCTTCTATTCCTAAAAATGCCATCGTAGGTATCATCGGACCCAATGGGGTAGGGAAGTCCACACTTTTCCGAATGATCATGGGTAATGAGCAGCCTGATAGTGGTGAGATTTCAAGAGGTGATACGGTGCATCTAAGCTATGTAGACCAGTCACATGCCGATCTCAAGCCCGATCTGACTGTCATGGAAGCAGTAGGCAAAGGTTTGGAACTCATCATGGTAGGCAAAACACAAGTCAACGTCAGAGCATATCTAAGTAAGTTCAACATTGCAGGTTCAGACCAACAGAAAAAAGTAGGTGTCCTATCCGGTGGAGAGCGCAACAGAGTCCACCTAGCCATGACACTCAAAGAAGGCGGCAACGTCCTACTCCTAGATGAGCCTACCAACGACATAGACGTAAACACGCTAAGAGCGCTAGAAGAAGCCATAGAAAACTTTGCCGGATGTGTTATGGTCATCTCCCACGATAGATGGTTTATAGATAGATTGGCTACCCATATTTTAGCATTCGAAGATGACTCACAAGTAGTCTTTTTTGAAGGCAACTTCAGCGATTACGAAAAGGCGAAGATCGAGCGATTGGGGAATGTGACACCAAGAAGACCTAGGTTTAAGAGTTTGTTGTAAGTTCGGAATAACTTATGGTATGAAATCGAAATAATTATTAATGGAAAAGCGTTGGCTATAGAATGATAATTGTTACGGTTGCTTTTGTAATTATGACTATTGGTTTGACGACCATATTAATATATCCAATTAGTTCTCTTACATGAAATTGGTCATGCTATTCCAATGCTCTTGTTTTCAAATAAGCAAATATTAATTTGTGTATAGAAAAAAGTCAAAGAAAATTTTGGAGTTTAGAGTGCTTCGATTGAATTTTAAAATTTGTTATGATTCTTTGTTAGTCAGCGGTTTTGCACAATTTAAAGGACTAGATGACTTAATAATATGGAATACTATTTATATTTGGGGATCAATTTTTTCTATTTCCTTATTTACCCTTAGTTTACTTAGTGATATCCTAAGTGCACTGAGTGGTAAAACATTTTAAAACTATGCCCACAGAAGTAACCATTGACAACAAGAATCATGTCATCCTGCCAAAGGAAAAATATGAAATTTTGCCAAAAGCAAGTTTATGAAAAGTACAAGGGAGAGCTTTTAACCTTAGAAGAAGCCAAGGCAAGGACATTAGCAAGAATGGAAAGCTGGGACAAGTCAAAATAAGTTATTCGATCCAATTTGCTGATAACATTGTTCATTCGGTATATACTATATAAAACATTATTATTCCAGATTTAAATTTAATATATCACCAAAACTAAGAATAGCCTTTGTTTTGAAAAATTCTATTAGTTTTGCGATGTCTTAAGATTTTCGATAATTATTTTTTAATCCTTATAAAATCCAAAGAATCATGTTTCGGATAATTATTTTTATACTGGTTTTATTTCCTTATTTGTCCTGTAAAGGAAGGGAATTTAGTAACAAGACTCCATTAGTTCATACTATCGATTCCATAAATTCCGACCTAAAACCATCATCAGCGGTACAGGGCATAGATGAAATGGGCCTCTTAAAAAAAGTAGAAGATTCTGGTTATCCTTTCGCTACGCTTACCATTGAATTTCCGGAGCGCAACTTTACAGAATATTTTACAATCAATATGGAAGAAGTGGAAAATGCTTCTATCACTAACCTGAATAGCTATATTGACCATTATGTAAAATTCACTTATAATTCAGAATTAACATATGCTTTACTAGACATGTATCATGACAGCAAATCCATATTTGGTGCAGAAGTAGCGCCGGAAGGTGATGGTATTAAATCTATAGAAGGCATCTTGTATGGCGCAGAACAAGTAACCAACGGTGACCTTCCTGGAGAAGTTAGTGTATTTGCAGATGATGGCGAAAATCACTACTTTCCATACTATGTTACACAGGATATGGTAAACGTAAATGAAAAGAGAGTCACTGCTTTTTATGAAACAAGGACCAGCAATACGATAATGTCCATAGAGGTGGTGAAATAGGTTTTAAAACTTAACTCCAGTATTGCTATGGCATTATCCGATAAGACCATCTGAAAGAGCAGATTTGCAAAAGCGACTTGGAGATAAATAGGGTATGCTTGTTGAAATGTAAATTATGGATTATCAATTTTATATGCTCAAATTTATAGTTTTCGATGCACAGGAATTTCTTTAAGACTCCTAAATCATTTGCACTTCATTTAAGCTTTTGCCCTGTGCGGGCGGCATTTACTTTTTTTCCTGTCAAAAAAAGTAAACAACCCGCCTGCCTACGGAGTCGGGCAGGAAAAGACCAGTTCAAAAAAAGGCGATTGCGAAGCACCGTTCATTCCCGAGTCAAAATGCTTTTTCTATCGCCTTGATGATTAATGGTTAATTCTTAATATTCTTCCTTGGCGATAGACGCACTTTTGACTCTCCCATTCTCTATCGCTTGTTTTTTGAACGATATCCCAGACCTATAGCACTGTTATTTCTGAAAGAATTTGACTTTTTCAGCAGGCATTCTAAGTATCAATTTTAAGATTTTTAATGAAAAGTTAGTAGTCCATTGTTCAGTTTAAATTTGAGTTACAACATACTTTGAAGTGTTAGGAGCACAAAATATAATAATTTAATGACCTTTATGGACATTGTATCTGAGTAGTGACTAGTTTGCCTGTAGCATCTATTTTGACTCGGTAGCAAGTATTGTTGGAAGACTTAAATATGACTCCTCGAAGTGGGTTGGATACCAAGATGTCCGCATCATCTACTTCTATGAGTCCTGTTCCTGCTGCCGCTTGACAAGCATCGCCGATGCCATCACCATTGGTATCCAATTGCGTTGGATTGGCTACTGATGGACAATTGTCACAAACATCGCCGATATCATCTCCATCCACATCTGCCTGGTCATCATTTTTTACATTCATGCAGTTATCGTTAGAATCTATAGTGCCGTCTCCATCTGTGTCAATGCATGAAGACTCCAACACTGTAGCCAAATCACTACAATTATTGCCATTATTTGAAAGAAAAATATTACCAAATATACGAACTTTATTAATTAATTTTGCAAATACACAGCAATCCGTTATCGATGTATTGTTAGAAAATAACAAACTTGAACCGATGACTTTCAAATTATTCAATGCCGAAATATCAGCTAAATTTGGATTGTTTTGAACTACAAGTTGGGTAGCATTCTGCAAGCTATTAAGTCCGCTTAAGTTTTGTAAGTTTTGGTTATTAAATATTGATATAGTACAATTTGTTAAAGGGGGTAGTCCAGATAGGCTTATCAAACTATTACAATTATCTACAGTAAAATTTAATATTTTTGTGAGTGCAGGAAATGTGAGTGACGTCAAAGAATTACAGGTTTGAAAAGATAAAAACCCTACATCCGTTAAATTATTTAAAAAAGTAACACCAGATATCCCAGCATTTGTGAAATATAATTCATTTAGTTTAGAAAGATTATTAAATCCATTAACACTGCTAAGTGGTCCGCCAAGACTCAAACGGTTACATGTGTCAAGCGAAGGAAAAGCATTAAGATTGGCGGTATTGATTTCCAAAAAATCACATCTTCTCAGATTACTAAATCCGGTTATTATAGGTGCATTTATATTAGAGTTATTTTCAATCTTCGTTACCGAATTAAATCCATTCACTTCACTACCATTATTTACATTTAGACTAGATATGTTAGGTAAAGCATTGAAGCCTACCAATTTTGAAGCATTTAGTGTCATGTTTGTTGGAGAAACCAAGCTATTAAATCCAATAATTTCATTGATATTAAAAAAACTATAATTAACTAAAGATGTCATACTGTTAAAACCAGTTATATTATTGATGTAGTTTAAATTAAAAAAAGATGCTGAAATCAAACCATTAAAACCATTCACAGTGCTAGCAGTTTGAATATTTAATGCGTTCAAACTTGATATATTATTAAATCCCAGGACTTGTAAAGTCGGATTATTAGATATCATTATAATCTCGAAATTTGCACCTTTCAAATTCTGTATTTCGACAGTATTTAATAGATTGTTATTGTTTACATTAAATGATGAACCTTTTATGGAGTCAAGACCAGGCATCTCAAATTGAAGCATAAGATCATTACTTGAACAAGTCAAATTGCCGCCTATGATACTTAAGTTGGAAAGATCCAAAACTGATGTAAGATTTGTATTGAAGATTTCTAAGTTCCCACTGATTCTAGTGATATTGCGAAGGGAGTTTAGATTTATTATAGGATCATTAGGATCGTTACTATTCAAACTTAAATTAGAAGTCACATGTATACATCCCGGAAAGTCAGTTGGGAAACTGTTTACTTGTGTTTGGGTGGTAAGAGGTGGCACTACACAAGTTTGTCCAACAATCCTTTCCATAGAGATCAACATGAGAAGAATATAGATAAATTTTTTCATGATAAATATTTTTGCAAAAATAGAGATGAATTTTGATTAACCAAAAAATAATTCTTTGAAATTGAAAAAAAATCACAACCACCCAAACACCAAAGCCGCCAAAGCCGCACCAGTGATAGGCCCAAGTACCGGTATCCAACTATATGCCCAGCCACTATCTCCTTTATGACTTAGTGGTAGTAGCTGATGCATGATTCTTGGACCCAAATCTCTGGCAGGATTGATCGCATATCCTGTAGGACCACCCAATGACAAACCAATAGCTAATACCAATAACGCGACGGGTAAGGCATCCAAGGCACCCAAGCTGGTGGTAGGAGCGACGATAAATAGTATACTTAGCATAAATACAAAAGTAGCTAAGCATTCCGTGATAAAATTATTGACTGGATTGGAGACGGCAGGAGCCGTACAAAAGCAGGCTTGTACTAACCCATGGTCTTCCGTTGCTTTAAAATGGTCTTTATACGAGAGCCAAACGCCGAAACTTCCAGCCATCGCGCCTAGAATTTGTGCCACGATATAAGGAAATACATGGACCCAGTCAAATTTTCCAGCTACGGCAAGGCTCAGTGTTACAGCGGGATTGAGATGGGCACCACTTGAAGGTGCTGCTACATAGGCCGCTACAAAAACGGCCATAGCCCACCCAAAAGCTATGACAATCCATCCACCATTATTTCCTTTGGTATCTTTGAGTACCACGTTGGATACCACTCCATTTCCAAAGATGATCAAGATAGCTGTACCTATAAATTCGCTTAAAAATGGAGACATATGATATTGTTTTGATGTTTAAAATAAAATGTTAGGTTAAATATTGTCAGGTAAATAATTTTGCGCAAGTTGTGAAAATGCCTTGATCTGGTCTTGAAACCATACATCATCTTTTCCGAGTTCGTTTTGCATGATGACACCTGCCTTGGGCGCTATTTCTAAGGCAACGTTCACATCCAAAAATAGTAACCGGATCCTTCTAGCCAGAACATCTTCTAGCGTACAGGCCATTTCCATTTGTACAGCATGCCTCACATCAGCTTCCGTATATGGAAAGTCCGGGTGTAAAAGTTTGGAATTTTCTTGAGATTGCTTGACTAGAAAGATCAGCTTGATGGTTCGTGTTTTACATCTTCTGAAAGGCAATTCACTTGTTCTCAATGCTTTATTGACGGCATCACGGGCCATTTTGCGGTAGGTAGTCCACTTTCCGCCTGTGATGGTAATCATCCCCGACTCAGATACTGCTATACTATGGTCCCGTACCAAATCTGCGGTAGATTGTATGTTTTTCATCTTCACCAAGGGTCTGAGTCCAGCAAAGACTGATTTTATATCGGCTAGCGTAAGTTGTTGATTGGTGTACCTATTAAAATTGTCTATTACAAATCTGATTTCTTCATTCGTAGCTTTAGGTTCTATGGCGATATCGTGGGTTTTTACATCTGTGGTGCCAATGACTACTTTTTGATGCCATGGCACAGCGAATAAGATACGGCCGTCGGTAGTTTTTGGTATCAGTAGTGCTTTATCGGAGTTATAATGTTTTTTATCCACTACGATATGAATTCCCTGTGATGGTGAGACCATATTCTTATGGGTGTGGTCATCTTTTTTCATCAATTCGTCCGCAAAAACCCCTGTAGCATTGATGATTACTTTACATTTCAAAGTGTATGTTTTACCTGACAACATATCTTTAACCATGACTCCTGTTATTTTGCCTTGGTCATACGTAAAAGTATCCGCAGCCAAGTGATTGATGACGGTAGCACCTTTGGAGATGGCCGTTCTGGCCAATGCCATGCTGATTTGACTATCATCAAACTGACCATCAAAGTATTTGATACCACCTTTTAGGGATTGTTGTCTTATGGTTGGAATCTTTTGGATGACCGCTTTTCGATTTAAAAATCTGGTTTTACCTATACTGAATTTACCCGATAAAAAATCGTACAGCATCAAGCCCAAGCCATAATAGAAGTATCGCCACCAACTGTAAACAGGTAAAATGAAAGGGATTTTTTGCGTAGCACTGGGAGCATTTTTGAGCAAAAACCATCTTTCCTGCAGCGCGTGTTTGACCATATTAAAATTACCTTGTTCGAGGTATCGTACTCCGCCATGTATGAGTTTGGTAGATCTGCTCGACGTACCTTTGGAAAAATCAATTCTTTCAATACACAATGTTTTGAATCCACGACTTGCCGCATCCAATGCAGAACCCAAGCCCGTAGCACCGCCACCAATGATGATCATGTCCCACCTTTCAGTACTATTTAGGGCATTGATTTGAGCGTCTCTCTTCATATTATCATTTTCATTATTCAGTCAATGATATAGAAGCCTTTACAGCTTTCTGCCATCCTTGATACAGTGTTTTTCTTTTTTCAGCAGTGATATCTGGCGAAAACGTCTTTTCTATACTCCATTGACTTTTGATTTCATCAATATTTTTCCAATACCCAACGGCAAGCCCTGCAAGATAGGCAGCACCTAGTGCCGTTGTTTCTGTGATCAGGGGACGAACTACTGTACAATTCAACACATCACTTTGGAATTGCATCAAAAAGTCATTCACGGTTGCACCACCATCTACCCTGAGCTCCTGAATATCGATACCAGAGTCACCTTCCATCGCTTTGAGAACATCCAGTGTTTGGTACGCTATGCTTTCGAGCGCTGCTCTGGCTATATGCGCGCGGGTTGAACCTCGGGTAATACCTGTCATGGTGCCCCGAGCATGTTGATTCCAGTAGGGAGCGCCCAAACCAGCAAAAGCAGGTACAATGTAGACACCTTCCGTATCATCCACTTTGGTAGCCAATTGTTCTATCTCCGCTGCGGAATTAAAAAACTGTAGTTCATCTCTCAACCATTGTACGACAGCACCAGCTATGAATACCGATCCTTCCAACGCATAGTGGGTCATATCGCCAATCTTCCATGCCACAGTGGTTAACAATTGGTTTTTACTGATTACGGCTTTGGTACCTGTATTCATCAGCATAAAACAACCTGTACCATAAGTGTTTTTGACCATACCCGGATGGATACACATCTGTCCAAAAAGTGCAGCTTGCTGATCTCCTGCGATGCCTGCGATAGGAATATTGGTGGCTGTCAGAATATTTTGCGTATAGCCATAGATTTCACTGCTACTCCTGATTTGGGGTAGCATATTGCCGGGAATATCAAACAAATCTTGGAGTTCGCCATCCCATTGGAGGGTATGGATATTGCACATCATGGTACGAGATGCATTGGTTACATCTGTTGCATGGACTTGACCATTGGTCAGTTTCCATAGTAGCCATGTATCAATAGTGCCAAAACACAGCTCACCATGTTCTGCTTTTTGACGGGCGCCTTTGACATGGTCAAGGATCCATTTTGCTTTAGTAGCACTGAAATATGCATCGATGATTAGACCCGTTTTTTCTTGGATGAGTGCCGCTTGACCATCTGACTTTAATTGATCACAAAAATCGGCAGTCCTTCTGTCTTGCCATACAATCGCATTGTAAATAGGCGTTCCAGTATTGCGATCCCAAATGACGGTCGTTTCTCTTTGATTGGTGATGCCGATGGCTGCAATTTGTTGTATGGTCAGATTGGCTTTGGTGATTGCTTCAGCTGCTACACCGATCTGAGTAGACCAAATTTCGTTGGCATCATGCTCTACCCAGCCCGATTGTGGGAAATATTGGGTAAACTCTTTTTGTGCCATGGACACCACATTGCCAGAATGATCAAAAATGATGGCCCTGCTACTCGTAGTGCCTTGGTCCATGGCCAATATATAAGTTTGCATCTTTGTCGCTTTGATTTGTAACAGACCAAAGATAAAACATTTCTCAAATTCAAGATATAAATATTCATTTTTATAGTAAAAAATGAATATCTAAAGTCTATTTAAATGCATCCAAAGATCTTTCTATGATTCCCAAAGCTTCGCGAATCTGGGTCTCATTGATGACTAAAGGCGGTGCTAATCTTATTTTATTACTGTGAGTAGGCTTAGCAAGGAGGCCATTTTTACTGAATTCCATACATATCTCCCATGCTATATCGGAGTTTTCGTCCGCATATATTAAGATGGCGTTGAGTAATCCTTTACCTCTCACTAAAGTAATTAATGGATTTCTTTCTGCGATTTCTCTAAGCCCAGCTCTGAAGATTTCGCCCATTTTTTTTGCATTTTCTGCAAGATTTTCATCAATAACTACTCGAAGTGCTTCCATGGTTACTGCACAAGCTAGTGGATTACCTCCAAAAGTAGAGCCATGTTCTCCTGGTTTAATATTGAGCATGATACGGTCATCACACAATACTGCGGATACTGGCATGGAACCACCCGATAGCGCTTTGCCCAAGATAATCATATCGGGTTTGGTCGCTTTGGATTGGTGGCACTCTCCGGCTTTACAGTCACATGCTCCACATGTGGCTAGCAGAGAGCCTGTACGAGCAATTCCTGTTTGGATCTCATCTGCTACAAATAAGACATTATGCTCTTTACAAATGGCAGCTACTCCAGCTAGATATCCTTCGTCAGGGACAAAAACTCCTGCTTCTCCTTGGATGGGCTCTACGATAAAACCTGCAATATTAGGATCTGACGCCAATTCTTTTCTGAGCGCATCTAAGTCATTGTATGGAATACTATCTATACCTGGCATGAATGGCCCAAAATCTTTTCTAGCAGTTGGATCATTGGATGCAGAGACTACAGTGGTGGTTCGACCGTGGAAGTTGTTGGATGCGAATAATATTCTGGCTTTGTTGTGCTCTACGCCTTTGATCATATAAGCCCACTTTCTAGTGAGTTTGATTGCTGTTTCTACGGCTTCTACTCCAGTATTCATCATGAGTACTTTGTCGTATCCAAAAAGTTTGGCCATATATTCTTCAGCTTTTCCTAGCAGATTGTTGTGAAAGGCTCTTGACGTCAAGGTCAATTTTTGTGCTTGGTTGACCATAGCATTTATGATGCGTGGGTGGCAATGTCCTTGGTTGACAGCAGAGTAAGCCGACAAGAAGTCCATATATTTGTTGCCGTCAACATCCCAAACATAGATACCTTGTCCTCGCTCCAGCACTACAGGTAGCGGATGGTAATTGTGTGCCCCATATTGATCTTCTAAATCTATATACTGCTGTGCATTGGCTGTTGTGAAGTGGGTTGTGGTGTCCATGTGGCTTTGATTTTAAAATTTACTGCAAAATTAGTCAAATTGGCTTTATAACGAAATGATTTGAGTTAAATTTTGTATAAAATATCCTCAATGGTGTCAAATTTGATTATTTGTTTATATATTTGAGTCAAAATTAACATTAATGGAGTTTGCACCTGATGAATTTGATAAAAGAATTATCGAGCAATTGGAACAAGATGGTCGCAAGGCGTTTTCACTCATAGCTCAGGATTTGGGTATTTCCAATACTATGGTCCATCAGAGGGTTCATAAACTAATGGATACAGGTATCATTAAATCAATCGCTCCTATATTGGATGAAAAAAAGCTGGGATATGATTGGGCTTCTTTTACGGGATTAACTTTGGATAAGGATCATGATTCGGTACGTATCATAGAAGCATTGCAAGCCATCCCCGAAGTTACAGAATGCTACTACATTACAGGTGCATTTACGCTATTCATCAGGATTGTTGCCAAAAATCATGAACATATGCGCCGCATCCTCTATGATCAAATTGATAACATCCAAGGTATCTCTAAAACGGATTCGATCATGGAATTGGGTTGTGCTTTTAGGAGGAATGCACGGATTTAAGGATAAACGCATGAAAAAGAAAAATATTCTCAATCGCCATGACATAGAATCCATTGTCAACTACTTTTATGATAAAGTTAGGAAAGATGATATTTTAGTGCCCATGTTTGGCCATGTAGATTGGAAAAAACATCTGCCCTTAATGTATGACTTTTGGGACAATGTACTATTTTATACAGGCAATTATACTGGAAATCCTATGGCAAAACACCTGATGGCTCATGGACGCAACCCCATGACACCTGCTCATTTTGAAAGATGGCTAGAGCTCTTTTATGAAGTATTAGACGAGTTACATACTGGTAAGAATACTGAATTACTCAGATAAAGGTCCAAAAGCATAGCCACCATTATGCAGATTAAGATATTTGGAAATGATTTTAGACTATCATAAGTTAAAACTCATTTCACCTTTGCCTTAAATCCTCTTTCTTCTATGATTTTGATGATCTCTACAATTTTGATTTTATGCTCATCATAAGTCACTTTACAAATTCCAGTTTCCAATAAGGTGCGGCTTCTGATGATACCATTTACTTTTTTAAGTGCTTTGTCAATACCGTCAGCACATCCTTTTTGGCAGGACATACCTTCTATGGATATCTCCATTTTTTTTACATTTTCATTTTGCTCCACTTTATATTTACTATTGGAAGGCTGGCTTTGCGCATTTAAACCCAAACCCCATAAACCAAGTAATAAGATGATACAATGTCTCATTTATTTTTTATATTTATTAATCAAGTAGTTAACATTTAATTTTTATCCCTATTACAATTTTTCAAATCGTGCTTGAAAAAATCTAAGGTATTTGGGTTCATATACCATCTTTAGTCCTTTGATTTTGTGTCTTCGATCATATACATTGGCAATTGACTCTGCGATGACATCCATGTGCGCCTGCGTATATACACGTCGGGGCATGGTAAATCTTACGAGCTCAAGTTTAGGATAATAATTGGTGCCGTCAGCCTTTCTTCCAGCAGATACGATACCTCGTTCCATAGTCCGTACGCCGGAGTCGATATATACTTCGGCAGCAAGGCTTTGTGAAGGAAATTGATCTTGAGTAAGATGCGGTAAAAACTCCTTTGCGTCCACAAATATACCATGTCCACCTATGGGCAAAACGATAGGTACATTAAATTCCATCATTTTGTGACCAAGGTATTCGACCTGACCTACTCGGGCATGTTGGTGATTGTCATCCAAGCTTTCTTTGATGCCTACTGCGATAGCTTCCATGTCTCTACCAGCGAGTCCGCCATAAGTGTGTAGGCCTTCATATACGACTACCATATTTCTTGCTTCTTCGTACACATCCCATTCATTGGTAGCCATGAAACCACCGATATTGACCAATGCATCTTTTTTAGCAGACATGGTGGCACCGTCTGTCAGGGAACATATCTCCTTGACGATCTCCATGACTGATTTATTCTTATATTCTTCTTCCCTTTGCTGGATGAAATAGGCATTCTCAGCTACCCTGGTCATATCATGGATGATCCGGATACCATGTTTTTGGGTATAAGCACGGAGTTCCTTTAGATTGGCCATGCTGATAGGCTGACCACCGGCCATATTGACATTGGTGGCGATGCTGATGTAAGGAATTTTTTTTGATCCATGTTTTTTTACCAGAGCATCGAGCTTATCGAGATCAACATTGCCTTTAAAAGGATGAAGATTTTTTGGGTCATGTGCCTCGTCTATGATGATATCGGCAAATGTTCCGCCGGCAAGTTCTTGGTGTAATCTTGTTGTGGTAAAATACATATTGCCGGGTACGATATCACCGGGTTTTATCAGTATCTTTGACAATATGTTTTCTGCACCACGTCCCTGATGGGTAGGAATAATGTATTTGTAGCCATAATACTTCTGTATGGCTTTTTCCATGTTATAAAAACTCTTACTTCCCGCATATGCTTCATCTCCTGTCATCAATGCAGACCATTGCATATCGCTCATGGCATTAGTGCCGCTATCCGTCAGCAAGTCAATATATACATCTTCAGCTTTGAGTAGAAAAGTGTTATAGCCAGCTTCTTTGATGGCTTTTTTACGGTCTTTTTCGGAGGTCATTTTGAGCAACTCGACCATTTTTATTCTGTATGGTTCAGCCCAAGATTTTTTGTGTTTCATTTGTATTAAAGTGATTTCGGCTTAATAAATTCATTTGGATGTGCAAATGTACTAAGCTAAAGTCCAAAAAAACAATCAGATATAATGACTTAGATCAGAATACGCTATGACAATAATTTCAATATAAAACCATAAGTCATATGGAATGACACAAGGCTTCTTTAAAAAATTGAAATCTTCTATAAAAAATCTTAAAGCATAGGAAGTAAAGCGGACTGTGTCAAAGTCTATCAAGCTATAAGCATGACTTTAGCATGATAGTCTGACCTGTAGCTCAGCGAAAGGGCACGCCCAAATTAAAGTTTTAAGCGGTCATTAAACTGAAAAAATGGTAAAACTGATTTAAATCATCACTATGCAGATCGTTTGCTCGTTATTTTTGCATCATTTTTTAAAAATATAAATCGTGAAAACCATCATCGAACCTTTCCGGATTAAGTCTGTGGAACCTATTCATTTTAATGACGAGACTTATCGACAAAGTGCGATCGAACAAGCTCACTACAATACCTTTTTGTTGCATTCGAATGATGTGATGATTGATCTACTTACAGATAGTGGCACATCGGCCATGAGTGCTGCACAATGGGCTGGTATGATGCTGGGAGATGAATCGTATGCAGGTAGCCCAAGTTTCTATAAATTTGAAAGCGCAGTAAAAGATATCACCGGTATGTCTATAGTGATTCCCACACATCAGGGTAGGGCAGCAGAAAAAATATTGTTTTCTATCTTGGGAGCACAAGGCAAAGTTTTTATTTCCAATACACTCTTTGACACCACTCGAGCCAATATAGAATTCTCAGGTGCCACAGGTATAGACATGATATGTGAAGAGGGAAAGCATCCATCCATAGCGGCTCCTTTTAAAGGTAATCTGGATATTAAGCTGTTGGAAAACTACATTGCTGACCATGGGAGCAGTCAAATTGCAATGGTCATCATCACTGTAACCAATAATTCTGGTGGCGGACAGCCCGTCAGCATGGATAATATCAGGAAGGTTCACCATATCTGTAAAAAGCATGGCATTTTGATGTACATAGACGCGTGTCGATTTGCTGAAAATTGTTATTTTATTCAACAAAGGGAAGCTGGTTATGAGCATAAAGATATCAAAGCAATAGCTAATGAAATGTTTTCTTATGCTGATGGATGTACCATGAGTGCCAAAAAGGATGCTTTTGCCAATATTGGTGGCTTTTTAGCTATGCATGACTCAAACCTGGCGATCCAATGTAGAAATTTGCTAGTGATCACGGAAGGTTTTCCAACCTATGGTGGGCTTGCAGGGCGTGACCTGGAAGCCATAGCCATTGGACTATATGAAGTCTTGGACCCGCATTATTTGCATTATCGGATTAGAAGTATCGAATATCTCACTCAAAAGCTGCATGATGCGGGTGTTCCGGTGATGTTGCCTGCAGGTGGACATGCAGTTTATTTGGACGCCAAAGCTTTTCTGGATCAAATACCACCCAATCAGTATCCCGGTCAAGCATTGGTATGCGCCCTTTACACCAAGGGAGGTATTCGTGCAGTAGAAATAGGCTCTTTGATGTTTGGTAAATATGATGAAAACAACCAGTTGATTCCAGCACCTTTAGAATTGGTCAGGCTGGCTATACCTAGACGGGTGTATACACAAAGTCACATTGATTATGTAGCGGAAGTCATCATTGAAGTATTTCAAAATAGAGAATCTATACAAGGATTGAAAATAGTAGAAGAAGCACCACTCTTGAGGCACTTTACTGCAAAATTACAACCACTTCCATGAAGCTTAAAAGACCTGAATTATTAGCTCCTGTCGGTTCATTTGAATCATTGCATGCAGCCATCAGAGCAGGTGCAGATTCTATATATTTTGGAGTAGAGCAGCTCAATATGCGAACCAAATCCATTCCTGCTATTACTGTAGATGACATAGAGGAAGTTGCTGTCATTTGCCACACTCATGGTGTCAAAGCTTATCTCACACTCAATACGGTCTTGTATGATTACGATATGCAATTGGCAACCAAAATTGTGCAGGAATGCAAATCCAAAGGTATTGATGGTGTGATTGCTTCTGATTTTGCCGTTTTCGAAATGTGCCGTCAAGCCGCAATGCCATTGCATATCAGCACTCAGGCCAATGTGGGTAATCTCGAATCTGTCATGTTTTTTGCCCAAATGGCTGATGTGGTAGTTTTGGCCAGAGAACTGACACTCAAACAGGTGGCACATATCACTTCAGAAATCAAAAGAAGAGATATCAGAGGAGTATCTGGTGAACTGATGAAAATAGAGACCTTTGTACATGGCGCTCTGTGTATGGCAGTTTCCGGAAAGTGCTATCTCAGCCTTCATGAAAAAAACGCATCTGCAAATCGGGGAGCTTGTGTCCAAAATTGTCGCCGTCCGTATGAAGTCACAGATCTCGAAACGGGAAATCAACTGCTCATCGACAATGAATACATCATGTCACCCAAGGATTTGTGTACCATTGCATTTACAGATGAACTCATAGAAGCCGGTATAGACGTCTTTAAGATAGAAGGTAGGAGCAAGTCTGCAGAGTATGTGTACGCTACAGTCAGTAGTTACAGAGCTGCCATAGATGCAGTCGTAGATGGGACTTTTGATCAGGATAAAGTTAGTTATTGGCTTACTGAGTTGGACAAGGTGTACAACAGAGGGTTTTGGGATGGTTACTTCATGGGAAAAAAATTGGGGGAATGGACAAAAAATCCGGGTTCCGCAGCCTCAGAAAAAAAGATATATCTAGCCAAATGCACCAAATATTATCCCAAGATCAAAGTCGCGGAATTTTTGATAGAAAACGGAAGCCTGAAAGCTGATGAACCACTTTTAGTATTAGGGAGAAATACGGGTGCTGACAAAGTCAACCTCTTGGATTTGGTTGTCAATGGCTTAAAATCAGATCAGGCCAACCGAGGCGATAAGATCACTTTCCCTATAGGCCAACCATTGAAATCTGGAGATAAACTGTACAAACTCGTCACGTCAGATGGCTAAGATCATTCACTATCGAGACAAGTGTATCGGATGTAATATTTGTTTTGAAATGCAACCTGAATATTGGCGACTGTCTAGAAAAGATGGGAAAGCAACTTTAGTAGGTAGCTCGCTAAAAAAGGATACTCATATTTTAGCCATTCCAGATCAGGATATAGCTATCAGTAGAGACGTGGCTTCTCACTGTCCCGTCAAAGTCATAAAGGTTTTTTAAACATTATTTTAGCCTTTTGAATGACATCATCTAGCGCCAATGTAAAAAGACTTTTTAAAATTTGGCATATAAGGCCAACGGGAGAAAACTATAATCGATGTAAACACATCGAATTGAAAATACATAAAATCATGTTTTTTGAATTAAAGAAAGCCCATCAGACCTGAATCTGATGGGCTTTATGATTAATCAAATTTTAAATATTCTACTTTATTCAAATATCACTTTTTTGCTCAATACGCCGCCGTCAAACTGCATACGTATGATGTACATGCCATCTTGAAGATTTTCTCTTCTCAGCATATAGTAACTAGCATTGATGTCTGCAACACTTTTTACCAATCTTCCAGAGATATCATATACTCCCAAAGATCTCACAGGAGTCTCATCAGATACAGATATTTGCAATTGGTTTGTAGCAGGGTTTGGAGCCATTTTAAGATTTACTTTAGCGTCTGTAAGGTCAGTTGTAGAGCTATTAAAGTCACAATTTAATCCTAAAGCTACACAAGCTCTTGGCGCAAAAAATCCTACAATAGTATCTATGTATGTTTTAGCTACTTTTGCATCTAAATTACATGTTGAAGGTGGATTGTTTGCTTTTGACCATTCCCAAGGAGAAGATGTATCATCTGGAGTCCCAGTAAATTCAAAATATCCTACATAACCACTCTTATTTGCTGCACCATAAGGATCATGTCCTGCAGGGATAGATTTAAGTACTTTATTGTTGTCAAATCTCTCTAATCTTCTAGCTAAGTGTCTTGAACCTGACACTTCTACTACGGGTTGTGGACCTGTAGCTGTAGGTACATTTAAGATATCTGTTTCTACAGGAGCAAATGCGTCAGTATCTACGTGAAACGAAATTAATGGTACTTCACCTGGACTCAACCAAGTAGAGTCTCCTAATGCGCCACCCATATTTACGCAAAGCGCTACATTTGAGCTAAATCCAACATGATTTGGTACACATAATGTATCACCAATAGGCAATCTAGATAATGAATTGTATAATGCATCTACAGTTGTTGGAGGTCCTTCTGCTGTAATTGTACCATTATATTGCTCTAAAACCATAGGAATATTGGTAGGTGCTACCGGTGGAGTAAGAATAAATTTAAGTGGGTTAGCTGTATTGAATATTTCAGGATAAGACTTCAAATATGCAGATGCCAATGAAAGGTATCCACCCGTTCCTTGACCCCAAATCGTGATTTTTGAAGGATCGATACCGAAAGGGTTTCCAAATTGTGCTTCTGTTCTTCTGAAATATCTCACAATCGTATTCATATCTTGAACACCTCTATAGGCAGCATTGATCAAGAAATATCTTCTGATAAGTTCTTGTGGATCCAATGGATTCCACCCTTGTCTGTAATTTACTACAGCTACTACATATCCCATTTTGGCAAGTCTGGTAGCAAACTCTACGTTACTGGAATCTCTCATGGTACCACCACATGATCCATTGGCAGGGTAAGGAAAAAAGTTTCCCGTATGTACATAAATGATCAAAGGACGATCTGTTTTAGTATCTCCTTTTGGTGAATAAATATTGGCTACAAGAGGTTGTTTTGCCATACCTAATTGACCTTGAGATGCTATGAATCTCAAGATAGTCCAGTTTACTCCGAGTGGAGAAGGTGCATTAGGATTTACCCCAAACTCATCGCCGTATGATACGTTGACTTCAGAAAATACTGGATCAAGATACCTTCTGTTTTGTGCGTCAGTCTGCTCTACAAGCAATACTGTGAAAAGTAAGATAAATAATTTAGTAAAAATTCGCATGTGATAAAGATTTAATGTTAATAAAAATTAATTTTTTGCTTTAAAATCGTATGTTAATGTAAGATAAGCCATTCTTCCTATTCTCGGGCCTCCATAGGTTTGAAACTGTTTGTTATTCAAAGCATTAGAAGCACCTACTTTTAATGTGAGATGTTGTTTGGGCATAGTATAGTTGCACTGTACATCCACTAAATCATACGTAGGTATCGAACCCGTAAACTGTGGAGATCCTTCAAAAATGAATCCTTGAATCCACTTGTAATTCACATTAAAACCCAAGGTATTGTTACCATTTATCGGAATGTCTCTTCCTGAGATTCCTACATTATATTTGTGTTTCGGTGTGTTAAAGGCAGGGACTATATTATCATTTACGTTCGTAACTAACTCATTATAACTGTAGTTACCATTAAATGAATAATATTTTTGGAAATAGTAGTTTAATCCTAAGGCGAAACCTCGTGATGTAACGATCTCCTGGGAATTGGTAGCAACTCTATATATATTCGTTTTTGTAAAATCATAAGCTACTGTAGGTGGAAGGCCTGGGATAAAAAATGTATCTCTTGGGATGTCTAGACCTATCTGGAAACCAATAAAATCATTATATATGTTTAAAAAAGCACTGGCATCTACAAAAAGCTTTTCAAATAAGGTCGTTCTATATCCCAATTCAAAGGTTTTGACTTTTTCTGGTTGGATAGCGGGTATATTTATAGATTCTAATGGTGAAGTGATATTTTCTGAATTAGCTCTGAAAGACTCCAAGGTGATCAAATTGTTAAAGCCATTGATATTGCCAAGTAATCTGGCTGGTCCAACTCTTAAGTCAAGGTACTGATCAGATAATGTAGGATTTCTGATTGCTGATGAAAATGATGCTCTTAAATAATTATTTTCTGATGGTTTCCACACCACAGAGCCTGCCGGCGACACTAAAAATTTAAAATTTTGATTTTTATCTAACCTGGTAGCTGCAGAAACTGTAAAATTTCCAAATTCCTTGCTAGCTCCACCGTAGATTCCAAATTCGTTGTTGGTAATACGAGAAATACTGTCTGAAAATATGGTTCCTTCTGTAAAAGGTCTATATAATCTTGCGTTCGCACCTAAAACCAACTCTTTGAAGTAATCACTGGTAAACTTATACTCTCCATGTACATGGAACAGTGCAGACCTATCAAAAAACTTAGTTCCATTTTCAGTACTATTGTTTTTTCTACTTACCAAACTATTAAATAGCGAGTCAAATCTCGCAGTTCCTGGTGCAAAATAATTCAAAGTACCTTGAGTTCTATTTGCTTTATTGGCATATTCTTCTGCTTGTTTATGCCATTCTATGAGTTTTTCCTTGTTGTCTTGTTGCCATTTGATCTGGTCAGATTGAGTTTCTATAGGGTATCCCAAATTAACCATTTCTTTGAAGACTTTTCCTAAATTATTTCTGTTCCACCATTCTTCGTAGCTGTTTCTCCATTTAGCATTAGTACCTGCAGCTTCGAGCATTCTTTGAGCCGTAAAATATGGATCATAAGAATCCCCTGCATCTTCGTGCGTGGCATAAGCCCTGATGAAGAATTTATCTTTTTTACGGTATTCGATTTTATGTTGGTAAAATTGTATACCGCGTAAACTAAATCTGTTATCTCCTTGATATACTGTAGTTCCATAACCAAAATTAGAACCTAAAATGAGTTCGGGAGACTCATAATCTTTGGAAGGTCGAGTTCTAATATGAATGGTACCACCAGCTTTGATGTTTCTGGTATTGTAATCTACCAAATCAATTTCTTTATATCCAGTTCTATGAAATGAATTCAACCCTGCTCGAACATCATAAAGTGTAGTGTATTTTGCAAAAAATTCATCGCCGTAGATATTGACGCCATTGGACCTTCCGGGGTTATCTATTGCTGAAAAAACATTATTTCCTTCTGCTTCTGTCACCGGATCATAATTGTCAGCTACCCAGTCATTGGCTCTGAGATAAGAGAAATTGAGTTTGTATGCTACTGTAGGTTGGCCTGATTTATTTTTAAACACATCGGCAAATCTAAGTGCAGTTTCAAATAAATCTCTTTCACCCACTTTTACACTTGCAGAAAGTCCTTTGTGGAAAAATGGATTTTTGGTTTCCATAGCGATCACACCATTGAAGGCATTTGGGCCATAAAATGCTGAGCTGGCTCCTACCACTAAATCTACTTTTTGAATGTCTAGTTCAGATGATCCTAAGAAATTACCTAATGAAAAATTCAATCCCGGAGATTGATTGTCTACACCATCTATGGTCTGAAGCGATCTTACTGGACTGGTACTGTTGAATCCTCGCGTGTTGATGACCGTAAAACCCAAACTGGCCGTGGTCAAATCTACACCTTTAAGTGATCCCAGACCATTGTAAAAATCGGTGGATGCAGTTTGTTTGATGGCAATAGCATCCAAAGACTCTATAGTGAGCGGTGCGGCTTTTTGCTTATCTGATACTCGCTGACCTTTGATCTCTACACCAAGGTCTATGGTCACAGCATCTTCACCCATTTTGATTTGGATTTTTTGATTGGCTGTGGTTACATCGTAATCAAGATCTGCATAACCAATATAGGATATATTCAGAGTAACGGGCAATTTATCGACTTTAAGTTCGAATGTACCGTCAAAATCTGTAACAGTTCCTTTGTCAGGGTCGTTTTTCACTATAACATTGGCTCCGATTAGGGCTTCGCCGGTACCTTGGTCAAGTACCTTACCTTTTAATAATACCTGTGCTTCTACAACATTCAGAAGACCAAGAACCATTATCATTAATAATACAACGGTATTTTTTAACTTCGGCATTAAATATGGCTTTGACTTTAAATTATTTATAAATTGCAAAATACGACACAATGTAAGACAATTATTTTATTTCGGTGATTAAAAAATTATTTTTTCTCTATTCTGAGTTTATATTTTTGTTATTATTATTTGTTTTATATTTATTGTTAATCTATTAGCTGTATTTTTAAGATATAAAAGTTTTTAACTTGGCAGGTGGTTATTCATTCGAATAATTATGAGTTGGGTAGGGACGTATGCAATGCATTGGGCAGTTGTTCTAGTGGTCGTAGTTTGAATTGTGCTTTGGGTCAATCCTACGGAGTTCTATATGTGTTTGTTATTTTAAAGTTATAAACTTTATGGCCCCGCTGGGGCATTTGAGGTAATGAGTTGATCATGTGAATGGGGATTTTGGGTCACTCTTACGGAGTTCTATGTAGTGTGATTTATGGGTGTTACAAACGGTATGGCCCATCTGGGGCTGATGATGTAACTTAAGCTTGTGTCTGAGTGTTCCAAACAGAATTGTCCCGCTGGGGCATTTGAAGGTTTAGTAGTTGAAGTATTCGTTGATTAAATAACTTTTCGTAATGATGGGTCATGCGTGCAGGATGGGAGCGAGCACATGACTGAACGATGCCAAAGGCTCGAGTACAACAGTACTCGAAGTTAAGGAACCGCGAAAGCGGCTAAAACATTGTCTAAGCCTGACCTGTAGCATTGCGGAAAGACACGCCCAAATTTTAAAATCTGTAAAACGATAACATAGTAGGGACGTACACAAGTGTCTTCAATATGACAAATTCCTAATTATTTTCTATCGGATATAATGAGTTTAACTTTTAACCCTTACTTTTGTAATTAATTAAGTTTTGTACATTATTTAGATCCATGTCGATGAAATTTTTTTATTACGTATTTTCTTTATTATTTTTTGTAGTCTCTTGTCAACAACCTGAACCGATACCTGCTCCTACTGATAAAACACAGATTCATCAAAATGGTGAAGATGGGGATTCGTTTCGAGAAAGGACGGCTTGGATAGAACTTATGCATGGTGGCAAAAATTCTAATTGGAGGTCCGCGGAAACTTCCAATCAATTGGCTTCCTATCAGGAATGGTTAAGAAATGATGTACAGCAAAGGTCTGATGAAGAGTGGTTTGCAGATAATACCGTAAAAGGTACCTGGATAGAAAGAGGAAGTAACAATAATGCTGGAAACATCATGGTCGTGGACTATGATCGAGAAGAAGATATTGTATATGCCGTAGGTGGTGATGGTCCGATGTTCAAAGGCGATATTTCGGGCCTTGACTGGACTTTGGTCAATGATAAACTTAGGTTTTCGACCAACTTACTGAAGGTCTTCAGATTGCAAAATGGAACTTCCCGTATTGTTTCGGCTGTTGGAGGTGTACCGCATTACTCAGAAGATGGAGGCACAACATGGAAAAGTGCTGCAGGAGTGACACCCACTACCGAGGGCACTATTTATGATGCTGAATTCACCCATGATGATAAGATATTTTTTATCGCGAAATCTGGATATTGGGCTGACTTAAAAGTATATGTATCTCTAGACAAAGGCCTTACCTATCAGACGTTGCGTACTTTTACGACCTCAGATACCAGAAATATAGCTTTGGCCTGGGATGCGGTGAAAGATAACATCGTCGTCATAGAGCAAACATCAGAATCTACTTCTAGAATACATCAATACAATCCGGCTACTCAAAAACTGGATTTAATCAATGCTAACAGCACATTGGGTTTTGGTGCCAATGGACGGGCCAATCTTCAGGCGGTAACGATCAAAGATACGCTGCACGTCTATGCTTTTGATAATGAAAAGAAGTTTTATATGAGTAAAAACTCGGGACAAACATGGAAGTTTATGAGTACGTTTCCAGAATTTCCTTGGGATATGGGTGTATATATCTGTCCTTCCAATCCTAGAATAATGCTCATGGGCGAAGTAGATGCTTTCAGGTCCATAAATGGAGGCATCTCCTGGACTAGGGTCAATCATTGGTGGGAGTATTATGATGATATCTACAATAAACTGCACGCAGATATGATGACGGTCAAAGAGTTTAAGAAAAAAGATGGCACTCCATTTTTGCTCAATGGAAATCATGGAGGACTATACTATTCTGAAGATTATGGAAAATCACATCTCAACATCGGTATTTCCAATCTGAATGTTTCCCAATATTATGATGTCAAGACTGATCCATTGGATCCATATTACGTCTATGCAGGCTCTCAGGATCAGGGACAGCAGCGTGGTTTTATAGTAGATGAGATGACGAGTGAGTTGGAGCAGAATATTTCAGGGGATTACGGACATATCGTTTTTACAGGCAAAGGTAAAAGTCTTTGGTCAGTGTACCCGGGCGGTAGCATTGGTTATTACTCCAAACCTCGCAATCAGTCCGGCCCCATAGCTGGATATGAGATCAATTCTAAAAATGAAACGGTGTGGATTCCCCCGATCATTCCGGGTCCGGACCCATCTCAAAATGTTGTTTTGGCTGCGGGTGGCAGTACCAACGAGTCTTCTACCGGCTCGCATATTATTAGACTAGAATATATCAATGATAAAATAGAAGCCACCCAGTTACCTTTTGATTTTAGTATCAGCGGAGGACAGATTTCGGCCATTGCTATTCATCCCAAAAATAAAAATATCTGGTTTGTTGCCACGACCAACGGAAGATTTTACAGGTCTGAAAATAGTGGACAAAGTTTTACTAGAACGGCTAGTATGCTTTCGGAAGCGCATTATCTTTATGGTTCTTGCATCTTGCCTTCCATAGTTCAGGATAACGTTGTCTATCTGAGTGGCAATGGATATAATTTTAAGCCAGTATATCGATCAGAAGACGGAGGTAAGACATTTAAAGACATGAGTACCGGCTTACCTAAAACAATGGTATTTAAGCTTGCCGCCAATGAGGATGAAAGTCTCATTTTTGCTGCCACAGAAGCAGGACCATACGTCTATGTTGCGGAAAAGAAAAAATGGTATAGTCTCTCAGGTGCCATCACACCCAATCAAACATACTGGAGTGTAGAGTACATTGCAGCCACTCAAACCGCTAGATTTGGTACTTATGGGCGAGGTATTTGGGATTTTGATGTGAAGGATGTCATATCTTCATCTAATGATATAGCTACATTTAAAATGCCAAAGTTATATCCCAATCCTGCTTCCCATTTAATTTATTTGGATGTAGACATTGATGATTTTGGTCAAGGTATGATCACAGATGTCAATGGAAAAGTGATGATATCCAACATCAACAAGACCAAAAAAATAGAAATTGCTTCTCTTATTTCAGGTACATATTTTTTAACTTTCAAACACCAAGGTCATATCAGGACTTTGCGATTTGTGAAGATTTAAATAAAAAGAAACATCCCATAAACATACCGTTCTTTTTTAGCTTTGATTAGTGAATAGCTAAAGTTTCGGAGTAATTATTTTTAATTTGTGCTTATCAAATTAACGTACTACTGTAATTTATTGATAGGGGGTAAAATTTTACTTACTGTTCTTTTGTCCACGATAAAGCCGTGGCAGGATTTGAGACAAAAGAACCAAACCTGCCACGTATTTAGCGTTAAAGTCAAGCCTGCCTGCCCTGACGGTACGGCGAGGCAGGTTTTTTTCCTTTTCTTAACGCCAAAACTTCAAAAAAAAGCTAAACATACACGTCACGTCTTCAGCGTGAAAAAACCTGCCCGCCTATTACGTAGTGGTCAGGCGGGCTCGCCTTTGGGTTTGGTGAACCGTTTTATACATTTGTTCAACTTCGTTAATTCCAAATCGCTTTAAACTTTCGTTCACACTAAAGACGTGACAGGTCTTGGCTTATACAGTTTTCTGTTTTTAACGCTATTTTTCAAAGTTTTGACTAAAAATGAAAAGGCCGGATTATCCGCTGCACTAAGATTATAGCCAATAGTTAAATTTTATAATTTTTTTATCATTCGATAATGGTAAAATTAGGTTAATTGACTGATTTGAAATTAATTAAATAAATAAATATTTATTATTATAATGTATAATTATAAATATATCAATTACTTATAAAGTCAGAAACTTCAGTCAATGATTAATCTTTTTTGTGTGTATAACAAATCACACATTTTAATTATTTCTTAACGTTGATATTTGTTATCCAAGCCCAAACAACAAATGTCCAACTACTTCTAACTTATGGAAATTAAAAAAAGGTAGGCTTTGAAATGTTAGTATGAGTTCGGTTTGAGATTTCTCCCGGTGGTCGAAATTACTGCCCTCGTCTCCCATAAACCGCAGCTGACTTCGTCATTCCGAACGTCCGTGAGGAACCTCAATGTATTAACATTTTAAATTCTTATTATTTTTCCAGCAAGTTATTTATGGTTTAACCAAATCTGTGCAATTTGTTATACAAATATCTTTTTTTGCATGAGATTAGGTTTGATTGATTTTCAGTACATTTGCATTTTGATTTAATAATATACCATGATTGGATATTTATTTTTTAGAGCTTTTACAGCATTTTTTAGCATTTTGCCATTTGCTGTGATTTATAAAGTATCAGATTTTTTATCTTGGGTATTATATCGGGTGGTAAAATATCGACGTAAAGTAGTAGAGCAACAACTGCAAATGTGTTTTCAGGATCAAAGCAAAACTGAACTTGATCTGATAGCCCAAAAATCCTACAAAAATCTGAGCGACATCATCGTAGAAAGTATCAAAGGATTCTCTATGTCGAAAGAAGTGTTTCTGGAAAGATATAAGTTTGTCAACCCTGAAGTAGCCAGAAAATATGCCGACCGTGGCCAATGTGTTATCCAAGTAGCAGCGCACTACGGCAATTGGGAATGGGGCGTGATTTCGTATGCTATGTGGTTTCAAAGTCCTTCTATGGGATTTTACAAGCCACTTTCCAATAAATATATTGACAAATATGCAGAAATCAAAAGAGGCCGATTTGGGTTTATCTTGGTTTCTATAGCCAATACATCCAAGGCTTTTGAGCAATACAAAAATGATCCGGCTACTTTTGTTTTTGTAAGTGATCAAAGCACCTCTTCGGACAAAGCCCATTGGGTCAATTTTTTTGGACAAGATACTGCCTGTCCGCCCGGTATGGATAAGTATTCGAGAATGCTGCATTGTCCTGTCATGTTTGTAGATATCCAAAGAGTAGCTCGTGGGTATTATGAAGTGACTTTGGAAGCGCTCACAGACGGAAAAGAAAACCTACCTGAAGGGGCGCTTACAGAACGCTATATGCAAAAACTGGAAACCATCCTTAAAGCCAAACCCGAAGATTGGTTGTGGTCTCATAAAAGATGGAAAAAGAAGAGGCAAGGATAGACCTTATAGGTTTTAAAAACCTGTAAGGTTTGAACGAAGCTAAGACTGATGAGCCATTTTTGACTTAGCGAATCAAAAGCAGGTGACTATTAATTAACTTTTTGACTAAAAAGCTGAATCTGAATTGTATCATAAAGCTTAATGATTAAAGTCATATTTCTGGCTTTATATCCTTTTTATCTTGCAGCCATTAAAATGGTAATAGGAAAAGATCATGAACGAGTCAAGCAAATACCCTGGTGTAAAAACTGTAATGGATGGTAATACTGCCGCTATTATGTGCGAACGAGAATCCACAGATGCTGCAGGTGCCTACCCCATCACACCATCCACCCAAATGGGTGAATACTGGGCAGAAGAAGCAGCCAAAGGACATCTCAATATATCGGACCGACCGTTGATTTTTATTGAGCCGGAAGGTGAACATGCAGCAGCAGCAGTAACTGCAGGGCTTTCGATGACAGGTTTGAGAGCAGCCAATTTTTCTTCCGGACAGGGGATTGCCTACATGCATGAATCACTATATGCCGCAGTAGGTAAAAGATTGACTTATGTCCTCAACATAGGTGCACGGGCGATGACCAAATCCACCCTGAATGTGCACGCAGGACATGACGATTATCATGCTATAGATGACACAGGGTTCTTCCAGCTATTTGCCAAAAATGTACAGCACGTAGCAGACATGAATATTATCGCCCACCGAATAGCAGAGTTGGCTCTTACACCGGGTATCATTGCTCAGGATGGATTTTTAACAACTCACCTCATAGAATCCTTATATCTTCCAGAAAGAAACCTGATCAGAGATTACTTAGGAAGGCCTGATGATATTATAGAAACTCCAACTCCAGCTCAGAAAATCATTTATGGTGATCAGCGTCGTCGTATTCCTGAAGTCTGGGATGTGGATAATCCTATGATGGCCGGTATAGTGCAAAATCAGGACTCCTATATGCAGAGTGTAGCGTCTCAGAGACCATTCTTCTTTGATCATATTAAAGAGCTCACAGATCGGGCTTTTGATGAATATGCTAAACTCACCGGCCGTAAGTACTCGAGAGTGATGACCTACAAAGCAGAGGATGCGGACTATCTCATCCTCGGTCAGGGAAGTCTCATCCCAAGTGCGGAGGTAGTTTCAGATTATCTGCGCGAAACACGTGGCATAAAGGTAGGGGTAGTAGATTTGGTGATGTTCCGCCCATTCCCGGGAGATTTGGTTTCAAAAATCCTTAAAGGTAAAAAGGGTGTTGTCATCTTAGAAAGACTGGATCAGCCGCTTGCTGCAGATCTACCTATAGCCAGAGAATTAAGGGCTACGCTGTCAAAATGTGCAGAAAACGGTTTTACCCAATATGGACTGCCTTATCCTGAATTAACTACTTACAAGCCAGGAGAGATGCCTGATGTCTATTCAGGTTCATTTGGTATGGGAAGCAGAGACTTACAGCCTGAAGGTATCATCGGTGCGGTAGAAAACATGCTTCCTAATGGAAAACATAAAAAACAGTTTTACCTTTCTATTGATTTTCTCAGAGATGTACCTTATACACCTAAACAAAAATTATATCAGGAATCTATTTCCGACGCATACCCAAATATCAAAGAACTGAGCGTCAGGGGTAGCGAAAACCCTAATATGATGCCGAAAGATGCCATTACAGTAAGATTCCACTCTATAGGTGGTTGGGGAGCCATAACAACTGGTAAGAACCTTGCCATGACACTATATGAACTCCTAGGTTACGAAATAAAAGCCAATCCAAAATATGGTTCTGAGAAAAAAGGTCAACCTACTACCTATTATCTCGCAGCAGCACCTGAACCGATTAAAATTAATTGTGAATACTTTTTTGTTGATGTAGTTTTGTCTCCAGATCCCAATGTATTTAAACATACTAATGCTTTGGCTGGATTGAAACGAGGCGGTTGTTTTATCATCCAGAGCGACCAGGAAAAACCCGAAAAAGTATGGGCCAACATACCTGCACCATATCAAAAAGTGATCATCGAACAGGATATTCACATTTTCTACGTCGATGGATTTAAAATAGCCAGAGAAGAAGCTACAGATGTTGAATTACAACTCAGAATGCAGGGTATTGCCTTCCAGGGGGCATTTTTCGCTGCATCTCCTTTGATGCAAAAGGCCAATCTTAATGATGTGGAATTATTAAAAGCCATCGAAGATCAATTATTACACAAATTTGGCTCCAAAGGTCAGAGAGTCGTGGATGACAATATGAGAGTGGTCAAACGTGGTTTTGATGAAGTCAGGGAAATTAAAGTGAAAGAACTTGGTACCAGCAGTCCTGAAAAACTAGATGGTAAGCCGGCCCTGCCTTTGCCAACCATGCTGAAAAGTACACCTCAGAGCCAGTCAAAACTGAGTGATATTCACAGATTTTGGGAGCAGACCGGTAATTTCTACCTTCAGGGCATGGGTAATGACAATATAACTGATCCATTTATCGGATTAAGCGTCATGCCGGCGACTACATCTTTATTCAGAGATATGACAGGTATCAGATTTGACCATCCATCCTGGATTCCTAATAATTGTACTGCCTGCGGTAATTGTTATACAGCGTGTCCGGATACAGCTATACCGGGATTGGTGAGTACGTTATCAGATGTTTTAGAGACCGTAGTCAAGAGAGTGAAGAAAAATCACGGAAATGTGGAAGTGCTGCCAAAAGCTGTACGACAAATGGAAAGCCATATCCGCACATTGATGAACCAACCTAAAAATGGTGCAACAGTCAATACTTATATTCATCATGCTATCTCCAAAGCGATTGCCGAAAGTAATGGTGACGAAAATGTGGTCAGAGAGTTTGGATGGTTCAAAGATGAATTGGGAGATTTTGATTTTGCCTTGACAAGACCATATTTTGATCTTCACGAAAAGAATGAACCTAATAGTGGCGGGCTATTCAGCATCACGATCAATCCCACTACCTGTAAAGGATGTATGGAATGTGTAAATGTGTGCGATGATGGTGCCCTTAAGATAGTACCACAAACGGAAGATTCAATTGGAAGTATGAGACAACAATGGGATTTATGGTTAGATCTTCCGAATACTCCAAAAAAATACAACCGTATCGATAGTCTGGAAGAGAAAATCGGACCATTGGAAACCATCTTGTTGAATAAAGATGCATATCTGAGTTTTGCAAGTGGTGATGGTGCTTGTCTCGGTTGCTCTGAAAAATCTGTAGTGCACATATTTGTTGCTACTGTAGAGTCTTTGATGCAACCACGCATTGAAAAACACCTGATCTATTTGGATGAGCTGATAGCTAAATTAGAAAAAATTGTCCAGCAAAAACTGATCACATCATTGGATATTTCAGATACTGACGCATTGACCCGTATCATTCATGAATCCCAAACAATTGACCTGAAAGTTGCTGATCTTGCTCAAAAATTGGATCGTGAAAAAGAAACTTCACCTGTTGACCAGGAATGGCTGATGGATATCACAAGAACATTGACAAAACTTAAAAACCTTAAGTGGAAATATACTCAAGGTACAACAGGCAAAGGAAGATCATCCATGGGAATGTGTAATTCTACAGGATGTACATCAGTTTGGGGTAGTACTTATCCGTTCAATCCTTATCCATTCCCTTGGGCAAATCATCTCTTTCAGGATTCCACATCTATGGCGATGGGTATTTTTGAAGGGCATATGTCCAAAATGGCTGATGGGTTCAAAGCGATCAGAAAAGCAGAACTTATTGTAAATGGAAATTATGATGCTGCCACACACGACCCCGTATTTACTTACTTCACATGGGAGCAGTTCACCGAAGAAGAATGGCTCATGTGTCCACCTGTGGTAGCCTTAGGTGGTGATGGATCCATGTATGATATAGGTTTCCAAAATCTTTCGAGAATGATGGCTTCCGGTAAACCTATCAAAGTCGTCGTAGTTGATACACAGGTTTACTCCAATACCGGTGGACAGGCATGTACGTCAGGATTTATTGGTCAAGTATCCGATATGGCTCAATATGGAAAGGTATGGAAAGGAAAATCTGAGCCAAGAAAAGAAATAGGATTGATAGCCATGGCACACCGGAATACATTTGTATTGCAGAGCACACTAGCCAATACCAGTCAGATGATAGAAGGTTTTATTGATGGTTTGATGGCTAAGAGACCTGCCATATTTAATATATATACTACTTGTCAGCCTGAGCATGGAGTTGCAGACGACCTTGGTGTACATCAGGCTAAGTTAGCAATGGAATCCAGAGCATATCCTATTTTTCAATACAATCCTGCTAAAGGACACAAAATAGAAGAATGTCTTGACCTCAGCGGAAATCCTGCAATGGATCTTTTATGGCCAACTTACAAACTCAAATATACAGAATTTGGAATGGAAAAAACCATGGAAGTGGCCATGACATTTGCAGATTTTGCACTGACAGAAGCTAGATTCAGAAAACACTTCAGAAAAGTGCCTCGCGATGCATGGAATGATAATATGGTGGTATTATCAGAATTTATCGAACTTTCTGCATCTGAAAGAGAAGGTCTATTCCCGTATATCTGGACAGTGGACAAAAAACAGAATCTGGTCAGAGTGCTGGTGGCTGCCCCAATAGTAGAATCATGTGAAGACAGAAAAAATTTCTGGTTCATGCTCAAAGAATTGGCAGGATTAGATAAAGTAGAAACTTCAATAGTGGATATCGAAGATAAAGTACGCAAAGAAGTGGTAGGCAAAATAGCACAAGGATTAATGCAACTTGCAGGCGGTAATAGCTCAGCCATTTTAGAGTTGGCTACTCAGGAATTAACGTCACCACCTGTTACAGCAGCTTCAGGAGCAAGTACTTTCAATGCTGAATATATGGCTCCCTGGATAGAAACAGAAAGCTGTACTTCCTGCGATGAATGTACCAAGATCAATGGAAAAATATTTACTTACAACAATAATAATAAAGCATTCATTCAGAATCCCAACGGCGGATCATATCAGGACCTAGTGAAAGCTGCGGAGAAATGTACAGCCAGAGTGATTCATCCGGGATTGCCTGCTGACAGGAACGAAAAGGATATTGATAAGTGGATCAAAAGAGGAGAAAAATTTAATTAACAGTATCAATGGACTTCCTTTCATTACATACCAAGACCTTTAAAAACGGCATCCATCCTCCAGAAAATAAGGAGGATACCAAGGCCTTGCCTATCAGGCAGTTTCCCTTTGCTACGGAATTGATCATACCGATGACACAGCATATAGGAGCTCCTGCAGAGATTACCGTAAGAGAAGGTCAGGAAGTGGTAAGAGGTCAGGTGATAGCCAAAGCTACAGGGTATGTATCTGTTCCTATTCATTCACCGATATCAGGTGTAGTAACCCAAATAGGTTTGGTGCCTACCATCTCAGGAAGCAAAGCACAGGGAGTAACTATCAAAGCATTTCCATCATCAGGTCAGGAAGTAGCTGTAGGATATTGTATTGATTATAAAACGGCAACAGTTGATGAAATCTTACAAGCTATCCAGGATGCTGGTATCGTAGGTTTGGGAGGTGCAGCCTTCCCTACGCATGTAAAACTAAAAATTCCAGAAGGCAAGGTGTGCGATTACCTTATCATTAATGGTATAGAATGCGAGCCATATCTCACTACAGATCATAGAGTGATGCTCGAACAAGGCGATGATATCTACACGGGCATCAGATACCTGATGAAAATAACCCGAGCCCAAGAAGCCATCATCGGTATAGAAGGCAACAAACAAGATGCTGCAGACCATCTCACCAAAATAAAACCTACCGATATGTCGGTTTCAGTTAAAGTAGTACTGGTAAAATACCCTCAAGGCTCAGAGAAAATGCTCATCACAGCCATTTTGGGCAAGGAAGTACCTTCGGGTGGCTTGCCTATTGATGTGAATGTTGTTACGGTTAATATTGCCACAGTAGCTGAAATAGGTAGATTACTTCCTTATGGCAGAGGTATTCAGGAACGGGTCATTACGATCACCGGACCGGCAGTGAAGAAAAAAGGCAACTATCGCATTCCCGTCGGTACACCATTGAGATTTGTACTGGATCATGTAGGGATTGTTGATGACATTGCTGAGATATATATGGGTGGGCCCATGATGGGACCTGCAGTGGCTGACTTTGATATTTCTATTACTAAAGGTACCTCAGGTATTCTGGTTTTTGGTAGTAAGGATGTAGTACATACAGATACCATATATCCTTGTATAAAATGTGGTGCCTGTGTGGATGCTTGCCCCATATCACTGAATCCTTCCAAACTGGGTATTCTGGCAAAATTTGAGTCCTACGACCGGATGGTTACTGATTTTAACCTGATGGATTGTTTTGAATGTGGTTCATGTTCTTATGTATGCCCGTCGCACATTCCATTGGTACAGTATTTCAGGCTTTCAAAGTCAAGATACAAAAGAAAACAAGCCTTAAACCAAAATTGAAGTCATGCGTAAGATTACATTAAATATCAGTACATCTCCACATGTGATCATAGGTTTGAGCACAGATACCATCATGAAGCATGTGGTGTTCGCCCTTCTGCCTGCCGCTGCATTTGGAGTATATGCTTTTGGATGGAATGCTTTATTGGTGATGATGACTACAACAGTTGGCGCAATATTAACAGAACATTTTTTGTGTAAATGGTCAGACAAACCATCAACAGTAAGTGACTATTCTGCATTAATTGCCGGTTTATTGCTCGGAATGACATTGCCACCCATTTTTCCATTGTGGATGGCATTTTTGGGATCAGTGATAACCATAGCATTAGGTAAATTTATATTTGGTGGATTGGGTAATAATGTATTCAATCCGGCACTGGTAGGCAGGGCTTTTTTGCAGGCTGCGTTTCCGGTCGCCATCACAACATGGTTACAACCGTTTTTACCCGAACGATTTTATTCCGTGTCTTCGTCCATTTATGCATGGCCTTTTATGCGACCCACAGTGGATGCCGTATCAGGAGCTACACCACTTTCAGCCTTCAAATTTGATAAGGTGAGCACCCAAGCCTATGATATGGCCATGGGTATATGCAGTGGTTCCGTAGGTGAAACGAGTACCGTGTTTATAATACTAGGAGGAATTTATCTGGCATGGCGTAAGATGATGAACTGGAGAATACCTATATCCATCATACTGACCGTTTTCGTTTTCAGTGCCGTTTTTTATATGATAGATGACAAAGCATATCCTTCACCATTTTTTACCATATTTTCTGGTGGGTTGATGTTGGGAGCGATATTTATGGCTACCGATATGGTTTCCTCACCCATCACATCTTCAGGTGTATGGCTGTATGGAGCGATCATTGGATTGCTCACGGTGGTCATTAGACTTTGGGGTGGACTTCCGGAAGGAGTAATGTATGCGATATTGTTAGGAAATGCGATTTCACCGCACATTGACAACCTGGTCAGACCGCGGGTATATGGTACCACTAAAAAACTGAAAGTATTATGAGTGATCAGAACAAAGGTATAGCACCTGAAGGATCCGGTGACAAAAAGATGATCTTCGCCATGGCATCGATCGGTATCATTTGTGCTTTGCTCATAGTAGTGACCTACGAAGGTACCAAGGTCACGATAGAAAATAATAGAGCTAAAGCATTGGAAGATGCTGTTTTTCAGGTGATTCCAGGCATTACAAAAACTAAAACCTTTCAGCTCAACCCAGATCAGACCTTTACGGAAATGACTACCAGTAATCCTAAAGTACAAAAAGTACTTGCCGGTTATGATGACAAAGGGGTGTGTAAAGGTGTAGCATTTCAGGGAAGTGGGAAAGCGTATGGTGATGTCTTAAGTTTGCTTTTTGGATATGACCCTGAACAGCAAAAAATTATAGGATTTTATGTTCTCGAAAGCAAAGAAACACCTGGAATTGGAGATAAAATTGAGAAAGACCCATTTTTGGCCAATATGAAATCTATGGATGTGGCACTTAATGATGATCATTCTACCTTAAAAAATGAAATAAAAACCGTAAAAAACGGTCAAAAGACCAATGGATGGGAAATTGACGCCATTACAGGTGCTACGATCACATCACGGGCTGTAGGTAATATACTGAATACAAGCAGCAAGGAGTGGATACCGAAGATATATAAAAACAAACAAACTTTTTCATTAAACGTCAAAACTGAAAAATGAGTCTGACCGATCAAAATAAGACAAATAAAAGTTTTTTCAGCAGCCTTGGAGAACATCAGGGAACAGATGACTTTTTGCGAGGTCTTTGGCGTGACAATCCGGTATTTGTCCAGGTGTTGGGTATGTGTCCAGCATTAGCGGTTTCCAATTCAGCCATGAATGCGATAGCCATGGGATTGGCAACTACTTTTGTGTTGACCATGTCCAATGTTTTAATCTCCTTGCTAAGAAATTTTATACCTAAGGAAGTGCGTATTGCTTCATATATTCTAATCATAGCCACTTTTGTATCCATGGTAGATTATGTGATTCAGGCAGTGAGTATTGATTTGCATAAAAGTTTAGGAGCCTTTATAGCACTGATTGTAGTGAACTGTATCATCCTGAGTCGCGCAGAAGCATTTGCATCTAAAAACACTGTAGGCAGATCTTTGATGGATGGATTGGGTATGGGAATGGGTTTTATGTTTGCATTATTTTGTATAGGAAGTATACGGGAAATTATTGGTTCAGGGACTTTCTTAGGACTACAGGTAATGCCGGATGCATTTGAAAAGTGGGTCATTATGGTCTTGCCTGCAGGTGGTTTTTTTACTTTAGCATGTTTACTGCTGATTTTCAACCATTTCAAACTCAAAAAAATTAAAGCATGAACAATGAATCACTAATGACGATCTTTATCAATGCTAGTTTGATCAATAATTTTGTGTTGGCTTACTTTCTGGGCATTTGTCCATTTTTGGGAGTCTCCGGCAAGATAGAAACTGCTTCCAAAATGGGTGCAGCCGTGACCTTTGTAATGGTCATCAGTTCTGTTTGTGCTTATGGTATTAATGTATTGTTGGCAGCCATCAATGCTCCTTTTTTACAGCTAATCAGTTATATTGTTGTGATTGCTTCCACCGTACAATTGGTGGAGATGTTTGTAAAAAAAGTAAGCCCTGCCCTATTTAAAGCACTAGGTATATTTTTACCCCTGATCACTACGAATTGCGCCGTATTGGCCATCGCTTTGTTACAAACCAGCAAGGGATATGATCTTTTGCAAAGTGTGACGTTTGCATTAGGTGGTGGAGCTGGTTTTACTTTAGCTTTAGTATTGATGGCAGGTTTAAGGGAGCAGTTGGAGTTTTCTGAAGTTTCTAGTATGGCTAAAGGCACAGCGCTGGTCTTGCTAGTAGGTGGGATATTGTCATTATCATTTATGGGTTTTGCAGGATTGGGAGGATAGAAGAGCAACCGGATGATGAACAACCAAAAAACCAAACAACCGAGCATGGTGGCTGAGCGCAATGGCGAGTAGAGTAGCAGAGATATGGAGCCGAAGTCACAATTCAACAAATTAGCAAATCAACAAAAAATTTAAAATGATAAAGTCTTTAATTATAGCAATAGCAAGTATAACTGCACTGATGATGGGTTGGCTGATAGTACAGTTGTTGTGGAAAAAGACATTTAGGGAGTATATCAGCGATGAAGATGTATTGGCAGATCGCAGATCATGCAAAAATTGTGGATGTACTGAAGCTTGCGATAATAAAAGAGAGTTATTAAAAAGTGAATAAAGTTTTTTAAACCATAAAAGGAAATATAATGGCACAATTATCAGATTATTTATCAGGAACACATTATAAAGCAGTTGTAAAGGGCAACAAACGGATAACGCCTACAGATACGGAAGATATAAGGGAAATTCTCATAGAAGTTCAGGATAAAAACTTTCACTGCAACGTGGATCAAAGTTTTGGCGTCATAGTCAAATACGTAGGTCCATTTGGAAACAACGTACATCACAGACTCTACACCATTGCCAATTCCGATGTGACTTCTTCCGGTTTTCCTGAAATTACGATGCTGGTAAAAAGATGTTATTACGTAGATGATTTCAGCGGCGAAAAGTACGAAGGTGTCGCATCTAATTACTTGTGCAACAGAAATCCTGGCGATGAACTTTTACTGACAGGTCCTCATTCATTACCCTATGTAGTACCTGATGACAAAACATCCAATATCATCCTTATAGGTATGGGAACGGGGATTGCTCCTTTCAAATCCTTTGTCAGACATATCTATAAAAATGTCCAAGATTGGCAAGGTAAAATAAGACTTTTTTATGGTGCGACAAGTGGACTTGATTTGCTATATCTCAACGACAAAGAAGGTGATCTGACTAATTATTACGATCAGAAGACATTTGAAGCCTTTTACGCGCTGAGTCCAAGACCAAAGTGGGCAGACCCCATCGCCATGGACAAGATGATAGAGGGTCAAGCTGAAGAAATCCGAGAGATGCTTTCCAAAAACAATACCTATATCTACGTTGCCGGTTATGGTAAAATATTGACACAACTTGACAATGCGTTTTCAAACATCATGGGCTCCAAAGAAAAATGGGAAACCAGAAAAGTCGAACTTAAAGCAGGTAAAAAATGGGCCGAAATTATTTATTAGCACTCGATTAAAGGAATGATTAACAACCAAATGACGATCTTTTGAACAACTTAACCATTCCAATAAATTAAACAACTCAACACTAAAAAAAAAGTGAGCATAATCATCCCCATACTGACACTCGGATTGCTGACGCTTGCATTGGCAGGGTTGATCGCTATAGCCAATAAAAAGTTGTATGTCTATGAAGATCCTCGTATAGATCAGGTAGAAGATATGCTGCCCCACGCCAACTGTGGCGCCTGTGGTTTTCCTGGATGTCGACCTTTTGCAGAAGCATTGGTATTGGGTCAGGTGTTGCCAGGCAAATGTTCAGTAAGCAGTGATGATGGCAGGGCAGCCATAGCCAGTTTTCTGGGTGTGGCCTTGGGTGCAGAAGAAAAAAGAGTGGCTCGCATAGCCTGTAATGGAGGAATAAACGTAGCTATTAATCAAGCATACTACAAAGGTGTCAGCACGTGTCAGGCAGCGACATTAATCTCCGGCGGCGGCAAGGCTTGTTCGTGGGGTTGTCTGGGATATGGAGACTGTGAAGTAGTGTGCGATTTTGATGCCATTACGATGAATGAATTTGGTATTCCGGTAGTAAATGTTCAAAAATGTACTGCCTGTGGAGATTGTGTAGAAGCTTGCCCTAAAGGATTGTTTGCTATTCACTCTATCAGTCATCGGCTTTGGGTAGCATGCAAAAGCCTGGAAGCCGGAGACGAAGTACTAGAAGTCTGCGATGTAGGCTGTACCGCTTGTGGCAAATGCGCCATGGATGCCGAAGACAACATGATCACCATGGTCAAAAACCTACCCGTCATCAACTACTCCAAAAACCATAAAATACAGGATCCCATACAGAGATGCCCAACCGGCGCTATCGTATGGCTCGATGATAATGATGGGATCATCAAAGGCAAAGAAGCCAAAAAGATCATCAGAAAGGGAAGTCGGAATATGGGGTACTCGTAAATCGACCACCAACCTGAGAAAAATTGACCACCAAGCTGAGAGAAACGTAGTGTATCGAAGACTGGTGAGCAATTTTATCTGAGATGCAAGCATCGAAGACTGGTGAGCAATTTTATCTGAGATGCAAGCATCGAAGACTGGTGAGCAAATTTTAAATCTGAGATGCAAGCATCGAAGACTGGTGGGAAACTTCTAACTGGAGAGCAATATTCTGTATGTAATGCAAAGCTATTTCTGCTTATAGAGCTATTTCTTTTCATTTGATTACAGCCAAGCTATTGAGTAATTTTACACTTAAACTAAATTTTACATAATAGTATTTATATTTCCACAAACTCAATTATATTTGTGTTCAAAAGATAACATATGGATTACTGGCAAGATTTCGAACCTGAAGGATATTATCATATTTATAACAAGTCGGGTACAGGCATAAAATTGTTCAAAGATGACAATGACCACAAGGTTTTTCTCGAAAGATTTGAAAGGTATTTAGGTGGAGCATTAAATACTTATGCTTACGTTTTAATGTCGAATCACTTTCATTTCTTGGTCAAAGTTAAAAGTATAAACGAACTACTATCTTTTGCAAAAACGCAAAAAACAAATAAAAGCAATGACTTTATGTCAACCGAGATCGACCCCAATGAATTTATCATTGATCAGTTTAAAAGATTTTTAAGTTCATACACCATCACTTACAAGAACAAATATAAACATAGTGGTTCGGTCTTGATGAAAAGATTTAAAAGAATACAATCAATGAGTATGGAAAAGAATAGGTATTGGTTGGCATATATCCATCACAACCCGATTCATCATAAATATAGGAAGGAATATACCGAATGGACCTACTGTTCTTATAATGCCTATCTTTTGACGAAAGAAACCAAAACCCTAAAAGATGAAGTTTTAAATCAATGGTTTTCATCTCTTGAAGATTTTTTACAATATCATGCAGCTTTTAAAATGGACAAACAATGGGACTTTGATCAGCAACCTGAGTAAAGCAAAAAAAAAGCCACCAAGCTGAGAGAAATTGACCACCAAGCTGAGAGAAACGTAGTGTATCGAAGACTGGTGAGCAATTTTATCTGAGATGCAAGCATCGAAGACTGGTGAGCAAATTACGTGGGAAGCAAAGTGTTGTAACGGAGAGCTGCATCTTTATCGAAGAGCAGCATCTGATTTCGCTTAAGAGTCGGCCTTCGGCTCGCTTCTCAATCGAAATGTCGGCCTTCGGCTCGCTTTTCAAGCGAAATGTTGTCCGGCGGCTGTGGTTCAAAACATAAACAAAAAAGCCCTGATATTGACTACCAGGGCTCTTCTTTTTTAACAATTCTAACTTATCTCAAAATGTCAAAATCAATCGATTTTGATAAACTGCTTTTGATGTAGGGTAGTGCCTTGTGATACAGCTACGTTGTAGGTACCTGCAGGAAGTTGTGTCACTTCTATCGGCTCTATACCATTCCCTAATATGGTTTTGTCTATCATATTTCGGCCTTGCATATCGGTGACTCTAAGGTAGATAGCACCTGTCTCCAAGTCCATACCGGATAGGTCTAGATTTACCATCTGTACTGCAGGGTTAGGGTAGAGGGAGATGACTTTGTTGGTATTTTCTTTACCGAAGTTGACGCCACGGATGTCAGAGTACTTGTACCGTCCATCTAGGTCCACGAGCTGTAGCCTGTAGTAAAAAATCTGATCTTTGCTTCTTTTGAGTGGAAGGTCACGATCTACATACTCATAAAACTGCTCCGTATTGCTATTACCTGCGGCTATAACTCTGTCCAAAACTTCCCAAGACTTACCATCTGTACTGCGCTCGATACCGAAGTAGGCAGAGTTGATCTCTAGCGATGTACTCCAGTCCAATCTTGCATTTCTATCTCCGTCTTTTGTAGCAGAGAAGGTTTTGATGTCGATTGGGAGTGCTACATTAGGCGCTGTGTTAATTAAATTATCTTCAAATCCATTTGCGTTACAAACTTGAAGTGCAGTTCTGTAATATAAGTATAGACCACCATTTGGATCTGGTGATAATAAATCCATCATAACGACCTCAACTGTTGAAGAAGATGGAGAAATATTTATATTACCAATTGTAACATTTGTACCGTTTGGCAAAAGCGTTGATGGATTTATTACTTGGGCACTACTAAAAAAAGTATATTTGAAACCAGCTGGTAGCCCTAAATCTTCTGAAAGTACTTCTTGAGCAAAGGCTAAACCTGTAGCAGATGTTCCTGAAATTGAAACATTAGAGGAGTTCACAGTTCTAATCCATAACCCTCCAAATAGTCCACTTGTAAATGGGATAGCAGAGTTAGCAGTTGCAATAATATCGGCATTACTTGAATTTCCTGAAATTGAAATATTTACAAGGCCTAAACTCGTTGGTCCATCACCACATTGCCCGAAACTTGTTATAGAATATGTTAGGACTGAAAATATTATAATTATTAATTTCGTTTTCATTATATTTATTTTATATATTTATAAATGTCTTCTAATTGATCCGCTGGCATTTCCATTTAAAGGACCAGTTAGTATTATTCCAGAATCTGAAGGTACAGGAGGAATTGCTTGTGGTAGATATCTAACTTTATTATCTAAATTTACATCATGTATATTATAGACATTATTTAATGAACTTGAGGCATTACCTGAAAGTGCATTGGTTAGGATAATAGCGACATCAGAAGGGGTAGGTGGGATAGCTAGTGGAAGATACCTTATTATATTATCTTGATTAATATCACCATTCCACATTGCAAATACACTACCTATTTGTCTCATGTTTGCGTTAGAGGTGATGGCACCATTAGTAAAAGCTTCACTAGTTCCTGCACTAAAGTCCTTTAAAGTGGGAGGTTCAACTAAATTTATTGGAGAAGCAGTCCTGATAGCTAGATGGTTCCTATGTCTTAATGCTATGTGACCACTTGCAACTGCATTCTTAAGTCTCAGGGGCTGATTATCGTAAGAAACGATAGTACCATCATTTAGTATAAATCCGCTTGTTTGTGAAATTACGGTAGCAGGATTAGATGCATCACGTACTTCAACTAAAATCCAGTCCGTAGCAGTAGCTGGTTTTACAATGTTTAAACCTGTTAAAGATGGTGCATTAAAAGGCGCTGCCGTATAAGGAGTTTGAGCTGTAGGTAATATAGAGTTTAACGCTGTGGTCATCGTAGTTCCTGACGGAAGTGCACCAGCCAAATATGCTTTTAGATTCGCCTTTCCAAAGAAGTTCTGTCCTGATAACTTGACATCAAAAGGAGATGGGTTTATGGCTCTTGCAGTCACCGTGTTTAAAGTGGCGTTTCCTGCAGAATTGATAAATTTCCAATCTGGTGAAGGGCTGTGATAGCTAGACCCTTTGATCAATGCCTCTGTACCTACGATGTCTCCATCTGCATAAGTACCTGTGATGGTATTGTCGTAACTCGTGATACCACTTGCTACTACTAGCCATTCTCTATTGATATAGTCTGTAGCATCATTGTACTTAGCTTGCATGCTGGTGGTGTACACTCTCGCACCCAAAGTAGCACTGGCATAAGTACCCGTGACCGCACTACTTACAGGAGTATAATTGGTCAAATCTCCGATTTCATGAACGATGGTACCATTGGCATCGAGACCTTTGACCAACTGTCCTGTACCATTAGTCACTACATACTCATTGGCATCAGAAGATACTACTGCACCACCTGTATTGATGGTCAAGTTGTGGTTGCCTATGATGACTTTGTTGTTATCGTTAGTGAAGGTAAGGTTGCCACTAATAGCAGCTGGACCTTGAAGGGTAATGTTTGCATTGGTTTTAGCCATCTCTACATTACGAAAAGTAGTAGGTACACCTGGAGATGCTTCACCTGGAGTCACATTGGAATTGCTATCACCTATAAACTTTAACGTAGATGAAGAACCAGAGTTGAAAGTACCTGCGTTGGTAAAATCATTTTGAACTTCTAGAGTACCGTTATTGGTAATGGTACCTCCAAGATTATTGATGAAGTTAGCCTCAACCTTAAGGGTCGCACCTGCCTGGATTGTTACGGTGGCACCATTATTGACAAATTGGGCTTGAGCCGCGACTGTCATCAGGGAGAAAAATAGTAAAATGTTTAATCTTCTCATGCTGGTTAATTGATTGTTATTAAAATTTAACGTAAAGTTATGTTTAAAAAATTAAATGAAAGAAAAAAATATTCTAAAATGTATAAAATAATGAGTAAATGGAGGCAAACACTTAATAAACGGTCATGGGAAGCACCTGAGAAAGATATCCCCGAAGCACTTTCTCAGATGCTTACTATGCTTGAACGTTTAAAATATGCAATACCCTAATACGTTTTTCAGGGATTATTATTGGCTAATAGTGAGTCCTGTGATCGAAACGTTGCCTGCTCCACTGAATGTTTGCGCGGGATTGGTCGATTTGATATCTCGATATAAACTCCGGTGGCTGAGCGCATTCGCCGCGGCGAAGGAGCCGAAGCTACGACGAAGCCGAAGCCACACATTTACACCTATATCATTTCCCTAATTACTAAAATAAACAAATCCCGGAATCACACCTGCATTAATGGTTTTTATGGCATTCCCTTGGGTATTGATGACCTTTACATCACCTTTTTGTTGATAGTCTTTGACATCTGTTAGATAGATATGGTCATTTTGAGTTTCCATAAACATAGCGTCGAAAGCTCCTGTGGCAATGGGTTTTGGATTATTTTTGGTGTTAATTAGATCAAAATCAAAGACTTGTCTATCCATCAAAAAATAAACTTTATCTTGAGATGCATTCGTCACCATTCCTTTGGCGCCGTTACTTAGTGGCTTGGAGAAGACAGATTTATTACCTACTATTTTATGTATAGACCCTTTAGTGTTTTGGGTTGGATCATTAAAATTGTTAAACCCACCGCATATTACCCAGATATCGCCGTTTTTGTCCAGGACAATATCATTGGAGTTGTCACCTACTTTGATGGTTTCTTGGATGGCTTCTTTTTGAGTGTCGTACACTACCACGTGACCATTTAGGGGTTCTGTTTTACCAGCAGTAACGGTAATGTAGATGAGTCCGTTTTTTTCGATCATTTTTTCCGCAAGGCCATTGATAGCTACTGATTTTTGCACTTTTAGGGTGTTGGGATCTATCAGATTTATAAATCCCGTCTTAAAATCACTTGTCCATGATGTTGCATAGAGTTTATTGCCGGAGGTCACAAAATATCTAGGCAATAATAAACTGATCTCTCCTGTAAACTTAAAATCGTCAGCATTAACTACCACAATCTTGGCAGCATTGTTGACTGCGATGTAATATTTTTGGTTAAATTTATGAATCGATTGTGCTATATTACCTAGGACAAATTCTGGATTTTGATTAGTATAAATATCTTCAATCACTTCTGAGTCATTTACAAATGAAATCGTACCAGTCCCAGAGCCAAATGTACCTTGATTGACAATAAAGGTACCATTACTGAAATTTCCTGAACTTGCTTCGTCATTAGAAGTACAAGATGAAAACAACAATGCAAAACTGAGTAGCAAAAGAAAAAATTTGTTAAACATAACATTTTTATTTAGGGATGAAAAATAATTACTTTTTATTGAAAACTATACTTTATAAAGAGACCCAGATTAATTCCAGGCATGGGATAAAATCTCACGATTTGGTAAGGTGTGTTCAGGATATTTTGCACTTGTCCACCTATTTGATATTTGGCATACTTCATCATCAAGGACATATTTAGCAAATGGATTGGATCTAGCTCACTACTTTCATCAGTTAGATCAAAACGTACTCCCGTGTTTTGATAATCTAAGTTCACTGTTAAATTTTGATATTGTGCAGTTCCTTTTAATCCTGCTTTGTGACGTGGAACAAAGATCAGTTGTTTTCCGATGAAATTAGGATCAGTGTAGTGTTCGATAGCGGAAGTACGATTGTAACTATAGGAAGCCATCAGATCAAACCCAAACTTATTCCAAGGTATATGCTTTTGACCTTCTAACTCGACACCTCTACTCCATACTTTCTTATTGTTTATTGGCGACCATCGGCCTGAATTATTGGGTAACCATTGAATCCAGTTATCGACCAGACTAGCATATAGATTGACTTTCCAGTCGATTTGACCAAAGTTCAGTTTTTTGCTTAATTCCGTTTTTAGAGCCTTTTCTGTTTTCAGATCTGGATTGCCGCCTTCAGGCCAGTATAAATCATTAAATCCAGGCAAATTGTAATTGGCAGATGCAGACCATTCCCAGGTTTTGTAGATATGATGCAGCGTCCAGGATAGGGGCATCCATTGATTATCTGTAAGGTCTTGTCTTACAGCGAGATGCGTAAAATGATGGGTATCCCATTTGATATTTCTAGAAGTGGATAGATAAGTGGTGTTTCTCCTCTTTTGCGCGGTGTAGAAATTGGGATTGGCTATATCTGCTCGGTGAGACACGGCAAACTGATATTTTTGATTCCTTTTTTCGGTCCATGCAGAGTGTATCATCCACACATCCACAACAGACCTAGAGTCTATGGCTGGTGTACTGAAATCGAGATACTCCTTGATATAATGAGCTGTCGTTTTCCAATGATGTCGATGGACATATTGGGTGTAGGACAGTTGAGTTCTTATATTTTGATCTTGTTGTTTTTGGATTATGGGTGCACTGGTGACACTTACAGGTATGATGCGGTCAGCATATTGCCACCAAAGATTAAAGTCTACTTGTTGGCTTGGTGAAAGCTGATGCGACGCCTGAGTCATCACATTCATTTGTAGAAAATCAGTAGCCTGCCTTTTTTCTTCTTTACGATTGAGCGTATAATGAAATATATTTTGATGATATGCTGTCTGAAGTCCTATGCTGTATCGGGTCTTATTTTGATGATGGCTATATTTGTAAGCCAGGTCATAATTTTGCAAAGTATTGATTTGCGCTTTCAGAAAATTTTGGTCTTTTAGATTTTGGTCAGCATGTAAGTTTAAGGATCCTGAAAACCCATTGTTACCTTGGAGCGCAGGATTTCCGGAATTAAAAAAGCTCACTTCATCCAATAAAGCAGTCGGTATCAATCCCAAATCGAAACTTCCATTGGTCACGCTTTGAATATTGAGACCATTCCACAAGATGGGAAGATGCCTGTTGCCCATGCCGCGATGGAGTAGGGTAGTCAGTCCGCCCGGAGTAGAAATTTGTACTTGTCCACCCAGTATCGATTGCAAAAACGGGGTGATATCTTGATGCGAGCTATCCACACTTTTTCTATCAGCCTTCAAAAAATGGTGGGAATAAGGTCTCTGTTCTGTAATGAGTATGGTGTCTATCAGGTTTTGGCTGATAACAGTGGATGGATAAATCCATAAAAGCAGTAAAATAATAAAAATCCTGATCATAAAGCATGTTGCAGATCAGACGACAAGCAAGGACAATATATAACACAGAAAATACTGTAAGGCTGAGCCAATACGCTGAAGTGTCATGATGTTGCCTGACCTTTCGCCCGAAAGTCATTACAAAATATCTGAAAATGGCAGGTCTTCTGACTTGTTTTCTGTAGAGCGCCTTCCCATCAACGTATGTTGTACAGTGGCATGGATGCTCTGCAGTTTCTAGTAAAAAATATAATTACCAGACAAAAACTTACAGCTACGGGGATAGTTCCGGACTTACACCGGATTCCCTATTAAGCAAATAGAATCACTAATTGCACCATATTCCGTGCAAAGATATAATTTTTTATTGGAAAGTACATATTTGCCAAATAATGATAAAATCGTTTGAAAATTTCGGTATGTTTTAGTATGATATGTTAACAGCTGGTAATTACAATATTGCCGACAAAAGAAATTATATCGTATAGTACTTTGTTACCGGTAGAGTCGGGAGATGTTATGGCTTGGTGATTCTTTCTTTTGCTTTGATTGTTTTTACCGCATCAAACACATTGTTATTTTTCAACATATAATTAGCGTTATTAATTTTCTCTATGCACGGTTGATTAGATTCTTTAGAATTTAGACTATCGTCATAGACCATAATTGGATTTCTTTTGGTATTTACTTGTTGAATATCAATTGTCTTCATCTTTTAATTTTATTATGAATGATCTATAATTTGTATTTCTTTTAAAACGTTCCCAGCCATGCTCTAGTTCCCCAAAAATCTCAAAATCTTCTTTTGTTTCATCTAAATGGTTTGAAATTCCCATCCTATAGAGTCTTGTTCTGGCAGGTGTGCTTCCATATGTGTAGACCCAAGCTTTGGGGTTGTATTTAAAGAATGAAAATAAACAAGCTACAACTGTTGCCAAGATTTTATCTCTGTCTCCGTTGTCCGAGATAGAATAATAGTCGATTCCCTTAGTTTTAGTGTCGTAATCACCAAGGCTCAAGTTGTAAAGTCCATCTTGATCTGTTTCAGAGAATATGACCTTTTTTATGAATTTACCATTACTTCCGATAGAGACAAAACTATAAACTTTATGATCTCTACTTATTGATGTTTGATATCGTTCTAAATCCATGTTTACAATTTCAAAACCTTTTATCTTCAATCTCCGGCCGCAAAGGTAAGAATTCCTATTGGAATTTCTGGGAGATTTATTCTGTTCTGCTCTACAGAATTCTTTGTTGTTTTTTTGATGCTTTTGGAAAGGGTTAAGCTGTTTTATCTTTCATGAGTCATTACGGAGGAAGATGGCATCATAGCCCATGTTACTTGCTGTGTGATTTCAGACTAATTCAAAGTTCTCCTTTTCAATTTCAAATGTTACTTTGGCTTTTAGAGCTCCAAATATTTTCATCAAGGTTGAGATTGTTACATTACCAGTATTATTCTCCAATTTAGAAATTTGGGCACGTTGGACTCCAACTAATTCACCAAGTTGTTCTTGGGTTAAGTTTCGCTCTTTTCGCAATTGCTTTATTTGTTCTGCTAGCAGCTCAACTTTAAGTTCTTGTTCGTATTTGTCACGAACTTCGGTTCCAATTTCTCCTAGATATTTATTCTTAAATTCTTTAACTGTTATCATTGTTCCTTTTATTTTTATTTAGAAAATATGCTTCTTTAATTGATTCTGCTCTTTTTATCTCTGATTTTGGCGTTTTATTGGTTTTCTTATCAAATCCATGAGTTGCCAATATCAAAGTTTCTCTATCATTTTCTGAATCCCAAAATGCTAAAATTCTATAAAAATACTTTGAGTCTCTTTCTCTAAACTCATAAATACCATTTGTTTCTTTCAGCTTGGTAAACCACTCTCCTTTAAAGCCTGCCTCAGTTTTTTGAATCGAATTCAATATTTTAAATTGAATCTTTAGTTCCACTTTACTAAGATATTCTTCCGCTTCAGGCATCAAAATGACTTTTAAAGGTTTTACCAATTGAAACATTTTTGCAAAGTTAGGTGTTTGTTTCCTTATTTAGAACATTTGATCAGTTTTTATTTTGTTCTCATGGCAAGTATTTTGTTATCAAATGAACAAAAATCTACCACCATTAATGTTTTTCTAAAAAAATGATGTCAACAATGAAAAAGTTCTTAAAGCCATTTCACTTCTTTGTTCGTTAGGCCAAATATAAGTCAACTTTCTAAAAATGTGCAAATCTATTCTATTATTCTGATTCACAGATGTAATTGACACTATCCAGTTTCATATATTTTTTCCGATTTAATATCGACTAGATTGTATTTATTTGTAATATAATTTTGATCTCAACCATTTTTTCTTTCATTGCCCAATTTTAATTTTTTCATATTTTTTGGAATCCATCTACCCACCACCTTCACTACACAATAATCCTACTTCACATCATATCATAATATTGACCTATCAGATTCAATCTACCTTTGGACTATTATTGTAATTAAACCAAAAAATAATGTTTGATATTAAAATGTATGTAGTTAGATTCTTTGTTTTATCCATCTTCTTTTTGAATGCTGTATTCACTTATGGACAGTTTGACAAACTTAAAAAGTCTGTGAGTAAAGCCAGTTCAGATATTTCCAAAGTGACTTCTTCTGAATATGGCAAAAAAGCAACGAGTGCCGTCACCCCAAAAGCTTCTGAAAAATCATCAACTAGCTCAGGGGCTGAAACACCAAAAGTGAGTGGCCAAAACAACTATTACATCAGCCTTACGGGCAAAGGGAAAGAGGCTTCGAAATCTGCACCTGCCAAAGATATCGCCGCAATAGCAATGCAAATCAAAGCGGGTGATGTAGTACACATAGCAGCAGGTACGTATACTAGTAAAGCTGACCAAAGTTCCGATGTTTTTAGTGTGCCATTTTCGATCATAGGTGGTTACAGTCCTGATTTCAGCCAACGAGATCCTTGGGGACAATACAAAACGGTCTTTAGTGGGACTAATGATATTAGCAAAGGATTGACAACTGAAAGAATAGGCATTCTGACAGATAAAGGTTACAAAGACTGGACAGGTGAGATCATCATCGACGGTATCATCATAGATAATGGAGCTAGAAACTATTACTCTGATGCCAAAGAAGAATTTATCAGAAGGAAAGCGAGTCCTGAAAAAGGGATGAATCCTACTCCAAATACACCAGGCATCAAAATCAGAACAGGTAGCGGTACTAAGGTCATCATCAGAAATTGTGTCATCACTAATACGGCTCCTACACAAGGTGCGCTAGATGTACAGGTAGGCAAAAATGGGGCTGCTTTGATAGAAAACAACTTGATCGTCAATAATACAGGAGAAGGTATCATGTGCAAAAGTAATCACCACGGAGCTACAGGACATCCTTCTTACACCATAAAAAACAATACCATTTTATTCTCATGGAAGCATGATGCCGTGGCTAGTTTTGGTGGCAATAGTATCATGTTTGACAATGCATTGAGTATAGTGGCAGAAAACAATGTTTTTGGTTTTGCAGATTTCGGTGGTGTAAACAATGTAAAACAATGTAAATTGGTAACGCTAAAAAACAACCTTTTTGTAGGACATAAAAAGTATGACTACCAAGAATTCGCCACAGGACTAAAACTGGATGAAATGGAAGATTATGCCAATTTTGTGACGCGTGAATCGGGTGATAATTATTCCCAGGAAATCAAACTCAATGTAAATAAAAATTGGGCAGAAAAGTATTTCGGAAGAGTAGAAATATCACGGTCAGAAGTAGATGCTGCCGCCAAAGTATCCAATAGTGGTGCCAATCAACTCAGGTCGATGTTCGGTCTGCCGTTACAAGCTAGTTCTGTATCGAAAGATGCTGAAGTGTGGTTACACAGAATGGCCTTGGAAGATGCGATCAAATTGGGATTACAACCCTATGGGAAAAATAATGGATGTTCAAAACCATAAGCTAAACATTTCGATATGTTCCCATGGCCGGAGTTTCATGACGTGTCCTTTATGTTGATAGTTATTATTTTATCTTACATGACAATATCACTTTTGACCATGTTCTACAAGAAAATAAATGTTGTTGTCATACATAATATCACGTTTCATGAGCTCCGGATTCTAAATTTAAAAATATTCTTTATAAAAATCATTTATCCAATATGAAAACTTTAAAAACGATCATCTTATTGATACTCCCTTTCATCATGAATGCGCAGAGTTTCCCATCAGACACCAAAGTAATAGAAGACGTCAAAAAATACCACGGTAAAATTGCAACTGCCACGGTGCAAAATGACTGGAAACTAGAAAAAGAAGCAGGTTATACCTTTAGCAATATGGCGAAAAGAGTAGTGGCTGCCACCACTGTAAAAGAAAGAGGAGTCAGTAAAAAAATAATAGGTTTAGCCATTTATGTGCGTGGTGGTGCCGGCGAAAAATGGAATTTCTCCAGGTATTTTGTTACATCATCAGAAGCCACGGGTTTAACTCCATTGACCGAACAACAAATCAAAGACCAAACATTAGACTTGTTGCGTACCAATCCGAGTAGGGTTTTTGTTAATTATAAAGACATTGCTTGGGTGTATGATATTACCTTTCCGGAAGGATTAAAAAGTGAGACTGACAGAACAGGTGACGTCATTTATAAAGCAGCCATTGAGTATGAGCAAAAATTTATCAGTTCTTACCCATTTGAAGGTGGATTGAGACGATATAAACCTTCGTTGGAGATCTATGTAAGACTTGAAGATGGTGTCATGAAAGTTGCTGTAGCAGTAGTAGGATATGCTGAATCAATAGGCGAAACATTGATGACAGAAAAACAACATGATGCATTGATCGTATTGGGCCAAAAACCTTTTGATGAATTATTCGGACCTGCAGGACCTACCATCCCTGGTGTAGCTAAAGCATTTTCAGATAAGAAATCCAATACCAAAAGTACAGGTCTAAAGGTTCCAGAATTAAAAATCAAAGGATTTTGATGGGAATTAATTCACTTACTTTATATTTACAGTTTATATATTGATAATGCGTTTTGGAATGATCGTGGTTTGGGTTGGTTTGATGTTTTGCACCGTGCAGGCACAATCAAACTATGATCATCTCAAAGCAAGAGTTGAACATTTCAAAACTATCGTAGGAAAAGGTAAAAATATTGCCAATACCGATCTACTAAATGCAGCCAAAGCGCTAAACGACAGTATCTTTACTTTGAAGTATTATGACTTACAGGGTGATATATTAATGACTATAGGCAGGATCAATCAGCAATTAGGCAGGATGGGGCATGCAGAAATTTACTTCAAAGAAGGCATTCAGCATGGGAGATTATATAGAGACAGTTTGTGGGTAGCATCTGCATTGGCAAGATTGGGAGGTTTTTACGGTCTGGAAGAAAGGAGTTTTCTGGCTTTAGAGCTTCATTTGCAAGCACTCAAGCTCAGAGAAGTCCATGATACCACTAGAAAAAGCATTGCAGATTCTTATCATAATATCGCAGGTGCATACATTCAAATCAATGAACTATCCATCGCCGAAAAATATTTAAATAAGGCATTGGAATTAAAAAACGAACTCAAAGATACCTTTCAGCTTGGTATCATCAATACCTTATTTGCAGATGTATATAGCGCACGTGGCCAATATGAAAAAGCAGATGCTTACTATTTTAAAGATATCCCCAAAAGACTAAGCCAGAATAACTATGAAGGATTGACTATCAGTTTTTTAGGCTTAGCGGATAATTATAAGTCTTGGGGCAAAAACAATGAAGCTGAAATATATTATCTCAAAGCACTTCAAGCAGCAGAGACCATAAAAAGACAAAGAAATATAGGTTTGATATTGTTAAAACTAGGTGAGTTATATAGGAGTATTGGGCAAGCTGACCGCGCTAAAGCCGTATTTAAAAGAGCTGTAGATAATTGTACGCAAGTAGACTCTCGTTCTTACCAACTCAATGCTTATCGCAATTTATATCTTATGTACAAAGAAGATGGCAACTTACCCCAAGCGGTGACATATCTCGAATTACTTGCGGCTGTACAGGACACCACTGCAAAAGAAGCGCTAGAAATGAAAATGGAAGATATGCAAGCTGCCTTCGAATTGTCAGAAAGAGAAAAAACAATCACTGCACTCGACCTAGAAAATAAAAAAGGAATACAAATCAGAAATATTCTGATATTGAGTATATGCCTGCTATTATGTTCACTTGTTTTTGTCGTTTTTGTATATCGAGGCAGGAACAAAGCCTTACACGAACTGACACAACAACAAGCACATACCAACGCGCTACTAATAGAAAAAGAAGCTTTATTGGCTCATTTACAACAAACCCATGTACAATTGATCCATGCAGAAAAAATGGCTTCTATAGGTGTGATGACCGCAGGCATAGCTCATGAACTCAATAATCCTGTGAGTGCTATTCATGCCAGTGTAGAAGCATTGAAGATGGATTTTGATGATTTGAGACCGCTCTTTAATAGCCTCAGCCTACTAGAAAAAGGAGAAACTAATCTGGATACCATTAAAAATGATATTCAAAAGCTAGATTTACAAAGTCTCACCACAGAATTACATTCTTTAATGTCTACCATCAACAATGGTACGCAACGCACATCTCATATTGTGCAAGGCCTAAAAACTTTTGCCAGAGATAGTGGAGACGAATATGCTTCTTACCAAGTAATAGAAGGGTTAGAAACTGCCTTAACCATACTGCAACACAAAATAAATCAACAGATTACAATCCATAAAAATTATCTATATGAAGGCAACATTATGTGTCAACCTAGTAAAATAAATCAAGTCTTGCTCAATATCCTGGATAATGCGGTACATGCTGTGGAGCAAGGCGGTATCATCCATATCGAAACAACAGCATCTGGAAGTAACTGTATCATCATTATATCTGATAATGGAATGGGTATAGATCCTGAAACCCAACAAAAGATTTTCGAGCCTTTTTTTACCACCAAAGAAGTAGGAAGAGGGACCGGTTTGGGATTATCTATCTCCTATGCCATTGTCAAACAACATCAAGGGGATATTACCGTATTTTCGGAATCTGGGAAAGGGACAAGTTTTGCGATTACATTGCCTATAGATCGTGCATCCCGTGACACAAATGCTTAGTTCTAGATGGACCTTTGCAGGATATAAAGGCGCAATTTCTAACTTTGCTTTAACCTTAATATCATATTACCTCAGTACTTTTTTATTATCCATTAATACCAATAAAACGGAACTACAATTGCCGATTCCTTATTTGGTCTTATTCGCCATACTTTTAGTATTCGAAAGAAGGGCAGATCTGCATGTGCTCAGTGTCGAGTTTAATCAAATAAGCGCTTCACAACTTTCACGTTGGCAATGGTTTATGAAAAGTTGGTATTTTGGCATCTTGCTCCTCATGGCATTTATATGGCGTACATTTTTTAGAGTGGTTTTGGTATTTTTTCCATTGCTTACCTATGTTTACGGACTTTATGGTTTTAGGTATGCTACCGTTGATTGGCCATTAAAAATACCATATTGGCTGATATTGATTTGGGTAGCTTACAGAGAATTAGGATTAATAGCCAATGTTATAGAACCACCTCGTCAACCAGTCAATGTGATAACTGAGTGGGTATCCAGAGCTTTGCAGCTAATTCTGATCACCTTTTTTATGACCAATCTCAGTATCATGTTCAAAGGGCAAATAGACATTAGACATGGATTTAATCATGCTTTTTTGTCCAGTATGCCTTTTATGCTCATTGTATTTACTTTTTTTTACGTCCCCATCCGATGGGTTGAAATCGTAGGAGATGCTATGGATGCATCTACTAAAATCCAAGTGGTTATTTATTGGATCAGTTCATACCTGGTGATGCTGACATTACTCGAACCTCAATTGGTCCCACTTTTTCTATCTCACTTCTGATTATCACCAGTTCACTTCATTGTGTTGTATTTGTTTTCTGGCAGTACCTACTTTTGTGAACATTAAACCAATGATATGGGTATTCTATTAATGTTTCTTTTGTTTTGTATGCTTTTGTATGCCTTATTGGTGACACATGGGGTATATTACATCTTAAAATTAGTCTTGTTACAATGGATGGGCTTGGACTTATCCACCAAAGCATTATGGATAGTTGTCAATTTGGCGCTGTGGGCTTTATCCTTTCGGTTTTTGTATTTTTTGTTAGAAGATTCCAAAGGTGGTACGCCCAATGTTGAAGGAGTTTGGAAATTTTACTTGATTTTAGATACATTACTGTTTTTAGTAGTATTTTTGTACGGTTATAAATCCAAGTAAATGTCTTTGCCTTATACTATTTTATATCTAGATGATGAAGTGGACAATCTTACTGCTTTTAAAGCTGTATTCAGAAGGTTTTTTAATGTCTATACGGCTGAAAACGCTGATATGGCTCAAGATATCCTGGACCAACAATCCATTGACCTGATCGTCTGTGACCAAAGAATGCCAGGGAAAACAGGTGTGGAATTTTTAGAGCAAGTAAGTACCACACATCCGGACATGATCAGAATGATTTTGACAGGGTATAGTGATATGCAAGCTATTATCGACGCGATCAACAAAGGAAAAGTTTATCACTATATTACCAAGCCTTGGAAGTTTGAAGAGTTGAAAGTCATTTTTGACCATGCCTTAGAGACTTACACATTGAGACAAAAAAATATTTTGTTGGAGTCAGAAAAAAAGGAATTATTGCTAAAAAATGCACAACAAGAAAAACTGCAGATATCATCCCAATACGAAGTACTCAAAAATCAAATAAATCCTCATTTCCTTTTTAATAGTCTCAATACATTAGCATCTATCATTGCCAAAGATCAAGATGGTGCTATCCGATTTACGACCAAATTTGCTAAAATGTATCGTTCTATTTTGGAGCATGGGGAGCAAAAACTTATTCCATTGGATAGAGAATTGGAATTGATAGACAATTATATCTATTTACAAAAAACAAGATTTGGTGACCAGCTAAAATTGATATTGGATATCCGCGACAAAATGTATTCAATTCCTCCTTTTTCTTTGCAATTATTGGTTGAAAATGCTATCAAACACAATGTGATCTCAGAATCACAACCCATGGAGATAAAAATCTTTCAAATTGGAGAAAATCTCGAAATCACCAATCGTGTAGCCCCACGAGTATCATCTGAAAAATCTACAGGAATAGGACTCCATAACTTATCTAGCAGATACCGATTATTAGTACAAAAAGATATTGAAATCATTCAACATGATGATATATTTAAGGTGATTTTACCATTGATCCCAGAAGCATAATTAGTATAAACATGGTGATTAAAGTATTGATCATAGAAGATGAAAAGCCTGCTCAGGAACACCTAGAGCGGATACTTAAAAAAGTGGAACCGTCTGTTCAGATTCTGGAAAAGATAGATAGTATTAAAGATGCAGTCTCTTGGTTGAGTGATCATCAGGCAGATTTGATATTTTTGGATATACATCTTGCAGACGGGATAAGTTTTAGTATTTTTGAACAAGTAAATATTGAGACACCCATCATTTTTACTACAGCTTATGATGCATACGCCATACAAGCATTTAAGGTCAATAGTATCGATTATCTATTAAAACCAATAGACGAAGATGATCTGACCCAAAGCCTTCAAAAATTCAAATCGATACAATCCAAACAGCAGATTCCTACTGATTTATTATGGAAAGCACTTCAAAATACCACCAAAATATATCAAGAACGATTCATTGTCCATCGTGGCGAGCGACTGATGAGCGTGACGATAGACCAAATCGCTTACTTCGAAGGTGAAGATCGTTATGTATATCTTATAAAAAAAGATGGTTCAAAATTTATTATAGATTACCGATTATCAGACCTGGATGCACTCTTGGACCCCACATTGTTTTTCCGATTAAACAGGAGTTTTATTACCCATTTTGATTCCATTGCATCTATGGTTCACGTGAGTAAAAGTAGAATTAAGATCGAGCTAAGTCCACAAGCAAAAAGAGACATCGTCATCAGTACAGAAAATAGCCAAGGTTTTAAAAAATGGTTGAACCAATAAATAAATAAATAAATAATACATGCAAATCATCATGCTTTTTTTTACTTTATTGACAATGAATTATACCTATCCCATACTGCCAAAAACAGGGAAAGATGTCGAATCCTTCGTGCCCAAAGGCTACCAAATTCTTTTCCAGAAGGAAGGAAATCTGAATCAGGACAAAACAAAGGATGTAGCCGTAATCATAGAGTCCATCTCAGAAATCAATGATCTAAAAGAAGCGGATCACGCACAGAAACCCAGAATTCTTTTTGTCCTAATGGGTAAGACTGCGGGAGGATACGATCTTTCGGTGCAGTCTAATGAATCTATTATGTTGAGTGATGACGGTGGAGTTTTCGGTGATCCACTTCAGGAACTGTATATTATGGGTAAAACAGTGTGCGTTGACTATTATGGCGGTAGTAACCACAAATGGTCATATACTTACAAGTGGCGCTATCAAAATATTGATTGGTTTCTGATAGGTGCCACACATAGTACAATGGATCCATTTGAAAATAAATTAGAGACTTATGATTTTAATTTAAGTACTGGCAAAGCTGAGCATTCCATTATGCCATATCTGGAAGAAGACGAAGGCAAACCAACTTTAAAACCCAAGACCAAGAGATTTAGTCCTGGCAAGAAGTCACTATACAAGCTGAAGGAGTTTAAATTTGGTGAAAATATGGTGTACAAAGATATCTTTTTCTGATATGGCTAGAACGAAAATAATAGAAAGTACCTGGGATTATCTCTTAGAGAAAGATGATAATGGCGACTTGATCTTTGAAGTAGTTTGTGGCACTGTAGCCATTTATACGATTTCATTTCGCCTAAATGAAGAAGAAGTCAAAGGTTGGGAAACAGAAGGTGAGCGATTTTTAAGACATTTGAGTTATCAGGTGAGAGACTACCCTGATGAGTTTATTAAAAGGGAATAGATAAAGGTTATAATCTTTTTTGAAGAATTAACGGTAATATGATAACGGTATGAATTTTAATGATACCAAATAAGCTCTGAAAATCATTTGTCAATCAAATCTTTTAAATTTACAACTTTTGTATATTTAACGACAAAAAGCTGCTTTTGATTTTATAAACTATATTAATGTTTTTGTATTTCATGTAAAATTACATCAATAATTTTACATTGAGTTCATTGCTTTTTCGAAATAATTTATGTCATAGATTTATCATGAACAGAAGTTCCGATAAAATATGATTTTAATCATACTGACTAAAAACCAATCAGCTTTCCCATGATTAATAAGATTCAAAGATTTTAATCACATTATAAATTATGTTAAGTTTATTTTGCTATTTATTAGGCTATTAGGTTGTAATCTTGAAGAATATGTCCACATAAGCTGGATTTTTTTATTTCAAAAGTCCATATTTTAAGAATTTCTTAACTTATTGTATATTCCGGTCAAACTGAACCACCTATTCCGGTCGAAACTGAACCACTTTGTTTTGTGATTTGACGTGGTTTAAAAAAAAATAAAAACTAAGTACTAACCCATTACTTTTTCGTCGGATGACTCTTTCGTCTTCGACAGGTTTTGC
>CAMBRK010000020.1 GCA_945870185.1 Aureispira sp. CCB-QB1 | reverse complement strand
GCCTTTGGCTCGACAAGGTCTGCAAATCAGAATCCGCCGCGGCGGACTATTTATCTTCTGTAACCGTAGCGGTGCTACGCTTTTCGAATATAAATAGCTGATTTACCTGCCCGCCTACCATGTAGTGGTCAGGCTGGTTGCATTTTAGCTTCTTCCCGCTAAAGCGGGACAGGCTATAACAAAGTTCTAACGCATAATCCGGGTTTAATAGAGATTCTGGCTGGGAAAAACTGGACGTTTATAATCTCGAGGGTGTGAGACAAGTAGCAATTGACGAGGATTGGAGTACCTTGCGGTTTAGGAAAACGGTGTATATCAAGACTTTGACTAGAAGAGAAAGTTTTGCAATTTCAAAAGAAGGAAAAGAAAGAGTGAAAAAGAAACCTGACCTTTGGTAACTGAAATTTCATTGGTTTTTAACTAACCTGACCCATATCAATAACTTTTATACATCACTAAAATAAAACAGCCTGAAAGATTTTAAATCCTTCAGGCTGTCTTATAATTAAACTATACGTTTAAAAGTGAATTATTCTACTTTAAAAATATCTTCTGTAAAAGTTTTATTGATCTCGATACTGCTAGCTTCCATGACTAATGCTGTAGGCATCACGCCACTGATCTCTGTAGTATGCGGGATGAAGACGCCATTGACGTCTTTATAATTTTTAAAGTCAGTGGTGATAGTCATTGGCTCATTATTGGATACGGACCTGACTAAAAGTGCAGTTTTGATATCGTAAAATTCCGTGCTACTTTCTCCTGTTGCATCCATGATCACGATTTTGTAACAGTTAACTCCATTGACATTTTCTATTCCTTTAAGTTCGAGTTTGTAATTACCATTATGATACATCATTTGTTCGAACATAAGGCTTTGTTTCTTAAGTTGGTCGAGCTCTTTACCTTCAGTTACCACCTTCTTTTTGCCCATCTGTGATTGCATACCTTTGGTACCATCATATCTGCCTTCCTGTACTACCATGCCCATCATATTCATTTTCATGGCATATTTTCCTTCCGCCGTTTGGAAGGTTTCAAAGGTAGCATCCTGCCCCATCATACTAGCCTTCATCCCTGTATACAAACTTGTTACCGCCTTCAACTTGGCTGCGCCACCTATGGCTTCTATATAGTCATTGATCACACTCAGGGTTGTCACATCGGCACTCAGTTCTACCTTTTTATTTTCAAGCTTTTTACCGTATGCGTCATAAAAATCTATTTCACCATCAGCATCAAATTTTTTGAGCTTATCTGCCACATTATCTTTATTACCTATCACAATGATATTACAGTTTTCTGGCTTGATATATTTTTTTGCAGCCATTTGTATATCAGAGACAGTCACAGCATCTACATTTTTTAAGTAATTATTATAATAGTCTTTAGGCAAATTATACCTAAAAGTATTCAATGCAAAATTGGCAATAGTCTGAGGTGATTCTAATGACCGGCCAAAGTTTCCTGCTGTACTTGTTTTAGCAAGTTTAAGGTCATTTTCAGAAACAGGTTCGGCCACAATGCGTTTCATTTCATAAAGAAATTCGGTCACGGAACTATCAGTCACTTCGTTACGTACATTGGCAAAAGCATAAAAACTACCTAATAATTTGTCTGGATTTAGACTGGATCTTGCACCATAAGTATATCCTTTTTTCTCTCTAAGGTTTTGCATCAGCCTTCCACTGAAGATACCACCACCCAGGATGGAGTTCATTAAGGAAGTTTTGATGGCATCTTCGCTTCCAGGTTTAAGTTCTACAAAATAAGAAATATTAACCAAAGATTGTACCGCGCCATCTTTATTGGCAAATCTTACGTGGGCGCCATTTGATAATTGTGGAGTATCATATTTAAACGATGGAATTATTCCTTTTTCCCATTTACCAAAATACTTTTCTGCTTGTATTTTGGCTTCTTCAGGAGTGATATCACCCACAATAACTAAGTAAGCATTATTGGGTTTAAAGTAAGTTTTATAATAGTCTTTACAATCATCTAATGTAATATTCTTAAGAGACTCTTCGGTTTGTACTTCTCCATAAGGATGATTAGGGCCGAAATTGACAACACTTCTCAGATTAGATGCGATAGCTTCAGGATTAGTCTTAGCAGAAGCTAGATTTGAAGCTGTCCTTTTGCGCAATTTTTCAAATTCATCTTGTGGAAAAGTAGGGTTATATAGCACATCGCTCATAATACTCAATAGGTTATCACTGTGTTTTTTGAGTGATGATGCAAAAACTCCTGATGGCGATGTATTCAAACTTGCACCTATGTAATCGATAGATTCGTCTATCTGAGCTTTGGATTTGGTCTTTGTGCCTTTGCTCATCAAGTCACCTGCAAAAGTAGTATAACCCGATTTGTCGCCTTCGATAAGTGGATCATTATTTAAAGACAATTGATATGCAACACGGGGTAGTTTGTGATTTTCTACTACGATAACTTTCAATCCATTACCAAGATCAAAACTCGCATAATCTCCTAATTTAATATCTCTTGCAGCAGCAGGAGATGGAGCCATTTTTCTCCATGATTTATCTGGACCTTTTAAGGGTTGAACTATGTCGGCGGTCTTTTTAGAACATTGTGCCAATACTAAAATCAAACCGATAGCTATAAATATATTCTTCATTTTATATTCGTTATTTAAAATTTTTATGGATATTGCTGTGAATAAACTATTCTTTAAGTGAAATTGAATGTAAAAATTTACAATTTTAACTAGCTCATTTTCATTGAATTAAAATCGAAATTATTTGCAATCCAATTTCTGTTGACTATAATTTAAGGTGTTGCTGGCTGAGGAAGGTAATGAAGCACCACTCTATTGTCTTTGTTGTAATACTTTACAGCCGCTTTTTTGATATCATCTTTGGATACTGCAAGATATCTGTTGAGTTCAGTATTGATCAGATTGGCATCACCATAGTACATTTTATAATTGGCCAAAGACTCTGCTATTCCTGCTACTCTGGAATTGGAAGAGACAAAATCATTTTCTACCTGATTGCGCAATTTTTGAAATTCTTCGTCAGATATTGGTTCATTTTTGATACGCTCTATCTCTGCTGTTATGGCCTTTTCAGTATCCACTACATCTACACCCATACCACAGATACCATAAGCAATCGCAACGCCAGGTTGTTCCAAATCTAGAGGGAAATTGCCCACCGCGACAGCTTTTTGCTGCTGATCTACTAATGCTTTTTGTAGTCTGGAAGACTCGCCTTGAGATAGTAATGTGCCTAACATAGATACTGCATAAAAATCAGACGTACCCGCTGCCGGAATTCTGTAAGCCATCAATACCGCAGGTAACTGAATATTGTCATAAAACGTATCTCTCACCTCAGAAGTTATAGCAGGTTCTACTATAGTGGGTCTATATATGGGTTTTACACTTTTAGGAATATCTTTAAAATATTTTGTCACTAAAGTTTTGGCTTCTTCATAGTCTATGTCTCCTGCTATAGAGACAATAGCATTATTTGGCACATAAAAGTTGGCATAAAAATCTTTAAAATCCTGATCTTGTGCAGCTCCGATGTGCTCCATAGAGCCGATGACAGGCCATCTGTACGGATGCACCTTATATGCACGCTTCATGATTTCTTCCAAAAACCTTCCATAAGGTCGATTTTCGTATTGTTGGCGTCTTTCTTCTTTGATGACAGATCTTTGGGTCTCAATACCTACAGTCTCTACTTTGGCATGCAACATCCTTTCTGATTCCAGCCATAAGCCTAGTTCCAGCTGATTGGAAGGCAATATTTCAAAATAGAAGGTTCTGTCCATGGATGTATTCGCATTGAGAGTGCCTCCTGCTTTTTCTACGTATTTGTCATACTCTCCTCTACCTATATTTTCTGTACCTTCGAAAAGTAAGTGTTCAAAAAAGTGAGCAAAACCTGTTAATTCCGGTTTTTCGTTTTTGGACCCCACATGATACATCACAGAAACAGCTACAATTGGAGTACTTTTGTCTTGGTGTAGAATCACTCTTAACCCGTTGTCCAAAGTGAATTCCTGAAACTCTACCTTATTAAGTTGGGCTGAGATTAGATTTACACAACCTAAAAGAAAAAGACTTAAAATAAATCTTGTCATTTGATGATGTTTTTAATGATTTTAAAATAGAAACAAAATTACGAATAAAATAAAAATTGGAGATGTAGTATTATACTAAATCTCCGATTTATTAGATCAAATGTATTGGTGATTACATTTTTATTAGTTTCAAAACCGTGCTTTGTTGCCCAAAGGTTACTCTAAATAAATACATACCTGGGTGTACTTGGCTTAAATCTATGCTTTTCGTTAGTGTTGAAGACATGATTTTTTGACCTTGTATATCCATTACTTCTATGGCATCTGGAGTTTCTACGGTGTTTATTTCTACAAGATGTGTAGCTGGATTAGGCACTAAAGAAACGGCATGTTTTGTATAAGTATTTTCAGTACTGGAAACGGGTCTAAAATCTACCATATATCTTGGTTGTAATTGATATCCTGAGTTAAAAGGAGCACTTGTGCCCGAAAACTGATTGAGAATACCCACTACATTAAATGGTCCGCCACTAGGTATAGGCATAGAAAACGCATCGATGGCATTGGTGATTCTGATTGGGAATTCTTTAGTGCCGTTAGTCATGTTGACTGTAAATCCTGTGCCCGCACCTTTCCATTCAGATGGATTTACAAAGTTAAGGTTGGTGATACGTATCAGACTGGATTCGTCAGTCTCCGTTAGCTCTGTTACTGTTTTTGGAGCTACCAAATTATTATTGGTCGAAAGTACTTTGATAGAGTCTGCCACAATTTGTGATAGGCCTCTGAACTGAGTGATGCCTCCTTTTACCATAATTTCATCGCCTTCTTTGACGGTATAGCCAAGATTAGTACTGTTATTAAATACTCCAAATCCTTTGTTTTGACCATCTATGATAGTAAATTGTAGACCAGAAATTCTAAAGTTGACACCGTGAACTATACCTTTTAATGAACATTTTTTATTCAAAGAATCGGCTACTCCTTCAGCATTGACACCTTTCATTTGAGGTATCGTACGCAGGGGGTACAAATCTATAATGGGAGGATTATTGTTACAAACGGTGATAGAGTTGGCTTTTCCAGGTGTACCAAAGACCTTTTTGGCATTTACCTCAAAACCCAAATCATTGGTTGATGTCTTCCAATTGCTACCAATAGTTGGTACTGCTTTTGCATCACAGAGTTCAATAGATCCTCCTGCGCCATCTGTACCGTCGATAAAAGTTGGCCATGGAGCTACTTTTTCATATTTAAAGGAAATAAGCACTTTAGCTGTAGCATCAGTAATTTCCAATACTTCTCCATTGTTTGTCAATGTGTTGGAAGTAGATATTGGATTGTCAGGGCTCCAATCTGCCGCAGTTACATTGTAGACCGTTTTAAATGCTCTTGCATTTTTGACAATCAAGAAGTAAGTGTTACTTTTAATCAAGGTATCAGGAAACGTATAATCAATACCTTTTGTAAATTTATAATCCTTTATATTAATGTCTGAAGTCCCAGCATTAAAAATTTCAATGTACTCCAACGAATCTGTCCCTGACTCCGGTGGATTATAAGAAATTTCGGTGATAACAATTTGTCCATAGGATAAGTAAGATACCCAAATGATCATCATTAGTGTTGTAAAAAACTTTTTCATTGTGCAAAGATTTTGATTATTTAAAGCATAAAAGTAATAAAAAAGATGAAAATAGCAATAATGTGATTAAATATATAAATATTATATATAAAATTTAACATTATATTAATATAAACTGATTACTTTTGCACTAATTTTTAACCAAATCAATTTTTTAACAAAGCGTTAAGTGTTTTTTCTCGTAAGGAAACGACTTAACAACACAAAATCACAATTTTATGAAGACGAGAATTTTACAATTATTTTTGTTTATGGTGCTGGGCTTTGGGGTTCAGGCACAGGTGACGACATCGAGTATCAGTGGATTGATTACTGATACCAACAATGAGCCTTTAATAGGTGCATCTGTTTTGGCAGTACATACACCATCTGGCTCAAATTATGGTGCGATTACAAGAACTGATGGTAGATTTAATTTACCTGGTTTAAGGATTGGTGGACCTTATACTATTACTGTAAGTTATGTGGGTTACCAAGAAACAAAGGATGAAAACATTTTTTTAAATCTGGGGCAGACATTCACTTTCAATAAGCAATTATCAGAAAGCGGAATAGCATTGGATGTGGTAGTGGTTACTGCAAATAAGAATTCATTAATGAACGATAAAAAAACGGGAGCCAGCACAAACGTAGGTGTACAAGCCTTGAATGCATTACCTACATTGAGTAGATCTATTTCGGACTTTACTAGAACTACTCCACAGGCTAACGGAAGATCTATCGGAGGTCAAGACTCAAGATTTAATAATTTAACTATAGATGGATCTATTTTCAATAATAGCTTTGGATTGTCGGATTTACCAGGAGGACAAACTAATTCAAGTCCTATTTCATTGGATGCTATTGAACAAATCCAGATAAACGTAGCACCGTATGACGTTAGAGAAGGAGGTTTCACAGGAGCAGGGATAAATGCTGTGACTAGAAGTGGAACAAATGAGTTTTCAGGTTCTGCATTTTATAACCTCAGAAATGAAAGTTTTGTTGGGAAAAAAGCAAGTGGAGCAGATGTCATTACCGCAAACTTTGATGTAAAGCAATATGGTTTTCGTTTAGGTGGTCCAATTATTAAGGATAAATTATTTTTCTTTATTAACGGTGAGTCAGAAAGAAGAGAAGATCCTGCAAATAGTGGATTTGAAGCTCTTAGACCTGGTGTAAATGATGGAAAAACAAATACTACAAGAGTATTAGCTTCTGACCTGGATGCATTAAAAGGCTTTTTATTGAGCAAATATAATTATGACCCAGGTGTTTATGAAAACTTTCAATTAGCAACTAGAAGTGACAAAGCACTTGCAAGATTGGATTATAACCTGAGTAATAAAAGTAAATTTAGTTTGAGATATAACTATCTAAAATCTTCAAGGGATGTGCCTGCTAGTAGCAGTGGTTCATTCCAAGGCAGAGCAGATAACCCATTTGCATTGAATTTTTCAAATAACAATTACATAATTAATAATGACATCAATTCATTTATTGGTGAGCATAACTATATTGGTGGCAATTATTCAAATAAAATAATCGCAGGTTTCACTGCAAACAGAGATTACAGAACTAGTGGTGGAGGAATCTTCCCTTTGGTCGACATCTTGAAAGATGGTAGAAACTATATTGCTTTTGGATATGAGCCATTCACGCCTAACAATATATTAGATACAGATACTTGGCAGTTCAGAAATGACTTTACTTATTATGCTGGAAAACATACTTTAACAGCTGGTGTGAATTTTGAATCATTTGAATTTAGAAATACATTTACACCTACCTATTATGGCCAGTTTGTGTACAACTCCTTAGCTGATTTTTATGCAGATACAGATAGCGACCCAACAAATGACCCAACATTAAGAAGGTACCAAAAGACATCTTCTAACTTAGCCGGTTCAGCATTACCTACAGCTACTACCAACGCAAATCAAATAGGATTGTATTTACAAGATGAGTTTCAAGTGTCAAACAACCTTAAAGTAACTGGTGGAATTAGATTGGATGTACCTAGCTTTCAAAATACAGCTTTAGAAAATAAAGAAGTTAATGATTTTACGTTTAACGATGAATTTGGTAACCCTTTAAAAGTGAATACTTCAAAGTTACCAGGTACTTCTCTATTAGTTTCTCCTAGAATTGGGTTTAACTATGATGTTAAAGGTGATCAGTCACTTCAATTTAGAGGTGGAACTGGTGTGTTTTCTGGAAGACCTGCTTTTGTGTGGTTATCTAATCAAGTAGGAAATAATGGTATACTGACAGGTTCTGTATTTGAAGATAATACCAAAGGTAAATATCCATTTAATCCTGATGTAAATGCATATAATTTAGAACCTATTCCTGGAAAAGCAGCTTCATCTTATAATCTTGCAATAGTGGATGAAAACTTTAAGTTTCCTCAAGTATGGCGTTCAAACTTAGCAGTCGATGTGGCACTTCCTTTCGGATTGATCGCAACAGGAGAAGTGATTTACAATAAAGAATTGAATAATGTGACTTATATTAATGCTAATTTGAAACCTGCCGCTAAAAAATTAGTTGGTCCGGATACTAGACCTCTATATGGTGGATCAAATGCCAATAATAGAGTAGTGAGTAAAATCACGGATGTTACTGTTCTTAAAAATACAAATGTAGGATCAGGTTATTCAGCTACTGTAAAAGTTGAAAAGCCATTTACGGATGGTTTTACATACATGGCAGCATATAACTACGGATTTACTCAAGACTTGATGAGTGCAGGTTCGATAGCTTTTTCATCTTGGAGAGACAACCTATCAGTTAATGGGAATAACCTTCCTGATGTAGCTTTTTCAAATAATGATTTGAGACATAGAATCATTGCAGCAGGTAGCTATAAAATTGAATATGCGGATGCAGCATCTACTCAGTTTGGATTCTTTTTCCAAATGCAAAACCAAGGAAGATTTTCTTATAGAATCAATGGTGATTTGAATGGTGACCAACAAACAGCAAATGACCTTATGTTCATTCCTGTGAAAGCTAGCGATCTTAAATTTGAACAATATACGGTAAACAACGTGGTTTTAACTCCAGAAGCTCAAGCGGCTGCATTTGATAAATACATTGACCAAGATGAATATTTAAGTTCAAGAAGAGGTCAGTATGCAGAAAGAAATGGTGTTTTGAGACCTATGTTAGCTACTATAGACCTTTCTGTTGTTCAAGAATTTTATGTTAGTGTCGGCGGAAAGAAAAATAAGTTGCAAGTAAGGGCAGACATTTTTAACTTTGGAAATATGCTAAGTAATAAATGGGGTGTAGGTGACAGATTTGTTAATAATAGTCCTTTAACATTCAGAAGTATTAATGCTGCTGGGGAACCTGTTTATAGGCTTGCTGCAAATACAGATGGTACTTTTAATGATAAAACTTATATAAAAAGTGCTGGTCTTGGTGATGTTTGGCAAATGCAGTTAGGAGTAAGATATACTTTCAACTAATTATACCAAATAATATATTTTTTAAAGAAGTCAGGCATTTAATGCCTGACTTCTTTTTTTTAAAGCTCTTTTTGTAGATGAAATTTTTAGTTTATTTTATACTATTAATCCATAGCTTTAGTGGAGATTGTCAGCAAAGCCAACCGGCTTTGCATCAGATTTTAGATGACAAATCATTGATTCCGCTGATTTGTGGTCATAGAGGCGGCTATTATGCAGATTTGCCAGAAAATAGTGTTTCCATTATAGATTTTATTTATGGAAAATTAAATGGAAAACCTGTAATGTTTGAAATAGATATCAGGGCAGATAAAGAAGGAGAACTTTGGCTGATGCATGATGAAGATATGTCAAGAACTACAAATGGAAGAGGAAATATTTCTAGTAAGTCAACCAAAGAAATTAGAAAAATTTTACTTAAAGATCAAAATGGGAAAATAACAAATGAAAAAATACCCACTTTAAAAGATGTGATCAAATCTATCCAAAATAAAAATATATACTTGATGCTAGACATCAAAGGGAATCAGTTCATTAATGTTTTAGAGAAAATAAAGCAATTGGAATTTGATGACCGATGTATTGTTTTGACTTTTACCCATGAAAATACAAATATTGCTACCCAGATAGAAAGTAAAAGTCTCGTGTCTGCTCTTATAACATCAAAGGATGAATATGATAACTTTATAAAACTTGGATTGTCAAAAGAGAAATTGGCTGCTTATGTCACCGATAAAACGCCGCGTGACATATTAAATATGCTAAAGAGTAATGGCTATTTTACGCTTAGTGATCCGAGAGAGATATGGAATAAAAATACTAAACCATTATCGATATCATATTATAATTCCTTTGTAGCCGATTTAAATTTGGATGTATTAGTAACTGATTTTCCTATAGAAGTAAGCGAAAGATTTTTATATCAAAACTATTTGGAAACCCAAATCCACCAAACCCATCTCCAAAAATTCAAATGGTTTGCATCGCAGCAGTACGACTCACTCTATACATTACTCCATGATGATGTACACTATATCCACTCCAACGGATGGAAAGAGTCCAAAGCAGAAGTAATCGCCAATATAAAATCTGGAAAACTCACCTATACCGACGTAAAAGTACATGAATCCCAAACCAGAATAGTCGACAATACTGGTGTTGTCACAGGCAAAGGTACTTTTTATGTTAGTATGGATGGTAAGCCATATGCTTTTGACCTTTACTATACGGAAGTTTATGTGATGACAGATGAAGGTATCCAATTGATCAGTCGGCACGCCTGTAAATATTAAAAATTTACCTTAGCGTAACTTTGCGACTTAGAGCCTTTGTGGCGAAAAAAATTAGCGGATTATACAATACTGCCGTACATCTTGATATTTACCATTTTTAAGATAATGCTGCTTCAAATCTGATTCAAAGGTCATGCCGATGTTTAAAAGCACTTTTCCAGATGCAGGATTAAATGGAAAATGTGTCGCGTAGATTTTATGGAGATTTAGAACTTCAAATCCGAACTGAATTACAGCCTTTCCTGCTTCAGTAGCATAGCCCAGATTCCAAAAGGACTCTGCAATCCAATAACCCATTTCAGCCTTGTGGTGCGTCTTATCCACGTGCAATCCCATTCCACCGATGAATGCATTCGTTTCTTTGAGAAAGATACCAAAAATAAATTGTTCTTGACTACTAAATCCTTGGTTGGACATATTAATCCAAAAAACAGCATGGTCTTCTGTATCAGGGTACGGCATAGTCAAAGTATTGTCAGAGATGCTTTTATGATTAGCATATTTGACGATATTGGGTATGTCAGAGTACGTGATTTTCCCCAAAGTAAGACGATCAGTGGATAGGGTAGGGAAGCAATCCATTGTATTTTGGTTTTACGGTGTAATAAAAAACCAAAAGTAAGGAATATTTACAAACCTGAAACTATCAAAAATGTGGCAGCAAAGGCAACAATAGCATATAACTCTGGAAAAACTGCCAATACCAGCGTCTTTCCAAATAGATCGTACCCTGAACCGATCGCAGAAATACCATTTGCACATATTTCGCCTTGTTTAATTGCAGATATCAACCCAGCTAAACCCAAAGCTATGCCACTGCCTAAAATGGCAGCTCCTTGCAACATGGTGATATTTTCTGATAGAACACCGCTAATATTGATTAAAAAGAACCCTCCGAATCCATACAAACCCTGAGTACCTGCTAAAGCACTTAGAAGCATATAACTACCAAAAGCATTTTCATTTTTTTTGAGTGCACCTATAGAAGCACTTCCGGCCACCGATACACCGATAGCACTGCCTACTCCGGATAGTCCTATCATCAAGCCTAAACCAATATACGCTAGTATGATTGCTGTTCCCATCATGATGTCATTTGATATGTTAAAATTAAAATCGCCTGCAAGATGGGATCATTTTTATATACTGAAGATGACCAAAATCATATAATTGGCAAAATTTAGTCATACTTTTTGAAATCAAAAAGTCTAAAATTGCATTGTTTTTAATAATTAATAAATGGTAATGGACGATAAAATAGCGCTACTGACACAACAATTATATGATGATGGTATCAATAAAGCTCAAATTGAAGGCGAAAAGTTGTTGGCAATAGCCCAAGCGGATGCAAAGCAAATCGTAGCACAAGCTCTTAAGGACGCTGAAGACATCATAAGACAAGCAAAATCAACAGCTGAAGATATGCAAAAAAACACAGCTGCTGAAATTAAAACTTCAAGTAATCAAGCTTTATTGTTAGTAAAGCAAACCCTTACGGATATGCTGACCCTTAGGCTAGCCAATCAAATCGTGGATGATACATTTAAACATAATGAAGTTAAACTCAAGATTTTACTTTATGCCGCGGAATCCATGATCCATTCCCATAAGGGACATACTATAAATATTGACTTACCTATAGATATATCCAAAGACGTTTATAATTGGCTAGAGACATCCATACATGAACAACTACATAATAAGGTAAAATTTCAGCTGAGCCATAAGATTGATAGTGGCTTCAGGATAAGTCCACAAAACAAAAACTACACAATATCTTTTACAGATGATGACTTTCAGAAATTTTTTATGCAATTAATACGACCTGTAACTTCAGAAATTTTGTTCGGAAATGTATAAAGCTGAAAATAAATATTATTATTTACTAAGTAGTTTGCCAGAATTGAGATTCGGGCAGTTCAGTCAAATGATAGATATTCAATATTATTTTTCATATATCCATGAAGAACTACAGAAAGGTGATTCAGAAAAAGCGAGATTTCTATTTTATCCATATGATAATAGAAATTTGGTCAATATATGCTTAAACAAAAAGGCTGATTGGAATCTGCTGGGCAATTATAACAAAGATAAACTCATTCAACTGCTCAACGAATCATCACCTTTACTTCCTGACTATCTGAATAAATTTTACGATGACTATTTAAAGGGGATTTTACCTGATCACGAGTTTATGCTTCAACACGAGATTGCACATCGTTTTTATGATTCTATTTTACCTGTTACGGATGGGTTTATCCACAATTGGTTGGTTTTTAATAGAGACTTTAGAAATATTCTTGTAGGTATGAGCATCAGGCAAAACCACTATGTTATTGAAAATCAATTTATTGGTGATGGCAGTGTGGTGGCCAAAGTAAAAACTGATACTTCATCCAATTTTGGGCTGCAAGCCGACTTTCCATTTGTGGATTATCTGATGCAATTAGCAGAAAATAATGAAGTTGTTGAGCTTGAAAAACAAATTGACTTTTTAAGATGGTCAAAAATAGATGAATTGAGTCAGTCATCAGGCTTTAGTTTTGATAGTGTAGCTGCATTCATGGCCAAACTGATCGTGGTATACAGATGGTCCAGTTTAAACTTAGAAAAAGGGAAAAAAGTAATCCAAGCTAAACTGGATACGATTACAGAAAAATTGAAATTTTCGCAAGAATTTAATGTATGAGTAATAATAATGCGACAAAAGGAAAAGTAAGGGGCATCATAGCCAATCTTGTCTTAGTAAAGGCTGATGGTCCATTTATGCAAAATGAAATATGCTACATCATAAGAAATGAAGTGAAATTGATGGCAGAGGTCATTAAAGCTATTGGGGATGTAGCCTATGTTCAGGTTTTCGAAAATACCAATGGAATTAAGAGCGGAGCTGATGTCGTTTTTTCTGGCCACCTGTTGGAAGCTACTTTAGGTCCGGGCATACTTTCAAGTAATTATGATGGCTTATTACACAATTTATCAACTATGACGGGTATCTTCATCCAGCCAGGTGACTATACGGATACCATCGATATAGAAAAAGAATGGTACTTTACACCTACTATCCAGATCGGGAAAAGAGTACAGGCAGGAGACTGGTTAGGTCACGTAACAGAAAAGAGTTTGATACATCGGATTATGATACCTTTTATCATAGAAGGATTTTATACTTTAAAAGATATTGTTGCTGAAGGTTCCTACAAAGCTAGTGAAACCATCGCTATATTAGTAAACGATAAAGGCAAGGAGTTTACTGTTACTATGGTTCAAAAATGGCCAGTTAAAAAGGCGATCACTTGCTTTAACGAAAAGCCGAGGCCTTTCAAATTGATGGAGACAGGTATCAGGACTATTGACATCATGAGTCCAATGCTGATGGGTGGAACTGGGTTTATACCAGGCCCATTTGGAAGTGGGAAAACAGTGTTACAGCAAGGTATCGCCAGACAAGCAGAAGCAGATGTGGTGATCATTGCGGCTTGTGGTGAAAGAGCCAATGAAATAGTTGAAACTTTTACTGAATTTCCTAAATTGGATGATCCATGGACGGGTAAAAAACTCATGGAAAGAACGGTGATCATTGCAAATACTTCCAATATGCCAGTAGCATCAAGGGAGGCGTCTATTTACAGCGCGATGACCATAGGAGAATATTATAGAGCTATGGGGCACAATGTGTTATTACTGGCAGACTCCACTTCTAGATGGGCACAAGCCTTAAGAGAAATGTCAAATAGAATGGAAGAACTTCCTGGACCTGACGCTTTTCCTATGGACCTACCAGCTATCATTTCCAATTATTACTCCAGAGCAGGATATGTTAAGCTGAACAATGGCGAAGCAGGCTCCGTCACCTTCATAGGAACGGTCTCTCCTGCAGGTGGAAATCTAAAAGAACCAGTCACAGAAGCTACAAAGAAGGCCGCAAGATGTTTTTATGCATTATCTCAAAATAGAGCTGATAGTAAGCGGTATCCTGCTTTAGATCCTGTAGAGAGCTATAGTAAATATCTCGAATACCAAGAATTTAGGAAAAATATTGAAGATGATTTAGGTGGAGATTGGACAGCTAAAGTTACAAAACTAAAAAACTATTTGCGTAAAGGCGTAGAATGTGCTGACCAAATAAGTATTTTGGGAGATGATGGAGTCGCTTTAGAGACTCATGTGCAATACTGGCATGCTGAAGTTATTGATAATGTTTTGTTACAACAGGACGCATTTGATCTGATAGATGCCCGGACCCCACAAGAAAGGCAAAAATTTATGGTCAATCATATTTTGGCTACTTTGGAAGCTGAGCATGTCTTTGAAAGTTTTGAAGATGTGCGTCCTTTTTTCAAAAAAATAATTAATATCTATAAACAAATGAACTACAAATCTTTCAAGACTGAAGAATTTGAACAATTTAGGAGCTCATTAGAAGCATTGATTGATGAAAAGAACAATCACAATACATCCAAAATTGACTCCGTAGTATGATGTCATTAAATAAAATATATACCAACCTCAGTAAAATTACAAAGTCTACCTGTACATTGTTTGCGGATGATGTGTCCTATGGGGAATTGGCCATGGTTGATAACAGGCCAGCACAAGTGGTCAAAATTATGGATGATGAAGTAACGTTGCAAATCTTCAGCGGGACTGAAGGATTACCAACTAACGCTGAAGTAATTTTTACGGGCAAGCCACCAACGCTCAGGGTAGGAGATGATCTTGCGGGACGATTTTTTAATGCTTTTGGTCATCCTTTGGATAATGGTCCTAATCCTGAGGGTAAAGAAGTTACCATCGGAGGGCCATCAGTAAATCCTATCAGGAGAAAAATGCCTTCTGAGCTACTGGCTACGGGTATTGCAGGTATAGATCTTAACAATACATTGGTTACGGGACAAAAAATTCCATTTTTTACGGATGCAAATCAACCATACAATGAAGTGATGAGCTTGGTAGCTATGAGGGCTGAAACTGACAAAATTATATTAGGAGGCATGGGCCTGGCAAATGATGACTTTTTATTTTATAAGCAAGTTTTCGAAAACGCTGGGGCTTCCCATAAGATCGTGTCTTTTATCAATACTACAGAAGATCCACCTATTGAGAGATTGTTGATTCCCGATATGGCGCTTACAGCGGCGGAGTATTTTGCTTTAGAAAAAAATGAAAAAGTCTTGGTATTACTTACTGATATGACATTGTACGCCGATGCTTTATCTATAGTATCAAATAGGATGGATCAGATCCCTTCCAAAGATAGTATGCCCGGATCATTGTACAGTGACCTCGCCAGAATATATGAGAAAGCAGCACAGTTTGAGACAGGTGGATCTATTACGATTATAGCTGTCACTACCTTGTCAGGCGGTGATATCACACACGCTATTCCCGATAATACGGGCTATATTACAGAAGGACAATTGTTTCTCAAGCATAACACATCTATAAATAAAGTCATTATTGATCCTTTTAGAAGTCTTTCGAGATTGAAAAATAACGTCATTGGTAAAAAAACAAGAGCAGATCATCCACAAGTAATGAATGCGGCCGTTAGACTTTATGTAGATGCCGTCAATGCCCAAACCAAACTGGAAAATGGGTTCGAATTATCGGATTATGATCAGCGTGCATTACAATTTTCATTTGATTATGCGGAAAAATTGCTGGCAATTGACGTAGTGACAGATACTCAGGAAATGTTGGATATCCTTTGGCAGCTTTTTGCCAAGTATTTTTCAAAAGATGAAGTGAGTATTAAAACGAGTTTTACAGACTTGTATTGGAAATAATAAATAGGTAGATCACATGGCATTTTCTTTTCAGTACAATAAAGCATCTTTATTCCAGATCCAGAAACAACTAGATATCAGGATCAAAGCCCTACCTGTTCTCAAAAATAAGGAAATGGCTTTGCGTTTGGAAGTGAAAAAATCCAAATTAAAGTTGGAAACGTTATTGTTGGAATTTAAAATTGCGTTATCAAAAGAAGATGATATTACTTTATTATGTTCAGAACTAGACACCTCGTTGATTACAGTAGATTATGTAGAGTCACAAATAATATCGGTGGCTGGTGTCAAAGTTCCGGATTTAGGCAAAGTCGTATTTAATATCAAAACTTTTAATCTTTTTATTCATCCGTATTGGTTTGCTGCGGGCATAAAATATTTGGAGGAAATCATCACTATGAAGTTTAGAATTGAGTTTTTAAACCGTAGATTAGCTATTTTAGAAAAGGCAAGAAGAAAAACAACTCAAAAGGTCAACTTATATGAAAAAAATCAGATACCTGCTTTTAATCTAGCCATACTAAAGATTAAACGTTTTCTTGAAGATGAAGAAAACCTTTCCAAATCGGCTCAAAAAATATTAAAGTCAAAAACCGAAAATAAACCGATCTCATGATTGTCCCTATGCATAAATATGGTTTTTTGGTTTTTCGAAAGGAGTATGAAAACTTCTTAAAAGAGCTTATAGACTTAGGGGTGCTGCATATCAAAGTTCCAAATAATAGTACTCCTATTTATCATAAAGATATTACTGGGCAGCTTGATAAGATCAATGATTTATTTATAGTTTTGGATCAAATCAAAATGGGGGATTTGGAAGAAAACCCTTCTTATGTTGATCATCTTGATGGTAAAGAACTTTTAGATCAGGCAATCGAATGGCTCAGCGAGGCCCAATATTTTAATCTGGGAATGGAAAACCTTGAAAATGAGCTCAATTACGCCCAAAAATGGGGTGCATACGATGCATTTGTCATAAAATCACTGTTGGAACACGATGTCAGAATCTTGTTTTACACAGTACATGAAAAAGATTTTGACCCAACATGGGAAGAAGAGCATAGATTGTATATCCTAACTAAAGATCATCCATTTATTCATTTTGTAGTCATACTTCACAAGAATGAAATTTCATATGTAAAAGCAAACCCTTCACCAAACCCACCAAGAAGTATTGCTGAAATAGAAAAAGCAAAAGTATATTTACACGCCAAAGCAAACTTGACTCAGCTGAAATTAAAACAATTGAAGTCACATGGTTATCCAAAATTACAAGCATATCAGGCTATATTAAAGTACAATTTGAATATGACAGAAGCAATCGATCATAGTCAATCCAAAGTGGAAGACAAAGTTATATTATTAGAAGGTTTTGTCCCTGTAACGGCTGTGGATCAGTTGGAGGAAATGTGTGGGAAGAAAAAGATTGTATTTATTAAAAATAGTGTGACTTCACAAGATCAACCACCTATATTACTTAAGAATAATTATTTTGCTTCGCTTTTTGAGCCATTAGGTTCATTATATAGCTTACCAGCTTACCGAGAGATGGATATGACACCATTTTTTGCACCATTTTTTATGTTATTCTTTGGTTTTTGTTTGGGAGATGCAGGATATGGATTAGTCATTTTGTTGGCTACATTTATTTTCAAAAACAAAATAGATAAGCAATGGCTTCCCGTATTGATTTTGGCAAGATATTTATCATTGGCAACCATTATTTTTGGTATTTTGACGGGGACACTTTTTGGCGTCAATTTATTGGAAATAAAAGTACCTTGGTTGATGACTATGCAAAATTTTATGATTAATAGTAATCAGGCTTTTAATCTGGCCTTGATTCTTGGTTTAATACAGATTGTTTTTGGCCTGATTTTAAAGTCAGTAAATAATTTCAGACAGCTTGGAATATGGTATAGTATTGGTCCGTTAGCTTGGATTCTTTTATTATTGAGTCTTGGAGATATTTTTATCACAAAGATTACGGGAGGAATAGGGACTTATATAGCTTGGACGGCAGTAGGTTTAATTTTATTTTTTAGTAGCCCCAAAGGAAATATTTTTTCGAGACTGGGAGCAGGAATTTGGGAACTCTATGGAATTACAGGATTTGTAGGTGACTTATTGAGTTATATCAGATTATTTGCATTGGGCATATCAGGTGCAATATTAGGTATGGTCATCAATGATATTGCTCTCAGGATGCTTAATATAGATTATATAGGCTGGTTGCTTTTTATCATTTTCTTAATTGTAGGTCATAGTGCCAATCTGCTTATTGCATCACTGGGATCTTTTGTCCATCCTCTTAGACTGACTTTTGTAGAATTTTATAAAAATGCAGGTTTTACTGGAGGCGGAAAGCCATACAAACCGTTCAAAAAATAGTAGATCACCAATTTTTTCAATCTTTTGTCATCAAAAAGACTACTTTTGTGGTAAATTAGTAAATTTGGACTATCATATTCTCGACCATGTAATAGCATTTTTTCTACTCATAACTTTGCCTTTGATGTCATTGAGGTCTGGGGAGATGTCAGAAGCAATCGCAGAGATGCTTCCTCCCAAAAAACACTTGTATTATACAAATGGACTTACACTGATTATTGGAGCATTGATCGTGTTGACATCATGGAACATCAGTGACCGACCTTGGTCTGTATTAGGTATGAGATGGCCGGAGATACATATTTTGGTAATTTATGGTACGATTATTATAGCAATCTTCTATCTCGGCGATTTGATCTCTGGTTTGATATCTAAAAATAGACACCAACAAATAGATGAGATGTCTTATGTCATTCCAGCTAATGGCAGTGAATACAAGCATTATATTTTTTTGGCTTTTGCAGCGGGCATTTGTGAGGAGATCATATTTCGAGGTTTTGTAGTCAATTATCTCTTGCAATGGGATGCATATGTTGATTACATTGAATATATTGCGATAGTGATTCCAGCCTTTGTTTTTGCAATAAGTCATTTATACCAAGGTTATGGTGCAGTCATAAAGATTTTTATAGTGGCTATTTTATTTGGAGTCATCTTCATTTATTCAAAATCACTCGTAATTGTTGCTATTTTACATGTTGTAGTGGATTTGATGTCAGGATTAGTTGGAATTTTTATGGTCAAAAAGAAATTGGAAGAAAATCTCTAAGCTAAATATTTTAAATGATTTAACCAATATATAAATGATTATAAATTTACTATCAATATCTTAGCCAATTCTAAATTAAACCATTTCTCGTAATATACCTTCCTTTAAAGAATAGGGCGATACCAAAATGATTTGTGGCTTAAAAAGGTCAAGTACAACTTTCTTTAATATCATCCCTACTAAGATTAATTGTACTCTTTCTTTTGGTAATCCTGGCATCTTTAATCGCTCTGCTTCACATGATGTTATGATTTTGTCATAGAGTGCATCAAATTCTTGAAGTCTTACTTCAGAAACCTTTGAAGTTGAAACATTACGCATCCTCATGCTCTCCAAGATTTCAAAGGAACCCGAAGCCCCAACTAATGATTTGATCCGTATCTTTCTGATTTGATCCAAAAAAGGACTTAAGGTTTCTTGAATAAACAGGCTAATGGCTTCAATTTCTGCAGGTTGAATCGGATCGTTTTTGTGAAACATAGCATGAAGTACCCCTACGCCCAATTTAAAGCTTTCAGCAATGATTTTTTTTCCATCCTGAATCAATATAAACTCTGTACTTCCTCCACCCACATCCATGATGAGATGTTGGTCTTGATTGAGTTCCTTGGATATAGTGATTCCTTTATAAATGTAGTCAGCTTCTGTATTACCATCAATAATTTCTATAGGCACACCCAATATTTTTTCAGCGGGTCTTATAAATTCCATTCTGTTGGATGCCGACCTTAAGACAGCAGTACCAATCACCCTAAGCTGGATAGGTTTGTGATGATTGATTTCCTGTTTGAAACTTTCTAATACTTTTAAACCATGAACGATCCTATGTTCTTGGATGCTATCAATACCTCCGTCTGAAAGAAATGTGAATGATCTCTGACGGTAAACTTCAGATAAAATACCCTGATTATTTACATCAGATATGAGCAAGTGAAAGGTATTAGATCCAAGATCTATGACAGCATATCGATTCAAATTGATTATTGTTGAGGTACCATTCCAGCAGCTTGTTGGATAATGTTATTATAAAAATTGATGCCAGACTGAGTCATGTAATTTGCATAGATTGGCTTGTTAGCTTTATCCACAAATACGTAAAACATACATCCATTTGAGATATATACATCAATGTCATAGACAATATTTCCTTTGATTTGGAAAAATTTCCTAGCATCAGGCTTACACCCCTTAGGAATGTGTACTAATGGCTTATCTACATCTATGAAGCTAATATTTTGATTTATGTCTGAGTCTTGATCATGGCTCAGACTGAAGGGTAGGTTGTGGAAGATATAGTCTACCGATGTGGCTTCATTTAAAAGTTTTATCATGGTATCTTTTGGAAACCCAAGTATAGGTGCTGCTGGCTTTTGTGCCATTTCATTTTTAACAGTGCCATTTGATTTTTGTTTGTCACTATTACACGCGGCGAAACTTATGGACAATAATACTAGAAATAAACTGATTTTATGCATTGGAATTTTGTATTGAAAGGATTAAAATTGGTATTCGGTTCTGAATGTTAGGAAATAACTTTTATAATTAATATCACTTCTAGGACCAGTGTATAAATTTAAAAATGAAGTAGTATATCTCATGGAGAAACCAAGTCTTTTTGTGAAATTGATTCCTGCTGCTACAAGATAGCTTATATCATTTTTCCTTACTTCTGAAACGTCGTATCCATCAGCTTCAGCACCAAAAAGGTACCCATATGTAAGTCCTCCTTCCACTCTTACCTTATAATACTTATCAGCTTCTTGATACCAATCTCTAAGGCTGAAAATAACAGGAAACTCAATAAAATTCAAATTGATATTTCTACCTTTACTAGTATTAAATAGTTTTTCAGATGACCCTCTTTGACTGTAAAGCATTTCTAAAGATAAGTCCCAAGTCTTATTGTTAGTATATGATAACCGAGCACCACTTGAGATTCCTAATTTTTTAAATCCATACAAACTATCACCATCTATTTGGGCTGTATTTGCTCCTATTATCCCCATGGCTTTAAATCTTTGTCCTACCACAGAAGTAATACTTACGGTCATTAATAATAGGAATATTAAAAATGGAATTGAAAAAAAAAATTGGTTTAAAATTTTTTGTAAAGTTTGGTGACTACGGATATTCATTTTAAAAAGATATTAAATGGCCAAAACTGGACATATATTAAATAAAATATTTTTGAATTTGTTTTGAGTTGCTTAAAAAGTAACTGTCTTGAAATTAGTTAACTAACAACACCAGAAAAATAAATTTTATTGATTTTTAGGAGCGAATAGAATGTCTTCTAAAGTACACATTGTATATTTGTGCTGCAAATGTACTAATTTTAAACGTTGCACCCAAAAATGAACAAATATACCAAGCCTACATTGCAAAAATTGGAACAGATTTTTAAAGAGTTGGATTACAGCGTTCGATATGAAAAAGGTACGTTTAATTCCGGCTATTGTATTGTGGAAAACCATAAGGTCGTTGTGGTAAATAAATTTTTTGATACAGATGGAAGAGTAAGCATACTCATGGATATTTTAGAACAGCTTGTGTCCGATGACAATAGGTTGACTGATAAATCAAGAGTCTTTTACAAGGGATTAGTGAAAAAAGAATTATCTAATCCTTAGATGTAGTTCTTATGAAAATAACTTTTTTAGGTACTGGTACTTCTCAGGGTGTTCCGGTTATCGGGTGTACTTGTGAAACATGTTTATCTACTGATGATAGAGATAAGAGGCTTCGATCATCAGTGCTGATTGAAGTGGGAGGAGTCCATATTTTGATAGACGTTGGCCCTGATTTTAGACAGCAGATGCTTCAAAATGATGTTTCAAAACTTGATGTAGTGTTATTGACCCATGAGCACAATGACCATATTGCAGGAATAGATGACATCAGACCTTTCAATTTTAAACAAGGTAGAAAGATTCCCTTCTATGGCTTGAAAAGAACATTAGAAGATCTTAAAGCAAAATATGCTTATATTTTTGACGCTAATCCTTATCCGGGTGCGCCGGGTATTGTATGTCATGAAGTGGAACCTGATGTGCCAATTTTTATAACAAAAGATTTGCAGACTCTACCTATTCACATCATGCACGGCACTTTACCTATTTTAGGATTCAGGATACTGGACTTTGTATATATTACAGACGCATCACAAATAGATGATCGTACCATGGACTTAATTCAAGGTGTCAAAGTGTTAGTAATCAATGCACTTCAATATAAAAAACATTATTCCCATTTTACTTTTGATGAAGCTGTCACCATGGCAAAGATAATTGGGGCAGAAAAAACCTACCTTACCCATATGTCTCATCATTTAGGTTTGCATCGAGATGTGGAAAGTAATTGTCCTGAGGGAATTAAACCTGCTTATGACGGATTAGTCTTAGAGTGGTAATCCATCATAATTAAAACAACCTTTATCTTTAGAAAAATTTCTTTTTTCAACAATTATAAGATACATTTGTATTAAACATAGGATTTTTCTTTTTATTTCATGTTTTTTAAAGGTTGAAATGAAATATTTTGTTTTTTTTGGATTATTATGGATGATTGGTGTGAGCCACGGACAACAGTTGCCGCAACACTCGCAGTATATGCTTAATAAATACAGGGACAATCCTGCCTATGGTGGATTGGAAAGATCTCTTAGTGTATTTACCAGCTATCGGGATCAATTGAGCACATTTACAGGAAATCCAAAAACGTTTTACATAGGTGCAGATATGCCATTTTATTTATGGAATGGCGCTTTGGGTTTTACCCTATATAATCAAAGGGCAGGAGTGTTTTCTAATACTAATTTAAAGCTGTCTTACAACTACGTCATGGGCACTCAAATCGGATTTTTAAGTTTCGGGGGTAGGGTAGGTATTGACCACATAGCTGTAGATGGTTCGGGTATTATAACTCCTGACGGATCGTATGAAGGTGTTTTTAATCATAACGACCCAACCCTTGATATCAATAGATTTTCTGGTATAGGTTTGTCGTGGGAATTGGGTTCTTATTTTTTCGGTTCGAATATTGAAGCAGGGATTGTGGTTTCAGAGTTTCCAACCCATCCTTATAGTATTGGAGATGCCACTTATAATAAAAATTTGAGTTCATCACTTTTTATTCAATACAAACTTAATTTAAGGAATGGCGTGAAACTGGCTCCATCTGTCATGGTAAAGGCGGATCGTGCCGTATTTCAAACCGATTTAGGGGCTTATGCTAAATTTAATGATAATCTTTTATTTGGGTTGAATTTCAGGGGATATAGTCCTACTTCAGTAGATGCATTAACAGTTTTAGTAGGAACTAATATAGGGCGAAAATATTTTGTAACCTATAGCTATGACTTTGGTTTGTCCCAACTCAGATCGTTACATCAAGGAAGCCACGAACTGATGCTTTCTTATAATCTCCAAAAGCTTATTGGCATAGGTTTACCACCAAAAATCATTTATAACCCAAGGAGTTTATAAAATGAGTAAAATATTTTATAAATTTAATAAATGAAAACTAGAATAAATTTTAAAACAAAAATTAAGTTACAAAGACTAAAAACATAAAAATTTACCCCAAAAATTGAAAAAATACTACTACTTATGCAAATATAATGCAATATATAAATATAAGTTATTTAGATAATTAACAAGCTTATTATGTTAAAATTGATATGAAAAATTTCAGTAGAGCCCAAAAATCATATTTAGTTGATTTATACAATAAAAATAATTTATTCACGTTCTAAATTTGCTAAAGGTTTTTATAAGGATAAAAATTATTTTAAAAAAAGAAATTTAAAATACTTGTTGTTTTAAAATAGTCATTTATCTTTACGGCGCTTTTCAATATAAGGGTATTCTTTTTAACAGTTTATTATGTCTTTCTTAATTAAGATTGAATAGAGCTCATAAAATTGAAAAAAGATTTTTGTATTTTAAAGCACCATCAATATAAATAGTTAAATCGCTAAAGAAAAATGAAGAGTTTATCAAGTCTAAGCTTATTGCTTTTATCAATTATTCTTATTTCCTCATGTGGAAAAGAACAATCAGGAGAATTAATAGGAGTGCAGAACAGACCAAGTTGGGGTGGTTTCAGTCCTTTTGGAATGGTCTATGTACCTTCTGGTACTCTTGTGATTGGTCAGAGTGATCAGGATGTTTTTGCTACTTATACTCAAAGGCAAAAAAATCTCTCTATTTCTGGTTTTTTTATGGATGATACAGAAGTCACTAATAATGAATACCGACAGTTTGTTGACTGGGTCAGGGACTCTACAGCCCACGAATTGATGGGAAATAAAAAAACTGATGATTATGATAATGAAACTATCGATTGGGAATTGGAGTTGGATTACAGCGACGAAACTCTAGGTGAAATGTATTACCAAGGTGATATGGCTTTTGAAGGAAGAAGAGAGTTGGACTATGCTTCTTTGAAATACAAATATCAATGGATTGACTGGCAAAAAGCAGCTCACGACAAAAAAGCAACAAGGATTTCTATCATAAATAAGACTGAAGTAAAAGTCTTTCCAGATACTTTATGTTGGATTAGAGACTTTGCATATTCATATAATGAGCCGCAAACAAGAAATTATTTTTGGCATCCTGCTTTTGATGATTATCCAGTGGTAGGTGTTGACTGGAAGCAAGCCACAGCATTTTGTCATTGGAGAACCAAGCTTTGGAATCAGTTTAAATCTGATGAACCCAACACTGAAATTTTCAGATTGCCATCAGAGGCAGAATGGGAATACGCAGCAAGAGGTGGGCATGATATTTCTCCATATCCATGGGGTGGACCATATATAAGAAATGCTAAAGGTTGTCTTCTTGCTAATTTTAAACCTGGAAGAGGTAACTATCCTGAGGATGGTGGATTACATACTGTGAAAGCAGATGCTTATTTCCCTAATGATTACGGTCTTTACAATATGGCGGGTAATGTGGCTGAATGGACGTCTTCTGCTTTTCATGAAAATGCTTATGACCATGAGCATGACTTGAATTCTGATTACAGATACGATGCTAAGGACGGAGATCCAGAAGCTTACAAAAGAAAAGTACTTAGAGGTGGTTCTTGGAAAGATATATCTTACTATTGTCAGACGGGTACCCGGACTTGGGAGTTTCAAGATTCTACTAAATCATATATAGGCTTTAGATGCGTAATTACGTATTTGGGAAGGTCAATTAATGATTTTTAATACACATTTATTTATTTTGGCTAAAGTTTGCATCAATTGTAGATTGATTGCATTAAATATCAATTTTTTATTAACTAATCACAAAATTTTTTAAACAATGAGTTTTTTCAAATCACCTAGTTTTAAGTACATTAAAAATTTGTTAATCGGTCTTGGTGCTGCAGTTGTAATGATAGGTGCCTTAGGTAAGCTGAATAGTACCCCTTGGGGTGGTATGATGATCACTGCTGGTCTTTTAGTAGAAGCTTTTCTTTTTGCAATGTTAGGTATCTTAGGACCTGATAAAGATTATTATTGGGAAAAATTATATCCAGGTTTGGATCAATATGGTTCTCAGATAGCACCACTAACAGCGGGGGAAACATCATCTGCTCCTAAAGCTCTAAATGCTGAAGCTGTAGAAAAAAACCTTGGTGGTATGTTGAACGAGCTTCAGTCTATGTCTAAAAGTCTAGGTTCGTTAAAAGCTCTTCAAGAAGTTGATTTTTCTCAAACTGGAGATCAATTGAAAACAATGAATAATTTTTATGCTAGAATGAATGATGCCATGAATGCATTAACTTCAAGTGTAGAAGACACTAAGCAATATCAGGCTCAAATGTCAAGTTTGAGCAAAAACCTTACTTCTTTAAATGGAGTATATGGAAATATCCTTTCTGCTTATAATGTAAAAGGATAATTCAGGTTTTTCTGAGTGTAAATTATTTATAAACAAATTAAAAAGATAAAAAATGTCAATACCTAAGGAACCGCGGCAGTTGATGATCAACGTAATGTACCTCGTACTGACCGCGCTATTGGCACTAAACGTCTCTGCGGAGATATTTAATGCCTTCGACATGGTGGATAAAGGGCTGAAGTCTGCTAACTCTGTATTAGATGAAGGTAATAGTAAGTTACCAACATTAATTAAAGACGCAGCAAAAAAGAAAGAGTCTTTTCAGGTTTATGCTGATAGAATAGAAGGTGTTACAACAACATCTAAAGAAGCTACTGAATATATTAAAGGTATCATGGATAAATTGATCGATGAATCTGGAAATAGAAATGGAAGTGTTGATGAGGGAGATTATATCGAGTCAGAAGGTGTAAAAGAGTTGTTGGGTAAAAGAGATTATGCGGCTACAACACGTTTTATGGTAGATGAAGGTGTAGGTGAAGAATTAAAAGCTAAAATGTTAGAGTTTAAGGCTGCATTTGCAAAAGTGGCGGATCCTGCTGATAAAGCAAAGTTAGAAGCTAACATCCCAATAGCAATCGACGATGCTACTTGGCAAAGCTCTACTAATAAGAAAAAGAACTGGGCTGATTTTACTTTTGGTCACATGCCATTAGGTGCTACTATGCCTATATTTTCCAAGTTTATCAATGACATCAAAGCATCTGAAGCATCAGCTTTAAATTATTTAGCTGGTAAAGTTGGAGTTGGTGGAGAGACTGTAGTTCTTGATAAATTTACAGTGGTTTCTGCTCCTAAAAAATCTTATATTATCAAAGGAGAACCTTTTGAAACAGAAGTATTTTTATCTGCTGCAGCAGGTAATGATTCAAAAACTGGTATTTCGATTTCAGTTAATGGACGTTCATTACCAACAAATTCTGATGGAGTTGCCAAATATACTGAAACTGCAAATTCATTAGGAATTAGAAAATATTCTGCTGTTGCAAGTGTAAAAGATCCTGTTACTGGTGAAACCAAATCGTTTAAAAACGAATTTGAGTATGAAGTAGGTGAGCGTTCTGTAACAGTATCTGCTGAAAAAATGAATGTTTTCTACATTGGTGTAGATAACCCAGTAGCTGTATCTGCTGCGGGTGTTCCTTCTGCACAAATCAAAGTTTCAATGGATGGTGGTACTATCGAAAGAAAAGATGGAATATACAATGTAAGAGTGAATAGTCCTGGAAAAGCAACAGTTAGAGTTTCTGCTCCTGGTGTTACTTATAGCAAAGAATACAAAGCAAAAAGAATACCTGATCCAATTCCAATGTTAGGTGGTACTCAGCAAGGTGGAGGAATAGGAAATGGAACTTTCAAAGCCCATTCGGCTTTAATTCCAATGCTTAAAGACTTTGATTTTGATGCTAAGTGTAATATGGCTGGTTTTACATTGGTCAGAGTGGCAAAAAGACAGGATCCTGAAGTAGCGGCTAACGCTGGTGCTACTATCGTTGGTAATGCAAAAACTATCCAAAGCAAAGCAAACCCAGGGGATAGATTTATTTTTCAAGATATCAAGTGCAAATGTCCAGGCGATGCAGCAGCACGTAATTTAGGACAATTAGTATTTGAAGTTCAATAATTAAAATGTTCTTCATTTTAAAATAAAAATTTAATATAATGAAATCGTTTTTCAATTTTTTAAGCTTAGTGCTTTTCTTAGGTTTTTCTTGTCAAGCCATTGCTCAAGTGCAAAAGCCTGCTGCGGAAGATGTGAAAACAGAATCATCTGTGCCATCAGAGGATATTTTTATTGATGATATCGTTGCAAAGCGCATCGTTGTAGAAAATAAACTTATGGTTCAGCAGCCGATTAGAGAAGCAGACATAGCTTGGGAAAAAAGAATTCAGAGAGTTATAGATTCTCGTGAAAAGCTAAATCTTCCCTTCAGAAGTCAGGAGTTAAATCTTTTTAAGACCCTTCAAACAATGATTAACAATGGGGATATCACGGGTTTTAGTGATGAGTATTTTAAGAACGTCTTAAAGCCTGAGGAAATCTCTGCAAAAATGACGAAAATGGATACTTCTATGACTTTGGATCCTGACACGTACGAAGAGAAAATCGTCGTTGCTAAAAATGACATCAACTGGGAAGATATCAATCAATACCGAGTAAAGGAGGTTTGGTATTTTGATAGGCAAAGATCTGTAATGGATGTTAGAATTTTAGGTATCGCACCGATCTATCAAAGTATGAAAGATAAAGAAGCAGGTATTCCTCCTACGCCTTTATTTTGGGTATACTATCCGGAGTGTCGTACTCCTATGTCAAAATTCAGAGTTTTTAACGAGGACAATGATATAGCGCCGATGACTTGGACTGATTTGTTTGACACTAGAATATTTTCTTCTTACATCTACAAAAGATCCAATGTTTTGGATTATCGTTTAAAGGATTTCTTCGTACCTGATCCTGATGATACAGAAAATAGATCTGGAATAGATATGCTGTTGTTTTCTGAAAAAATTAAAAACGAGCTGCTCAATTTTGAGCATGATCTTTGGGAATATTAAATTTACCTTAGAAATAATAAAATGGGAAGTTGTCAAAGATAGCTTCCCATTTTTTATTTTATGTTATTCGATATAGAATAAATCTTAATACATTAAATGTTTATTACCAATACTATATTACTAAATGAAAGTGCAAATAAAATCAGCTTTAATTTCGGTTTATTATAAAGATGGATTGGATGAGGTAGTTTTAAACCTTCATAAACAAGGGGTAAACATTTATACCACTGGTGGAACTCAGACTTTTATTGAATCTTTAGGAGTTCCAGTGATTAGAGTAGAAGACCTTACTGGTTATCCTTCTATTTTAGGAGGCAGGGTCAAGACGCTTCATCCAAAAGTTTTTGGAGGTATTTTGGCCATGCGAAATGAAGATCATTTAGCACAGTTAAACCAATATCAAATTCCTCCTATAGATTTGGTAATTGTAGATTTGTATCCTTTTGAAGAAACTGTAGCCGCAGGAGGTAGTGATGCAGATATTATTGAGAAAATTGATATAGGAGGCATTTCATTGATAAGAGCGGCAGCGAAGAATTTTAATGATGTAGTGGTTATAGCTTCAAAAACTCAATACCAAGAGCTTAATGAAATTTTAGTTGCTCAGCAAGGAATGTCTTCGATGGAGCAAAGAAGGCGTTTTTCGGCTCAGGCTTTTCTAGTTTCTTCCAGCTATGATCATGCTATTCAACAATACTTGAGACAAGATGATTCATTCAGTCTTAATGTAGCTCATAAAATGACGTTAAGGTATGGTGAAAACCCTCACCAAGAGGCTTGTTTTTTTGGAGATATTGATAGCGTTTTTGATCAGCTTTGTGGAAAAGAATTGTCTTTTAACAATTTGGTAGATATTGATGCTGCCCTTCAGTTAATTCAAGAGTTTAAGGATGATGGTCCTACTTTTGCTATTTTAAAGCATACTAATGCATGTGGTGTAGCAACCAGGATTAATGTAGCTGAAGCTTGGGATGCTGCATTGGCTGCTGACCCGGTTTCGGCTTTCGGTGGTATATTGATTTGTAATACATCCATTGATAAGGAAGCAGCTGAGAAAATTGATAAGATATTTTATGAAGTATTGATTGCACCAGGATTTAGTGCAGATGCGGAAGCCTTATTATCGGCAAAATCTAAGCGTGTATTATTAAGACTTAAGTCTTTTTACATTCAACCTAAGCAATACAAAAGTCTGATTAATGGAGTAGTAGTACAAGATGCTGATTTATCTACTGAAGTGGAAGGTAACTTTGTGATCAAGACTAATGCAAAACCTAGTGCTCTAGAACTTAAGGATTTAGTCTTTGCTTTAAAGTGCGCCAAACATTTGAAATCAAATACTATTGTATTGGCAAAAAATAGTCAATTGTTAGGAATGGGTTGTGGACAAACTTCTAGAGTCGATGCTTGTCAGCATGCTATCCATAAGGCAAAACACTTTGGTTTTGATCTAGGTGGAGCTGTGATGGCTTCTGATGCTTTTTTCCCTTTTCCAGATTGTGTGGAGTTAGTACATAAAGAAGGTATAAACGCTGTAGTCCAACCTGGAGGAAGCATAAAGGACCAATTGAGTATAGATTTTTGTGACGCTCATGGTATGACTATGGTATTTACAGGAATCCGGCATTTTAAACATTGATATTTTTAAATGGAGTTGAATAATCACTTTACTTAAAAGTTAAATAAATTGTTCTAAAATATAAAGTAGTGTCTATCTTATAAATTGGCATTTAAAATCACAATATAAAATTATACCCTTGAATTTAATTGTAGATTTAGGTAATACAAGAGTAAAATGTGCTATATTTAATGATGAGGATAGTATAATAAATATCATCATCAAGCCGAAAAGGTATTTATTTAAGGTAGTCAGCGATTTATTATCTAATCATGAGATCTCATCAGCTATTCTGAGTAATACTTCTGTTCCTGATGAAGGCACATTAAAAATGCTTAAAGCACTGAAAAACTTTATACACTTGAATGAATTGACAAAGATACCCATCAAAAATGAATACGGCACACCTTCCACTTTGGGTAAAGATAGAATTGCTGCTGCCGTGGCTGCAAGCCTTCGATTTCCCCGGGAGCATGTTTTGTTTATAGATATGGGAACATGTATCACTATGAACTTTATCACATCTAGCGGCGGGTTTGTAGGTGGAAATATACATCCGGGCATCTACATGCGGTTAAAAGCAATGCATAAATTTTCAGCCAGGTTGCCACTAGCAGAAATTAATGTATGTGAAGACTTTTTTGGCACTTCAACTGTTAAAGCTTTACAAAATGGCGCTATCAAAGGCGCGTTTATGGAAATTGATACGTTTATACAATTGACACTTAACAAATTTGGCCCTATTAAAGTATTATTAACAGGTGGAGATGCTAATTTATTTGAAAATTGGACAAAAAATGAGATATTTGTCGCTCCAAATCTTGTGATGGAAGGCCTTAACGAAATATTAAAGTATAATGCTAAAAAAAATTAATTTTATTCTGATTTTATCGGTATCATTTTTTAGTGTGCTTCTTGCACAACAGAATGATAATAATCCATATTCAAGATTTGGACTCGGAGATCTTACGGATAATAATTTTAACCATTTAAGACAAATGGGTGGACTTGGGGCGTCATTTATAGATGCTTATCATATCAATATCGTAAATCCTGCTTCACATGCCTTCCTAAATGCAACAGCTTTTGACATAGGTGTTTTTGCCAAAAGATCTATTTTGAATGATGGTGTTAATCAAGGTAAAGTTTGGTCTGGTAATCTTGACTATCTGTCACTTGCTTTTCCATTGAAAAATCCAATTAATGAGCTTTACGATGGAGTGAGAAAAGATTATAAGTTGGGCATGGCATTGACATTAATGCCTCACTCAACGGTCGATTACAACATAGCTTACAGAGATTCAATTAATGGTAGTAAGCCATTTACAAGAAATTATTTAGGTGGAGGTGGTACGTATAAAGTAATGTGGGGCAATGCTATTAAGTACAAAAAGGTTTCTTTAGGACTTAATTTAGGTTATTTGTTTGGCAATTTAAAGTATGAAAACAAGCTTGTTTTTGATAATGCTGAATTTGCATACAGTGACTTTTATGCCAACGATTACAATGTGAGGGGCTTTTTATGGAATGCAGGTTTTATTTTTACAGATATCATCAATAAGAAACAAATATTAGCCAATAAAACGGCTCCTAACAAAAGAATCTCCATTGGAGCACATTTTAATTCAGGTACTTCTTTTACCACGTCTTCCAATATAAACCATCTTTTGATACAGCAGCTTCCAGGTAATATTGTGAATCTGGATACTGTCCTTATTTCAGCTGATCAAGCTGGGAAAGGAAAACTTCCAGCTGAATTTGGGATAGGTGCAACTTATTACAACGGTGAAAAGTTTGCCATTGGAATTAATTATGCAGCAGCTTATTGGTCGCAATATTTTAATGAGGCTGCCAGAGGAGGAACTATAGGATCATTAAGTAATACTTCAAAGTGGACTCTGGGAGGCTTTTTTAGACCTGACTATAAATCTTTTGATAATTTTTTGGCAAGAGTTTACTACCGGTATGGTGTATATTATAACACCGATCCAAGAGTAGTGAATGGAAATAATATCGATACTTACGGCTTTACTTTTGGATTAGGTATGCCATTTGTATATCAAAGAAAAATCTCTCATGTTAACTTAGGCTTTAATGCGGGAATAAGGGGGCAAAACTCTCCTATTTCTGAAAAATTTGTTAAATTTACGCTAGGTGTAACTTTTAATGACGACGAATGGTTTTTAAAGAGAAAGTATAATTAAAATTTTTATCAGATCAATTAACAAAACATCTTTAGTGATTATGAACAATCGAATTTTAAATGGGTTATTAGGTTTTATTCTGACTATTTTTGTAAATCACATTGATGCTCAATGTGATAATTGGGTAGGTAAGCCATTTCAGGCGGATGCCGAGGCTGCACATTCTATTTACCGTCAGGCGTTAAAAGCTAATGATTTTGCCACGGCATTTGAAAATTGGAAAACAGCATTTAAACTCGCTCCTGCTGCAGATGGAAAGAGAGATTACCATTTTACGGATGGTATTATATTATACAAACAAATGTTGGCAGGCGTGAGTGATGAAAAAACTAAAGAAGAATATAAAGCTCAGATCTTAGAGTTATATGATCAGGCTATAGCATGTTACCAATCTAAAAGCATTACTACAAAAGGTGGCACAGAAGAAGAGTTTAATACCAGAATTGGATACCTCTATGGCAGAAAAGCATACGATATGTATTATGTAGTTAATTCACCTTATGCTGACAATATTGTTGCATTGGACCAATGTTTAAAGTATGCTGGTGATAAAGCTGAGTATATAGTGATGGATCCATATGCCAATATAATGGTTTGGGAATTCAAACAAAAGACAATGACTAAAGAAAAAGTCATAGAGAATTTTAAAAAACTTACCCAAGTAGCAGAGTACAATATTGCCAACAATGAAAAGCTTGCTGAAGGCTACCAACAAGCTCAAGCAGCTATGGAAGCAAAACTTGCTGAAATAGAAAAGGAAGTTTTCGATTGTCAATATTTCAAAGAAAAGTTGATACCTGAGTATGAAGAAAATAAGGAAGACGCAGCAACACTCAAACGAGTTCTTGTCACATTAAAGGCTCAGGGATGTTTGGATAATGATCCTGTAGTATTGAAATTGGATGAGGAATGGAAAAAGTATGCGACTGCAGAAAACGCTAGAATTCAAGCCGAATTTGAGGCCAATAATCCTGCCGCTGCTGCAAGAGCTGCATATGAAGCAGGTAAATATCAAGAAGCCATCTCAAAATATAAGCAAGCAATTGCTGAAGAAACCAATAGTGAGAAAAAAGCAACTTATTTGTTTGGTATAGCTTCTATAGAATTCAGAAAGTTGAATTTATACAGCCAAGCTAGAAGTACGGCATATGCTGCAGCAAAAATGAACCCAGGATGGGGAAGACCTTACATGCTCATAGGGGATATGTATGGTAAAACTGCAAGATCATGCGGTGATAGCTGGAATCAAAGACTAGCGATATTAGCAGCTATAGACAAGTATAGCTATGCAAAGTCAATTGATGGAAGTGTGGCAGGCGAAGCTAATGACAGATTGTCCAATTATTATGGATCTCTTCCAGATAAGTCTGAAGGATTTATGAGAGGGGTCTCTGAAGGTCAAAGTACTACTGTCGGTTGCTGGATAGGAGAGACTGTAAAGCTAAGATTTAAAAATGACTAAATGCTCTTTAGCATTATGATATCTAAATGGGATTGTCAACAAACGTTTGACAATCCCATTTTTGTAAAAGTCTATGGCATTGTTTCAGAGTTAATGTTTATAAAATTTTACTTTTCGCATGGCATCTTTTGACCTCCAACCCACTTTAGAAACTGAAGAATATATCATTTTACCAGTCAGCCTTCATGATTTTGAGCAATTATATGAAGTGGCTTCTGATCCTGAGATTTGGGAACAACATCCCAATAAAGATAGATGGAAGCGTGATGTATTTAAAGTTTTTTTTGAAGGGGCTATTCAGAGTCGAGGGGCATTCAAGATTATAGATAAAGTTTCTCAAAAAATCATTGGCAGCACAAGAATTTATGATTATAATCCAAATGATAGTAGTATACTCATGGGATACACATTTTATGCAAAAAGATATTGGGGTACAGGAGTAAACCATAAAGTAAAATCATTTTTTTTCGATTATCTTTTTCAATATGTAAATACTGTTATTTTACATATAGGGGCAAGTAACATAAGATCTCAAATTTCCATTCAACGATTAAGTGCTGAAAAAATAGGTGAAATCGAAGTAGCTTATTATGGAGAAGGTATAAAGCAAAATTTTATTTATCAGATCGATAAAATAAATTGGAAAAAAAAGGCCGACTTTTTGAAAAAGCCGACCTTTTAGGTGTGTTCTTTAATTGAACTTGATTTCCTGTTTATTGTAAATCATATCTGTCGAGGTTCATTACTTTGGACCATGCATTGACAAAGTCAGTTACAAATTTAGTCTTTCCATCATTACATGCATATACTTCTGCAATGGCTCTTAACTCAGTGTTAGACCCAAAAATCAAATCTGCTCTTGTAGCTGTCCATTTTATTTTGCCAGTACTGCGGTCTCTACCTTCAAAAATATTCTGATGGTCATCAACAGCTTTCCAAGTGGTGCTAAAGTCAAGAAGATTGACGAAAAAGTCGTTGGTCAATGTTTCTGGTTTGTGAGTAAATATACCATGACCAGATTTGTCATAATTAGCATTTAGAACTCTCATTCCACCTATTAATGCTGTCATCTCTGGCACAGTCAGTGTCATTAACTGGGCTTTATCTATAAGTAATTCTTCAGCCGATGCTGCGGATCTTCCCTTGAGATAATTTCTAAATCCATCCGCAAACGGTTCCAAAACTGCAAAAGACTCCACATCGGTTTGTTCAGAAGTAGCATCTGTTCTGCCAGGGGAAAACGGTACTGCGATAGTGTTTCCTGCATTAGCAGCCGCTTGTTCCACTGCTGCACTACCCGCAAGAACTATCATATCTGCCATGGAAATTTTTTTGCCGTCGTTTTGCTTTGCGTTAAACTCGTTGCTGATACCTTCCAATACGCCCAAAACTTTGGTAAGTTGTGGTGGGTTGTTAATTGCCCAATCACACTGAGGAGCCAATCTGATTCTTCCTCCATTGGCACCGCCACGTTTATCTGATCCTCTGAATGTAGATGCGGATGCCCATGCTACGGAAACAAGTTCAGATATAGTTAGGCCAGAAGCCAAAATCATTCTTTTTAAAAGTGATATATCTTCTGAGTCTACCAAAGGATGATTTACAGCAGGCACTGGGTCTTGCCATATTAAGTCTTCTGTAGGTACTTCAGTTCCCAAATATCTCGATTTTGGCCCCATATCTCTGTGCGTAAGTTTAAACCACGCTTTGGCAAATGCATCAGCAAATTGATTAGGATTTTCGTAAAATCTTCTTGAAATTTTTTCGTAAGCAGGATCTACTCTTAAAGCCAAATCGGTAGTCAGCATGACTGGAGTATGTTTTTTGTGTGCAACATGAGCATCAGGCACAGTATCTACACCCATACCTTTTACGGGTATCCATTGGTGTGCGCCTGCGGGACTTTTGGTCAGTTCCCATTCGAAACTAAAAAGATTTTCAAAATAATTGTTACTCCATTTGGTGGGTGTGGTTGTCCAAGCTCCTTCTAAACCTGAAGTGATGGTATCTTCTGAGTGTCCTTTGCCAAAAGTATTTTTCCATCCCATGCTTTGTTCTTCTATACCTGCACCTGCCGGTTCGGCTGCTACATACTTGCTCGGATCAGCAGCACCGTGAGTTTTACCAAAAGTATGACCACCTGCAATCAATGCCACCGTTTCTTCGTCATTCATAGCCATGCGTGCAAAAGTCTCTCTGATATCTCTTGCTGAGAGCATTGGATCCGGATTTCCATTAGGTCCTTCTGGGTTTACATAAATCAGCCCCATTTGTACAGCGGCTAATGGATTTTCTAGGTCTCTATCTCCCGAATATCGTTTATCGTCCAACCATTCTTTTTCAGAACCCCAATATATGTCTTGTTCAGGTTCCCACACATCTTCTCTCCCTCCTGCAAAACCATACGTTTGGAAGCCCATTGATTCCAGTGCACAATTTCCTGCAAGTACCATCAAGTCTGCCCAAGATACTTTTTTACCATATTTCTGCTTTACAGGCCAAAGTAATAATCTTGCTTTATCTAAATTGGTATTATCAGGCCAGCTATTGAGTGGAGCAAAACGCTGTGTTCCGCTACCTGCGCCACCTCTTCCATCTTGAATTCTATAAGTACCCGCACTATGCCAAGTCATTCTGATGAAAAATGGACCATAATGCCCATAGTCGGCAGGCCACCAATCCTGAGAATTGGTCATCAGATTATAGATATCTTTTTTAAGTTCTGCTAAGTCCACACTGTTGAATTCATTAGCATAGTCAAATGCTTCTTCCATAGGATTGGATAATGAAGCGTGCTGACGTAGAATATTTAATTTTAATTGATTAGGCCACCAATCTTTATTGTCTGTACCACTTCCAGCCACAGATTTTTTTAAATGTCCTGAAAATGGACATTTATTTTCATTTTGATCACTCATGATTTTTATGATTTATTATTTTTGAATGCAAAGTTGCTAAAAAAAGTAGATATTAATACTTTCTTTTACTTATAACAAAATAAGTACTTCTTATGTTGAAAATCTTTTACAGTTCTTTTTTGGATTTTTTTTTTGATTTTAATGTTGATCAAAACAATTTTATGATCATTTATTCAAGATGCTTATCAAAACAGAAAAAAGGTCTATTCTGAGAAGATAAAAATAAGATTTATTGGCTAATTATTTAAGATAACATGATAAAAATCTATCTTTGCATCATAATTTATGTTCTTATGAATACAAAGTCCAATACGTTTTTAGCCATAGTACTTATTATAATTGGCTCATGTGCTAGGTTAATTCCACACCTACCTAACTTTACACCTACAGAAACTATAGCCATTTTTGGGGCTGCATATTTAGGGAGAACTTGGTTGCCTTATTTTATTCCGGTGGTTACAATGTATTTCGCAGACTTCATTATCAATAATACAGTAGCAAGATCTTTTTTCCCAAATCATGATGGTTTGGTATTATGGAGCAACTACATGCTTTTTAATATAATAGCGATTATGCTCATAGTTTTGATTGCTCAAAAAGTATTAAATAAAATCAATTTCAAAAATGTGATGATTGCAGCTATTGTATCTTCAGTTGTTTTCTATTTAATTACCAATTTCGGATCGTGGGTAAGTCTTACTTCTATTTATTCTAAGGATTTTACAGGATTAATGTCTTCTTATGTGGCTGGTTTGCCATTTTTAAGAACTACATTAATTTCAAATCTTCTTTTTTCGGGAGTAATCTTCGGTAGTATGCATTTTCTGATATCTATGTTGAAAACAAAAACACAACACGTATGATATTTTAATAAACTAAAAATTTTCTTAAGAATTAATGCTAAGAATACTTATCATATTCAGAAAAAGTGTTACTTAAATGGATAGTAAATTCGATCTTATCCATAATATATAATGTCTAGATTCTTATTTTAATGTCTTATTATAGCTATTTTTTGTAATGATGCTTCTTGTAATAATAAATAAAAGATTAGTTATTACGCAAGTTTCTTGTTATTTTTTAAATTTTTCCATTTATTTCTTCGTTATGAGAATTATGTATCATTAAAGACATAAGAGATGCTCATGAAAAATTTAATAGTTATTTTTTTATCGCTAATTCCTTCTACTTTTATTATAGCTCAACAATGGATAAACTACCAATATAAGTATGATAGTTTGCTGAATGTGCCCTATGGTAGTGCTGTGGATTTTAATGGGGATTCAAAAACATTGACTATGGATATTTATCAGCCTATATGCAGTGCAAATGAAAATCCATCCAAGCGGCCACTACTATTATGGATACATGGTGGTGCTTTTTTAGCTGGATCAAAAGATGATCAAACTATTCAAATCTTATGTAAAAATTTTGCAAAACGTGGTTATGTGACTGCTACAATTAATTATAGATTGGGTTTTGTTTCTGATGATAGAGCGTGGAACTGTGCATATCCCAATTACAATTGTGTTTTTGCAACAGACAGCACGGAGTGGGCGCGAGCATATTATAGAGCGATTCAGGACGCTAAAGGTGCCATCAGGTACTTTGTGAATAGACACGAACAGGTCAATGTTGACATCGATAATATTTTTGTAGCTGGTGAAAGTGCTGGAGCTTTTGTTGCACTTGGAGCTGGATTAATGGATATGGAGTCAGAAAGGCCTAGTCAGACATTTGCTCAACCTGTCACACCAAAACCTAATGCCAATAGTTTTTCATGTATATACAATTCAGGAAAAACATTTAGTAATCCGATACAACGACCTGATTTAGGAACCATTGAAGGCAGTATTGAGCCTACAACACTTAATTTTACCATCAAAGGAATAGGCAATATGTATGGAGCCATGCTGGGTGATTTACTAAAAAGTACTCCTTTGGGCAAAAAAAAACCAGTGATCTATTCATTTCATCAGCCCTGTGATTTAGTAGTACCGATTGATAGCAGTTTTGTCTATTCAGGATTATCCTGGTGTTTTACCAATGGATATAATTGTTTTGGTATAACCAATAATCAAATCAAACTCTATGGAGCGAGAGCTTTTTCTCAGTGGAATACTAAAAACAATTATGGTTTTACTTTAAAGAATGAGTTCACTACAATTAATTTTCCTTACAGTTTTATATTTGGAGAAAGGAGTTGTTTGGATCAGGTACAGAACCCATGTCATGCTTATGATAATTTTGGTTTAAGGGAAAAGAACCTTGCGCAATTTTTCGCATCACAGATAAGTAATCTTAAAACATGTAGTACAAGCACATCTACATATGATATTGAACCACAGGTTACAACTTATCCTAACCCTGTATATGATTATATAAACATCAGTCACAATTTCAATAAAAATGATGCTCAATACAAGATTTATGATATTATGGGGCGTTTGGTCATGACTGGTGATCTTCCAGAAAGTCTACAGATCGATATCAGTATTTTGAATACAGGAGTTTATTTTTTACAGATAAATGATTTATTTTCAGATCGTTTGAAATTGAAAATTGTTAAAATTTGATGCATTTATACCCTATTGTCATATTATCATTATACTACTCATTATTTTGTTAAAATTAACGCAGTATTTTCTATAGATATTGATGATATTTTAGATATTATCTAATGAATTTGCAATGTATTGATAAAATATCTATTATTTAGATCATTTCAATAGAATCTATCAATTATTACTTATTTATTAGTTTAACTTTGTCCCTTCAAAAAATATAATTTCATTAAAAATTATTTAAATAAATAAAAAGTATGTGCGGTATTGTAGCTATTTTTAATGTCAAAGAAGCTAATGAAAAAATGAGAACCCAAGCCATAAATATGGCAAAGAAGGTAAGACATCGAGGACCGGATTGGTCAGGTATTTATTGCGGAGAAAAAAGTATTCTGGCACACGAAAGACTTGCTATTGTAGACCCACAATCAGGTGGCCAACCTTTGTATACCGAAGATAGAAAGGTAGTTTTAGCAGTAAATGGAGAAATTTATAATCACACTGAAATTCGAGCTAGATATGAGGGCAAATATAATTTTTTGACGAAATCAGATTGTGAAGTTATATTGGCTTTATACAGAGATAAAGGACCTGATTTTCTGGAAGAACTCAATGGTATTTTTGGTTTTGCGCTATATGACGCAGAAAATGATATATTTTTGGTGGCGAGAGACCATATGGGCATCATACCTTTGTATCATGGATGGGACGAATTTGGTCAGTATTATGTAGCTTCAGAACTTAAAGCACTAGAAGGTGTCTGTAATAAGATAGAAGTATTCTTGCCAGGACACTATTATTATTCAAAAAATGCAGGATTGAACAAATGGTATCAGAGAGACTGGATGGATTATGAAAATGTAAAGGATAACATGACTGATATCGCAGCACTCCGCAAAGGTCTGGAAGATGCAGTACATAGACAATTAATGAGTGATGTGCCTTATGGAGTTTTATTATCTGGAGGTTTGGATTCTTCTATCATATCTGCAGTTGCCAAAAAGTTTGCATCCAAGCGCATAGAGACCCAAGACAAATCTGAAGCTTGGTATCCTCAATTGCATTCTTTTGCAGTTGGACTCAAGGATGCGCCTGATCTCATAGCTGCTAGAAAAGTAGCAGAACACATAGGCTCGATTCATCATGAGATCAATTTCACTATCCAAGAGGGCTTAGACGCCATCAATGATGTCATTTATCATCTGGAGACATACGATATTACTACCATCAGGGCATCAACACCTATGTTTCTTATGGCTAGAGTGATCAAATCTATGGGTATCAAGATGGTACTCAGTGGCGAAGGAAGTGACGAGATTTTCGGCGGATATCTTTATTTTCACAAAGCCCCCAATGCTAAAGCACTACACGAAGAAACTGTTAGAAAATTAGATAAGTTGCATCTTTATGACAATCTTAGAGCCAATAAATCGCTTGCTGCTTGGGGCGTCGAAGGACGTGTTCCTTTTTTGGATAAAGAGTTTATAGATATTGCTATGCGGATCAATCCTGAAGACAAACTCCCACGTAACGGTAGGATCGAAAAATGGGTTTTACGCAAAGCTTTTGAAGACCTTCTTCCTGAGAGTATAGCTTGGAGACAAAAGGAGCAATTTAGTGATGGTGTAGGGTATAATTGGATTGATACGCTTAAAGATCTTGTTCAGAAAAGCGTAACAGATGAACAATTGGCGTCCGCAGCTTTCAAATTTCCTGACCAAACGCCATCTTCCAAAGAGGAATATTATTACAGAAGTATTTTTGAATCTCATTTTCCTTCTAGATCAGCAGCACTTTGTGTACCTTCGGTACCTTCTGTGGCTTGTAGTTCTCCTGTAGCGTTGGAATGGGATGCAGCCTTTAAAAACATGAATGATCCTTCGGGTAGGGCAGTCAAGGATGTCCATACTCAAAGTTGAAAATGAAAACGTCAGTTAGGTCACTTAAAAAAGTACGACAACAAAGTTAGAAGAAATAGCAATACGAAAGGGATAATTCAAAAGTAAAACGCTTTTAGATTGTCCCTTTTGTCATCACAGCAAATTGTTTTGGTAGACAATATTTAGATTATTGCACAAAAGTTTTGAAAAAAAGAAAAATGAAATTGATTAAAGTTGGCTGTACTCAGAAAAGCAAGCTTGATTTTCAACTGATTGTTTTAACGTTTGTGTGATAAAATGTTGTCCTTCTTCCACAATCATTATATTAAAAGAAATGTTGGATTGGTTAAGAAAATGTTTTAAAAATGTTAGGTTTTTGAAGGAACTTAATTGATCATCTGCATAAAGCCTTGCTAGCTCAATTTTTTGGTCTTTAGTATCTAAAAATTTAAAAGTTTTATTGTAATGATCAATATATATATCTTCCATAGTCTTTTCCGGTGCTAATCCAAATAGCTTTTTGCGAGAAATAATTCTATCCATAAAAGCACATTCTGTAGAAACTGCCAATATGATTTGTAGAATATTTTGCTCTTTTATAAAATGAAGGAGTGCATTTTGGGTACTCAGATCCATACTATTAGTACATGCACCAAGTCTAGTTATAAAAAAAGGTAAACATTCATTTTTTGAACAGAAATGATTTTCTATTTTTGAAAATGGACATACAATAAAAAGCTGATTTTCAGCTGGGAGTCGTTTTAGGAGATGAATTTGTGATACACTATTTGAATTTACTCTCATTTGATTTTTTTTATTAAGGATTACAAAAATCACAATTAGCAGGATCTGCATGTGTGCTTCCTTCAGGGTTGATATTTTCTTCCATATGTCCACATTTTATACACTCAGATAAACTACTATACACCATTCTTGTAGGACGATTACACCAGCTACAAGGCAATCCATATTTTACATCTGTGATGTCAAATCCAGGAAAGCCACAACTTGGACATAATGATTGAATCTTTTTAGCAAGTTTATGGGCTGCTTTTTCTATCACTTCCATTCTGGTAGGGTTGCAAAATGCTCTCATATCAGTTTCAACATGAAAAGAAGGGTTAGTATCCAAGAATGCTTGAGTCCATTTTTCCAATTCAGACCACGTTTGAATACCTTTTACCGTATGTGTTGAGTCATTTTTAGATTTTTTGAGTAAAACTTTATGAGAAGGGAAGCCAATATTATCAGCAAATATTTTCATTTCGGGCCAAGAATGGATAATGTCATGATTGAAATTTGTTTTTAAACTAAGCTCTTGAACATTAATTTCGACTCCGTTACTTTGATCCATAAAATACAAATATTCTTCATTCACTGTGGTAAAAACATAAAGCGGATGAGGACCGAAAGAGCCTTCACTTGATAAAACAAGATCAACATCATAGCGATCCAAGCCCAGTAAACACTTTTTTTTAGCTGTTAGAAGCGGAGAATCTACTCTTTCAATTTCGCCACTAAAGGTACCCAGCGCATCCGTATCTATTTCTGAAGAAACAATACATTTGACACCCAACTCCTTTTCAAAAACAGGGGCAATAACTTGTTCTTTTGCATGTTTAGTAACAATAAGTAAAGTTTTGCCCCTGTACATCGCTTAAATTATTATATGAAAAAGTATCGCCTATTTGACTTCGATTTTTGAAAACAAGGAAACATCTTTGTTATTTTCTTCCAAAAACATTCTCAATCCGTATAATTCAGAATGTAGAAATTTAATTTTTGACTCCCTGCTTTTGATATCTTCCTCAGTAGAAGAGTGCAAAATTTTATTTTCGTGAAACGATATCTTTAATTGAATCATTTGCGTGATCAAATCCAAGGCTTCGTTTTTTGAAAATGTGCCATTTAATAAATTTATTTCCATGATATAATTATTGTCCTTGTCCAAGAGAATAAGCTGATTTACCATCAAAAGAATACAAATTTTCAGTTTTGATAACATCTACACTTGCTACCGTAGCTGCACTCAAAAGCGCTAAAATGTCTTCTTTGCTCAATGAAATATCTGCTTTGGGTTTAAATCTACACCTCCAATGATCAGTACAAAAAGTTTCTTTAAATCCATCAGGCCATACTTTAATTCCGCGATTGGTAATCATAATAAGTTCAGACCGATCACCAGAAAGTTTCTTAATTTCTGCTGCAAGTACATCAGGCTCTGTGCCTGGCCAATGCACAAATAAGTCCACCCCTTCAAGTTTTTTAACTCCCATTGGTTTTCTTTGGTATTTAGGAAGATAAAGTGGCGTGGCGTTTTCTGAATAAGAGGCTGATTTCAAAACTCTGGGCTTTTGACCTAGGTTTTGGATCACAGCATCTGCAAATTCTTTAGTTCCTACTTTTTGCTTGCTTACTTTATCATTATATATATCGTATGTATGAATACCATCTTCCAAAGTTTTCAACCAAGCATTCTGTACTTTTTCAGCAACATCCGTTTGGCCAAGATGATTGAGCATCATAATGGCTCCTTGTAATAAACCAGAAGGGTTGGCTAGGTTTTGACCTGCTCTTCTCGGAGCAGAACCATGAATGGCTTCAAACATGGCACATTCTTCACCTATATTTGCCGATCCAGCTAGTCCGACTGATCCAGTTATTTGAGCAGCTACATCGCTTAATACATCACCGTATAAATTTGGCATAACTATCACATCAAAAACTTCAGGAGTATCTGCCATTTTTGCAGCCCCTATGTCTATGATCCAATGTTCATTTTCTATTTCTGGATACTCTTTGGCAATTTCGTCAAAAACCTGATGAAACAGACCATCGGTTTGCTTCATAATATTGTCTTTTGTAAAACAGGTTACTTTTTTACGTTTTTGTTGCTTTGCATACTCAAAAGCATATCGAACTATTTTTTCACATCCTGGTCTACTGATCAATTTTAAGCATTGTACTACCTCGTCCGTTTGCTGATGTTCAATACCTGCATACAAATCTTCTTCATTTTCTCTAACGATTACAATATCCATTTCAGGATGTTTTGTACTGATAAATGGGTGTAGGCTTCTACAAGGTCTGACATTAGAATAAAGGCCTAAAAATTTTCTTGTGGTCACATTTAAACTTTTATATCCGCCGCCCTGTGGAGTAGTAATAGGAGCCTTAAGGAAAATTTTATTTCTTCTGATAATGTCCCAAGACTCATGGGATATACCAGCTGTATTTCCAGCTAAATACACTTTTTCTCCTACTTCTATCTCTTCCGTTTCTATCTGTGCACCAGCGGCCATGATGATTTTAAGGGTTGCATCCATGATTTCGGGACCGATGCCGTCCCCTTTTGCAATTGTTACTTTGGTCATTTAATTTTATTTTTGTTTGATATAAAATGTATTAAATGACTGAAAGTTTATAAACATTTATTTATATAATTAATGAATATCATTTAACTTATTTATGATTTAAATTAAATGGCACTCAAAATACAGCCACTTACATAAAGCTACTTATGCAGATTTTGTAAAATTAACGCGTGCAAAATAACCTAGAGTCTTAAACACTAAAAAAGATGAAACTATTAAGTAAAATATAGTAGAAAAATCTCCAAATTTATTGATGCAAAACCAAGCCATTAGCGTAGCAAAAAACATCAGCATAATTTTTTTTAATAAGCATTAAACCCGGATTATGCATTAGAAAATCCCTGCCTGCCCTACGGTACGGCGAGGCAGGTATTCCGAAGCTAAACTTCGTGCCTTTGGCTCGACAAGGTCTGCAAATCAGAATCCGCCGCGGGGACTATTTTTCTTCTGTAACCGTAGCGGTGCTACGCTTTTCGAATATAAATAGCTGATTTACCTGCCCGCCTACCATGTAGTGGTCAGGCTGGTTGCATTTTAGCTTCTTCCCGCTAAAGAGAAGTTCTAACGCATAATCCGGGTTTAACTTTGGTTAGACGACTATCAAACCTCTATTGGTTGTACAATATCGGTAATGCACCTGGCATTTTTCATCGTAGCTCGTGGGCACATCAGCTCAATGGTTTCGATACGTCGTCAGTGGTTCATTTTCATTCAACTCCTTTACACTTACCTGACATTTTATAATGCCCTTTCTACTATTGTTCAATACCTCAGCTTTTGACTAAAGCACCAAGTAGTGGTTTGAATACAGCCGCTAAAAGCCGTATTCGGTAGACCTACTACCATCATGATTACAATGACTGATATATTCTAAGATATCTTTATGCCTTTGTCTTATCATCGTGACACAAAGGCCCCAATTATGATGGTTCTTTAACTGATCATTTCTGTTGCCTAGCAGGCTGAATTTTTTCGATTACTTTGAGTATGATGAGTCTGATCAATAAAATAAAAGGGATGGCGTGCATCAAAAAGTCTCCCCAATCTATCAGTTTCATACCATGAGCACCACCTAATATCCACCTGACTTTACCCAATATATGTGGCTCAGGAACAAAAGGAGCTAAACCCAAAGTCAGAGACATCATGATTACGATGGTCCAATCGTTCCATATTTTTTTATCCTTCATTATCACAAATTTTTAAAAAGAAACGCAAAAGTAATTTTATTCAACTGAAATAGATGCTACTATTGTTACATATGCAAGCTATAAAATCTTCATGGCATCATCCATAGCAAGGTAAACGCCATTAGTCCACCCAAAACCGTCTTGGACAGGATATTCACCGCCACCGCTCAAAAGAGTTAGATCTTCTACATTATATTTTTCCATCATTTTACCCGTGGATTGATAGACTTTTTCATTTAAGGCGAGCCATCTTTTTCCTATTTCATTAGCAAAATCATCATGATGGTAATTTTGTGCCGATCTGAAAGCAATCCATTGTAGTGGTGCCCAACCATTTGGAGCGTCCCATTGCTGACCACTATGTACGGTAGTAGTGACGATACCACCTTCCTTTAGTAAATTCTTTTCTACAAAATCCAATGCTCTTGCGCCTTGATCAGGTGATGCTAGATTAAAAAACAAAGGAAAAAGCCCTGAAGCATGAATAGAATGGGTTTGTTTTCTATTTTTGAAATGATAATCAAAATAATACCCTGATTCTTCATTCCAAAAATAATGATTGATCATAGCAGCTCTTTCATTTGAGTATTGTAAATACAGAACATGTTTTTCATCATTCCCAGAGATTAGATAAGCTTTGGCCAAAGTTTTCTCGAGATTACACAAAAGACAATTTAGATCTACAGGCAGTACGTTTAAAGTCTCAATAGTATCTAAATCCAAAGGATCGCTACACCATCTGCTGCTAAAATCCCATCCAGATTCGCAGGCAGCTCTGATATGGCCATAAAAAGACTTTTTATGACCTTCGTCCATATCTTGACTTAGATGAGTATCCGCCAAATACATTTCTGTCCTTGGTGTTTCGAGCAAATCGTAGTATCTATTGAGCTTGGTTTCATCATCCAATAGTACCAAATGTTGCACTTGGTCATCACCTTGCTTCATCCACCAAGCGTATTCTTTTTCTAAATGTGTGATGTACTTTGTATAAATATGATCACCTTTTTCATCTGCCAATAATGCTGCCATCAAGCTAAAAAAAGGTGGCTGTGACCTGCTTAAGAAATATGTTCGATTGCCATTGGGAATAAAACCGATGTGATCCACCATCCATGCAAAATTATTGATCATGGATTCGATGATATCAAATTTTCCTGACACCTTCAATCCCAACATAGTAAAATAACTATCCCAATAATAAATCTCATTAAATCTACCGCCGGGAACGATATAGGGATATGGCAACGTGATCAAAGTACTACCCGGAACAGATACAGATGTTGGCCTGTAAAGATGATCCCAAAGTGCTGATAAATGTTCTAAAATAGGCATTCGCTGATGACCTATTGCTGATGCTTCAACTGGACCCTGAACCTTAAAATTTTGAACAAAAAAAGCTTTTAAGTCGAAATTTGGATCATGCTTGGAGCTTAAATAGTTTTCCAAAATGACTATTGGTTCAAATAAAGGTATGGCATCCGCGAGTGATTTCCCATCATCTAGTATCACGCTCATTGCCAGGTCTTGAAACAATGGAAAAAAAATGTCTTCAGGTAAGGATAGCTGGATCATCAACTTATTTTGGGCAAGAATACAAAAATATTTTATTTATGCATACATTTGTTGCAAATCAAAATTAGATGTCTCAAAACATTCGACTTTCCCTTTATATCAATTATTTTGTTTTTGCCATCCTGCTCAATAGCGTGGGTATAGTCATTTTAAAGTCACAACAAGTATATGGAGTGGATGAAATTCAAGCCAGTACATTAGAATTATTTAAAGATTTGCCTATAGCCATTGTGTCGTTTTTAATAGCATCATTTCTACCACGTATTGGGTATAAATATGCAATGTTGATTGCTTTAGCTTTAGTCACAGTGGGTTGTTTTGTGATGTATCTGGGTAATTCATTTACCTCAGCTCGAGTCCTTTTTGCTATAGTAGGTATATCTTTTGCTTTAATAAAAGTCTCCGTTTACAGCTCTATAGGTATGATTACCCAAAATGCAAAAGAACACAACAGTTTGATGAGTAGTATTGAAGGTGTGTTTATGTTTGGGATTGCATTAGCATACTTTCTTTTTCCAGCCTTCAACAATACCTCAAATCCTGATAGTTGGCTCAATGTTTATCCGTTGCTTGCGCTATTGTGTATATTATCATTCTTGCTACTTTGGAAAGTAAATTTTAGTAAAAGTAAGATCGCCGAAGGAGCAAATCTTAAAGATGACTTTATGCAAATGTGGAGACTGATGTCTAAAATACTGGTCATGGTTTTTGTATTGTCAGCTTTCTTATTTGTGATGATAGAGCAAGGCATCATGACATGGTTGCCCACTTTTAACAACAGAGTACTAAAACTACCTGAAAATGTAAGCATCATGATGGCAAGTATTCTTGCGGTGAGCTTGGGTGTCGGCAGGATTTTGGCAGGTTTTGCTACCAAAAAATTCTCGTGGCTACAAGTGTTATCTTTTTGCTTGATTATAGCCATGGCAATGGTGATTTTCGTATTACCAGAAACCCTTCATATCCAAGTGATTGAGATCAATTCAATTTTGGACATTCCATTAATCGGCTATGCTTTCCCCTTGGTTGGCTTATTTATTGCACCCATCTACCCACTGCTCAATTCAGTTGTCCTGAGCGCCTTACCTCAAAATTTGCATAGTCCTATGACTGGCCTTATAGTAATATTTTCGGCTCTTGGTGGCACATTAGGTTCGAGAATTATAGGATGGCTCTTCAAAACGGTAGGTGCAAATCAAGCATTTTATTATACCTTGATACCCATGGCAATACTTTTTATTTGTCTTTTTATTTTAGACAGATTGACTAAAAAAGCTAGTGCGCAACCCTAACTCATTAAGTAATATTATCTGAATCAATCTTGAAGGCATCCATCAAAAAAAGGTTTCACAGCATCTTAATGCCTCGTGGTAAAAACTTCATCCATAAGCCAGCTCTGGAAACAGGATGGAATCATACCATTATTCAAAAAGATGAAAAATCTATTTCCAGCATTTACAAGATCCAAAACCCTGAATTCCCAACTGTAATCCTTTGCCATCCGTATCTTGCAGAGTCCCGCCAATTTTTCTTGAAGCGCGGTCATGCACAAATGTATATAGACTTAGGTTTAAACGTCGTTATTTTTGACTTTAATGGCTTTGGAATGAGTGCTTTTGTGAACTTCAAATATGAAGAAGACTTAGACATAGTTATAAAACATTTTAAAGTACTTCTTCCTGAAAGCAGTTTCATTGGGCATGGCATATCTTTTGGTGCCAGCCAAGTCATCAGTTATACGGCATCGCGTGATCACCTTTTGGACCATATCATCATTGAAAATTGTCTAGATAGCAATCTATCATATTATAAAAAACGAAACCCAAAACTTCATATGCTGATGCGAAGCTTGATGTTTTTAATACCGGGGATCAATAAAAATCATGACTATATCAAAAGTACCCAAAAAATATCCAGAGTAGTTTCTGCCCTACTAATTTATAATGAAGACGACGATCTCACTACTATATCCATGGGACAACAAATTCAAGACAATCTAACTGTGGAAAATAAATTTATCATTTGTAAAGGCAAACATTTGGAAGCTTTTGAAAAGAATAAAGATTTATACATCCACTGGGTCAATACCTTGATTTTCAATTCTGTACATCTGTCTAAAAATCCATAAATAATTGAATAAAAAAGATCGGCATGTAAAGTATTTTAATATATTTACATCAATCAAAACATTATTTTTATGGAACATTTAAATTTAAATTTAAATTTAAATTTTTTTAGTAGGATGGGGAGCAGGATTTATCTCAATGGCTGTGGGTGCATTATGGTATGGTCCACTTTTTGGAAAGGCATCGATGGAAGAAGCGGGTATGACCATAGAAAAAATAGAGGACGCTAACATGGCAAAAATCTATGGTGTAGCTACGGTTTTTAGTATCCTTTTTGCTGGAGGTATACTTCCCATTGTAGTTCATCAAATGGGAGCTTATGGGACTCTTGCCAATTTGGGTGTAGATACAGCAGGCAGTGAGACCAATCTTTATTTTGCAGATTTTATGGCAAAATATGGTAATGAGTTTCGTACCTTTAAGCATGGTGCATTGCACGGAGCTATGACAGGAATTTTTATGGCTCTACCTTTGATAGGTACCAATGCACTTTTTGAAAGAAAAAGCTGGAAATATATTTTTATCAACGCAGGATCTTGGTTGGTGAGCGCAACATTGGTTGGAGGTGTTATTAGCGCTTGGACATAGATATAAGACGTAGATTTTATAGAAGACCTTAAAGCTAGTTTTTTAAGGTCTTTTTTTTATCTATCCAAGGTACATACAAAGAAACCATCATGACCTTGAGATTGGTATAAAGGCATCAATATATAACCATTTAAAGGTGAGTAGACTTCTATGCCATCATAATATGCAAGTTTTTGTCCTTGATAAACTTGATCAAAATGACTAAATCCTGGCAACATTTCCCATAAACTATTATCATCCACATGGTATTTGTACTTCACATAAACCGCATGTGGTAGGCCCTTACTGTATTGGCGCAAAATATAGTCATGAGTAGTGGATACATCATTAGACTGGATACACCCAACTGATCTGAAAAAACTTATTATGGCCGCAATAATTCTATTGACAGAAAGTGGGTCATCATGAAAACCACCTTCAAATGCCATAGCTGTACAAGGTATATTTCTATAATGATCGGAAAAGTAATGCAATGTCGTTCCACTGATACCATCCATCAGACCCAATACCACAGGTGCAGGCAATTGTTTGGCCAATTCGATGCTTCTTTTATCTTGTGACGCAATACTAAAAATCCCATCTGCAGAAGTGGTATGTATATCCATCAAAAAGATTTCTTTCGCATCTGCTGATTGGATTTCCGCATCTATGGCTTCCAATAATTGTCTGATTTCCAAGTCTTCGTCATATAATTTTTCTATAGGTGAAGCCAAAATATAATCCACATGTGCTGTATTCCAGCACCTATTGATATCTTTATTTATATATCGCTTTCTTTGTTCAAATGCTTTTACGTTACCTACCAATCCTATCACTGATCCTTGAAACTTAAAATATGGATTGGTGATCGGTTCTACTTCGAGCATTTTAAAAACCAGTTCCAAAGCTCTCACACCAGCATGTTCGTTGCCGTGCATACCCGCTGTGATGATTACCAACGGGCCTTTTTCGTTACCCTGATATCTTCCTAATATTCTTTGCATAATGCATTGGTAGAAATGGGATTTTTTAAAAAATTATTTTGAAAATTATTTTCCTTTTGAAAGATATGAAAGAAATATTAATTTTTACTTGTGCAACACATAAGTGCATGTAAACAAAGATGTGCTTGGACCTGTCTCAGATTTAAAAGTAAGTGATTTACCATCTATTGATAAAGTGCCCTTAACCTTTACACCTAAAACTATAAAATTAAATCCTCCTTCGAAGCTACAATCGTTTATATTAACTTCCTTTCGGTAAAAAGAATCACCTTCTAAGTAGTAATTTGAACCCGAAGAATAAAATCGAACAGTAACTTGGGATTCACCCTTCGTCGTACAATTCTTTGTTCCTTTCCAAGTGCCTAAAAATCCATCAGCAGAACAATTATCTTTACCGCAAGAAAGAAATGCAAATGAAATCAAACCTATATAAAATATTTTTTTCATTCTTAAAGTACTTAAAAGTTAAACAATAGGTCAAAATTAAAAATATAAATCATGTATTAAAGCATAAACCACTAAAAATAAATAATCATATTTGTCAAACTTAAACAAACTCGTTTCACGTAAAACTCATTCATGGATTACCAATGAAAGTATAAGAATTCAAACATTTCAAAACTTATAGATGAGAAACCTGACCCTGTTCCACACCAAAAATACTATAATCTGACCCACTCAAATCCAATACTTGGCGAGTACGGACTTCGTCTGTATCCGTGATAAAAATCTGACCAAACTCTTTGTCTACCAGTAGTTTTAATAATTGGCTTACTCGATTGGGATCAAGCTTATCGAAGATATCATCCAGAAGGAGTATAGGCTTCTCTTGGGTATTGATTTCCAGCATCTTGTATTGGGCAATCTTAAGCGCCAAAACAAATGACTTGAGTTGCCCTTGTGAAGCGTAGGCACGCAGCGGTTGGCCATTCATCACAAAAACAAGATCATCTTTGTGAATACCTGCACTCGTACGCCCCAAAATTTTATCTTTGGGCAAGTTTTGATACATCAGATATTCCAGATTTTGATCAGCTATTTGGCTTTGATAGGTTATGGAACACTGCTCCTGTGAGCCGGAAACTTCAGCATATATTTCAGCAAAAATAGGCTGCAGTTGGTTCACCATTTTTTTTCTGGCCTCGTATATTTTTTGTGCTGGACCAAACATAGGTGCCGTGACGGACTCGATGAGTAATTCATCCCATATTTTTTGGTCTGTAAATGATTTTAAGAGCGCATTCCTACGTTTGAGCAAGCCATTGTATAACAGCAGATCATTTAAGTAAGACTTATCTGATTGTACTATGGTATTATTTAACAAATTTCTTCGGGCTTCACTGCCTTCCAATATGAGTTGGACATCATCAGGAGCTATGATGACACACAAGAACTGTCCCACATGATCCGCAATAGTATCTACTTTTTTACCAGAGATCTCTATTTCTTTTCTTTGCCCGGCTTTGTTTTTGACCACAATAGACGGGTTATCATCATCCTTTACAAAGTGGCCTTCCAACCGGAAGAAGTCCTTTTCCTGCATGATCACATTCTTGTCCAAAGAAGAAAAATAACTTTTCCCCAAACATAAATAATATAGCGCATCCAAGATATTGGTTTTGCCCATACCATTGAGTCCCGTAAAGGCATTGACTCTTGGATGAAACGTTATGGTTTCAAAATCATAATTCCTAAATTGGGTGAGTTTGAGATGCTTGGCTATCAAAAGTGCAAATGATGTTGATTATTACAGCAAAGATAGTGATTCAAACTATACCATGAGTACCAACCACTTTGTCCGATTCCTATTTCTTAAATTTTTTCACCACAGCAGTGACACCCGAAATGATGATAAAAGCTATCGTACCTCCTATCATTCCAACTATAAATTCTGAAATCATAGTCGGGACAGCTTGTGGGATCATATCGTGAACAGCATCAATATTGTGTGCAAAAATACCTCCTGCTACTAGGATGAGTGCAATGGTACCTACAATGCTGAGCAGTCTGATAATCATAGGTAATAATCTAATAAAACCATTACCCATTGCTATAATAGGTTTATTTCCTTTGGATTTACTAATTAGCATGAGCCCAAAATCATCCATACGCACGATCAATGCTACCAATCCATAAACACCAACAGTGGCTATTAAAGCTACAATACTTACTGTCATAAGCTGCAACTGAAATGGTTTGTCCAAAACTGTACCTAAAGCAATGATTACTATTTCCAAAGAGAGGATAAAATCAGTGGTAACTGCAGATTTAATTTTTTCCTTTTCATTATCTGTTATTTCTACTTTATAATCAGGACCTTCAAAATCCTGTGGGTCTGACTTTTTATGAAATAGTACTTCATAGATTTTATGAATTCCCTCATATGCCAGATAAAATCCTCCGGCAATCAAAATCATTTTGATCAGAAAAGGTGCAAAATAATTCAATGTAAATACAATAGGTAAAATGATCAACTTATTAATAAATGATCCCTTAGTAATCGCCCAAAGTACAGGCAGTTCCCTTGAAGCCACAAAACCAGTTGCCTTTTCTGCATTGACCGCCAAGTCATCGCCTAATATACCTGCCGTTTTTTTGGTTGCTAGCTTACTCATCATTACGACATCATCCATGAGGATAGCGATATCATCTAAAACTGCAAATATTCCTGATGCCATATGGTTAATTTTGGTGCAAATTTACAATCCTAATTCAAATATTGTGGGATAAACCTATTTTTTATTCATTCTAAAAAAACACTGTAGGAAACTACAACTAAATTCTCCAAGCAGTTACCTATCTTTGCCACTTCAATAATTTGACTTGAAAGTACTTCTTATAACACCTCCATTCACGCAGCTCAATACTGCTTATCCTGCTACTTCTTACATCAAAGGATTTCTAAATACGTTGAGCATAGCATCTACCCAGATAGATTTGAGCCTAGAAGTCATCTTAGAAATATTTTCTTGTAAAGGTCTACAGCATATTTTTGACAGTATCGAAGATAATGAATTGGAACTTTCAGATAATGCATTTCGAGTCTTTTCACAAAGAAAAAGATACACCCAAACCATAGATGCGGTTATTAAATTCCTCCAGAATAAAAACCCGACCCTTGCTCTGACCATTTGTGCGGATCGTTTTTTGCCCAAAGGTCCACGTTTTGAAAATCTGGAAGATCTAGATTGGGCTTTTGGTACTATGGGAACACACGACAAAGCCAGGCATCTCGCCACACTTTATCTTGAAGATATCGGAGATTTGATCAGTGAAGCGATTGACCCTTATTTTGGATTTAGCAGATATGCTGAACGATTGGGTAGGACGGCCACACATTTTGATGAATTACATCTTTCCTTAAAAGAAAAAGATAGTTTTATCATACAAACCATGAAAAAAATCTTATCCAAATATTTGCAAAATGACCTACCTAATCTAGTATGCATAACGATGCCTTTCCCGGGCAATGTATTCAGTGCATTTAAGTGCGGACAATTGATTAAAGAAAACTTTCCGAGTGTAAAAATAAGCATGGGTGGAGGATATGCCAATACAGAACTGCGCAGTATCTATGATCCGAGGGTATTTGAGTTTACAGATTTTATAACTTTGGATGATGGGGAAGCGCCACTGCAGCATTTGATCCAATATTTAGAGGGAAGTAGATCTAAAACACTGCTTAAAAGAACATTTTGTTTAGAAAGTGGGAATGTGACTTACATCAATGGGTCTCAGGAATTGGACATACCACAAAGAGAAACGGGTACACCTGATTATAGTGACCTCAAACATGATCAATATCTGTCAGTAATAGAAGTAGTCAACCCTATGCATCGAATGTGGAGCGATGGATGGTGGAACAAGCTCACCATGGCACATGGTTGTTATTGGGGCAAATGTTCGTTTTGTGATGTAACCCTAGATTATATCAAACGATACGAACCCATCAGTGCCACTATACTCTGTCAAAGGATGGAAGATATCATGCAACAAACCGGTATGAATGGTTTTCATTTTGTAGATGAGGCAGCACCTCCTGCATTAATGCGCGATTTGGCAATAGAAATACTCAAACGCGGTCTTATCGTTTCTTGGTGGGCCAATATCAGATTTGAAAAAAGTTTTACTCCAGATCTTTGCAAATTATTAAGAGTTTCAGGATGTATTGCTATTTCTGGAGGATTGGAAGTAGCATCTGACAGACTACTTGAAAAAATGAAAAAAGGGGTTACTGTAGCTCAAGTTGCCAGAGTGGGACAAGCATTTGCGGATGCTGGCATTATGGTTCATACCTACCTGATGTATGGTTTTCCTACTCAAACTGCTCAAGAGACGATCGACTCCTTGGAAATGGTAAGACAAATGTTTCGGGCTGAGGTGATTCATTCAGGTTTTTGGCACTTATTTGCCATGACAGCTCACAGTCCAGCAGGCCTCAATCCAAGTGATTTTGGCGTAATACATGAAGGCCCCAAATTTGGTGGATTTGCGGAGAATGATTTTTTCCATGCAGATCCTACAGGTGCTTCTCATGAGGACTTTTCAGAAGGACTTAAAGTTTCTCTTTTCAATTATATGCAAGGAGTTGGTTTAGATGAGCCATTGGATATATGGTTTGATATGAAAGTCCCCAAAACTAAAATTCCCAATCATACTATTGACAATTGGTTAAGTGAAGATAAAACTCCAGAAATCAGGCCAAACGACATCGTTCTTTGGCTCGGAGGCGCTGCTATAGAACTGATAGAAATATCTACCAAGAAAAAGAAAAATAGCGAAAGCTCCCTTGAATATGTAGAAATCATTTTCTCTGGCCTGCAGGAAAACTTCTCACTTTATTGCGAAAAAACTATCGGTGAATGGTGGATCGATATGCTCCAAATGATCGAACATAAAGAAAAAGTCTCAGCTTCTGAATTCATTCACCATTTCGAGCAACACACTCATTATGCTTGGGAAGATTGGAAGCAATCCGATGTATTTCAATGGCTAAGAGATAAAGGACTTTTGTTTGTGTAAGCATTTGTAAGCTCAAAAAATCTATTATTATTTACCTTAAGTCTAAAATCAGTTTTCATTTTGCAACTTTTCAGGATTAAATCCAATTAATAATGCATAAAACCATGTCATTTTTAGCTTCTATTCTTTTACTTAAATTTCATTGATGATGAATTGTCATTTTATAAAGCTCCTGTTATGTATTTCCGCATTTTTATTCACGATCACTATTTTGGCTCAACCCAAAAGGTTGACTAAAGATTTCCACAAGGAACGTCGAGAGCAACTTCGTAACAAAATGCCTGAAAATAGTGCCGCCATTTTTGTAAGCAATCCCAAACAAACAAGATCAGCTGACACTGAACACAGGTACAAACAAAATACAGATTTATATTATTTTTCTGGTATCCATGAAGCCAATGTTATATTGCTTGTTTTTAAAAATGATGTAGTTATTCAAAATCAAAAAGCAAAAGATGTGATCCTGATATCACCCAAAAATGCTGATGAAGAATTGTGGCATGGCCTTATGTTGGGAGAAGAAGGTGCAAAAGAAAAATCTGGTGCCACGTTGGTATTACCTATACAGGAATTCAAAAAAATAAATCCCTTGTTAGCTGATTTGTCCCATGTCTACGCTAGCTGGCCACAATTCGAAAATAACGAATATAACGAAGACTTAATCAACATATTAAATGAAATTGCAACCCAAAACAAAATTGAAAATGAAGAACTTGAAGCTTGGTTACATCAATTAAGAGGGATCAAAACTGAAGAAGAGATTGGCATTTTAAAGCATGCTATCAAAATATCAGGTCAAGGCCACATTGAAGCTATGAAATCCATACAACCTGGCGTATCCGAACGACAAATCCAAGGTGTCCACGAATTTATACATCGGGCTATGGGAGCTGAAGATTCTGGCTATCTGCCTATCGTGGGTGCCGGCAATAATGGATGTATTCTGCATTACTCAAGCAATGATAAAGACCTCATCAAGGATAGATTAGTATTGATGGATGTAGGAGCTGAGTACCAGAATTATACAGGTGATATCACGCGCACTGTCCCTACCAAAGGTTTCTTTAATCAAGAAGAAAAACAACTCTATGATTTGGTACTACTAGCACTCGATGAAGGTATCAAAGCTGTAAAAAAAGGGAATACATTTAAGGATATAGATCAAGCATGTCGAAATACTATTCATGAAGGCCTCATCCGACTAGGTATCGTAAAAAAAGGTGAAAATCACCCATTCTTTCCTCATGGCGTAAGTCATCATTTGGGCTTGGACGTACATGATAGAGGAGAGTATAAGACCTTAAAACCAGGCATGGTGATCACCGTAGAACCAGGCATCTATATACCTGAAAATAGTCCTACAGATAAAAAATGGTGGAATATCGCTATCAGAATAGAAGACAATATCCTGATTAAAGAAGATAAAATAGAAAATTTGTCTGAATTTGTACCCAGAACTTCAAGCGATATTGAAGGAGTGATGAAAGAAAAAGGTATCCTTCAAAAATTGGATTAGACAACTGAAGTTTTTGCATTTACAAATAATTACAATTTATTAATATAACATAATAAGTTCAAATAATTAACCTGATTTTACCTTGTTCTTATAAAAACCCAAATAAAGAATTAACAATTATATGGAATAATAAAGCAAGGGACAATGGGCCTTTTCATTTTTAGTCAAAACTTTGAAAAATAGCGTTAAAAACAGAAAACTGCCTGAGCCAAGACTTGTCACGTCTTTAGCGTGAACGAATATTTAAATCGAGTCGAAATTAACAAAGTTCAACAAATGGTTATTGCGGCGAGCCGAATCCAAAGTCGAGCCCGCCTGACCACTACGTAATAGGCGGGCAGGTTTTTTCACGCTGAAGACGTGACAGGTATGTTTAGCTATTTTTTGAAGTTGTGGCGTTAAGAAAAGGAAAAAGCCCTGCCTCGCCGTACCGTCAGGGCAAGCAGGCTTGACTTTCACGCTAAAGACGTGACAGGTTTGTTTCTTTTGTGTCAAAGCCTGCCACGACTTTAGCGTGGACAAAAGAAAATAAAGTAAAACTAAACCACCAATGAATAGATATTAGTTGTTCAATAATTTAGAAAGCGGGAATTTAAATCAATAAGATCAAAACTTTAATTAGACAATAAAAAAAGTGATTAAAAAGACAACTTGATTTCGTCACTTTGATCACCTTATAATGTACTGTTTACTTTTTCTCTAAAAGTGCAGCAATTTTTTTTTCTAACTCAATTTCGTCTCCAGGATTATATCCATTGTGTGAATAGACTATTTCGCCTTTGTCGTTGAGTAAGAAAGTCTGTGGTATGGTTTGAAAATTTAAAGCTTGTTGTAATTCTTGCTTTGTGTCAGCCAAAACGGTAAATTCCCAACCTTTGCTCTGGACCATTGCCGGTACTTTGGTTATTCCCCTCACATCATCTATCGTAATAGCTAAAAGTTGCAAGTCATACTTTTCTACCCAATCTGCGTATACTTCGTTGATCACATCAAGTTCTCTTTTGCAAGGCGTACACCAAGTTGCCCAAAAAGAGACCACAGTGATTTTGCCATTTTTAGTGTAAGTGTCTGTATTGACAGCCTTCCCATCTAGCGATTTGATATTTATAGAGGGAAAAGGATTATTACTAGCATTTACCACAAAAGTAAAACATACAAAAAGTAGGGTTGAAAATTTTGATCTAAAAGACATGACTTAAATTTAATTTGTTATGATGAAGACGTAAAACTAAATAAAAAGATATAGGTATATACCTCTTTAACTCAATTTTAACCAAAAAAAATGCTTCAAGTCAAAATAAACTTGACGCAATCTTTTTTACATCTTTTTAAATACTAATCCAATGACTGATTATCCGTAGCAGCTCTTTTGACCAATTCTTGATATTCTTTAGCTGTAAGACCATCCAAACAAAAATCTATAGGGTTTATGGCAACGCCATTTAACCATATTTCATAATGTAAATGATCTCCTGTAGACGATCCGGTATTACCTACTAATCCAATTTTTTGTCCTTTCTTTACAATTTCGCCTTCCTTGACGCTGATAGCATGCATGTGCGCGTAAAGCGACTTATATCCATACCCATGATCAATCATAAGATGTTTACCATAGCCACTACCAGTTTTATTAATAGATACTACCTTGCCATCTCCTGTAGCTTGTATGTGAGTTCCCTTAGGAGCAGTGAAATCTATTCCTTTATGAAATCTTCTCAACTTATGAATCGGATGTATTCTCATGCCAAAACCTGATAGGAACTTAACACTTTTCTTAAGGTCAGTTTCTTTGACAGGTTTAATAGAAGGTATAGACGCCAATTTTTTCTCCTTGGTTACTGCCACTTCATATAGACTATCCAATGATCTTTTTTGGATATCTACTTTTAATTTTAAAATGTCTACCCTAGCTAGATTACTTTTAATAAGCTCTCCAGTGATTTTAAAATTTTCGAGTCCTTTATACTTATCATGACCACCAATACCACCGTTCCATATACCATCATCTATGGGTTTGGCACCAAGAATCATTCTATTGATTTGATTGTCTTTTTCATGAAGACCTTCAACTTTTTGTGACAAAAAATCAAACTCTTCCTGAAGCTGAGTTAGATAAAATTCTGTAGCCTCCTTTTCTTTCTCCAAAACTCGCTCTTTGGGAGTGGGAAAATAATAATATGCTAATACAAATATAATTACCGATGTAACAAGAGCTGATGATATAAAAAATAAACTTTTTCTAAACTTCTCTTTGGGTGATGTTTTGTACTCCTCGTACTGTAAAGTATGTTCGTTGTAAACGTATTTTACGTTTTTCATTGTACAATATTTTATTTGACCATTTATAAAAAAATGAATGGTCCGAAAACTGGGAAGCAACTTTGAAATTAAAAACAGTGTAAAATTAGTATATCAAGTTTACTTATCCAAATTTTCATTGAATTAAAATACTACAACAAAATCCATCATTTTTTAAATGCTTAAACACCCAAGCTCCAAATCTGCACTATTCAAATAATTTACAATGACTTTGATATTATCATAATACATCATATAACTAAAATAAAAAATTTACATCTTGTTAACTTTATATCTTAATTTTAGATAAAAAATTATCTTCAGCTTTTGAAGCAATATATGATTTGTATTCTAAAATCGAAAATTTATTCCTACTTCTAGGCTAAAGCTTCGTCTATTGTTTGTGTTTAAAATTTAAAATTTGAGTTCTAGAAATAAAGCCAACAGAGATCAGATACCGATATTTTCATTAAACATGATCACATAAAGACACCGAAAATCTTTCAGTAATTGGTTAAACTATAGAAAACGGACAGGCCTCCCTGACGGAAATGCAGATTCCACTAAGGTGGGTTCATGCTCATTTCATCTGTGTATAAAATTCTATTTATGCAAAAAGACATTCAATACTACAAATTATCTATTTTTGTGAAAATTTTTAACAAATGAATTGGTCTGGAGTTTTCCCTGCACTTACCACCAAGTTTGATATCCATGAAGCCATAGATATACAAATGTACTTAAAAAATCTACAGGCACAATTGGATGCTGGAGTTCATGGCATTATATTGGGTGGAACCTTAGGTGAATCCAGTACGCTTACTGAGACTGAAAAAGAAGTCTTGGTCAAAGAGACTTTAAACTATGTAGGTGGTACTATTCCGGTAATCCTGAATATTGCCGAGGGCTCTACTAAAGAAGCCGTTCGTCAAGCGACGCTGGCTCAAGACTGGGGAGCCAAAGGACTGATGATGTTGCCACCTATGAGATATAAACCGGACCACAGAGAGTGTGTAACTTATTTCAAAGCTGTAGCTGATCATGTAAATTTACCCATAATGATTTACAACAATCCAGTTGACTACAAAACAGAAGTTACTTTGGACATGTTTGAAGAATTGATCTCATGTACTAATATACAAGCTATCAAGGAATCTACCCGAGATATTTCTAATGTCACTCGTTTGGCTAATCGTTTTGGAGATAGATTAAAGATACTTTGCGGTGTAGACACCCTAGCCATGGAAGAACTCGTCATGGGAGCTGATGGCTGGGTTGCTGGATTGGTTTGTGCTTATCCAAAAGAGACAGTGACTATTTTCAAATTGATTCAGGCTGGTAGAATAGAAGAAGCAAGGCTTATTTACAGATGGTTTTTACCACTATTAGAATTAGATATTCATGCTAAGCTCGTTCAATATATAAAACTGGCTGAATTTCATGAAGGCATAGGTACCGAGTACGTCAGGGCACCTAGACTAACTTTAACTGGCGAAGAAAGAGCAGCAGTCGAACATATCATTAAATCATCTCAAGCCAAAAGGCCTTTACTCCCAACTCTTTAAATACTAGGACATGATAAACGAAATTAATCAAATTATGGATCAGGCATATGATGCCTTTTTGAGCTACCAAAATATATCCGGAAAAGATAAAAAGAAATTCTTATGTACTATAGCTGACGAAATTGAAGCCCTGGGTGAGGAGCTTTTAACAACAGCTTCAGAAGAAACCAATCTACCTACTGCTCGTTTCGCAGGAGAAAGAGCTAGGACATGTGGACAATTGCGTGCTTTTGGAGACTTAGTAGTTGAAGGTTCTTGGGTAAATGCGGTTATAGACAAAGCTTCGCCCGACAGGAAACCGATGCCAAAACCTGATATGCGCAAAATGTCCATTGCTCTAGGGCCCATTTTAGTATTCGGTGCTTCAAATTTTCCATTGGCTTACTCTACAGCAGGTGGTGATACCGCTTCTGCTCTTGCTGCCGGCTGCTCGGTAATCGTAAAAGGTCATCCTGCTCACCCTAAAACCTCAGCACTGGTGACAAGTGCTATAAAAAAGGCAATAGCCATTTGTGGTGTCCATCCTCATGTATTCCAACATGTAGAAGGAGAGTCTTTTGAAATGGGCAAAATACTGACCCAACATCCACTTACCGCCGGAGTAGGCTTTACTGGAAGCTTATCAGGTGGAAGGGCTATCTTTGACTATGCGCAACAAAGGGCCACTCCGATCCCTGTGTTTTCAGAGATGGGAAGTACTAATCCTGTGATTTTACTAAAAGATGCCCTTCGACATGATGCCAAAGAATATGCAAAAGCATTTGCTGGTTCGATTACTATTGGTGTGGGCCAATTTTGTACCAATCCAGGGATCATGTTAGGTATCAAAAGTAGTGCTCTTAATCATTTTACGAGCCTCCTTGCCTTAGAATTGTCTCTGACACCAGCCTATAAAATGTTGCATCAAGGTATTCATAAAAATTATACTCAGGCGCTATCTAACGTACTGTATAACCATGATGTGGAAACTATCTATCACGCCCATGCTGAAGGTGAATTAATAGCAAGTCCAGTTTTAGCCAGAGTTACGGGAGATGCATTCTTAAAAAATGTTAATCTACATCATGAGATTTTTGGACCATTTTCACTCATAGTGGTCTGTGAAAATAAAGACCAATTGGTAGAAATATACAAAAACTTAAAAGGTCAGTTAACGACCACCATCATCGGAACTCACCATGACTTAGAAACCAATCAAGATATCCTTAATATTGCAAAAAATGTGGCGGGACGTATCGTTTTCAATTTTGTACCTACGGGTGTAGAAGTAGGAAATGCCACTGTGCACGGTGGTCCCTACCCTGCTGCAACTGATGCAAGATTTACGTCAGTGGGCATGGATGCCATACAGAGGTGGGTAAGGCCGGTTTGTTATCAGGATTGTCCTGACTACCTTTTACCCGACGAACTTAAAAATATCAATCCTTTGGGAATATTAAGGAAAATAGATGGGAAATTTACTCGGGATGCATAGTACCCAAATATTAAATTGAATACCATAAAAAACAGCGAAACAATAAACAGTCGTGTAGATTACTGACATTTATATTACAATTGATATAAATCAAAGCATGAATATGTTCACTCCTCTTTAAGTTTATCTAGGGCTTGCTGAAAAAGTCAAATTCTTTCAAAAAAGTTATTGCTTTAGGTCTAGGATATATTTCAAAAAACAAGCGATAGAGAATAAGAACGAAGTGAAGTGCAAAGCACCAAAGGCAAAGCCTTTGACGTAGTGAACCGCTAGCGGGTGGGCAGCAAAAGTGCGTCTATCGCCAAGGCAAAGCACTAAAAATTAACCATTGATAATCAGCGCGATAGAAAAATGCAGGACTGAACGATCCTTTATGGTCGAGCATGACAATGCGAGAAGTGAAGGAACCCGAAAGGGATGGGTAGGTCGGGAATGCACAACAATAAACCTAGCTGATCTAAGTTTAGATC